>JBBQVA010000017.1:0-54338 GCA_038211945.1 Sphingomonadales bacterium
AGGCAAGAGAGCGCTCGACGCCATGAAGCCACTCGCGACGCTGCGCTATTCGGCGACGCATGTGGACAAGCACCATCAGGTCTATCGGCTAGACGCGTTCGACGCCCACGACCGGGGGCTGGTAAAGTCGATCGAGGTGGATGGCGCGAAGGTTCAGGACGCCGATAGCGCGCCCTATGTGAAGCTCATCCGCGTCGAAGCCCGGCCCGGACATTTGCCGCGAGCGCGGCTCGAGATTGCGTTGCAGGGCGCGGGCAGCGTGCGCCGCGACGAAATATGGGCGAACGAGGACGACCGGCTGACCGACCTATCGCATGGCCGCACCGTCTATGACGGCATGTGGATCGGCGAGATATCGAAGGTAGGCGGCGTCGAATCCGTCCAGCTTATGATGCCCGGCGATGTGAAAATACTGGGGGCAGACGAGAGCCACGGCGATGTCGATCCACAAGCGATGGCGCGCGCTATGCTGGCACGGACGATCAAGCATCACCTCGACAAGGAGCGCAAGCTGCGCCCGCAGGGCATCAAGGTGCTCAGCCTATTCTTTCTAAACCGTGTCGCCGATTACCGACTCTACGACGAAGCCGGAAATGCTTCACCCGGCCCGTTCGCAACGATGTTTGAGGAAGAATATCTGAAGGCGGCGAGCAAGCCGGAATACGCAACGCTGTTCGCGGGGACACCGCTCGACCCCGCGACAGCGCACGGCGGCTATTTCTCGGCAGACAAGCGCGGCAAATTTACCGAGCCGACGCTGAACGCAGCAGGCGAGCTGTCGAACGCGTCCAGCCGCGACGACGCGGCGCGCACCTTCGACCTAATTATGAAGGATAAAGAACGGCTGCTCGACGAAGCCACGCCGTTGCGTTTCCTGTTCTCGCATTCGGCCCTGCGCGAAGGATGGGATAATCCGAACGTTTTCCAAGTGTGTGTGCTGCGCGCGATGGGCGGCGAGCGTCAACGGCGGCAGTCGCTTGGGCGCGGCCTGCGGCTGTGCGTGGACAAGAGCGGCCAACGCCGCCGCGATGAGGGCCTGAATGTGCTGACCGTCATCAGTGACGAGACTTTCGCCGCCTATGCCGACGGCCTGCAGGCTGAAATGGAGAAGGACCTGGGTGTCCGGCTCGGTTTCGTCGAACAGGACATGTTCGCCGGGCTGATTTACCCGACACCCGAGGGACCAAAACCGGTCTCCGTCAACGAGAGCCGCACAATCTACGCCGCGCTTCGTGTAGCCGACATGGTCGATAGTCGTGGCCTCGTCACCGACGCCCTTCGCGTTGCGCTCAAGGATGGCACCGTGCCGCTTCCGCCGGCGCTCGCCGATGCCGCCGCAAAGCTCATCCGCGAGCGACTGACGCGCCTCGCACGCAAGCTGAAGGTGTCAGACGCGAACAAGACGGGTAGCGTAAAACTCAATCTGGACGTGCTGAACGGCCACGACTTTCAAGCGCTGTGGAACCGGATCAACATCAAAACGACCTATCGCTTGAAATTCGACGACGCCGATTTGGTCAAGGTTTGCTCGCGCGCGCTGGCGGACATGCCCGCACCTGGCGAGGCGCGTGTGACCTTTGAAACCGCCGAATTGCTCGTCGGACGCGAAGGCGTGTCGGCCGATCGCAGGGCAACGTCGGTTCCGCGTCGGCTCGCCGCCGCTAAGCTTGCCGTGCCGGACCTGCTCGGCGAGTTACAGAATCGCACCGACTTGCCGCGTCACGTTCTTGCACGCATCCTGATCGACAGTGGTCGTATCGATGAAGCCGCGACAAATCCTGCTGCCTTCGTTGACGCCTGCGCCACGATCATCAACGCGGGCAAACGCCTCGTCCTTGTCGAAGGTATCACTTATCGCGAACTACCGGAACGCTGGTCGCAGGAGCTATTTGCTGCGGAGGACGGCGTCAGCATAGACCGCATCGTCGAGGTCGGTAAATCGCCTATGTCGCACGTCATCTTCGACAGCAACATCGAACGCGACCTCGCTTTCGACATGGACGACAGCGAGGCCGTCAGAGTGTTCGCGAAGTTGCCTAAGGCTTTCAAGGTGACAACCCCATTGGGCACCTACAATCCCGACTGGGCTGTCGCGCGTGAAACCGAGGCCGGACACCAAGTCTATTTGGTCACCGAGAGCAAAGGCGATTTGCTCAACTTGCGGGATGCCGAAAAGGGCCAAATCAAGTGCGGAGAAGCGCACTTTGCCGCGTTAGACGTGCCGTTTGTGAAGGCGACGAATCTGGCAGGCGTGCTGGCCGCCAGTGGCATCAGCAGTTCCCAGCATACCGGCGTAAAGGTCAGCGATGAGCGGGCCATTTGAAGTCGCCAAAGAAACCGTCGCCGCACTCGATGACGTGGCGCTACGCGAGCTTCTGCGTCGTCTTCTAGAGGCGGAGGCGCGCGCGCAGGACATTCCCGCGTCGTCGATCGAAGTTGGGGGCGCTCAAACTGCACCAGATGGCGGGATTGACGCACTAATCCGGTGGGCCGACGGACCCGAGCCCTCCGACTGGCTTCCGCGCCGCCATATCGCCTTTCAATGTAAAGCCACAAAAATGGCGCCAGCGGCAATTCGCCACGAAATGCGACCGAGCGGCGTATTGCGCCCGCTGTTTGGAAATCTGGCCTCCATTGGAGGCTCCTACATAATTGTAACGACAGAGGATGTTGGCAGTGCAGCGACGACATCTCGGCTCGAAGCAATGCGGGCAGCGCTAAATGATCTCGTCGGCGGTGACCGCGTTGCGCTCGATATTTACGGGGCTGATAAGCTGGCGCGATGGGCTAACGACCACATCGGCGTGGCAATGTGGCTACGCGAGTCTGCAGGCCAAGATCTCTTGGGTTGGCGACCGTTCGGCGCTTGGTCGAACGGAAACGGATCGCCGTATCTTCTTGATGACAAAGAACGCGTTTCTGTAAACGGGGCGGCTGATGCAACGATATCGCAGGCGATCGCTTCGATTCGTGCTGTTCTCTCCAACCCTCGTGGGACCTCCCGGCTCGTCGGCATCTCTGGGATGGGCAAGACCAGAATGGCAGAGGCGCTATTCGACAAGGCTATCGAGGCGGACGTTACTCTTTCTAGCTCGCTCGCTGTTTACGGTGATGCGGGGCTAACATTGGGCACGCCGCCCGCCACTGTCGCCGAACGGCTCGTGGGCTCAGCACAGCGTGCCGTGCTGATCGTCGATAATTGCACGGACCGGTTGCACGGTCAGCTTGCAGAAATCGTTGGACGACCGAACAGTCGCACATCGTTGCTGACCATCGACTATGAACTCGAAGGGGAAAAGCCTGAAGGCACGCTCGTTGTTCGGCTGGGCGATAACAGCGATGCAACGATTGATAGCCTCATCGTGCAGCGCTTCCCCGAACTTGGCGATCTCGTGCGCAATCGATTGACCGAATTTGCGGGCGGCAACGCGCGCATCGCACTTGCGATCGCACGCGGCGTCAAAACGAGCGACGCACTGACTGAACTTGATGACCTTGGCTTGATCGATCGTCTTTTCCAGGACGAGCGCCGCGCCGGGCGCGATGCAACGATGCGACCTGCCGCCGAAGTTGGAGCACTGGTATACGCCTTTCATAGCGAAACCACGGAGCGCGTTGCGGCGGAGCATGGCGTTTTGGCAAGAATTGCAGGTCTTTCAGCCGATATCTTTTATGCGTCGGTCGAACGTATGCTCGATTTCGGCATCGCGCAGCAGCGCGGTCCCCAACGCGCCATCAAGCCTGATGCCTTAGCCGATCGGCTGGCTGCAATCCGCCTGAAGCAATCGGATCCGGCCGGCCTCATTCAAGCGTTCTCCGCCGGATCGCCACGCCTGTTCGCTTCATTTGCGCGCCGTATCGGTCGGCTTCACAACGTGCCTAAAGCTGTCAGTATTGCGGCGCGCCTTCTCGCCATCGATGGACGCCTGGGCAATGTTGCGGTCCATGACGAGCAGGATCGTCGCGCCTTTGGAAACATCGCGCCTGCTGCGCGCGAAGCGGCAGTCGAAGCCATCGAACATGCCACGGGTAATTCGACCTTCATGGCCAATCGCAGCCAGCATCGCGAATACGCTGACATTCTCGCGCACATTGCGTGGGACGCCACATTATTTCCCCGCGCGATGGCGACGCTCCAGAAGTTTGCCTTGGCCGAACCGGACCAGGACCGAGATAAGCAGGTCCGAAAGCTTTTTCTTGAGCGGTTTCGGCCCGGCTTGTCATTCACGATGGCGGATGGCGACGTGCGCTTGTCGGTTATCGACGCAATGCTCGATCAACTGGATGAGGCCGTCCGAAATCTTGCCTTCGAGGCCATCGACGCGATGCTCGAGACGTCGCAGGTTTCGTCATCGTTTCAGACAGATTTTGGCACTCGTCATCAGCATCGCGAATGGCGCTGGCGAACACAAGAGCAGCGCACCGCCTGGTTCGAGGGAGCCTACGGCAGACTGGAAGCTGTGTCAGAGAGTGACGGTATCGCGGCGAGCAGAGCAAGGTCCATCATCGCCACAAACGCGAGGTCGAACGTCAATGCCGGAATGGGCGCGCGAACCGTTGCCGGAATTCGCGCCGTGCGGCCCACGGATTACTGGGATAGCGGGTGGCGGGCGGCAAACGAGGTCCTTCACTTCGACCGGAAAGGATTGCCCGATGATATCAGGTCTTCGTTCGAAGAGCTGGAGCTCGAACTGCGCCCAAAAACGATCAATGACTGCTTCGAGGCTTTTGTCCTCGGGGAGCCGTGGCGCCATTTGCATCCGCGCGGTGATGATCGTCGCCACACCCGCGAAGTCCAGCTTCTCGCTCGGGGATGCGGTGTGGCAGTGGCGAAATCAGGCGAGGATATCTCTGCTTGGATCCGACGTGCGACTGGTGCCGAACACGGCCTCGGACCGATAGCGTTTGGTCGCGGTCTGGCGTCACGGGTTCCCGATCTTGACGAATTGTGGTCTTTGGCTCGCGCCGCATTCCGAGGGTTGCCGCGCAATGAACGCGGACCGGCTCTGCTGAAAGGAATCATTGAAGCCGCGTGGCAGCGCGATCGCGCCTGGACTGAAGGGCGCTTGATCGAAATTGCAGCCGACGCCGATCTTGCCGAACACACCGTTGCCGTGTCGCCGCGTGCCGCCTTTGATGCAGCGGCTGTCGATCGCCTGATTTATGGAATGACGAATGGCACGATGCCACCTGAGCGAGTCGGCGGGCTAATGTATGGCGGCGTAAGTGCCGAGATAACCGCATCCGACCTCGCCCGCCTGCTCGATAGCCTTATCGATCATCCAGAAGGTGCAGTGCCAGCGTTGAATATTCTATTTATGAGGAGGTTTAACGACGCCCAGAGTAAGCGACCGCGGCATCAGGAGTTCGATCGCATTGCCCGACGGCTGCTGGTCGATGCCAGGCTCTACGAAAGCGAAGGTCATCGGCTCGATCACGAACTCGCTGGACTTGCGCGCGCGCTTTTCCCCGATGCCGAATTGGCTCACGGCATAGCATCTGCAATAGTTGCCGCTGACCGCGAGCAGCGTTGGAAGGCGCGCGATCTGCACGAGCTTAAAAAGCTTCTAATCGAGCACCATTTACAGGTCGTGCTCGATGACTTTGTGGCAGTCGATTCCGACGACAATCTACTCGACGGCTTGTTCGACCACCGTTTTACAGATGACTCGAACCTCGACAGCACCCCGACGTTGGATAAGGCGCTGATCTTGAACTGGATGGGTCAGGATTCGCACGTTCGTGCTCTCAAGCTCGCCAGTCTTGTCCCTTATGCAATCTCTGCCGACCAAGGCGCTTCGCTTTCTTGGTCCCCGCTGGCGCTTGCCATCATGGATGCGGCTCCAGATCCGACCGCCGTTCTCGACGAATTTGAAAGTCGGTTTTACAGTGGCGTCTCTACAGGCCCCTTTTATTTACGTTTCGAGCGTCGCTTGCCGCTCATCGATGTTCTGATCGAACATCAGAACGCCCGTATCCGAAGTTGGGCGCGAGAAACCCGTGTTCGTCTGGAAAAAAGTATCAAGGTTTGGCAAGATCGGGAGCGTGACGAAGATAGTCGCTTCGAGTGAGGCCAGTCCACAAACGCTTCGCCAATAGGACCTGCGGGATGGTTGGATGTCGGCTCCACGCGACGCCCGTCAGCCGGCACCGTCCGTCAAGAATCGATGCCGCGGTTCTTTGCGATTGTTCATAACCTGAAACCCGATCTGTCATTTCAAAATCGCACGCGTCGGACGGGGCTTCCGATGTTCAGGAGGAAGCAAGGTGATAGGGTCGTCCGAAGCCCGCATGAGGTGGCCTGTAACGACGGGGATCTTGTTCACAATGTTACGCAGGGTCGAAAGCTGCGTTGCCGATGGATAGCGCGTCGCGCCGTCACCGCCCTTATTTTGCTGTCCCAAGAGGTCATTGCGAAACTCTAGGAATATGGCCTGCTGCTTCAATTCGTCAGAAACAGAATGCCGAGCTGAATGCATCGCCTGCCCGCGGATGAGACCAGGGATCATTGGCTTCAGATAGATCCACCAGATCTTGTAGAACACATCTCCGCGCTTGCGCTTGCTGCCATCAGCCGGCGCGATATCCGGAAACACCAATGTTTCGCCAGCATCGGTTAAAGCGCGCACGTAATCGATGAAGCCAAGCCTTATCAATTCGTCGGCGATAGGAATACATCTGCGCGAAGGGATATTCTTCACCCGGCCAGTTTCGGTGGTCTCGATGCGAAGGAGCCAGATGTCATTCAGACAGTCGACATCGACGAGGCGAAGTTTGCAGATCTCTTCGCGCCGCGCGCCGGTATACCAGACGAGCAGCAGGACGAAATAAAGGCTATCATGGACAACTACATCTCCTGCTGACAGCCGATCTTCAACCGACCTACAGCCGGTCCAGGGCGGTAACGAAAAGATGGCGACGCCCTGCTCGTAACTGTAGCGCAGTCGTGCTGTGCGCTCGTCCTTGCAATCCGGTAAAATAAATTCACTAAAATCGATCGCTGGCAGTCCCGATATCTTTTTGCAGAGGAAGGTGTGGATCTGGTCCAGTTTGCGGTAGTGCTTGTTGCTGGTTGGCGTCGTCAAGCCAATATCGTCCGCCGCGATTTCGTCTTCTTCAAGCTTGGCTATCGCGCGGTCAACGATGTCGTTGAGGGTAGTGGTCGGCAGGCGGTCCCAAGGGGATTTTCCACAAGTGACTGGAAGCTGGTCGAGCCACGTGTCGAAATTTCGAAGGTCCTCGAACGTCACGCGCCAATAGGGCGTGCCCAGAGGCAGAGATTTTTCGAGGAGGGTCGCCGCCCATCTGATCTGGCGCAGTGTTTGTTCTCCCATTTGTTCGCGGGCTCGCTTACCACCGCTGCGATGTCCGAACATCTTTGGCGTATCCTGGATCAATCGTTCGGCCACTTGAAGCGGTGTCATCGAGTTCCAAGGTTCCGGCACCGCGGCTCGGGTGAGCATGGAAGTTGAGAAATCCAGAGTCGACCCGTCCAGAACGGGCAACACGACATCGCTCGCCTGGCTTGGATGGGCGCCTGCGGCGCCCGTTTCGACAGACAAAAGCGTTCGTAAGTCAGGCGTGTCTTGGCACGAGCGCGCGGCTGCCGCACGCGCTTCCATGACGACCCGCTGGGCGATCGGAAGGTTGACGGGATTGGCTGTCAAACCAATTGCTTGCAACGCTGCGATGCTTTCGACTTCGATCGTGCTACCGAGATTTGGCGTGTTCCGGACCAGCAGTCGCAGCCGCGATTGCTCTTCCTCGTCGAGTTCGGTGAAATGCTCTTCAGCGTAAGCCCACGTGGGGGCTTTGATGACGCCTGTTTTAGCAAAGGCTGTCCAGAGCGTCTCGAAGGCCTTCAGGTCTCGGTCACTACTTGAAAAATGATTTAGCGTCGCATCGCTATGCCAACGACCCGTTTCGTGCACGAGTGCGTCACGATAGATGCGAAGCTCGTGGTTGAAGAGGTGTTTGATTTGATCGCTGTCCAGACCTTCGTGCTGCACCCGGCTATAGAGGCTCATCCTGATCGACTCACTATAAGCTGTCATCGCCGCAGACCGTCCGCGCGCGATACCCGGCTCCTTGGTGAGGAGACTGAGCGGTAGAGTTATAGGATTCGAATCCGTTTGCGCACAGGACAGCGTGCGGCGCCACCAGATCATACGTCCGCGTGGAAAGGTATTGGGGATCGACGGCATGGGCACCTGCTACAGACACTTGATACAGTGACCTGATACAGTGCCGACCCAGCCAGGTTTTTCAGTCGGCGGGTATGGCGGATTTTCGCGGGTTTTGTTCAAACGAACAGATGCTTGGCTGGGGCGGCAGGATTCGAACCTGCGAATGCCGGCATCAAAAGCCGGTGCCTTACCGCTTGGCGACGCCCCAATGGCCGGGCGGTCTCCTATAGAGCGCCGTCGCCGTCTCGCAACCCCGGCTAGGCCGCGAGCGCATCCTCTGGCACCGCATACAGCAGCGCGGCACCGCGCGTTACCGGCCCGGCCAGCGCCGTCGCCTGGGGCAGCAGCTGTTCGGCATAGAAGCGCGCGGTGGCAATCTTGGCCTTGAGGAATGCAGCATCGCCCTCGCCGGCCTCGAGCAGCGCCCACGCCGCCAGCGCCTGCCGCGCCAACAGTCCGCCGCCCAGCGTCAGTCCCATCATCCGCAGATAGGGCGTCGCGCCCGCCGCCGCGTCATCGGGGCCCGCCGCCGCCAGCCAAACGGTCGCCGTCTGCGCCGCCGCCAGCGCATCGTCGAGATACGGAGCGATCGACGCCAGTTCGGGATCGACGTCGAGTGCGGGCAACAATCCGCGCAGTTCGGCGAACATCGCCCGCCAATAGGCACCGCCCTCCATGCCGAGCTTGCGGCCGACCAGATCGAGCGCCTGGATACCGTTGGTGCCTTCGTAGATCGGCGCGATGCGCGCGTCGCGAAGAAACTGCGCCGCGCCGGTTTCCTCGACATAGCCCATGCCGCCGAACACTTGCAGCGCCAGCGACGCGACCTCGCAGCCGACATCGGTGGCAAAGCCCTTGGAAATCGGCGTCAGCAGGTCGGCAAGGCCCCTGCCCGCGGCATCGCCGGCATGGCCACGGTCGACGGCGGCGGCGTTGAGATAGACCAGCGCCCGCGTCGCCTCGGTCAATGCGCGGCAGGTCATCAGGGTGCGGCGGACATCGGCGTGTTCGATGATCCTGACAGGAGCACGCCCGCCGCCGAACCTGGCCGACTGCACGCGTTCGCGGGCGAAGGCGGCAGCGTGCTGGGTGGCGGCTTCGGCGATGGCGACGCCCTGCAACCCGACCTGGACGCGGGCGTTGTTCATCATGGTGAACATGGCGCGCATGCCCGCCCCCTCGTCGCCGATCAGGTAACCGATGCAGGCGTCATGATCGCCAAAACTCATTGTGCACGTCGGCGACGCGTGGATGCCGAGCTTGTGTTCGATGCCGACGCATTTCAGGTCGTTGCGCATGCCGTCGGGCAGGAACTTCGGACACAGGAACAGGCTGATGCCCTTGGTCCCCGGCGGCGCATCGGGCAGCCGCGCCAGAACCAGATGGACGATGTTCGCCGCCGCGTCGTGTTCGCCCCAGGTGATGAAGATCTTGGTGCCCTTGATCCGGTAAGTCCCGTCGCCAACCGGATCGGCGCGGGTCTTCAGCGCTCCCACATCGCTGCCTGCCTGCGGTTCGGTCAGGTTCATCGTGCCGGTCCATTCGCCGCTGACCAGTTTGCTGAGGTAACGCTCCTGCAACTCCGGCGAGGCATGCGCCGCCAGCGCCTCGACCGCCCCGGCGCTGAGCATCATGCACAGCGCGAACGCCATATTGGCGCTGGTCAGTTGTTCCTGCACGGCGACCGCGACGGCGAACGGCAGCCCCTGCCCGCCATGCGCCTCGGCGACGCCCAAGCCTGCCCAGCCGCCCTCGACGTAGCGCGCATAGGCGTCGGTGAAGCCCGGCGGCAGGGTGACAACGCCGTCGTCGAGCTTGGCGTGAATGGTGTCGCCGACACGGTTGAGCGGCGCGAAGACATTGCCCGCCAGCTTCGCCGATTCGTCGAGGATCGCCGTCACCATGTCGGGCGTCGCGTTGGCGTAAGCGGCCAGCGCCGAGAGACCGGCCAGATCGGCGATGGTGTCGAGCACGAAACGCTGTTCGGCGACGGGGGCGGTATAGGGCATGGGCTGGCCTTGGGCTTGGGACGGGGGCGGTATAGACGAGGGGGATGATGGAACAAACTCCCCTGTCCCTCCCCCTTGAGGGGAGGGCGAGAGACGCGCTCTTGCGCGGCCCGGGGTGGGGGTTTCTTTACGGGGAATGTCTACCCCCACCCCGCTCGCGCAAGGACGCGAGTCGCCCTCCCCTCGAGGGGGAGGGACAGTGATCGCCCAGGCAGTCGCGGTGCTCAATGCGGGCGGTATCGTCGCTGCGCCAACCGAGACGGTGTATGGCCTCGCAGCGCAGGCCGCTGATGGTGCAGCGGTGGCGAAGGTCTATGCGTTGAAGGGCCGCCCGGCGTTCAACCCGCTGATCGTCCATGTCGCCGACGCGGCGCAGGCGGCGGAACTGGTGACCATCGATCCACTGGCGGCGCGGCTGATCGCGGCGTTCTGGCCCGGTGCGCTGACGCTCGTGCTGCCGCTCCGGCCCGGCGCGCCGGTGGCGTCGCTGGTCACGGCAGGGCTGCCGACGCTGGCGGTTCGTTCGCCCGCCCATCCGGTGATGCGCGCCTTGATCGCCGGGGCCGGGCCGCTGGCGGCACCGTCGGCGAACGCCTCGGGACGGATTTCACCGACCCGCGCCGACCATGTTCGGGCGTCGTTCGGCGAGCGCGCACCGCTGATCCTCGACGGCGGGCCGTGCACGCTGGGGCTGGAATCGACCATCGTTGCGGTTGCGGACGGCGCGGTGACGCTGCTCCGCGCCGGGGCGATCCCCGCCGAAGCCATCGCCGCCGTCACCGGCGCGCCGCTGCTGGCCGCGGGCGAAACCATCGCCGCGCCGGGGATGCTCGCCAGCCATTATGCGCCGCGCCAGCCGTTGCGGATCGACGCCGCCACCGCCGGACCAGACGAGTTCCACATCGGCTTTGGCCCCGTTACCGGCGACGCCAGCCTGTCGCCACGCGGTGACCTGACCGAGGCCGCAGCACGCCTGTTCGACCTGCTCCACACCGCCGAAGCCAGCGGCCGCACCGCGATTGCCGTCGCCCCGATCCCCGAAGCCGGCCTGGGCGTCGCGATCAACGACCGCCTGCGCCGCGCCGCCGCACCGCGCGGCTGACGCTATTCCGCCGGTTCGGCGACCTCGGGTTCGGGCAGTCGCGCCACCAGCATCGTCAAGGCATAGGCCACCGCCGATACCGCCAGCCACATCACCCCGCTCCCCGGCATCATCGCCGCTGCAAAGTTCGGCACCGCGACCAGCGCCAGATAGACCCACAGCCCGCGCGGCCAGCCGATCGCGGCGAACAAATGGTGATGGAGGTGATCGCGGTCGGGTTCGAACGGCGACCGCCCCTTCAGCCCCCGAACGATCATCAGCCGGATCGTATCGAACACCGGAATCGCAAACAGCAGCGCCACGTCATCGGCACGCAAGGCATCAAAGCCGTGGTTGTAGACATAGATTCCCAGCAGCCCGAACAGCGCCGAAATCGCATAGGAGCCGCCGTCGCCCAAAAACAGCTTGCCCGCCATGTTGAAGCCCCACATCACCGCCAGCGCCATGCCGGTCCCCGCCAGCACCGGCTGGATCGTCGATGGCGCATGCAACGCCAGCACCAGCGTCCAGATCATCCCCAGCCCGAGCACCAGGCCGTTCTTGCCATCGGCCATGTTGACGGCATTGAGCAGCCCGACAAGGCACAGCAGCGTGAACGCATCGCCGCCGCGCCCGAGCAGCCACAACTGATCCTGTCCGGCAAAGCGCAGAAACGACAGGCTGAAATCGGGCGCATAGCTGACCACCAGCAGCAGCACGACGACCGCCACGAACAATCGCAACTTGGGCGACAGATGGAACCGGTCATCGGTCGCGCCGATAAGGAACATAGCCGTCACCGTCGCCGCCAGCCACGCCAGATGCAGTGCCGGGGCGGGGGCCGATCCATCACCCAGCCAGCGCGCGAGCACGGCCGAAACCGCGACTGCCAGCGCCACCCCGATTCCGCCGACCAGCGGGGTCACCCGGGCGTGGCGCTTGCGGCCACCATCGGCATCGGGAAAATCGAGCAGGCCGAGCGTCCGCCCCAGCGGCATTGCGGTCAGCGCGACCAGCAGCGCAAACACCAGCGCCGCCGCCGTACACAGGACCGTTACCGCCGTGTTCGACAAGACTGGCTTCCCCCAGGTCTGAATGCGTTGCGGCCCCCGGTTTGTCCGGTTAACGGGCGTGGTGAACGGCCTAGACCTTTGGTGCGGCCGCGCCAAGCCGTTGATAGCGTCAGAATTGGGGAGACGACGTGACCATCCTGGTAACCGGAGCGGCAGGTTTCATCGGCGCGCACGTCGCCGAGGCCCTGTTGGCGCGCGGCGAACGGGTGATCGGCATCGACGACCTCAACGATTATTATGCGCCGCAGTTGAAGCGCGACCGGCTCGCGGCGCTGCCGGGGCGGTTCGACGCCTTCCGCTTTGTCCACGCCGATTTCGCCGATCCCGATGCGCTGGCGGCAGCGATTGGCGGCGACCCGGTCGAGCGGATCGTCCATCTCGGCGCGCAGGCGGGCGTCCGCTATTCGATCGACAATCCGCGCGCCTATGCCCGGTCGAACCTTGTCGGCCAGCTCGAGCTGCTCGAACTGGCGCGGAGCCTGGGCGTTCGCCACATGATCTATGCGTCGTCGTCGTCGGTCTATGGCGAGGCGGCGGCGCTGCCGTTGTGTGCCGAAACCCGCGCCGATGCCCCGGTCAGTTTCTACGCCGCCACCAAAAAAGCCGGTGAGACGATGGCCGAAAGCTATGCGCATCTTTACCGGATACCGTTGACGGGATTGCGGTTTTTTACGGTTTACGGGCCATGGGGACGCCCTGACATGGCGTATTGGCACTTCACCCAACGGCTGTTGGCGGGGCAAGCGCTGCCGCTGTTCAACGGCGGGCGCATGTCGCGCGATTTCAGCTGGATCGGCGATATCGTGGCGGGGGTGCTCGCCGCGCTCGACCGCCCGCCCGTCGATGATGGCGCACTCCACCCCGGCGGATCGACCAGCCCGCACGCCATCTACAACCTGGGCAACGACCGCGCCGAACCGCTGGGCCGCTTCGTCGATGTGCTGGCGGCGGCGTGCGGGGTGACGGCGGTGACCGAAGTGCTGCCGATGCAGCCCGGCGACGTCAGCGCGACCTGGGCCGACATCGCCCCGGCGCGGCGCGATCTGGGCTATGACCCGTCGGTAACCATCGACACCGGGCTGCCGCGCTTTGTCGACTGGTATCGGGGTTATACCAAAGGTTGACGCACAGGTGTCTGACTGTCATAAGACACTATGTCAGCGAGCGGCCGCCCGATCTATCTGCAAATCCGCGATACCATCGTGACGCGGATTCTCGATGGCGGCGACGGCGCCTTGCTGCCATCCGTACGCGCGCTCGCCGCCGAAGCCGGGGTTAATCCGCTCACCGTCGCCAAGGCGTATCAGGACCTGCAGGCCGCCGGGCTGGTGACGGCGCGCAAGGGTGTCGGGCTGTTTGCCGGTGACAGCGCCGCCGACCGCCTCCGCCATTCGGAGCGCGAGAGCTTCCTCAATCAGGAATGGCCGCGACTGCGCAGCCGCATCGAACAGCTGGGCCTCAGCCCGCAGGATCTGTTCGAAACGGCCTGATATCAGTGGCCGGGTTCGGCCATCAATTCGATCAACACGCCGCCGGTATCGCGCGGATGCACGAAAATCACCGGCACGCCGTGCGCCCCGATGCGCGGCTCCCCGGTGCCCAGCACCGTCGCGCCACGTTCGCGCATCGCATCGCGCGCCGCGATGATGTCGGCGACCTCGAAGCAGACATGATGCTG
Organism: Sphingomonadales bacterium; assembly: GCA_038211945.1. Taxonomy (GTDB): domain Bacteria; phylum Pseudomonadota; class Alphaproteobacteria; order Sphingomonadales; family Sphingomonadaceae; genus Sandarakinorhabdus. Next base: position 14,028 of record JBBQVA010000017.1, read on the forward strand.
ACCACCGGCGGGGTTCTTTTTGAGGAAGCCATGGATCGGCGAATCGGCCCCCAGCGGCTCGATCAGTTCAAGCTGGCTGTTGGCGACATCGATGAACGCCACCGACACGCCCTGCGCAGCCAGTTCGAACTTCGCCCGGCTGACCGTAGCACCGAACAGCCGTTCGTACATGGCGACGGTGGCATCGATCGACACACAGGCAATGCCGACATGGTTGAGGCGTCCGAGCATGGGGGGGTCCCGTCATCATTGAGCGGCGATTGCGCCGGAAAATGGTTTGACCGCAATCTCCGGCCGCCGCCGCGCCGCAGCTGCTATATCCCAGCTGTTCTGCATCCGCATCAGCGTTTCCATGCTGACACCAAAGGCCTTTTCGACGCGGATCGCCATATCGGGCGACAGGCTGGCGCGTTCATTGAGGAGCGCCGACAGCGCCGGGCGCGTCACCCCCAACACATCCGCCGCCGCTGTCACCGAAAGCCCGTGCGGCGCGATGATTTCGTGTCGGATGAAGCCGCCGGGATGGGCGGGGGCCTTCATGCGGATGCCGGTCGTCATGGCGCGCTCCTCAATGATAATCCTCGTAATCGAGGTCGATGATCTCAATCTCGTCACGGTCGATGCGGAACGTCAGTCGCCAGTTGCGGCTGACAAACAGGCTCCACACTCCCTTGCGGTCGCCGCTCAGCAGATGCGCCTTCCATGCTGCGACCGTCCGCAGTTCGTCTTCGCGGGTCATATCCTGCAGGAAGGAAACCATTCTGCCGATCTTGGCGGCCATCGCCGCTGGAAGTCCGGAGGCGTCATCGTCCGTTATAAATCGGCGCAGGCCTTTGTGCAGGACGTTCCTGATCCGCATGCCACGGCTTACGCATAGTGGCGTCGCCTGTCAAGCCACGCAATACGGTTCGACTTGCCGCGGGTTCTTATTTTGATCGGACAATCCCAGTCACAAATGACAAACCCACGCCGGTTGCCAACCCCTTACGCAGCCCTTAAACGATGCCTTCATCAAGGAGGAATGTCGTGTTTTCAGTGCGTTCCATAATTGTTGCGGCGTTGGTCTTGCCGTTGTCCCCGGCTGCCGCCGTCAGCTACACGGCGACCGCGCTCTACCTGCCAAGTGGCAGCACTTTGGGTGCCATCGGCCTCGGCGGTGACGGCACTATTCTGGGTCAGGCGCGCGATACGCTGCTGCCGGTCATCCGTCGCCCCGACGGTAGCCTTCAAAACCTGCCGACGCTGGGTGGCAATCGCGGATCGGCGCAGGCAATCAACGCCAGCGGTACCATTGTTGGCGCGGGGCGGACCGGCAATACCGTCGGCACCAACCGCCCCTATGTCCGCGCTGCCGATGGCACGACGACGGTCATCCCGATCCCGGCGGGCGACTCGCTCGGCGTGGCGACCGCTATCAACGACGCGGGGACGGTGGTCGGTCAGTATAATACGCCGTCGCAGCATTCGCAGACTTTTCATTGGACAGCGGCCGGAGGCACAATCGCCTATGCAACGCCTGCGGGACTGACCGACACCTATGCCAACGCGATCAACGCTTCGGGCGTGACGGGCGGTTTCGGCTTTGGCGACGCCGATCAGTTTGTCGTGCGCTGGGCCGCGGATGGCACGGCAAGCCAATTGGCGGCCGTCGGCGACGGTGCCTATTTCGGCGGATTGAACGACGCCGGGGTCATTGTTGGCAGCAGCTATCACTATGACCGTGGCTCCGGTTCAGCGTTGACCCGCGCCACCGTCTGGGCCGCCGATGGCACACCCAGCGATGTCGGTGTGTTCGGCAATGACATTCTATCAGAGCTGACCGACATCAATAACCACGGCGTCGCCATCGGCGAATCTTCGGCCGCCATCGATGTGTTCGGCGCGGTCAGCGGGACGCGGCTGGTGACCTGGACTGCGGCTGGCGGGCTCCAGTTGGTCGACTTCGACTTTGCGACGCTCGGCTTGATCGCGACGGGAACCGGATCGATCAACGACGCCGGGCAGTTCATTGCCAACACCTATGATCCGGTCGGTCACCGGGTCGTCAACGTGTTGCTCACCCCGATTGCCGCGCCGCCGCCGCCTGCCGTGCCCGAACCGGCCAGCTGGGCGCTGCTGATCGCCGGGTTCGGCCTAAGTGGCGCAATGCTACGCCGCCGCCGGTTCGCCGGAATATAACCATATACGCGAATAACACTTGACATCCGCACGCTGTTTGGTTAGAACAGGGCATGCTTCACGAATCCGCCCACTGAGCCGCTCCGGTTCACCGGGCCGATCAGGAGGATGCCATGACGGATGCAGCAACCGGCGCGGCGCGCCCGGGCAAAGCGCGTCCGCGGCCGCGTCCCCGCCCGCGTGCCGCCGACCGCGAGATCATACTCGACCGGCTGTTCGACGATTTCCACACCAAGCGCGCGCTGGCCGGGACGAGCTGGTCAACCCGGTATTTCAGCAACGTGCTCAAAACCGATACCGAATTCAAGGCGCAGTGGAACCTCGCGCGCCAGCATAACATCGACCGGACCGAGGAGGTTTTGCTCGAGCGTGCCCGCAACGGCACGGTGCGGCCGGTGTTCCGCGGCAAAGAGCAGGTCGGCGAATACGTCGTTCACAGCGAGCGGTTGGCGCTCGAAGTGCTGCGGCGCTACGGCCCGGCGCCGACGTCGCACTCCCTCACCGCGCCCCCCGCCCCCGACGAGACTGCGATCGGGGAGGCGCTGGCGCGCGGCTTTCTGATGGGCGCCGAACTCGTCGTCGGTGGCGAAGACGACCCGATTGCAACCATGGAAGGGGCTGAGCATGACGATGGTGCCAAGCAGCTCCAGGTGGACGACGCGGCGCTTCCGCGCGGTGTGGGCGAACTTTCCGGTCGCGATGCGGATCGAGGCGATCCGGGTCTATGGCCGCGCGATGATCGAAGCAGCGATCCAGCAGCCCTGCGTGAGGCCGCGCCCCGGCCAGACGCCGCCGCCCGGCGACTGGACGATCTGGGCGATGCTGGCGGGGCGGGGGTTCGGCAAGACCCGGGCCGGGGCCGAATGGATCCTGGAACTGGCGCAAGCGAACCGCACGCGGATCGCGCTGATCGGCCCCAGCCTCGATGCCGCACAGTCGGTGATGGTTCAGGGTGAATCGGGGTTGCTCGCCGTCGCGCCGCAGTCGGCCGGGCTGCGCTTCAACGCCAGCCTGCGGCGGCTGCACTGGAAAAATGGTTCGCAGGCGACGCTGTATTCCGGCGGTGAACCCGATATGCTGCGCGGGCCGCAGTTCCACTTCGCCTGGGGTGACGAGGCGGCGCATTGGCCGCGCGGCGAGGAAACGCTGACCAATCTGCGGCTCGGCGTCCGGCTTGGCGACGCTCCGCGCATCCTGCTGACGACGACGCCCAAGCCGCACGGCTGGTTGAAGGCGCTGCTCGCCGAACCCGGGGTGACGACGAGCCGCGGCCGGACGCGCGATAATCCGGTGCTGCCTGCGGCGTTTATCGCCGCCATCGAGACACGATTTGGCGGCACCGCCACCGGGCGGCAGGAACTCGACGGGGAACTGATCGAGGATCTGACCGGGGCGCTTTGGACACGCGCATTGATCGCCGACTGCCGCATCCTCGCGGTGCCAGCGCTAACCCGTGTGGTGATCGGCGTCGATCCACCAGCTGGCGACGGGGTTTGCGGCATCATCGCCGCCGGGCTTTCCGGCGACGCCGCGATCATTCTGGCCGATCACAGTGTCGGCGGCGTCGGGCCCAATGGCTGGGCGCGCGTCGTTGTCCAGGTCGCTGCGCAATGGAGTGCCGATAAGGTTATCGTCGAGGTCAACAATGGTGGCGATATGGTCAACCAGGTATTGAAGACGGTCGACCTGACCCTGCCGGTCAAGTCGGTCCGCGCCAGCCACGGCAAGGTCGCCCGCGCCGAACCGGTCGCCAGCCTGTACCGCGAAGGCCGGGTCCGCCACGCCGGCCCATTCCCGGCGCTTGAGGATCAACTCTGCGGACTGCTCGAAAGCGGGGTTTACGCTGGGCCGGGCACGTCGCCCGACCGGGCGGATGCCTTGGTCTGGGCGGTCACCGAACTGCTGCTGGGCGCGCGCAAGCGCAAACCGGGGGTGCGGGGTTTCTAGCTCCTCCCCGCCTTCGGGGAGGGGGACCGCCCCCTTGGGTGGTGGAGGGGCGAGCGGCCTTCCGCTCGTCTCGCTCGCGGAACGCACAGCACAAAGCGCGCAAGGGCGCGCCCCTCCACCGCCAGAAATGGCGGTCCCCCTCCCCTGAAGGAGGGGAGGATCAAGAGGAGTTGAATATGCAAATTCCATTTTGGCGCACGAAAGCCCGGCAGTTGGCACCGCCGCAGTCACGGTCAGCCCCGGCATGGGGAACCCCGTTGGCGACGAACGACCGCCCGCAGTCCTATGACGCGCTCGTCCGCGCCAGTTATCTTACCAACCCGGTTGCATCGCGCGCCATTCGCATGATCAGCGAAGGGGCGGGCGGGGCACCGATTGTCGCCTCGCCACCCGGCCATCCAGCGCTGGGCCTGCTGGCGACGCCGGGCACCGGCGCGTCGGGACCGGGGCTGATCGAAACCATCGCGGCACAGCTGCTGCTCCACGGCAACGCCTATATCGATGTGGCGACCGGCCTCGACGGGCTGCCGGCGGCGCTGTTCACGCTGCGACCCGAACGCGTCACTGCCGAACTCGATTCACAAGGCTGGCCAACGGGCTATCTGTACCGGACCGGCATCGTCACCCAGCGCTATCCGGCAGAAAGCATCGGCGATCGCGCCGGATTGCTGCACATCCGCGCCTATCATCCGCTCGATGATCACTATGGCGCGGGTTGCCTGCCGGCCGCCGCGGCAGCGGTCGACGTCCACAATGCGGCAGCGAAGTGGAACAAGGCGCTGCTCGACAATGCGGCGCGCCCGTCCGGCGCGTTGGTGTACCAGCCGGGTGACGGCTCGACCCTGTCGGCCGAGCAATTCGCCAGGCTGAAGGCGGAAATGGAAAGCGGCTTTCAGGGCGCGCTCAATGCCGGGCGGCCGATGCTGCTGGAGGGTGGATTGAGCTGGCAATCGCTGGCGCTGACCCCGGCGGAGATGGATTTCGCCCAGGTTCGATCGGCGGCGGCGCGAGAGATTGCGCTGGCCTTCGGGGTGCCACCGGTGCTGCTCGGCCTGCCGGGCGACGCGACCTATTCGAACTATAAGGAAGCCAATGTGGCACTTTGGCGACTGACGCTGTTGCCGCTGACCAGCCGGATATTGTCGGCGCTGTCGGCGCATCTGCGGCATTGGTGGCCCGATCTGACGCTGAGCATCGACCGCGATGCCGTCCCGGCGCTGGCGGTGGACCGCGAACTATTATGGGCGCAGGTCACCGCCGCCAGCTTCCTCAGCGACGATGAGAAGCGCCGCCTGCTCGGCCTTGAAGCGGTGGTGGCGATATGACCGCGATGCTCGAAGGTTTGGTTGCCCAGGCCGAGGCCCAGGGTGCCGATCTGGTAACACTGCGCGCGCTGGTCGAGGAGGCGTCGGAGCTTGGTGCGGCGCGCGCGCTGCGACAATTGGGGCTCATGGACGACAAGGCCGGGGCCGACATCGTCGAACTCCGCCAGCTGATCCAGGGTTGGCGCGACGCCAAGAAATCGGCGCTGGCCGAAGCCAGTGCCTGGGTCGTGCGGGTCTTTGCGGCGCTGCTGCTTGTCGGGCTGGCGGTGCGCTTTGGGATGCTGCGGCACTAAAACAATCATCCCTCCCTCTTGAGGGGGGCGAAAGACGCTGCGCTTGCAGCGGCCCCGGGCTGGGGGTGCTCACGCGCCACCCGCCGTACCCCCACCCCGCTCGCGCCAGGGCGCGAGTCGCCCTCCCCTCAAGGGGGAGGTACAGCGAGGCAAAATGGACATTCGTTTCGCAGGCTATGCCAGCGTCTTCGGCGCGCCCGACAAGGGTGGCGACGTCGTCGTACGCGGCGCGTTCGGGACCATCGCGACGCAGATCCCGCTGCTTTGGCAACACAGCGCGCTGGAACCGGTTGGGTTCATCGAAAGTGCCCGCGAGGATGCCCGTGGGCTGCGTGTCATCGGTCGCGTCGTCGGATCGGGACGCGGTCAACAGGCGGCGGACCTGCTCCGTGCGGGAGCAATCGACGGGCTGTCGTTCGGCTACCGCGTCAAGGCATCCGCACCGGCGCACGGCCTGCGCCAGTTAACCAGTCTGGTGTTGATAGAGATTTCTCTGGTGACCTTTCCGATGCAGCCACTGGCGCGGGTCATCGCGGTTGAAAATACGCCCCCAATCACCCCCCAAGGAGACGCTTGATGAGCTATGAAACCAAGGCCGACACACTCGAAGCCAGCTTCGAGACGGTGGCGGCGCTGCCCGATCACGATGCCGAGCTGGCGTCGCTTCGTACTGACGTCGCGCGACTGACCCACCTGGTTAGCGCACGTGCCATCGCCAAGCCTGCCCTCGCCGGGGCAAAGGCTGATACCGCCGCCGAGGCGCGCAGCTTCACCAGCGACTATGTCCGCAAGGGTATGAGCGCGCCGACGGAGACCAAGGCGCTCAGCATCGGTGTCGGGCCCAAGGGCGGCGTCGCCGTTCCGGTTCAGATCGATACCGTCATCGCCGATGTGCTGATCCAGCATTCGCCGCTGCGCATGATCGCCCAAACCGTCGATATCGGCACCGCCAATTACAAAAAGCTGATCACCACCGGCGGCGTCGTTTCGGGCTGGGCCGGTGAGGGTGACAATCGCCCGGACACGGATACCCCGGTGTTCGCCGAGGTCGATCCGCCGATGGGCGAGCTTTATGCCAACCCGGCGGCGACCCAGGCGATGCTCGACGATGCGATGTTCGACATCGAAACCTGGCTGGGTCAGGAGATCGGCCGCGAATTCGCGCGCGCTGAGGGCATCGCGTTCGTCACTGGCAGCGGCACCAATCAACCCAAGGGCTTCCTCAGCTATCCGGTTTCGGCGGCGCTCGACAGCGCCCGCGCGTTCGGGACGCTGCAGGCGGTCAATTCCGGTGCAGCCGGGGCGTTTGCCGCGACGAACCCCCAGGACAAGCTGGTCGATCTCGTTCATTCGCTGGGGTCGTTGTACCGGCAAGGTGCCAGCTGGGTTATGAACTCCGCGACGTTGGCGCGCATCCGCAAGATGAAGGACGGTTACGGCGGCTTCATCTGGCAGCCGGCTCTCGCCGCCGACCAGCCGGCCACACTGCTGGGTTACCCGGTCTATGAGAGCGAGGCGATGCCCGATATCGCCGCCAACGCGCTGGCGATTGCGTTCGGGAATTTCCAGGCTGGTTACATCATCGTCCAGCGGCCCGAGACGGCGGTGTTGCGCGATCCGTACACGTCGAAGCCGTTCGTGCACTTTTACGCGACACGACGCGTCGGCGGGGCGCTGCTCGACAGCAACGCGATCAAACTGATGAAGTTCGCGGCGTAACGCGACTTGGCCTTTCTACCCTCCCGCTTGCGGGAGGGGAACAGCGTTTTTCCCGGAGACATTATGTCAATTACCGCCGCCTCGATCGAAGCCAATGGCTGGGTACTGCGGCTGACCGTGACGGGCAGCCTGGGCAGCTTTGCCAGCTACACGCTTGACCCCGACGGCAGCCCGCGCCTCACCCTGGCCTCGAGCCATACCGGTTACGCGCAAGTCAGCGGACAGGCCAGCGCCACCAGCCTGTCGCGGAGCCTTGTCGCCACCAAGCCCGTCCGCAAGCCGGTCAGCGCCACCAATGCGGGCGTGGTGTCGGCGTCGGTGGTCGATGAGACTGACTTGGGCGGCGGCAACATTCAGGTGCGCCTGGCTTTGTCGCAGCATGTTTACGCAACCGATACGGCACTTGCCGTCACGGTGCTGGCGGGCTGGCGAGCCGGCGAGAGTGCCGCCAGCGCAATCAGTGTTACCAACAATTCGACGATCGTCGCACCCGTGCCGATCATGCGCTGGGCCGACGTGCCGTATCAGCGCCGGACAAGCGCCTTCGAGCTTGCGATCACCGTCTTCAGCCATCACCCGAACGCGGTCCAACCCGTCGCGGGGGTGAAGTTCAGTGTCACCGACGGCACCAATACAAAGACTTACTGGGCCATAGCCCCGGGCATTTCGAGCAGCTTTGGCGACGCGCTGCCGTGTTACCGGGTGACGGTCGATCCGGCGACGGCGACGGCGCTGACCGCCGGGTTGCTGCGCTGCGACGCCGAAATCTACCCGTGGCTTGGGTCGATGCGGTCGACCGACGCAGCGGGCACGCGGTCGATGACCAATCTGGGCACGACTGGCTTTGGCACAGCAGCGCAATCGCCTTTTACCGTGGCGTGGGACCCCGCCGGAACGCGTTACAATCCGGGGACGATCTTCATCGATCCGGTCGGCGGCACGACCACGGCATCCACGGTGACCATTGGGACGACGCTGACCGCGGCCAAGGCCGGAACAGCCGCGCGCGACGTCTCGACGGCAATCCAGGCCGGTTATCTCGCCAATAAATCATTGTCGGCCGCCAACGGCCAGGCGGCGCAGTCGCGGTCGGTCGATGGGTTGATCATCGTGCTGAAGGCGGCCACCCACGCCGGGGCGGGCACGACCACGGCAACCAGCGGCATTACCGCCAATGAATGCTGGCCGATGGTGGTTGGCGACCCAAGCGACAGCGATCCACGAACCAATTGCGTTCTACAGACAGCGACATCGGTCGCCAGTCGTATCCTCCGCATCAGGCTCGCCAATCTGGCGTTCGAGGTCGGAACAACGTCGCTGTTCAGTACGGCAACGGTGTATTTCTGGCTCGACAATGTCGAGGTTCGCGGTCGCGCGGGGCAGACCACCAACACGACCTATTTTACCGCAGGGGTACCGCCCGCCGGACAGGGGTCATTCTGGGCGACTGCGACGCGGCATTGGAAAAGCGGCAGCGCGATGCGGTCGTCGAACGGTGTTCGCCCGATCCTGCTGCGCAATTGCGAATTCGTGCGGCGGACCGAAGCCTGCGCGATCCTTGGCGGGCGGGTGATCCAGCACCTCGACTCGAGCGTCAACTGGTACACCGGTGCCAATGGCGAATATGCGACCGGCGCCTGGGGCAATCAGGGCACGGGGACTGGCGACCTGGGCAGCCAGGAGGACCACATCGTCTTTAATGCCGACCTGCGCTCGCTATCGAACCGCGCCTGGCGGCCGGGCGCGTTGGCTGCGGCGACGGCGGGAACCAGCCTCGATTCCTACCGCCGTCAGGTGTTCGCCAACAATGTCTGCGAACGTCTGGCTTCGGGCACTCCAGAACCGATGTGGTCGATGGGCGAGGACGAAAGCGCCCAGATGAGTTATAACATCATCGAGGGCAACAGCTTTGTCGGTGAACGCTGCAACGCGCTCTATTCCGACCCGCTGCCGGTGACCGTCGCCGATACGGACAATCTGTACAACATCGCCTTCGTCAACCGCATCGCCAACAACAGCTTCGACTGGCTGGCCACCAAGCACGACGCCTTCAACGACCCGCAGACCCTGAGCGTCCGCAGCAGCGGCGGCGACCCCCGCGCCCATGGCTATCGCTCACAGGGAGTGCAAACCTGGTCGGTCACCTATGGTGTCGGCTGGGAAGGCAATTACGATTTCGGACGCGCGGGGGGAGGGAATTTCGCCGCAGAGAATTTCGGCCTGCGGAGCGTCCAAACGACCAGCGGTGCCCCCGGCTATGCCAACGACAAATCGCAATATGGCGCTGGCGGCGGCCAAGGGGATTACCGCCCGGCCTTGACCTCGGCGCTGATCGGTCGCGCGCGTTCGGCCAGCGCTGGGGTCGACCGTTTTGGCGGGGTTCGCATCGTGCCATTCGCGTCGGGTGGAACCGACACGCCGACGCCGGTGACACTGGTCACGGCAAAGGCCAGTTCGGCATCGCGCGCCGGGTCCCCGCTGCTGGGTTGGGCGGGGGTACTGCTTCCCAATCCGGCGCGGTCGACAACGCTGACAGGTTCACCGCAGCTGAATTGGTTGACCAGTTTGGCACCCAATGGCGCGCGACACGCGCTGCGGACCGGATCGCCGTTGCTCGGCTGGAGCGGCGCGCTGGTTCCGGCCGGAACGCTTCAGGCACTGCGCAGCGCGGCTCCGGCGCTGACATGGAACGGCGCGCTTTCGCCAGCGGGAGCGCGGTCGACGACGGGCGGGACCGTGCCCGGCATCGGCTGGGGTGGGGCCCTTGTGCCAGCTTCGGCGTGGTCGACCCTGTTGACCACGGATTCGCGTTTCGGCCTGGCGTTGGCGCTGTCCCCAACAGAAGGATCGATCGGCCAGTATGCGCAGCCTGCCGTGCTCACGATCGACCGGCCGATCGCCCCGGATAATGGGCGTCACAGCCTGTTTTCCTCGGCCGCACTCACCGCATGGGCCACCGCGATCGGCCCCGCCGCAGGCTTCATCGCCTTGGCCGGAGCACTGCCTTTTGTCGGCGGCTTCGGCATGGCCGGGCTTGGCCCGCACCCGTCACGGATCGCCGTATCCAGCCTGTCGCCGGGCGTTCTGCCCGGCCCTGGCGGCCGCGTTCGCATCCTGACCGTCGGACCCGACCGACGCGTGCTCAGCATCGAGCTGAGCTGATCATTTCACCCCCAAGGAAGGAAACGACCAATGAGTAAGTTCGCCGATACCAGCGTCCTCGACGGGACGCTCAACATCGTCAAAACCGCCAACCGCATGGTCGCGGTCAGCGGCCAACCCGCGACCTATGCCGCCGCCGATAGCGTCGACTGGCCGAATCCGCACTGGCGGCGGGCGATTATGCGCTCGCTGCGGGTGATATTTCGGGGCGCAAGGTCACCATTGCGGCAAAATCGGGCCTGTCGGTCATTGCTGCCGGGACCGCCGATCATGTCGCGCTGCTCGATAGCACGACGTCGAAGCTGCTGTACGTGACCACCTGCCCCTCGCAGGCGCTGGTCAGCGGCGGCACCGTGAGCATCGCATCATGGACGGTCGAGGTGGGTTCGCCGACGTAAACTGAATGTCCCTCCCCCCTGAGGGGAGGGCGACTCGGCGGCAGCCGAGCGGGGTGGGGGTTCCCCAACTCCATCGATTCGTACCCCCACCCCGCTCGCGCTGTGGCGCGAGTCGCCCTCCCCGCAGGGGGGAGGGACAAGATTGGAACCCCCATGGCGATCTTCCTCAAGGATCCCGCCGCCTCGATCGACTATGCGATCGACTGGGCGGCGGGTTATCTCGACGGCGCGACAATTGCCGGGTCGGACTGGACCATAGCCCCGGCAGACCCCGGCAGCGTCACAGTCGTTGCAACGCTGACGGCCCCTACCCGCACCGGCGCCACGCTCGCCGGCGGGCTGCGTGGATTGGTCTACCGCGTCACCAACCGGGTGACATTTTCCGACGGGCGCAGCGATGAACGCGCGCTCGTGCTGCGTGTGGAGGACCGGTGATGGCATTGCATGATCCCGGTCCCGCGCTGGTTTCGGTCGCCGAGATCAAGGCGTTCCTGCGCCTCGACCGTGACGATGAAGACGCGCTGATCGCTGGTTTCGTCCGCACTGCAACCGCATTGTGCGAAGCCTTTACCGGCCAATGGCTGGCGGCGCGCGACGGGCTGCAGCGGCTGGCGGCGACACCCGGCTGGCAGCGCATCGACGCCCGGCCGATCATCGCGATCACCACCGTCACGGCCGGCGGTTTCGCCCTGCCCGGTGCTGCGTATGAGAGCGATATCGACGCCGGCGGCGCGGGCTGGGTGCGGATCACCGACCGCACGGCGCGCGACATCGCCGTCGGCTTTCGGGCCGGGCTCGCCGTCGACTGGAATGGCATTCCCGAGCCGCTGCGCGCCGGCATCGTCCGGTTGACGGCGCATCTGTTCAGCCACCGCGACGCCGCCGACGCCGGCCCGCCTCCTGCCGCCGTCGCTGCCCTGTGGCGGCCGTGGCGGGTAATGCGACTGGGTTAGGAGATTGACATGGATAGTGAATTCTCCGGCGCTCTGTCAGAGTGTCTGGCCGTCGAGCGGTGGCACGAGGTGCGCGACGACCGCGCGGCATCGGCCGGATCGTGGCACGCCGACGGCGGAGTCAACGCCGCAGTCACCGTCGACGGTCATGGCCGCGAGACCGAGGGCGGGGCCAAGCGATCCCGCCCGCGTTACCGACTGTTGTTGCGCGCACCCTTTGCCGTCGATCTGTTGACGCGCTTCATCTGGCGCGGCGCAATACTGACCGTGCTCGGCGTCGAGCGCGATCCGCTGCTTCGTGATCGCCAATCGGTGCGCGTCGAAGCACGCGGCGGCGGGGTCGGCGCATGATCGGCGACACCGTCCTGGCGGCAATGGCGACGCGCGGCGTTGCCGCAGGCGGTGAGGCCGTTGCCGCTGCCGGAGCCAGAATCGCCGCCGTCGCCGAGGCTTTGCCCGGCGTGACGGTTCAATTTGAGGACAATGTTGTGACGCTGATCGGGCCTGGCCTGATCGCGCGAGCCCTTGGCACGCGGCGCGTTGCCGCCGACCCTCGCTTTGCCGCATTGGTTCAGGGAGCCACGCCATGAGCGCCAGCCTGTCGGTCCAGCGGCTGATTGCTACGGCGCTCGCCAGCATTCCGGGGGTGTCGGCGGTTTATGACAGTCCGCCGCCCGACGCCATCTCGCCCTATCTGGTTATCGGTAACGACCTGATGACTGACTGGAGCACCAAAACGGCAACCGGCCACGAGCACCGCATCACGGTCAGCGTCTGGGATGATGGCCCGTCGGCGGCGTGTGCCAAACCGGTGATGACTGCGGTTGAGGCAGCGCTGAACAGCCTGACCGGCAACAGCGACGGCCACCGCATCGCCTCGACGCTTTTCCTTCGCGCACTGACGCTGACCGATGCCGAGGGCTGGACCCAGGGCATTGTCGATTTCCGTATTCGTACCACCGCAATTTGAGGAGGCCCGCATGGCCATCGAAAAGGGTTCCGCTTTCCTGCTCAAGGTCGGCGATGGCGGCGCACCGCCGGTGTTCACCACTGTCGCCGGGCTGCGCACGACGCAACTAGGCGTCAACGCCGAGTCCGTGGTGACAACCAACAAGGGCTCGGGCGGCTGGCGTGAACTGCTGTCGGGCGGCGGCGTTCGCTCGGTTTCGCTGTCAGGGGCCGGGATCTTCACCGGCTCGGCGGCGGAGGCGCGGATGCAGGCAACGGCGCTGGCAGGGACGCTCGACGATTACCGCGTCAGCTTTGAAAGCGGCGCGACGCTGACCGGCCGCTTCCTGCTGACGCGGCTCGACTACAGCGGTGATTTCAACAACGAGCGTACCTATACGGTCACACTTGAATCATCTGGGCAGGTTGTGGCGGCATGAGCGGCAATCCGGTTCGCGGTGAAGCGGTATTAGTATTGGGCGATGTGCGCCACCTGCTGCGCCCGACCTTCACCGCACTGGTTGCTGCGGAAGCCGAGCTCGGCCCGTTGTTTGCGCTGGTCGAACGCGCGGCGGCCGGCGGGCTGACACTGGCGGAGATGGCGGGGCTGTTTTGGCATTGCCTCGATCAACGTCCGGCGATGCTGACTCGCGACAGCTTTTGCGACCTGCTGGTCAACGGCGGCCTTGTATCGGCGACCCCGGCGCTGCGCGTACTGCTCGGGCAGATATTGGCGGGGCGGTGAGCTTCGCCGCCGCCGCCCTCCGCGCCGCCCACGCCGCTGCTGCCTTGCTCGGCTGGCGACCGGCGGAGTTTTGGGCGGCGACCCCAGCCGAATTGCGGACCGCCCTGGGCCTTGACCTGGGCAGCGATGCGCCCGCCGACGGCACCCTGCTCAAGCGCATGATGGAGGCACACCCCGATGGCGACTGAGACCCTCGACGAGCTGGTTATCAAGGTCCGCGCCGACACCAGCGGCTTTGCCAGCGGCGTTGCAGCGATCCGCAGCGACCTCGACGGGCCGTTGGCGCAGGGCGTCGACCGCGCCGGTGCAGGCATCGAACGCGCACTGGTGCGCGCAGCGGTCAGCGGCAAGCTGGGCTTCGACGATTTGGGCAAGGTCGCACTTTCAGTTCTTGATCAGATCGCTGCGGCGGCGGTCAGAAGCGATATCTCCGCGCTGTTCGGCGGTGGGTCGGGCGGTGGCGGCGGCGGCTTGCTGTCTTCATTGATCGGCAGCCTGTTCGGCTCCCCCGGTCGCGCCACCGGCGGTCCGGTAACGGGAGGCAGAGCCTATATGGTTGGCGAACGCGGACCGGAGCTGTTCGTGCCGTCATCCTCCGGACGCATCGCCACGGCTGGCGGGGGCGGTGGGCCGGTCAATGTTACCGTCAATGTCGCCGCGGCGCGCGATACCTCCCCTGCCGTGATGGCACGGACCGGAGCGCAGGTGGCGCGCGCGGTGTCGCAGGCGCTGGCGAGGGCTCAGACCCTCTAGTTCCTCCCCTTCTTTAGGGGAGGGGGACCGCCGTCTTCGGCGGTGGAGGGGCGCGCCATTGGCGCGTTCGTGGTTGGCATTACGCGATAGAAACGAGCGCAAGTGGCGCTCGCCCCTCCACCACGCGCCTGAAGAAGGCGCGCGGTCCCCCTCCCCCGAAGACGGGGAGGAACTCGGCAGGAAAGGCCCCCCATGATCCGCCACTGGCTCGCCACCGCCGCCGATCAGCGGCGAACGGCGTGGATCAAGCGCTTCGACCCGAAATATTGGACGGTCGATTTCCCGCGTCCGATGCTCGCGGCGGTGACGACGGTCGGGGCTGACGGACTGGCGATCGACGTCAGCTTCCAACGCAAGGGCGATCTCGCCGGGTTGATCTGGGAGAGCGTTGACCGCTGGAGCCACCCGCTGCTCGCCTATGCGACAGCGCGCGATTATCGCGGCACGACGCTGGCGTTTCGCTGGCAATCGAGCGGCGTCATCGCGCTGAATGCCGTCAACGGCCCAGTGCTGACCATCGAAGGGCGCGACGCCGCCGGGACCGCGCGGACCTGGTATGTGCGGCTGTGGAATTATGCGGTCGGGGCGCCCGATGACGCGGCCGTGGCGCTGGACTTCGACGCGATGGACGGCGGTTTCCTGCTGCCCGGCGAGGCCGACCCGGTGTGGGCAGGGGATATCGACCGGATGTTCGTGTCGCTGGCCCCGCCGGGCTATGACGGCAGCGATACGCCGCTGGCGGCGCCGCTGACGGGCCGCGCGGTGCTGAGCGGCATCGTCTGCGACGGGCCGGGATCGATGCTGCGCGCCGGCGATGCGTTCGTGCCGCCGCACGGCCTCGCCATCGCCAGCGGTTATGACGACAGTTACAATCAGACGCCCGAACGGCTGATCGAGGGCATGTTCGCGCTCGGCTATCGGGGCACGCTCGTCCATTATGTCGGCATGAGCCATTTCCCCGCGCTCGGCTGGGACGGGGCGGGATATCGCGCGGCGGGCGGCATCGCCGGGCCAGCGGCGGCGTGGCATGCGGATTTCTGTGCGCGGGCGGTGGCGCTGGGTTTTGCCCCGGTGCTGTCGCTGTCATTCGAGCTGTTCGATGCGCATTGCCCCGATAGGTGGGCGCAGCGCGATGCGGCGGGCGGGCGGGCTTTGACGGGATATGTGCCGCCGTCGACGCTGTTGTCGCCGTGCAGTGCGGCGGCGATGGGCTGGCTGCACGATGCGGTGACGGATTTCGCGGCGCTGATGGCGGCGGCTGGCGCGGCGGTGCGCGTCCAGATTGGCGAGCCGTGGTGGTGGGTACAGGCCGATGGGCGGCCGTGCCTGTACGACGCGGCGACAACGGCGGCGTATCTGGCGGCGACCGGCCAAGGTGCCCCCGCCATCGCCGACCCGCGCGCCACGCTGACCGCGGCGCAGCGCGCTTTTCTGGACTGGTGCGGCGTGCAGTTGAGCGCGGCGACGCTGGCGCTGCGCGATGCGGTGCGCGCCGCTGGCGGTCAGGTGTCGCTGCTGATTTATACGCCGCAGATTGTGCGCGGCGCGGTGGAGATGCTGCGCGCCAATCTGCCGGCGGCGTGGGCGTCGCCGGCCTTCGATGTGCTGCAGTCCGAGGATTATGAACTGGTTACCGGCGGCGACGTCGCCGGGGCGGCCCGGGCGCGCGCGATGATCGACGAACGGTTCGGCTATGCGGTCGCTCAACAACAGTATTTCGCCGGGTTCGCCGTAACGCCCGCCGACTGGTCGCGCATCGTCACGGCGGCGGCGGCAGCCCTTGGGCGCGGCATCGCCACCGTCGTTGTCTGGGCCTGGCCGCAGGTCGCGCGCGACGGCTTCACCGCATTCCGCATCGCAGGAGACGAGACCGTGCCGGCATTTCATGACGTACGTTTCCCGCTCGAGCTGGGTTACGGCGGTTCGGGCGGGCCGCAATTTTCGACGCAGGTCGTCGTCACCGGATCGGGGTTCGAGCAGCGCAACTCAATGTGGGCGGATGCGCGTTTGCGCTATGACGCCGGGATCGGGGTGCGGTCAGAGGATGACCTGGCGGCGCTGGTGACGTTCTTCCGGGCCCGGCGCGGCCAGGCGCATGGCTTCCGGTTTTCCGATCCGCTTGACCGCACATCGGCAGCTCCCGGCGCAAGTGTCACGGCATTCGATCAGCGGCTGGGCACCGGCGACGGCGTGGCGACGCGCTTTGCGCTGGTAAAACGCTATGGCGAGGATGACGATCCGCAGTTGCGGCGGATTACGCGCCCGGTGGCGGGGACGGTGGTCGTCGGCGTCGCGGGTGCGGCGGTGACGGGCGGCTGGTCGCTGGCCGATGGCGGGTTCGTCGATTTCACCAGCGCGCCAGCCGCCGGGGCTGCTGTCACTGCCGGGTTCCAGTTCGACGTACCGGTCCGCTTTGCCGAAGACCGCATCGACGTGTCGATCGCCCATTGGCGGGCGGGGGATCTGCCGTCGGTGCCACTGGTCGAGATCAGGGAGGACGGGTTGTGAGCGGCGGCTGTTCTTGTCCCTCCCCCTTGAGGGGAGGGCGACTCGCGCCCCTCGGCGCGGCGGGGTGGGGGTACCCGCAGTCCGACGTGAAGGCGCCCCCACCCCGGGCCGCGCCTGAAGAAGGCGCGTCTCTCGCCCTCCCCTCAAGGGGGAGGGACAGACAATGACCGCCCTCGGTTCAAGTCTGACCGCCGAACTCACCTATCTCGCACTATGCTGGCGGATAGCCCGCGCCGATGGCGTCACGCTGGGGTTTACCAGCCATGACGCGCCGGTCATCGTCGCGGGGCTGGCCTATGCCAGCGCGCCGGGGATGACGCCGTCAGCGGTGGTGACCAGCGACGGCCTCGACGTCAATACGATGGAGGTGGCGGGGGCGTTGTCGCACGATACCATCACCGCCGACGACCTCGACGCCGGGCGTTTTGATGCGGCGGAGGTGCGGCTGTTCATGGCCGACTGGCGCGATCCCGACGCGGGGCAGCTGCTGTTGGCGCGCGGTACGCTCGGCGAAGTCGCGTCGGGGATCGGGGCGGACGCGGGCTTCACGGCGACGCTGCGCGGTCCTGCGGCGGCGCTTGCGGCGACGGTGATCGAAACCTGCTCACCCGAATGCCGCGCCGAACTTGGCGATGCGCGCTGCCGCATCGCGATGCGCGGGCGGGTGCGGCGGTTGGCGGTGGCGGGCGCCGATGGGCGGCGGGTGACGCTGGCCGGGTGCGATGCGGCGCTGGCGGCGCTGCTGATCGACGGGCGGTTGCGCGTGCTGGGCGGGCCGGGGGCCGGGCTGGAAAGCCGCATCGTCGGCGCGGACGGCGCGGTGCTGGTTCTGGACGCCGCACTGCCGCTGTCGACTGGCGTTCCATGCGAGGTCCGCGAAGGCTGCGACAAGCGCTTTGCGACCTGCGTCGGGCGGTTCGGCAACGCGGCGAATTTTCGCGGCGAGCCACACGTGCCGGGCGGCGATGTTCTGACCCGGTTTCCGGGGGTTTAGCGGCTCGAGTTCCTCCCCTCGTCAGGGGAGGGGGACCGCGCCCTTGCGCGGTGGAGGGGCGGCGGGCTCCCGCCGTCTCTATGTCTCCCCCACGAAACGCGTTCGCGCGCAAGGGCGCGCCCCTCCACCACGCGCCCGAAGAAGGCGCGCGGTCCCCCTCCCCTGAAGAGGGGAGGATCAAGGAAGGTTTCCCCATGTCCCACTCCCGCGCTGCCGAAATTGTCGCCGCTGCCCGCGCCTGTGTCGGCACGCGCTTCCGGCCACAGGGCCGCACCCCCGGCCTTGGCCTCGATTGCGTCGGCGTCGTGCTGGTCGCGGCGCAAGCGGCGGGGTTGGGTCCGTTCCTTATCCCCGCCTATGCCATTGGTGGGCGTGATGAGGCCGATGTCGATGCCCATCTGCTCGCTGCCAGCTGCACCGAAATTCCGGACCCGGCCCCAGGCGACATCGTCATAGCGCGCTATCCTGGCGGGCGGCGACATCTGGCGGTGGTGACGCCGGGCGGCGCGGTTCATGCCCATGCCGGGCTGGGGCGCGTTGTCGAAGGCCCGCTCGATCCCGCGTGGCCAATTGGCGGGGCGTGGCGGCTGGCGGAGGTCAACTGATGGCGACACTGATTCTGGGCACCGTCGGGCGGGCGCTTGGCGGGCCGCTGGGTGGCATCATCGGCACCGTGCTCGGCGGCGTCGTCGACAATGCGGTGTTCGGCGGATCCGGCAAGCAAGGCCCGCGTCTCGGCAACCTGACCGTGCAGAGCGCCGCTTATGGCGAGCCGATCATCCATGTTCACGGCCGCATGCGCATCGCCGGCAACTTGATCTGGACGGCGGGAATCAAGGAAAGTTCATCACGCAGCGGCGGCGGCAAGGGGTCGTCCTCAACGACCAGCTACAGTTATTCCTCGTCGTTTGCCGTGCTGCTGTGCGGGCGGGCGGTCGCCGGGATCGGGCGCATCTGGGCCGATGGCAAACTGCTCCGCGACGCGGCGGGCGCATGGCTTTCGCCGGTGACAATGCGGTTGTTTAGCGGCGACGAACTGCAGGGCATCGACCCGCTGATTGCCGCCGCCGAAACCGGCGGGACCCCAGCCTATCGCGGCCGTGCCTATGTCGTGTTCGAGGATTTGCCACTCGCCGACTATGGTAACCGCATCCCCAATTTAACCTTTGAAGTGATCGCCGATGGCGACAGCATCGACGCGGGCACGGCAATGCGGGCGCTCGGTGTTGCGACAGCCGGCAGTTTCCCCGCGCTGACCGGCCATGCCGCCGCCGTCGCCGGGAGCTTGCGCGCGGCAATCGAGCCCCTGATCCAGCTGAGCGGGGCGGCATTCGACGGCGAAGCCCTGATGGTGCACGGCGATGGCGGTGCGGCTCCCGCGCTATCGTCTAACGATTTCGACGCCGCCGTATTCGGGGCTGCCGATCCGCCCGAACAGCGCAAGCGCGCCGCCGCCGACACGCTGCCCGACGCTGTGCAGATCGGTTATTTCGACACGGCGCGCGATTATCAGGCGGGGTTGCAACGTGCCGTGCGCGGCAGGTCGTCGGGACGCACCGAACAGCGCGACATGGCGGTGGCCTTCGACGCGCTGAGCGCCAAGGCGGTGGCGGCGGCGGCGTTGGCACGCGCTTCGGCGGCGCGGCGGACGCGGGCGGTGCGGTTGCCGTGGCGCGGGCTGGGTACCACGGCGGCGGCGACGGTTACACTGGACGGAAAGCGGTGGCGGGTCCGCGAACGACGCTTTGAGAATTTCGTCGTCACGCTTGAACTGGAGGCGATGGACGCGGGTGCGGCAGTGGCGACGACGGCCGACGCGGGTCGGGCGCTCGATTTTGGCGATGGCGCCCCCGGACCAACGACACTGCTGACGTTCGAACTGCCGCCGCTGGCCGGAGCGCTGCCCGCCGCGCCACAGGTCTGGATCGCCGCCAGCGGCGCGCAGCCGGGGTGGCGACGCGCGGGCGTCGAGGCGTCGCAGGACGGCGGTGCGAGCTTTGCTTCGATCGGAACGATCGAGGGCGGAACCGTCATGGGCACGGCGGCGACAGCCCTGGCGTCCGGACCACGTGACCGTTGGGACGCGCATGGATCGGTCGAGGTGACCTTGCTTGGCGACGCGATGTGGCTGGAAGGGCGGACGGCGGATTCGGTGCTCGCGGGTGCCAATCTGGCGTTGATCGGCGACGAACTGGTGCAGTTCGCCACCGCTGAAGCCATCGGCCCGCGCCGCTTCCGGCTGAGCCAGCTGCTGCGCGGACGGCGCGGCACCGAGGCGGCGCTGGCCGGCCATGTCGTGGGCGAGCGCTTTGTGATGATCGATACGGCGCGGTTGCTGGAGCTCGATGTTCCGGCGGACCGGATCGGGGGGACGGTGATCGTGCGCGCGACAGGAGCGGGCGATGCGGAGCCCGTCGACGCTTCGCTAGTGGTTACAGGCCGCGCGCTACAGCCGCTCAGCCCGGCAGCGCTGGTGCTGACGGCCGACGGCAGCGGCGAGGTAGCGGCGCGCTGGAAACGTCGCAGCCGCGCCGGTTTCGGCTGGCTCGACTTCGCCGATGCGCCACTGGGCGAGGACAGCGAGGCGTACCGGGTATCGGTCACGCTCGACGGTCGCGCGGTGCGCAGCGAAACGGTGGCGATGGCCACCTATGCCTATACCACTGCGATGCGCACCGCCGATGGCGGCGGTGCTGTGGTCGCGCTGACAGTCGCCCAGATCAGCGCGCTGACCGGGCCGGGGGCGGCGAGCGCGGCGAGTATCGGGCCGTAGACCGTTAAACCCGCTCAGGCTGAGCCTGTCGAAGCCGGATTCCGCGCGGACCCGGCTTCGACAGGCTCAGCCTGAGCGGGTTCAGAAAATTTAGGAGAGCCCCATGAACCAGTCCGACCGTTTCGCCCTGCCACTGCTCGAAGCCGGGCAGGCGCAGAAGGAAATCACCCATAACGAGGCGGTGCTGGCGGTCGACCGGCTGCTGCATTTGTCTGTGGCGGCGCGGACGCTGGCGGCACCGCCTGCGTCGCCGATCGCGGGGGCGGCGTGGATTGTCGCGGCTGCCGCAACCGGCGCATGGAGCGGACACAGCGGGTCGGTCGCCACCTGGGACGGCGCGGGCTGGAGCTTCCGTGCGCCGGCGACCGGCATGCTGGCCTGGATCGATGCCGAGGGCGGCTTTGCGGTTTACCGTACCGGGGCGTGGCGTGGGGGCGGTTGGGTGACCTGATATTCCCCTCCCGCTTGCGGGAGGGGCGCGGACTCGCGTCTTCGCGAGCCGGGGGTGGGACTACTCACGGCAGCACGGGGCGCAAAGCAGTCCACCCCCAACCCCTCCTGCTTGCGGGAGGGGAGCCGTCACCGAGTCGCCACCGGCTCCGGCCCGCTGTAATCGTAGAACCCGCGCCCGGATTTCCGCCCCAGCCACCCCGCCTCGACGTATTTCACCAGCAGCGGCGCGGGGCGGTATTTGGGATCGCCGGTGCCGTCCTGCATGACCCGCATGATCGACAGCAGCGTGTCTAGCCCGACGAAATCGGCGAGCGTCAGCGGCCCCATCGGGTGATTGGCCCCCAGCTTCAGCCCTGCATCGATATCGACAACCGAACCAACGCCTTCGCCAAGCGCGAAGATCGCCTCGTTGAGCATCGGGCAGAGCACCCGGTTGACGATGAAGGCCGGGCTGTCGGCGGCCTCGATGGCGGTCTTGCCGATGCGGTTGGCGAAAGCGTGCATCGCCGCCTTGGTCGCGTCCGACGTGGCGAGGCCGGGGATGATCTCGACCAGCGCCATCATCGGGACGGGGTTGAAGAAATGCAGGCCGCAAAACTGTGCCGGGCGATCCGTGGCAGCCGCCAGCCTTGTGATCGAGATCGACGAGGTGTTCGTCGCCAGCAACGCCTCGGGCTTGAGCGTTAGCCCAGCGAAAATCTTCGCCTTGACCGCCTCGTTCTCGGTCGCCGCCTCGATGACCAGATCGGCGTCGGCGAAGGCGGCATTGTCCGCAGTCAGGCTGATCCGGGCCAGCGCCGCATCGGCATCGGCCTGCGTGACCGCTTCCTTCTTGACGCCGCGCGCGAGGTTTTTGGCAATCGTCGCCTTGGCCGCCTCGGCCCGCGCCAGTTCAACGTCGGACAGGATGACGTCATAGCCGGCCAGCGCCGCAACATGGGCAATGCCATTGCCCATCAGCCCCGCGCCGATCACTCCGATGGTCTGCACGCCCACTCTCCCGCTGTTCGGAGAGGGCTGTAGACCGTTTGACCGCCCCGACGGAAGCCGGGACGGTCAGGGAAAAGCTAGGCTGCGGTGCTCGCCAGCGCGCGTCGCCGCATCGCCGCCCCGGTCAGCCCAAATCCGGCGATCAGCAGCGCCCAGCTTGTCGGCTCGGGAACGCCGGTGATGACGGCGGTGAATGATTTTGCTGCCAGCACACCGCCGCCAGCGCCGGTCAGTTCGTAATCGAACTTGAATTTGAATGGGATCGGGTGATCGCCAACCCATGGGTCGAGACCGCCATAATAACGCCGTTCGTCTTCGTGAAACGCCGCCAGATCGCCGCCATAATAATCCTGGATGTCCTGGCCGTACCAATATTCGTACACGCCAAAACCGCGCCAGACGAACAGGTTGAGCGGCTGAGTATCGAGATCGCACGTGCTGCTGTCGCAGAAGACATCGTCGGCGGTGCCGCGAATGCCGTCGGCGCCATAATAGATGCCTTCGGCAAGCGTTGGGGCGAACCCCTGTTCAGGGTAATAGAGTCTGATCAGGTCGGGCAGGGTTCCCGACAATTGGTCGAACGGCGCGCCGACGGGAAACTCCTTCGATGCGGTCAGGTGATCGAGCGTGAACGGCGTATCGCTCTCCACACGCAGGCCGACGCGGTACCAAGTGCCCTGTTCGCCCGCGAAGGCGCCGGTGGGATTGAAGTTCAGCCGCCAGCTCGGAAACTGCGTGGCGACGATATCGGTGTATTTGACCTTGTGATCGGGGAGCGTGTTGAAGGCCGAGGGGGTGTCATTGATACTGCCACCCCGGTTCAGCTCATTATCGAGCATCGCGCCAAGCGCGTTGTGGCCATAATCCCGGATCGTCTGGGTTTCGCTCCATCCCGGAAGATAGGCAGGTCGATGGTCGTTCCAGCCAGCGCCCGTCCGCCGAGCGTGCTGGCTGCGGCGAGCGCCATTAGCGGCGCAGTGCGTTTAATGAGACTGATTGTCATATCGCCCTCCTGTGATGCCACCTCTGCCAGCCGGGCCTTCGCCCGGGATCACGGCAGTGTTAATCTGAACCAAGCCGTCGAAACCCTGCGGTCATGCCCCCGAATTGCATGCCGCAAGCGCCGCCGCCTCACACGAACGGGTGAGACATCGAAAATTTTTTCTGTTAAATTCAGGTACGGCTGGACAGGGAAGACACATGCGCGCGGGGGCGGGCGATATTCTCGAACTTGTCGGTGAACTGCACGCTGGTGTCGCCGACGAAGATTGCTGGCTGCGGGGCCTCGACCGCATCTGTGATAATCTCGGCGGCCAGTTGCTTATGGGGTCGCTTTACAATGGCCGACCTTATGAAGTGATCGGCCACCGCATGCTGGAGTCGCTCCTCGTCGACCTTAGGGGCCCGTTGGGCAATCCGTTCACCAATCCCTGGGTTGCCTCGGCGTGGCAATTGCCGTTGCGGCGCGCGGTTACAACCGACGCCATCGGCGGCCAGGCACGGCTGCGGGAAAGTCGCCTTTGGACCGAAGCTTATGAGCGCGCCGGGGTGGATCACTCGCTCGGCGTCATCCTCGAACGGCAGCCGGACCGGCTGGTCGCCTGCTTAATTCATCGGGCCGGCGATGACTTCACGTCCGACGAGCAACGCTGGTTTGACGCAGTTGCTCCGCACCTAGCGCGCGCATGGCGGGTCCGCAGCGCCGTTGAAGGTTGGAAATCACTTGCCGCCGAGATGGCGGCGGTTCTCGACCAACTCGAGCGCGGTGTAGTCATCACCGGCGAAACCGGTGCCGTTCGTTATGCCAATCGCGCAGCGGAGCGGATGCTCAGCGCAGGCGACGGCATCGATGCCACAGGCGGACACCTTCGCGGCGTGCGGCCAAGCGACACTCAGGCGCTGACCAGCATGATCGAACGGGCGACGCGAACCAGCATCGGTCGCGACGGGAAAGCAGTCGATGCCTTGGCCTTGCCCCGCTCGGATGATCGCCCGGCGCTGGCGGTCGTCGCCGAACCGCTGGCACCGTCGCACGGCGAACGGCTCGGCCAGTCCGGTCGCAAGGGTGCGATCCTTTTCATCAGCGATTCCGCGGCAAGCTCGGGGCCGCCGCCCGAGCGGCTGCAACTCGTCTACAGCCTTACCGCCGCCGAGGCGCAACTGGCGGCACGGCTGACGCAGGGCGTCAAGCTGGCGGCTGCCGCGGCGGCGATCGGCATCACCGCCAATACCGCCAAGACGCATTTGAAGGCGATCTATGAGAAGATCGGCGTCAACAAACAAACCGATTTCATCCGCCGGGTCATTGCCGATGTTGGCGGGCTGGCCGACGAAAGCGCACATGGTCCGCCGCGGACCATCGAGCCCGGCATCTTGTAATAGGCGCGTGGGTGAGCGCTGGTCTTACAGTTTGCTCGTCAGTTCCGGTACCAGCACGAACAGGTCGCCGACTAGGCCCAAATCCGCGACCTGGAAGATCGGTGCGTCGTCGTCCTTGTTGATGGCGACGATGATCTTGCTGTCTTTCATGCCTGCCAGATGCTGGATCGCGCCGGAAATGCCGACCGCGACGTACAGTTCCGGCGCGACGATCTTGCCGGTCTGGCCGACCTGATAGTCGTTCGGGGCATAGCCCGCATCGACGGCGGCGCGGCTGGCCCCGACGGCGGCACCCAGCTTGTCGGCCAACGGATCGATGAATTCATGGAATTTCTCGGCTGAACCGAGCGCGCGGCCGCCTGACACGATGATCTTGGCGCCCGTTAGTTCGGGGCGCGCCGAGCTGGTCAGTTCGGCGCCCGCGAAGGTCGATAGGCCTGCATCGCCAGCGCCGCTGACGGGTTCGACCGTCGCCGACCCGCCGGTCGCTTCCGCCTTGGCAAATGCCGTGCCGCGCACCGTGATGACCTTCTTGGCGTCGCTCGATTTAACCGTGGCGATGGCGTTGCCGGCATAGATCGGCCGGGTGAAGGTGTCCGGTCCCTCGACCGACAGGATCTCGCTGATCTGGGCGACGTCGAGCGCCGCCGCCACGCGCGGCGCGATATTCTTGCCGCGCGTCGTCGCCGGGGCAACAAAGGCGTCGTAATTCGCCATCAGCCCCGCCACCAGCGGAGCAACATTCTCTGCCAGCGCATGGCCATAGGCGGCGTCATCGGCCAGCAGCACCTTGGCCACCCCAACAATCTTCGCGGCGGTATCGGCGGCGGCGCGCGCATTCTCCCCCGCCACCAGCACATGGACATCGCCACCCAACTGGGTCGCGGCGGTGACGGCGGCCAGCGTCGCATCCTTCAGCGAAGCGTTATCGTGTTCGGCGAGAACCAGCACGCTCATGCGACAACTCCCAGCGTCTTCAGCTTTTCGATCAGTTCATCGACGGATTTGACCTTGATCCCGGCCTGGCGTTTGCCCGGTTCGACAACCTTCAGGACAGTGAGGCGCGGCGTCGCGTCGACGCCGTAATCCGCCGGGGTTTTCGGCGCGATCGGCTTGGATTTGGCCTTCATGATGTTGGGCAGCGAGGCGTAGCGCGGCTCGTTCAACCGCAGGTCCGTCGTCACGATGGCCGGCAGTTTCAGATCGACCGTCTCCAGCCCGCCATCGACCTCGCGGGTGACGGCGAGGCGCTCGCCGTCGACGACGACCTTCGATGCGAAGGTGCCCTGCGGCCAACCGAGCAACCCCGCCAGCATCTGGCCGGTCTGGTTGGCGTCATCGTCGATCGCCTGCTTGCCGAGGATGATCAGGCCGGGCTGTTCCTCCGCCGCGATCTTGGCGAGGATCTTGGCCACCACCAGTGATTCCGTCGGTTGATCGGTGACAACCAAGATGCCGCGGTCGGCGCCCATCGCGAGCGCGGTGCGCAACGTTTCCTGCGATTGCTGGACACCGATGCTGACCACGATGACCTCGGTCGCCACGCCCTTTTCGCGCAGGCGCAGGGCTTCCTCGACGGCGATTTCGTCGAACGGGTTCATGCTCATCTTGACGTTGGCGAGCTCGACGCCGGTCTGGTCCGATTTCACCCGGACCTTGACGTTGTAATCGACGACCCGCTTGACGGGCACAAGAACCTTCATCCCCATGGGACTCCTAATTTGCCGCGCCCGATTGCGTCAGTGCGGCGCGCTGGTCAACCTGCGACCGGTGGGAATCGGCGCATAGGACGCACCGAGTGTCAAACGGAGGCCGACGACCAGCGCGTTGGCGATCCCTGGCGCGCTGCCCGGATGGACGATATATTGCACATCGGGCTGCAGCGCGACACGCGGCATGACGGCGGCGCGATAGGTCGCCTCAATGGTCGTTTCGGCGGCGGCGAGGCCTGGCTCAGCGCGGCGTGCGGGGTCGCCGAACATTGCGCGCATCACCGATAGCCCAGCAGTATCGCTGTCGCGACCTTTGATCGGTGCGGCATAAACCAGCCCGCCCCCCGCATAGGCGGCGATGCGGTTGACCCTGTCGTCGGCAAGTCCGGCACGGACCCAGCCGGTCAGCGCACGCGGCCCGTCCGGATCGTAAAGATGCCCCTCGATCAGGCCATATGCTCCCCGACTGGAACGCAATCGCTGTGGCTTGCCGTTGACGTCGAACTGGTCGAGCGCATCGAAGGGCGCGGTGTAAGTCCAGGCACCGGCTTCGACCCGGAAGTGGTCGTCGCGCCGCCACGTCGCCTGGCCGACAATCAACGCGCCGCTGTCGCCATTGATCTTGATCGCGAAGCGGCGCGGATGCGCGGGGTCGCCGGGCACCCCATCGAAGATGCCGAGATCGAGCCGCCAGCCCTCCGCCGGTTCGACATAGGCGGTAGCAGCGAGCGCAGTCGTCGGAAAGATCGACGGCCCGTTGCGGCCGGTGTGCGAGAATTCGGCGGCGATGCCGTCGGAACTGTTGAGGAATAGCCCGCCCGCCTGCTGGACGTCGAAATCGGCGTTAAGGTCGGTCAGGCCGAGCTTGATTCGCCCCAGTGGGATCGAATGCGCCACCCAGGCTTCGTAGATGCGGACGGAGCCGACCGCCTCGATATTGCTGGCGGTCTGGGTATCGCCGACAAGGGTGCCGCTGAACGGGGTGCCGTTGGTGTATTGCAGGCTGGCGAGGCCGCTCCACCCCGATCCCGCTGAATAGGCGACGGCGACCGACAATTTGTCGAGCAACCGGGTACCGCGCGCCAGCCCGCCGCTGGTATTGGACAGCGCATCGAAGGTGGCGAGCGCAGTCAGCTTCCACGGCGGATCGCCGGGCTTGCGACCGACGGCGGCCTGTTCGGCGGCATCAGGGGTATTGTCGGGGAGCAGGCGGACGTTGAGCGCCGGAGCGACAGGCGCGGCGGCAACAGGCATTGCCATTGCCGTCACAACGCTGGCCGCAAGCCAGCGCAGGGATTTACGCGCGCCCCTGCCCTTCATTACCGCCCTTGATCTGACCCTATGGCGCGAGGTGCGCCGCTGCCGCCCGCCATAGATGCAGGCCAAACTTGGCGCCAGCGTCGATCCACACGACGACCGGCTCCCAATGGCTGGCTCGGGCCAACAGCCGCGCCTCGTCGAGGGTCCATTTATAGCTGTTTTCAGTGTGGATGCTCTCGCCCCTGGTCATGGTGAAGCGCTCACCGAGGACAGTGAAGCTGGTATCGCGCACCGCCTCCAGGTGCATTTCAATGCGCCCGTCGTCGCCGTTCCAGCGCGCGACGTGGCGCAGTGCGCTGCGGTCGATGGTGCCGCCGAGTTCGGCGTTGATGCGGTCGACGAGGTTGAGGTTGAACGCCGCGGTCACCCCGGCGCTATCGTTATAGGCGGCCTCGAGCGTCGCCCGGTCCTTGCGCAGATCGAGGCCGATCGCCAGCCACGCGCCCTCGCCCAGCGTTTCGGCCATCGACCGCAGCAGGTCGACGGCGACCGCGGGGGTGCAGTTGCCCAGCGTCGAACCGGGGAAGAAACCCAGCTTGGGCAGCGCGGCGACGGCGTCGGGCAGGGTCAGCGGCCGGGTGAAGTCGCCCGCCAGCGGGTGCACCGGCAGGCCGGGAGTCGCCGCCGCCAACGACGCCGCGCTGTCGGCCAGGAACTCCGCCGAAATATCGATCGGCACATAAGCGGCGGGGGCGATGGCGCGCAGCAGCAGCGGGGTCTTGGCGGACGATCCCGAGCCAAATTCGACGACCGCGCGGCCCGGTCCGACGTAACCGGCGATGTCGCCGCCATGCTTTTCGAGCAGCCCAATTTCCGTGCGGGTCGGGTAATATTCCGGCAGGGCGGTGATCGCTTCGAACAGTTCGGAGCCGGCACGGTCGTAGAAATAGCGCGCGGGAATGACTTTGGGGGTCTGGGCGAGGCCGGTCAGCACGGCTTCGGCGAATTCCGGTTGAGGAGGGGGCAAGGCCTCGGCGAGGGCTGCGTTCATCGTCAAATATCCTTCGCCAGTCGCAGTCCGGTGAACTGCCAGCGTTGCTGTGGGTAGAAGAAATTGCGGACGCTCGCCCGGCTGGTGCCGCGCGGCGTGGCGCACGACGCACCTTTGAGCACCATCTGGCCGCTCATGAATTTGCCGTTGTATTCGCCGACCGCGCCCGCTGCCGCGCGAAAGCCGGGGTAGGGCAGGAACGCCGAAGCGGTCCATTGCCAACAGTCGCCGAACAGATCGGTACCACCATGCGGCGCGACCGGGCCGGCGCTGTCGAGCTGATTGCCGCCAGCTGGATTGGCGTCACGCGCGGCGAACTCCCATTCGGCCTCGGTCGGCAGGCGCGCGTTTGCCCAAGTTGCGAAGGCGTCGGCTTCGTAGAAGCTGATGTGGGTGACGGGGGCGTGTGAGTCGACCGGGCGGCGGCCCGACAGGGTGAAGCTCGTCCATTGGCCATCACGCCGTTCCCAGCGCAGCGGCGCAGTGATGGCGTCCCGCTTCCGCCATGCCCAGCCGTCGGACAGCCAGAGCGCGGCAGCATCGTAGCCGCCATCGGCAATGAAGGCCGCCCAATCGGCGTTGGTGACCAGCGTTTCGGCCAGCGCGAACCGGCGCAGCAGGGTTTCGTGGCGTGGGGTCTCGCAATCGAAGACGAAGCCGGGGCCGCCGTGCCCGATTTCGACAACGCCGCCGGGGTGGAAGGACCAACCCCCGTCATTCCCGCGAAAGCGGGAACCCAGGGGGGATTCATAAGCGGCGCGGTCAGCGACTGCGATGACCGCCTGGGTTCCCGCTTTCGCGGGAATGACGGTGTTCGGTGGATACAGCCGCGGCTCCAGCGGGTTCGCTGCCAGCAAGTCCAGAATGTCGGTCAGCAACAGTTCCTGGTGCTGCGCCTCATGGTTCAGGCCGAGTTCTATCAGCGTGCGCGCGTCCGCCTCGAACCCGTCCCATGCCCGCTCCAGCCCCGCATCGACATGCGCCCGGTACGCGAGCACATCGTCAAGGCTCGGCCGTGTCAGCAGCCCGCGCCGGTCGCGGGCGTGACGCGCCCCGACCGCTTCGTAGTAGCTGTTGAACAGAAATCCGAAACGCTCGTCGAAGACGCGGTAGCCAGCCGTTGCGGCCAGTACAAAGGTCTCGAAAAACCACGACGTATGGGCCAGATGCCATTTGGCGGGCGACGCATCGGGCATCGATTGCGCGCTCGCGTCGGCGTCGGAAAGCGGACCGGAAAGCGCCACCGACAGCGAGCGCGTCGCCGCGAACTGCTCGCGCAGCGCGTCGCGGGATTGCACCGCCGTCGCCATCCCTTTCTCTCCCTGCCGACCAAGCGCGCCTAGCGATTGGCCCCCGGCACCCACAGCACATCGCCCGCGGCGGCGTTTTCGACCCGCGCCAGAACAAACAGATGATCGCTCAATCGGTTCAAATACGAAATCGCCGTGCGGCTTAATGGCTCATGCGCGGCGGCGGCGATCGCGTCGCGTTCGGCGCGGCGGACGATGGTGCGCGCCAAATGCAGCGCCGTCGCAGCAGGCGTCCCGGCGGGCAGAATGAAGCTGGTCAGCGAAGCCAGTCCAGCGTTGGCCGCATCGATTTCGTTCTCCAACCGCGTCACCTGTTCGGGCACGATCCGCAGTGCACCGTCGATGTGCCCCGGCGTCGCCAGGTCGGCACCCAGGTCGAACATGTCGTTCTGAATCCGCGCCAGCAGCACCTCCGTCGACGGCGTCGCGTGCAGCCGCGCCAGCCCGATTGCGGCATTGGCCTCGTCGACCGTCCCCACCGCCTGCAGCAGCGCATCGGCCTTCGACCGCCGCGATCCGTCGACCAGCCCCGTCGTGCCGTCGTCGCCGGTGCGGGTATAAATGCGGTTGAGCTTGACCATCAGCGGTTATTCACCGCGAACAGGATGATGATGAAGATGATCGCCAGCGCCTGAAACGCGATGCGATAGCTCATCATCTTGTTCGCCTGTTTGCCGGTCACATCCTTGCCGCGCGCCATGATGAAGATGCCGCGTGCAAGCACGCCGAGCGTTGCCAGTGCGGCGAGGACCATCAGGACAATGAATATCGTGGTGCTGGACATGGTCTGCCTTGTCGCGCGGGATGGGCGCGCTGTCGAGGTGGGAGACGCGCCGCGCGAAGGCAAGCGGGGCGCGGCGTCGCGGGATGCGTCAAACTAAATCCAGTGATTGTCATTTGCCCGACACACGAACTGTAGTAAGAGGCCGCTCAACCACGAACGGGCGGCCGCTATCAGCGGCCTTGAGTGCGACAGGGCCGGTGGTTTGGCGGACGCTCCATTGAAGGGAGCGGGCGCAGCGCATGTATCATCCCAATGTCCTGTCGCCGCCTGATGCCTGCCCGGCGCTGGTCCTCAACGCCGATTATACGCCGCTGAGCTATTACCCGCTGTCGCTGTGGCCGTGGCAGACGGCGATCAAGGCGGCGTTCCTCGAGCGCGTCGACATCGTCGCCGAATACGACCGGGTCATCCATTCGCCATCGTTCGAGATGAAAATCCCCAGCGTCATCGCGCTGCGCCAATATGTCCGCCCCGCGTCGCACCCGGCGTTCACGCGCTTCAACCTGTTCCTGCGCGATCGCTTCACCTGCCAATATTGTGGCTGCCGTGATGAATTGACCTTCGATCATGTTGTGCCGCGCGCCTATGGCGGCCGCACGACCTGGGAGAATGTCACCACGGCGTGCGCGCCCTGCAATCTTAAAAAGGGCGGGCGCACCCCGGCGGAGGCGCATCTCTCGCTGATGCAACGGCCTTTCCAGCCCGCCACCCACCATCTGCAGGAGAATGGCCGGGCGTTTCCGCCGCATTACCTGCATTCGACGTGGCGCGATTATCTGTACTGGGACACCGAATTGCAGGCGTAACTATTTGGCGTAGCTCACAATCTTATATTCGATGCCGTCGGGGTCGAAGACGTAGAAGCGTCGCCCGGGATCGTAGGCATCGTGGCTGAACGGCACCAATCCGGCGGCAATTACCTTGGCTTCGGTCGCATCGATGTCGTCAACTTCGACGCCGATATGATTGAGCGGCTGGCTTTTGGCGAAATCGGCGTCCGAATAGCTGGCACCCTTGCCGGTATAGAGCGCGATATAATGGTCATCGCTGCCGAGGTGGATCGTTCGCCCGCCGTCGCGCGCCGGACCCTGCCAGCGAATGCGCCAACCGAAGATCGATGTCAGCAGCGCCGCCGTATGTTCGGGATCGCGGACAGTGACGTTGACATGTTCGATGCACAGCGAAGCCATTGTAATTACACCCTTCCAACCAGATAGAGGCCGATCGGTTGCGAGTCGTACCACCTCAAGCTAAGGTGAGGTCAAGCTATTTCCTGGAGCCGGATCAATGCCGCAAACCGCGCTGCTTTCGATCGGCGATCTCGCCCGGCGCACCGGGCTTTCGGTGTCGGCGATCCGTTTTTACGAACAACGCGGCCTGGTCAGCGCCATCCGCAGCGGCGGCAACCAGCGGCGATTTTTGCGCTCTGACATCAGGCGGCTGTCGTTCGCGCTGATTGCGCAACGACTTGGGCTGACGCTTGCCGAGATTTCCGCCGAGCTGGTCCAACTGCCGCAGGGCCGCGCCCCGACACAAGGCGACTGGCAGGCGATCAGCGAGCGCGTGCGCGTCACGCTCGACGCCAAAATCGCCATGCTCGAACAGACGCGCGACCTGCTGGGCGGCTGCATTGGCTGCGGCTGTTTGTCGCTGGAAAAATGTGCCCTCTACAACCCCGGCGACCGCGCGGCGAGGGCAGGAGCCGGACCGCGTTTCCTGCTGGGCAACCGCGCGGCGGAGTTTGCGGACTAGCACCGACTACGGTGGAACGCAGCGGTGCCCGCGCCGCCCTGCACCCATTATGGGCTGGAGAACGGCCGGGCCTTCCCGCCGCATTACCCGCACACGACATGGCACGACTATTTGGGCTGGGATATGGAATTGCAGGCGTAACGAATTTCGGCCAAGGTAGCTTTGCTGCGACGACGGGGTCTCGGATCGTGGCGTAACATGGGGCGTCGTTTATGCTGAATTCCACCCGTTTGGCGGCGACCGCCGCTGTGTTGCTGTCGACGGCTGCCTATGCCGACACGCTGACGCCGATCGCGCCCTACATGGGCGATCCACTTTCGGTCGGAACCTCTCTGCTCGGGATCAATAATGCAGGGTGGACGACGGGCGGTATTCAGCACGCGGACGGCACCGGTTATGCCTTTCTGCGCGCGCCCGATGGCACTTATACGGTGTTCAACGACACTGCCGATCCGACCAATAATTTTACGGCTGGGCGCGCCATTTCCAACAGCAATACGATCATTGGGTACAGCTCGCTGACAACGGGAAATACTTCGAACTTTCGTGGCTTCAGCCGCACTGCCAGCGGGACGATTACCCAGCTTCAACGCCCCTCCGATGGATTTCCTTTGGACGGCATCGCCCAGGGCATCAACGACAGCGGGAGCATTGTAGGCAATTATCGCTACCGCCCGGTCACGCCGGGGCCACTGCGCAACTTTGGCTATATTCTCAACGGCGCCACCTTCACCGAACTGGCCGACCCCACGCCGGTCCCGGGCTTCAACACCTCGATGAACGCGCGCGGAATCAACAATTTTGGCACCGTCGTTGGCTTCAGCTCTGATGGCAGTCGCGGCGTCCGCGGCTGGGTTTACAGCGGCGGCGTATTCCATTTTGGCTACAACCCGCATGACACGACGGGATCAACCGTCCTGGAGGCGATCAACAACAATGGCATAGCCTTGGGCGGTTACACCAACGCTGCAGGATATACGCAGGCGTTCAGCCTTAACCTGGCCACGCTGGCTTTCACCGACATCATCGTGCCGGGCGCACTCAACACCCAGACCTTCGGCATCAACGATTCAGGCCAGTTCGTGATTTCGTCGGACAGCGGGTCGTACATCTACACGCCCGGCGGTGCGACGGCTCCGAATGGCGCGCCAGTTTTCAACCCGGTCGTCGGCGGCGTAACCGCCCCCGGCCAGGCGCAGTTCGCCATTACGGTGGCACCCGGCACAATCTATTACATCGACCCGGCGTTCGCTTCGGGCTTTGAATACCTGTCGGGCACCGGGCCGCTGTTCGCCAGCGTGACGGCGCCCGCAGGGATCGGTATCGGCAACGCGTTTTCGCTCTATCTGTGGAACGGCACGAAATATGTGTTCGATGCGCGGGTAATCGGGGGCAGCGCCTTTACCTTCCTCGCTCCGGTCGACCGCTTCGAGCTGCGCGGCATTCCAATGGGGGCGGGTATCGACCCGAACACCCATGCCGGTTTCGTCACCGGGCTGACCTTTGCCAGCGCCGGGCAGTTCAACGGCTTCCAGAATGCGTTGACCGGCGCAGTGCCCGAAACGTCGAGCTGGGCAATGCTGATCGCCGGGTTCGGGCTGGTGGGTGCGGCGATGCGGGTTTCGGGGCGGCGGCGGAGCATCGCTGCCTAAACGCGGTGTAGCACCACGGTCAGGCCTTCTGGCGGCGGATCGTCTGCCGCCAGTCGCACCGCATCGCGTCGCGCGCGATCGAAGATTGCTGCGGCAACCGGCCCCTCAAGCAGCAGCGCATCGCACCGCCCGAGCAGCGCCAGCTGGTTGAGGGTCAGGTCGCCGGGGTCGTCGCTGCGCACGGCAATGGTCACCGTGCGCGTTGCGGCGGGCGGCGTCGCCCCACTGATCACTCCCGCCACCGCCACCACCGGATCGCCTGCAAAGGCCAACGGATCGAGCGCGCCGCCCTCGGCCAGTGCCGCCTCCCACAGCCGTCGTCGGTCGGCGATGGTTGGATGCGCCGCGCTGGCCGCCCCCCTTGCGCGCCGGATCGCCTCTGCCAGAGCGCCCAACCCTGCGGGGAGCAGCGCCTCCAGCCGGGATCGCAGCGCGCGGGCCAGGCTCGCCGATGTCCCGCCAGTCGAGATCGCTACGATCACCGGCGAACGATCGACGATCGATCCCATGGTGAAATCGGACAACGCCGGGCGGTCGACGACGTTGACCAGCAGGCCGCGTGCCCGCAACGCACCCGCCGCCGCGCGCGCCTCGGCCTCATCATCCAGCGCGATGAACGCCAGCGCCGCGTCGCCCCCGGCCACGACCTCTCCCCCGGCCGCCGTCACCAGCCGCGCCTTTGCCGCTGCCGCTTCACCATCGCCGATAACGATGACGCGGCGTCCGCGCAGGGTGACGAAGATGGGAAGGGAATCCATATCCCGGCCTTAAGGCTATGCCCCGGCGCGCGCCACGGCGCCCGGTTCCACGCGCGTCCAGCGCGCCAGCGCGGCGAGGGCGGGCGGAACCGCCGCCAGTCCGGCGATGAGCGCGAACCGCCCGATCCGTGTCGTTGCGACCCGTTGCAGCCCCGTCGCCAGCCGCACCTGCCGCGCGACATCGCCGCGCAGCCGCGCTTGGAACGCGGCCGCATCTGCGCCATCCGCAACCATATCCGCCGCCAGCCGCCCCGAATGCAGCGCGATCGCCATGCCGTCGCCGCAAAAGCTGGGGATCACCGCCGCCTGGTCGCCGAGCCGGAACAGTGCATCGCCAGCGTCGACGCGCGCCAGATAACCATAGGGCACGTTCGAAATCGTCAGCGGTTTCGCCAGCACCGGCTGCGCATCGGCCAACGGGGCCAAGCCCGGTTCAACCAGCAGTGCCGCCAGCAGCGCCTCCCACGACCCCAGCGCCGTGAAGCGTTCGCGGGTCACCAGCAGGCACAGGTTGATCAGCCCGTCCTCGACGCGCTGCACACCGGCATAGCCGCCGTCGAACACGGTGACCTCGACCGCGCTACCGATCCGCGCCAACAGCGCCGCATTCCCCCGGAAATATTGTTTGAAGCCGATCAGCCGGTCGATCGTCCCGGCGCGGTCGCGAGCATGGCCGCGCAGCTCGTGCTTTCCGGTTGCAAGCAGGATCGGCCCGCCATTCAGCTCCCCCAGCGGCGTTACCACGCGGCCAGCGTCGATCCGCTTGACCGCGACACCGTGCTGGACGCTCGCCCCGACCCGCGCCGCGTGACCAAGCAGGGCTGCATCGAGCGCGCGGCGGGTAACACCGGTCGCTACGAACGGCAGCCGCGCACTTGCGGTCCGCCGCCCGGCGTGGATACGTACCGTATCGATGCGCTGGCCGCCGAGCCGCGCCATATCGAAACCCAGCGCCGCCAGATGCCGCCCGGCCTCGACCGACAGGAATTCACCGCAGATCTTGTCATGCGCCTCGGCCTCGCGTTCCAGCAGCAACGGCCGCTGGCCCAGCGACGCCAGCCGCGTCGCCGCCGCTGCTCCCGCCAACCCGCCGCCGATGATGATCGGCCGCGTCACCGGATGCGCCCGACACACAGGCGGAACGGGAACACCCAGCGGATGGTGACGGCGCTGCGGTCGATCCCGGCGGCGGCGATCAGCCGTTCCCAATCGGCGCGGCGGAACGACCGGCGCACCGAAACCATGCCGTCGTGGCGGACGATGGGGTGCCAGCGCATGACCATGGCGATCACGGCGAACCCGGCCCAGGCAATGCGCGACCGGTGCAGATCGTTGACGAACCAGCCGTGTTTGGCGGTCGCCTCCATCCATCTGAGAAAGCCCGTCAATTCGGCGTCGTTCATGTGGTGCGCGGTGATCGACGACACGACGAAGTCGGGGGCGGGCTGGTCGGCGGCGTCGCCGGTGACATAGGCGATGTTCAGCGCCGGATCGGTCGCGGCGACAGCGACGGGGGCGCTTTTCGGGTTGAGGTCGACGCCGGTCAGGCTGGCGCCGATACCCCGCCGCCGCGCCCAGACCGCGATAGCACGTAGCATGTCGCCGTGGCCGAAACCCACGTCGATCAGGGTGAAGGCGGGGAGACTTTTCGTCGCGCGCGCGAGCCAGGCCAATGTCGGGCGGCGCGCCAGCGTCAGCGTGTTGACCTGCGCGAGGTCAGCCATGACGAGGGCGTAGGTGGCCGGGGGCAATGCCGGGTCGTCCATCTGTTCCGGGACGTCGGCACGCCGCGAGAAGTCCAGCCTTGTTTCTCCCTCCCCCCACGCCGCCCCTTGGCGGCGTAGAGTGGGGAGGGTCGGGGTGGGGGCCTTGGGCTGCACGCGATCAATCTCTCGGTTAAAGCCCCCACCCCGGCTCGCGCGAACGTGCGCGAGTCCGCGCCCTCCCCACCCTCCGTTCGCAAGTGCTCACGGGGGAGGAGGGATGACTAACCCACCGTCCGGAACCGGAAACTTTCTGCCGCCAGCCCCGGCCCGAACGCCACGGCAAAGCCCTTCGACGTGCGCTCGACGACCGGGCCGCCGATGGCCCCCAGAATTCGCTGCAGCACGAACATCAGCGTCGCCGACGACATGTTGCCGAAATCCCTGAGCACGCCGCGCGACCAATCGAGCTTGTCGCTGGCCAGTTCGAAGCCGCTTTCCACCGCGTCCAAAATCGACCGCCCCCCGGCATGGACGGCCCAGACGTCGTATTCGGACGGCCGCGTGCCGCGCAGCAGCCCCTCGCCGTCGTTGCGTTCATTCTCGAACTTCAGCGCCTTCGCGATCTTGATCGGCACTTCGCCCGACAAATGCATGTTGAAACCAGTGTCGCCGATATCCCAGGTGATCGCGCCTTCGGACTCGGCAATGGCAGCGGAGCGGAAATCGTCCAATGCAATCCCGGTCTCGTCAGCCGTCACCAGCGCCGCCGAACAGCCGTCGCCGAACAACAGCATCGACAGCAATTTCTCGAGGTCGGGCGTCTCCTGCAGATGCAGCGTGCACAGCTCCAGATTGACGACCAGCACCCGCGCTGCCGGATCGGAGCGGACGAAGTGATGCGCCAGCCGCAGCGAATTGACCGCGGCATAGCAACCCATGAAGCCAACCACCGTGCGTTCGACGCCGGGATTGAGCCCCGCCGCCTTGACGATCAGCTGATCGAGGCCCGGCGCGACAAAGCCAGTGCACGAGGTGACGACCAGATGAGTGATCCGGTCGCGTTCGCCGTCAAGGTCGAGATTATCCAGTGCCTTAAGCGCGAGGCCGGGGGCGGTCTGGCCGAAATAGCCCATGCGCGCCGCCGTGCCGGGGAATTCGCCGGGCCCATAATAGCGTCCGTCGCCCGCCGTGAACCCACGCTCGGTCGGCGCGAAGAACGAGTAACGATGGTCAATCGCCGATCGCCCGACCATCCGTTTGAACAACAGCGTATCGCGGCGTTCGGTGATCATGCCCCCGGCAAGAGTCACGAACGCGTCATGGACATCGTTGGGCGGAACCGCGGTGCCGATCCGGTTGATATGCGCTGTAGTCAAGTGCGTGTCTCCGGCCCCGGAGGACTGAGTGCGCGGGAACAGCATAAGTTGCAAGGTAGGTGTGGCAACGGCTGCAATATTGGCTGCGGTTGACGCCGTTCGCCTCTGCAATAGCGCGGCTCGGTCTTGTGTTGCCGTAAAACCACACCCATATTCCGGCCCATGAACATCGATAAATTCACCGATCGCGCCAAGGGCTTTTTGCAGTCGGCGCAGACCGTCGCCATTCGCAACAATCACCAGCGTGTGGCGCCGGAGCATGTGTTGAAGGCGCTGCTGGAGGATGATCAGGGCATGGCGTCCGGGCTGATCCGCGCCGCCGGGGGAAAGCCAGAGGTCGCGATGGCGGCGACCGATCGCGCGCTGGCCAAGATCGCCCAAGTGTCCGGATCCGGCGCGCAACAGTTGCAATGGGATAACGATACCGCGCGTGTTCTCGACAGCGCCGAGCAGATTGGCACCAAGGCAGGCGATTCGTTCGTCACTGTCGAGCGCCTGCTGGTCGCGCTGACGCTGGCGACGACAACCGAGGCCGGCAAGGCGCTGGCCGCCGCTGGCGTGACCGCGCAGGCGCTCAACGCCGCCATTGAAACCGCGCGCAAGGGTCGCACCGCCAATACCGCCGGGGCGGAGGCGAATTTCGACGCGCTGAGCAAATATGCCCGCGACCTGACCCAGGCGGCGCGCGACGGCAAGCTCGATCCGGTCATCGGCCGCGACGAGGAAATCCGCCGGACGATCCAGGTGCTGGCGCGGCGCACCAAGAACAATC
This sequence comes from Sphingomonadales bacterium, assembly GCA_038211945.1. Classification (GTDB taxonomy): domain Bacteria; phylum Pseudomonadota; class Alphaproteobacteria; order Sphingomonadales; family Sphingomonadaceae; genus Sandarakinorhabdus. The sequence goes on from JBBQVA010000017.1 coordinate 52,679, forward strand.
CGGTGCTGATCGGCGAACCCGGCGTCGGCAAGACCGCGGTGGTCGAGGGATTGGCGCTGCGCATCGCCAATGGCGACGTGCCCGATGGCCTCAAGGACAAGCGCCTGATGTCGTTGGACATGGGCTCGCTGATCGCCGGGGCCAAGTATCGCGGCGAGTTTGAGGAGCGACTGAAGGGTGTGCTCGACGAGGTGCGGCTCGAAGGGTCGGACGTCGTGCTGTTCATCGACGAGATGCACACGCTGGTCGGCGCCGGCGCGGCTGAGGGGTCGATGGATGCCTCCAACCTGCTCAAACCGGCGTTGGCGCGGGGTGAATTGCACTGCATCGGCGCGACGACGCTCAACGAATATCGCAAATATGTCGAAAAGGACGCAGCGCTGGAGCGGCGTTTCCAGCCGGTGTTCATCGGCGAACCGACCGTCGAGGATACCGTCAGCATCCTGCGCGGGTTGAAGGAGAAGTACGAGCTTCACCACGGCGTCCGCATCACCGATGGCGCGATTGTGGCGGCGGCAACGCTGAGCAACCGCTACATCGCCGACCGTTTCCTGCCCGACAAGGCCATCGACCTGATGGACGAAGCGGCGTCGCGGCTGCGCATGGAGGTCGAATCCAAGCCCGAGGAAATCGAAGGCTTCGACCGCCGCATCGTCCAGCTCAAGATCGAGGAAGCCGCACTGACCCGCGAGACCGATGCCGCGTCGAAGGACCGGTTGGCCGCCTTGCGCGAGGAACTGGCGAACCTTGAGGAACAGTCGCGTGAACTGACAGCACGCTGGCAGGGCGAGAAGGACAAGCTGGCGGGCGCGACCAAGATCAAGGAACAGCTCGACGCGGCGCGTCTGGAGGTTGAGCAGGCGCAGCGCGGCGGCGATTACGCCAAGGCCGGCGAGCTGACCTATGGGCGCATTCCCGATCTGGAGCGCCAGTTGGCGGAGGCCGAAAGCGCCACCGCCTCGGCGATGGTCCGCGAGGAGGTCACGGCCAACGACATTGCAGCCGTGGTGTCGCGCTGGACCGGTGTGCCGGTCGACCGGATGCTCGAGGGCGAGCGCGAAAAGCTGCTCAAGATGGAGGAAATCCTGTCGGGCCAGGTCATCGGCCAGGCTGCGGCGGTGCATGCCGTGTCATCGGCGGTGCGCCGCGCGCGGGCCGGACTGCAGGACCCCAATCGCCCGCTCGGATCGTTCCTGTTCCTCGGGCCGACGGGCGTCGGCAAGACCGAATTGACCAAGGCGCTGGCGAATTTCCTGTTCGACGACCCGCGCGCCATGGTCCGCCTCGACATGTCGGAGTTCATGGAGAAGCACAGCGTCGCCCGGCTGATCGGCGCACCTCCCGGCTACGTGGGTTACGAGGAAGGCGGCGTGCTGACCGAGGCGGTGCGGCGGCGGCCCTATCAGGTGGTGCTGTTCGACGAGGTCGAAAAGGCACACGGCGATGTTTTCAACGTGCTGCTGCAGGTGCTCGACGACGGACGGCTCACCGATGGCCAGGGGCGGACGGTCGATTTCACCAACACGCTGATCATCCTGACCTCGAACCTCGGCTCGCAATACATCGCGGCCCTACGCGACGATCAGCCGGTCGCCGATGCCGAGGCGCAGGTGATGGAGGTGGTGCGCGGGCACTTCCGCCCCGAATTCCTCAACCGGCT
>JBBQVA010000018.1:0-49243 GCA_038211945.1 Sphingomonadales bacterium
TGTTCGCCCGTCCGTTCGGTTTTGCGCGTTGCAGCCTAACTTGGCTGGCGGGACTGCGACTCTATCTGCGACAAATATCCGCACAGCGAGTAAGCAGCCCGCTCCCGTAACGGTTTTGTCGCAGGCTAATTGCGACACTAGACGTCTGACGGATATTGCGCCGCCGAAGTCGCGAGCTTTCTCGCACGCCACTAGGGAGTCGACATAAGTTGAAGCGAGGCGGGCGAAGATGCGCGGTACTTCGATAGTGGCAGCGCTGGCATCATCGATGATCGCCGCCGCCCCCGCACCCGACGACGCTGTCTATAAGGATCGCATCGCCGCAATGCTGCGCGGTCAGGAAGCGTCGTACGAGCCTTTGGACGCGATGCCGGGGGCCGCGCCCTACGCTCCGATGCAGGTCGTTTCGGCTGCGCAGCGTACTGTCGCACAACCGGCGCTTGATGCCACCGGGGCTTATGGCGGCGGCCGACCCTGCCGCGCAACCGGATCAGTTCGCCGACCCGCGCCCAGCTGCGCAGATCGGTCTCCAGCCAAGCGAAATAATGCGTCGATCCGCCGTCATGATCGAGCCAGACGCTCGCTGGGCCGTTGCCCAGCGGTTGCCACAGCATTTCCGACAGCCATGCCGCATACCGCTTGCCGGTCCTGGCCAGCACCGCGCGCTGCCGCCGTTCGTTTAAGGCGTTGCCGCCTCGATATACGCCTCGATCAGCTGGGCGAAGCGTTCCGGAACCTCGAGCGGCGGGTAGTGGCCGACATCGGGCAGCAGGATGCGCGACACCTGTGCATGGGTCAGATAGGCGGCCAGCGCATCCATCGACGGCGGCGTCAGCAACGGGTCCCTGCCGCCCCAGATCAGCAGCACCGGAGCCGTGACCTTGGCCATCACCGCGACCGCCTTGTCATGGTCGGCGACCTGCGCGACGAGATCGATCGGGTGTTTTTCCGGGACGCGGCGGTTGAAATCATAATATTCGTTGCGGGTCGTGGTGCTGATGCGCGCCGGATCGCCGCTGAAATAGGTCAGGAACGCGTTCCAGAACGCCAGCGACTGAAAGCCGGTTTCGCGCGCGATCTTCTGTTCGCGGTCGAACTCGGGCGACGGCGGCAGATGGCCGGTCGTCACCGGATCGGCGGGCGCATTGGCGATGATCAGCCGCTCGACCAGATCGGGGCGCTTGGCGGCAAGCTGAATGCCCATCGTGCCGCCACTCGACACGCCGACGAAAGTGACGCGCTTGACGCCAAGCTGGGCGAGTAGACCTTCGGCAATATCGGTCGGGACCAGCCGTGCCGCTGCTTCGTCGGATATTGGCCCCGACAGGCCCTGTGGCGGAATATCGAAGCGGATGACCCGGTAATGTCTGGCAAGCACCGGCGCGATCCGGTCCCAGGTCCGCAGCGTGCTGACCGAGCCATGGACCAGCAGCAGCGCGGGGCCCCGCCCTTCGTCCTTGTAATAGATTTCGACGCCGCCGATGACGGCAATGTGTCCGCGCGGATCGCTATAGTGCGCGCGCAGTTCGGCCAGGGTCAGCCGGGGCCGGGCCGCGTCCTGTGCCGCCGCCGGAGCCGCAGCGGCGACCACCAGCGCGATCAGGGCGGCCCATCGCCTCACTTCGCCGCCTTGAGCGTCGCCAGATAGGCGATCAGGTCGGCGCGCGCCTTGGGGCTGGCAACCCCGGCAAAGGCCATCTTGGTTCCCGGCACCAGCGACGTCGGCTTGACCAGCCAGGCATCGAGCGTGGTGCTGGTCCAGACGATCCCCGATCCGGCCAGCGCGGGCGAATAGGTATAGCCGGACTTGCCGCCCGCCTTCGCCCCGACGATGCTGGATAAATTGGGGCCGGTATTGCCCGGTTCGCCGGGGCCGACGGTGTGGCAGGCGCGGCACTGCAGGAATAGCCGCGCACCGATCGCCGCATCGCCTTCGGCGCACACCGGCGCGGCGACGATCAGCAGGGTCAACGCAAGGGCCAGTTTCACATCATGCTCCCGTAGACGGCAGATAGTGGAGCCATTTCCCGCGGCATGACAATAATGCATGATTTGTGTCCGCAGAGTGAGCAATGCCGTGCCGGCCGTCGACGGCGACGCCGGCTTGGCCATGGTGCGACGAGCATCGGGAGCAGCAGCATGGACTTTACCCGCCGCGAACTGGCCGCCTCGGCGCTGGCTTTGGCCGTCGCGCGACCGCTGCGCGCGGCGGTGCCCAAAATGCTCGACGTGATCGTGCTGGGGGCGGGCATCTCCGGCCTCAACGCGGCCTGGCTGTGCGAGCAGCAGGGCCTGACGACGCTGACGCTGGAGGGCCGCAATCGCGTCGGCGGGCGCATCTACACCCTGTTCGACGAGCCTGGGACGCCCGAAATGGGCTTCAATTCGATGGCGGCGGGCTATGGCCGGGGTATCGACGCGGCCAAGCGCGCCGGCGTCGAGCTGTACGATGTGTCGCCGCGCTACCTGAAGGACCCGCGCCAGCAGCTGGTCATCGGCAGCACCCCGTTGAGCCGCGAACAATGGGCGGTGTTCCCCGGCAATCCGCTGCCCGATGCGATGAAATCGATGATGCCGTGGGAGGTTGTCTTCGCGCTGTATGCCAAACATAATCCGCTGAAGGACTGGGCCGACTGGAATGTCCCCACCAGCGCCGCGCTCGATGTGCCGATGCATGATTTCCTGGCGGGTCAGGGCCTCAATGAGGCGGCGATCAAGCTCGTCTTCGACACGGCACCCTATTACGGGACGACCTCGCGCGATGCCGCCTCGCTGACCTATGCCTTCAACGACGGCTGGATCAAGGCGCAGGCGACGGCGGGCAAAGGCAGTTTTGCAGTCAGGGGCGGCAACCAGAAGCTTCCCATGGCTATGCGCGGCCTTCTGAAGGGCGATGTGCTGCTGAACAAGGCGGTTGCCGCCATCCACAGCGACGCGACCGGCGTCACCGTCATCTGCCGCGACGGCAGCCGCCACCGTGCCAGGCGGGTCGTCAGCTCACTGCCATTCGCCGCGCTGCGCCATATTACCATCGAACCCCGGCTGACTGGCCCGCAGGCGCAGGCGGTGGCCAGCCTGCCCTATCAGCCGCTGTCGATCGCGTTCCTGCGTGTGACCGCGCCGTTCTGGGGCAGCGATCCGGTGTCGATGTGGACCGATGGACCGCTCGGCGCGGTGCTGGCACAGCGCTACGGTACGACCGACGATGAGGTCACCGGCCTCGCCGTATTCGCGCGCGGCCAGCTGGCGCAGCGCTGGGACGCGATGGGCAAGGCATCGGCTCTGGCAATGATCGTCGCCGAGCTCGAACGGCTGCGCCCGGCGGCGCAGGGCAAGGTCATCGGCGCGGCGCTGCACAGCTGGGCGTTGGAGCCGTTCAACGGCGGCGACTGGGCCTATTTTCACTCCGGCCAGATCTCCGCTTTCGCAGCGACCATGGCGCTGCCCGCCGGCCGCCTGCATTTTTGCGGCGAACACACCGCCACCGCCAATCGCGGCATCGAGGCGGCACTGGAATCGTCGGAGCGCGTCGCGCTGGAGATATTGAGTGCCTGAGGCCGCGTCCGTGCGACAGGGTTTCCATGAAATCGTGCTGAGCGCGTTCGACATCGAACGGATCGCCGTGCCGATGTGCGACGTCGGCGGCTATACCCGGCAACCGCTGGCCGACGCGCCCATAGAACAGCACGCCGCCTGGCATGTCCCCGTAGGCTGCACGCGCATCGAACAATGTCTGCTGGTCCCGCCGAACGACAGCCGCGGCGCGCTGCGGATCGTGGTGTTCCACGGCGTTGAAAAGCGGCTGATGCGACCCAGCCAGCACGTCTGGGACAGCGGTGGCATCTTCGACGTCGATATCTATTCGGCCGATGTCGCCGCGACCTATCGGGCGCTCCAGGCCCATGGCTGGACCGCCTTCGACGACCCGGTCGATTATGGCTTTGGCACGCTTCAGGTCAGCGAAGTCGTGGTCATCGGGCCCGATGGTTTTGTCATCGGCCTGATCGAACGGCGCGCGCCGCCGCTGGTCTGGGCGGAAGGTCTGGGTGCCATGTCGCGCCAGTTCAATTCCTCGCAGGCGGTCAGGGACTATGCGACTTCGGCGGCCTTCTACCGCGACATTCTCGGCTGGCAGCCGATGATCGAGGTCGTCTCGACCGGCGAAGGCGAGCCGGGCCTGATCCTCGGCATGCCGATGCCGCAATGTGCCGGAGTCGAGCGCCGCGTCGGTATCTGGCACCCGGAGGCGACCACCGACGGCTCGGTCGAGCTGATCGAATGCGCCGGCATCGCCGCGCGCGATTTCGCCGAATTGGCGGTCGCGCCGAATGTTGGCCTCCTTTCGCTGCGCTTCCCGGTGGCCGACTGTCGCACTCGCGCGGCTGAAATCGAAGCGCTCGGCTGGCCGCTCTACAGTCGTCCCATGCCGCTTGAGATAGCGGCAATTGGGCATGTTATTCAATTCTCCGTCCGCACACCCGACGGGGCTATCCTCGAATTCTATGAACCATGCTGATCCGGGCTCGACAGCTCTACCGGACGCACCTGCCGTCGAGGTCGGCAACCGCCGAGTCACGACCGAGGCGGCGTGACTGGCCGCCCGCCAGGATCGCGCCGAGCAATTTCACACCTTCGTTAAAGTCAGCATAGCATTAGGGCGGGCCAGTACGACCAAAACTTCGAAGCAGGCGCGAACCGCCCGTGCGGCCACGATTTCGGCCTCAGCTCCAGCCTGAGGCTCTCCTCGCAAGCGGACAATGAGCGGCGCGCCTTTGTCGCGGGCGATCGTCTTGGCATCTGCCCAAGTCCGCGCATCGGCGAGCGAGTGGGGTGGGTAGGTGCCTAACTTAATCGTCTTTGTCTTGCCCTCGCTCCGGACAAGCCATAGGAAGTTTGTACGGCCCGATTTGGCAATTTGAACCGTAAGGTTTTGCGATTTTAGATCGGACATCGTAAACACGTCGTCGCTTTGTGACGACCTTTTGCGCTAAGCCATGCGTCGGTCAAAACCATCTTTGCCATTTGGGTTTGCCTCGCGTGGTGAAGCACCTGATAGCCGCATTTTAAAAACGTATTCTACAAGGATTGCGAAACATCAAGACTGAATGGCACTCAGTGGGACAAGTTCAACATCAAGCGCTTCAGTCGTCTCGGTGTAAACATAAGTATGCTAAGTTCAGTACGCATGGAGATGATCTGAAGACGACTAGGAGCACCACGCGTCCGTAGCTCAGTTGGATAGAGCACGGGACTTCTAATCCTGAGGTCGCAGGTTCGAATCCTGCCGGGCGCGCCAACCAGTGATGCCATCGGGAATGTAGTCGTTGCCTCCCGGATTTCCGACTTGGATCCGCTGCGGGCGGTGGCATATGCGACGCGGCGTCCTATGTCGGGCGGGAAGCAGCGGGGCGGACCGCGCGCCAGCGAACGACAACTGATTTGCATGCCAATGCGAAAGGTGGCCGGGCAGCAGACGGCTCCGTTTCCATAGCCAATCTCAACCGACGAAAAGAGACGGATTTGGCCATGCATCGCTCGTCAATAGTTGGCGGAGAAGGAGATTGGGGAACCGGCGGTTCTGAATAATAGCGTAAAAACTTTCCGTCAGTTGCGGGATTCGGCAATGCTCGACCAGCACGCCGGATTCAAGCTCGTCGCGCACGACGATCGGCGGTACCAACGTCACGCCTTCACGCTCGCGCGCGAGCAGACGCAGCATCGCCATGTCGTCGACTTCTGCCAGGACGATCGGCCGGATCCCCGCCAAATCAAGCAGATGGTCGAAACCCACCCGGATGTCGCTGTCGAGACTCGGTAGCAGGATGGGCTCGCTGCGCAGATCCTCTGGAAAGCGGAACGGGCTTTTATTGGGCCTGGGACGACCGACCAGGCTGACGGGTTGCTGGTTGAGCAGGTGATTGCGAAATGAGGCACGGGCGTCTCGAGGCGCGGCACTAGTCGAAAGAACAACGTCGATCGCATGCGCTTCAAGCTGTGAGAGGAGGTCGCGGATCGCACCGGAACGCACGATCAACTCCACATCCGAGCGGCCAACCAGAGGGCGCAGGAACTCGAGCTGGAAGTTGCGCGACAATGTGGTGAGCGCGCCCACCCTCAGAACTTGCCGACTTGCCAATGGCCGTCCGTCGAGCGTGCTCATCAGTTCGTCGCCCGCCTGGAATACCGTGTCGGCATAATCGAGTGCGATCTGCCCGGCCTCGGTCAGGACGAGCCGCTTCCCGATGCGGTCGAACAGCGGATGCCCCACCTGCTGCTCGAGTTTCCGGATCTGCACAGAGAGGGCCGATTGCGACAGATGCATATTGGCAGCGGCTCGCGTGAGATTGCCGTCATGAGCGACTGCCCAGAAATAGCGCAGGTGGTTGTAGTTTAAAGACCTCATATCGTTCGTTTAGAACGAACGGTCTCATACAAACAATGAATTTTTTGAAGAACACACGCTCCAGTACGAACTGCCGTGAAGTGATGTCCGCATCACGTGGGAGCACTCATGCCGATCTATCTCTTGCCATTGCTGGCACCCGTGCTTTTGCTTCTCGGCGCGCTGGCTGGCTTCATCGGTCCGGGCCTTCGTCCGCGCGGCTCTCCCGGCCTTGCCGAAGCCGCTACGTTGATCTCTGCGCTGATCGCGGTGCTCTCGATGGGCGTGCTGATCACGAACGGCCCGGGTACCAGCGCATTGCTGGGTGTAAAAGGCGTCGGCCTCTCGGTTCGGCTCGACTGGGTCAGCAGCGTAATGTTCATCCTGGTCTCGTTCGTCGGATGGGTGGTGGTACGCTATTCGCGGACGTATCTGGATGGCGAGGCGCGGCAGGGGGCCTTCACGGGCTGGCTTTGCATGACACTCGCCGCGGTGCTCTTGCTGGTGACGTCGGGCAACCTCGTCCAGCTCGTACTCGCCTGGGTCGGGACCAGCCTTTTCCTGCACCGACTGCTGTTGTTTTATCCGGACCGGGTTCAGGCTCAGCGCGCCGCGCGCAAAAAGTTCGTCACTGCGCGGCTGGGCGATGTCGCGCTGATCGGTGCAGCAACGCTGCTGGCCAGCGGCTTCCACAACACCGATATCGCCACGATCCTGGACACTGCCCGTTCTGGTGAAGGCCATGGCGTGGCCATCGGTGCAGCGGCGCTGCTCGGGGTTGCGGCATTGCTCAAGTCCGCGCAGTTCCCGACCCACGGCTGGCTTACCGAGGTGGTGGAAACGCCGACGCCGGTGTCTGCCCTGTTGCATGCCGGAGTCGTCAATGCCGGCGGCTTCCTGCTGATCCGATTTGCCGATGTCATGCTTCTGGCACCGGGCGTGCTGGCGGTGCTGGTGATGATCGGCGGCTTTACCGCCATCTTCGGCGGCGCGGTTATGCTCACGCAGCCAGCGGTCAAGACTTCGCTCGCCTGGTCGACGGTCGGACAGATGGGCTTCATGGTGCTGGAATGTGGCCTGGGGCTGTTCCCGCTTGCGCTGCTCCACATTGTTGCACACTCGCTCTATAAGGCGCACGCGTTCCTCGCTTCGGGCGGCGCGGTTGAACAGATCGCCGGTTTCCGTCGGCCTGGTGCGGTTGCGATCCCGAATACGGCTGCGGTTGGCCGTGCCTTTGTCGTAGCACTTGGCATTTATGTTGCCGTTGGACTGGTGTTCGATATTGGCCATAAGTCGCCGCAAGCGGTGGCGCTCGGCGCGATCCTCGTATTCGGTATCGCCTATCTCTTCGCGCAAGGCTTCGCCGACAAGGCACCTCGCGCGCTGACCCGACGAATTGCGGTCAATGCGGTCGGTGCGTCGCTTGGCTATTTCGCGCTGCAGGCAGGGGCCGACTGGCTGTTGATCGGCACGCTGCCAGCGACTCCGGGCCCCGGACCGCTCGAATGGGCGCTGATCGTGCTGGCGGTACTGAGCTTCGGCCTTGTCGCGGTCGCCCAGGCCATGTTCCCTTTGTGGGCTTATCACCCGGCGGCTGCCGGCCTGCGTGTCCACCTCTCCAACGGGCTTTATGCCAACGCGGTGTTCGACCGCCTGCTCAACGGCTGGTCGATGCGTCGCGCCTCGTCGCCGAATCGGAGTTAGCCATCATGACCCAGGCAATTGTTACTACCGTGATCGATCGCGCCGCGCTGATGACCGCAGCCGACAAAGCCGCCCGAGCCATTCCTCCGGTCTGGCCGCTGGCTTCGAGCGTCGCGGTCAACCCGTTCCTCGGCCAAGCCGAGGAGACGCTGGCGGGTGTCGCCGCGCGGCTTGGCCGGGTTGCTGGTACCGAGGTGACGATGCCGCGCAGCTGGTATGCGGAGAAAATCGCCGCAGGAGACATCACCGATGACGATCTGGCGGCCGCGCTCGCGATTGCACCGGCCGCAATCCAGCCGATCGACCTCGCAACCCTGAAGAGGGCGGCGCTGGAACCGTCGCGGCCCACCCCGCCGCTGCCTACGATCGCGGATTTGGTCGCGCAGGAAACGGGCACAGACTGGCCGGGGCTGATTTCCGAACGCTTTGGTGCCTGGGCCGCCTCCTATTTCGATGAGGGACAAGCGCTGTGGGGGGCACCGCCGACGAAAGGCGCTTATGCGGCCTGGCGGGCGGTCGCCTCGCATGATCTGACCGCCGAGATTGCCGGCCTCAAGGGCTTTGCCGCACATGTCGCTACTGCGCCCGAATTCGCATCGACGGCGATTGAGCGTGCCGTCGATCGACTCGGGCTGACGGCTGCATCGCTGGAAACCTATTTCCACCAGATGCTGATGTCGCTTGGCGGGTGGGGGCAATATGCCCGCTACAAGCTGTGGCAGGCCGAGCTCGCGGGCGGCGACGATGCGACGATCACAGATTTCCTGGCGATCCGGCTGATCTGGGAAGAGGCGTTGTTCGCCATGGCAGGCCCGCAGATCGCCAGCCGCTGGAACGAGACTCGCACCGCCCACGCCGCACCGATCCTGCCGACGCGCGATCATCTTATCAACGACGTGCTTCAGGAAGCTGTTGAGCGCAGTGCGCAACGCAAGCTGGCCGAAATGTTCGCTGCGCCTGCAGCAATCGCCAATTATACCCGGCCCGCGCTGCAAGCCGCATTCTGCATCGACGTGCGATCGGAAATTTTTCGCCGCGCTCTGGAGGCGGTCGATCCCGCCATTCAGACGCTTGGTTTCGCCGGCTTCTTCGGGCTGACGGCATCGCACAAGCGCTTCGGTTCGGACGTGTCCGAACTGCGCTTGCCGGTGCTGCTCAACCCCGGTGTCACCAGCGTGTCGGGCAGGCCGGCCGATGCGGCTGCGGACCGGAGCCAACGATACGCGGCACGCAGCACGCGCGCCTGGGGCCGCTTCAAACTCGCTGCCGTTTCCTCTTTTGCGTTCGTTGAGGCGACCGGACCTGTCTACATCGTCAAGCTACTTCGCGACGCACTCGGCATGCACCCGAAACCCTTGCCCAACGATCCCGCCCCCCGGATTGAGCCAGCACTGGATCTCGAGACCCAGACTGGGGCCGCAGAAAGTGTGCTGCGCGCCATGTCGCTGACAGGCAATTTCGCGCGCGTCGTCCTGCTTGCGGGTCATGGGGCGAATGTCGTCAACAACCCACATGCCAGCGGCCTGCATTGCGGCGCGTGCGGCGGCTATTCGGGCGAGGTCAATGCGCGGTTGCTGGCAGCGCTGCTCAACGACCCGGCAGTGCGAAAGGGGCTCGAACCCAAGGGTCTCGTGATCCCTCAAGATACGCTGTTCCTCGGTGCGCTGCATGACACGACGACTGACGCCGTTATGATCTATGCCGATGATCATCCCTCAGCCGCACATGCCGACGATCTGGATCGGATCAAGCGCTGGCTGGCGGCGGCGGGTAGCGTGACGCGCGGCGAGCGAGCGCTCCGCCTGCCCCGCGCAACTGGCGGGAAAGCGGTACCCAAACGCAGTCGCGACTGGTCCGAAGTGCGCCCGGAATGGGGGTTGGCAGGGTGCAAGGCCTTCATCGCCGCCCGGCGCGATCGAACTTCGGGCAAGAGCCTGGAGGGTCGCGCTTTCCTGCACGACTATGACTGGAAGCAGGACAGCAACTTTGGCGTGCTCGAACTGATCATGACCGCGCCGGTGGTGGTCGCGAGCTGGATAAGCCTGCAATATTATGGCTCGACCGTCGCACCCGACATCTTTGGTGGCGGCAACAAGTTGCTCCACAATGTTGTCGGGGGAATCGGGGTGGTCGAGGGCAACGGTGGCCCGCTGCGCGTCGGCCTCCCCTGGCAATCGGTTCATGATGGCGAAAAGTACATGCACGAACCGCTGCGACTGTCAGTCTGCATCGAGGCACCACGCGAAGCGATGACCAATGTTCTGCGCAATCATGGCGGCGTCCGCGCGCTCTTCGACAATCGTTGGCTCCATCTGTTTGCGCTCGATGAGGGTGGCCAGATGGCCTGGCGGTATATTGGTGGCCTGGATTGGGAACCCGTAGTCAAGGATATGCGAGGCGCGATTGCGGCAGAAATGGCGGCTTAACCTATCGACATTACAGCGGTTTTCTTTAGGTCGCTGTTAAAGTTGGAAGTTTAGCTAACCGCTCCAATCCGCCCGGCGCGTGTTCCATAACTGACGCCCGGTGCTGCGTGGCGCGCCATTACGAACGGTTCGATCCTTGCCGCAGATCGTTACGGAGCCAAACCAGCCCGCCAGCGTTTGCAGCGCATGGTAACAGCCTATCTTTACGACGCGAACGGCCATGACCGCGAGCTTGACGCCGCCAGTATCACAGCGAAAATTCCGACTGATCAATTGCTGTGGGTCGACGCCGAGCGCGACGATTGGGACGGCATGGCCGCCGCCGCCAAATCGCTCGGCGTCGCGCCAGAGGCCATTGAATCTCTCGCGGACCCGGAATTCACCGGGAGCATCGAGCGCTTCGCTGCCCATTATCAGTTTCGCCTGCCGATTGCTCCTGAACATGGTAAGGCGCGGGATGGACGGATCGATTTTCTGATCGGATCGAATTGGTTGATCACGATCCGGGACGGCGATGTGCCATTTCTCACCGAATTTCGCGATCAGGATAAAGCTGAGACTGTCATCGGCAACCTGACCGCATCCTTGCTTGCGGCGGCGCTACTCTACAGCCATTTGGAAAGCTATTTCGCGGCGATTGCCAAGATTGATACGGCTACCGACGGCCTCGACGAAGCCGTTCTCGCCGAACGCAAAGAACGGGTGCTGCTTCCACGGCTGGCGGCGATGCGGCGGCGGGTGACGGCGCTACGCCGCCGCCTGGGCGACCAGCGCAGCGTTTTTCACGGGCTCGTGCGGCCCGAACTCGACATCGGTGACGATGCTACTGCGCGTGAGCATTTTGTCAGCTTGGAAAGGCGCTTCGAACGGGCCGTCGATGCGCTCGACCGGGCGCGCGATTCGATCACGTCGAGCTTTGAACTGTTCGCGACCAAAACCGCGCAGGACACCAATCAACTCGTCAAGGTGCTGACGCTGGCGACGGTGGCGCTAGGGTTGGTGGGGGCTGTCGCCGGGGTGTTCGGCATGAACTTCCAGACGCGCTTCTCGCAAACCGGGGAAACGGGCTTTTGGCTGGTCGTGGGGTCGACGGTCGGCGTTTCGGTCATTCTAGCGATCGTGGCGAAATGGCGGGGCTGGCTATAAGGCCGCCCCGCCGCCGGAATTCAACCGAGGATCGAGCCGAGCTGCATGGCGACCGACATGTCGCCTTCAACCTTCAGCTTGCCCATCATGAATGCCATCTGGGCGTTCTGCTTGCCGGTGGCGATCTCTTCGAAATCGGCCATCGAGACTTTGACGGTGCAGTCGACCGGAGCATCGCTGTTATCGATGACGGGCGGCGAAACGGTGTCGTCGATGCGGACCATGCCGTCCGCACCGAAATCGAACTTCACGGATTTCTTGAACTTGCCGCCGTCGCCGATGCGGCTGCGCATGCCATCGGTAATCGTTTCAAGGCTCATCGCTGGATCCTTCCCAAGAAAAAGAGGGCCGCCCCATGGGGACGGCCCTCCGGTATCACGTTAATCGGCGATTCGCTTACTTGGAAGCGGTCGTCGTCGTGGTCGTGGCATCGGTCGTCGTCACGGTGGCAGCTGGTGCCATCGCGTCGGCCGAACCAGCAGCAGCAGCGGCGGTCGAGGCGTCAGCCGTGGCGGCCGGAGCCATCGCATCGGCGGTCGCTGCCGGAGCGGTCGCGGTGGTGGTGTCGGTCGTGGTGGTGGTTTCAGCCTTCTTCTCGCCGCAAGCGACGAGGATCAGCGCCGAACCGGCGACGAGCGTAGCAATCTTCAGCTTCGAAACGATATCAGCCATGGTGAGCTCCTTTGAGGTCCTGGACCCGTGTGATGCGGTTCGGTTCAGTTATCCCCCAAACCGAGGTAGACTTTAGCAGATTTTATTACGGCCTCAAGCGGCAACATGAAGTTTTCGCAATGCGCCGGACATTGTGGCGGAAAGCGCCTTGTCGAGGTCGGCGATTGTGGCGTCGATGCCGAGGGCGGCGAGGCTGGTGACGGGTTCGGCCAAGCCGCACGGCACGATGCCGGTGAAGTGCGAAAGGTTGGGCGCGACGTTGATCGACAGGCCGTGGAAGGTCACCCAGCGGCGGATGCGGACGCCGATCGCGGCGATTTTTGCGGATCCGGCGGGTGTGTCGGTCCACACGCCGACCTTGCCGGGAATGGCGCGGGCGTCGACGCCCAGGCTGGCGAGGGCGGTAATGATCCAGCCCTCCAGCATGTCGACGAAGCAGCGGACGTCGCGACCGCGCTTGTCGAGGTCAAGCATGACATAAACCACGCGCTGCCCCGGCCCATGATAGGTGTGCTTGCCGCCGCGCCCGGTCATAAACACCGGAAAGCGATCGGGGGCGAGCAGATCGGCGGTGGCAGCGCTGGTGCCGGCGGTATAGAGCGGCGGATGTTCGACCAGCCAGATCAGTTCCGACGCCGTGCCGGCCTGGATGGCGGCGACGCGAGCCTCCATCGCGGCGACAGCGTCGAGATAGGGGGTCAGGCCGGGTTCGACCCGCCATTCGGGCGGATTCAAAGCGACCCCATGAACGCCCGCACATCGGCCAGAAACAGCTCCGGTTCCTCGACACTGGCGAAGTGACCGCCGCGCGGCATCTGCGTCCAATGGACGACGTTATAGCCGCGCTCGACAATGTGCCGCGCCGGAAAGGCGAGCAGGTCGAACGGGAACGCCGCGACGCCGGTCGGCACCTCGATGCGCCGACCCTGCGGAATGGTGAAGCCGCCCTCCAAGAACATGCCGCGATAGATCCATGACGCGGTCAAAAAGCTCCGTGTCGTCAGATAGATCATGATGTTGGTCAGCAGCCAGTCCATGCCGAACGGCGGATCGGTCATCGCCTTGTCGGTGTCCGACCAGCCGACGAACTTCTCGCAGAACCAGGCGGCAACCCCCATCGGCGAATCCATCATTGCAAAGCCCAGCGACTGCGGCTTGGTGCCCTGGATTTGCAGATAGGCGGTTTCAGCGTCGCGGATCGCCATCGCCTTGATCAGCCAAGCGGTGTCCTCGGGTGTCTCGGGGTGCATGTCGGCGGGGCGCAGGCCAAAGCCGCTGAGGTGGATGGCGTCGACAGTCTTGCTGTCGAGGCCGATCCAGCCGCCGATGACGCAGCCCCAGTCGCCGCCCTGATAAAGATAGCGGTCATACCCCAGTGCGGCAGGCAGCTTGTCGTACAGCGCCGCGACGGCGCGGGGGCCGAGTGGGTTCTTCGGCCGGTCCGACCAGGCATAGCCGGGCAGCGACGGCGCAATGACGTGGAAGGCCGGCATCGCCGGGTCTTCGGGATTGGCCAGCCGTTCGGCGACAAGGTGGAACTCGAGGATCGATCCCGGCCAGCCATGGGCGATCAGCAGTGGCCGGGCATCCGCGCGCTGCGAGCGGATGTGCAGCGCATGGAGGTGAAACCCCGGCTCGACCTCGACGCGGACGTGCGGCAGGTGATTGAGGTGGGCGACGGCGGCGGCCCAGTCGTATTCGTTCAGCCAGTATTCCCGCAGTCTTTCCATGTACGCGCGGTTGGCGCCGTGCTTCCAGCCGGCCGCCTCGGGCTCCTCGAAGAAGCGATAACCGGCGACGCGGGCACGGACCCAAGCGGCTTCATCGACGTGTTCGGGGATGGTGAACGGTGTCGCTGTCACGCCGCCATGCCCAGTTTGACCCGCTCACCGATCAGATCGCTGGCCTTTTCGGCGATCATGATCGTCGGGGCATTGGTGTTGCCGCTGACCAGATAGGGCATGACCGAGGCGTCGATGACGCGCAGCCCGGTGACGCCGTTGACGCGCAGGCTGGCGTCGACGACCGCCGCCGCATCCGCCCCCATCCGGCAGGTGCCGACCGGGTGGTAGATCGTCTCCGCCCAGCCGCGCATCATTTTCAGCAACGCATCGCGATCCGTGACGCTGTCGCCCGGCCACGCTTCTGATTTGCGGTATGCTGCGAACGCCGGTTGCCGCCCGATCTTGCGGGCAATCTCGACACCCTTCAACAATGTGTCGACATCCTCGGGCGCAGTCAGATAGCGCGGATCGATCGCCGGATGATCAAGCGGATTCGGCGTCGCCAGCCGGATCGTGCCGCGACTTTCGGGGCGCAGTTGGCAGACGTGCATCTGATAGCCATGGACCGGCGAAATCTCACCGCGACCGTGGGGATCGCCCTTCACCGCCATGAAATGGATCTGGATATCGGGTGCAGCCAGCCCCTCGCGGCTCGGCAGGAACGCGCCTGTCGGCGTCGGCATATAGGCGCCATTGCCTTCTTTCAGGAACACCCACGACCCCAGCGCCTTGATCTTGTTGATGAGGCTCGCATTGGCGTTGAGGGTAATCGGCTTGGTGCATTCATATTGGACGATGACATCGAGATGGTCCTGCAGGTTACCGCCGACATCGGCGCGGTCAGCGACGACGGGAATGCCCATTGCTTTAAGATGTTCGGCAGGCCCGACGCCCGACAGCATCAGCAGTTGCGGCGAATTGATCGCGCCACCGCACAGGACGACCTCGCGCGCCTGCGCCGTTTCGGCGACGCCGCCGCGCTTATAGGCGATGCCGGTGGCGCGGGTACCGTCAAAGGTGACACGCTCGACCTGAACGTCGGTGCGGACCTCCAGATTGGCGCGTTTCTTCACCTCCGGCGTCAGATAGGCCTTGGCCGCCGAACAGCGATTGCCCCGGTTGATTGTTGCGTCGTACCAGCCCGCGCCTTCGAACTGCTCGCCGTTGAAATCCTGGGTGCGTTTGTGCCCGGCTTCGACGGCGGCGTTGAGGAACGCGTCCTGCAATTCATGCGGGCGGGCGCGGTTCGAAGTGTGCAACGGCCCGCCTTCGCCGTGATTGGCGTCGCTGCCGCGTTCGCTGTTTTCGGCGCGGCGGAAATAGGGGAGGACGTCGCTCCATCCCCAGCCGGTCAGGCCGAGCTGCGCCCAGCGATCATAATCGCTGCTATGGCCGCGAATATAGACCATGCCGTTGATCGATGACGACCCGCCCAAGCCGCGCCCGCGCGGCCAATAAAGCTTGCGGTTGTCCAGTTCAGTTTGCGGAACGGTCCAATAGCCCCAGTCGAACGGCGACGGCTTATCGGGGGAGATGATCTCGGCGATCCCGGCGGGCATGTGAATCAGCATCGATTTGTCGACCGGCCCGGCCTCGATCAGCAGGACGCGGGTGCCCGGATCGGCGCTGAGTCGGTTGGCGAGCACGCAGCCCGCGCTGCCCGCACCGACGATGATGAAATCCCATGGATTTGACTGTGTCTGCGGCATGTCTACCTCCCCAGGCTGACGTTTGCGTCAACCTAGCCCGGTTGTCGGGCGGGGGGAAGGGTCAGGCAGGGTGGTGCGTCTTCAACGGCACATCCATGTCCGCGAGCGCCGCGGGAGCGACGGCGACACCCTTTTCGACCAGCGCCTTGCCCTGCACATAATCCTTGACCGCGTTGACACAGTCGAGCGCGATGACCTTGCCCGCCCTCAGATAAATCAGGCTCCAGCTGCGCGCATCGGGCGAACCGCGCGTCACGACCGCATCATGGCCGATCGACAGGCCGACGGTTTGCAGCCGCAGGTCGAACTGGTTCGACCAGAACCATGGCACGGCGTGATACGGCTGCGTCGCGCCAGTGATGAACTTCGCCACCGTGGTCGCCTGGTCATTGGCGTTCTGCACCGATTCGAGTCGGATGCGTGCGCCGTCGGCAAAGTCGTTCCGGTGAGCGGCGCAGTCGCCGATCGCAAAGACGTGCGGGAGCGATGTGCGGCAGAATTCATCCACCGCAACGCCATTCGCGCCCGCCGCGCCAGCATCGAGCAACGGCTGCACGGCAGGCACGATACCGATACCGACGATAACCGCTTCGGCAGGAATATGCTCGCCATCGGCCAACATGACGCCGGTCGTCCAGCCGTCCGCGCCGGTCACATGATCGACGGTAACGCCGGTGCGAACGACAACCCCGTGCGCGCGGTGCTCGGCCTCGTAGAAGCGCGACAGCGGCTCCCCGGCGACGCGCGCCAGCACCCGATCCATCGCCTCCAGCACAGTTACCTGCTTGCCGAGCTTGGTCAGCACCGCCGCCGCCTCCAGCCCGATATAGCCGCCGCCGACGACCGCGACGCGGCTGATGGCCGGCAGCTCGCCGATCAGCCGGTCGACATCGGCGCGGGTGCGGACTGCGTGGACGCCGTTATAGTCGTGGCCCTCGCACGACAGTCGCCGGGGTGCCCCGCCGCCCGCCCAGATCAGGTCGCCATAGCCGATGGTGTCGCCGACGGCAGTGGTGACGGTCTGCCTCGCCGGGTCGAGTGCGACGACGCGGCGGCTCAACAGCATCGTCACATTGCGTTCCGCCCAGAAAGTCTCGGGCCGGATCAGCAGCCGCGAAAACTCCTTGGCCCCGGCCAGATAGTCCTTGGACAGCGGCGGGCGTTCATAGGGGAGTTCGGCCTCGTCGCCGACGACCGCGATCGATCCGGCAAAGCCCTGCTGCCGCAGCGCCACCGCCGCCTGTGCGCCGCCATGCCCCGCACCGACGATGACGATGTCGTAACGGTCTGTCATGGACCGCTCTTGCCGGGATCATTCCTCTCGCGTCAACCGTTCGAACACGCAGCGCACTTCTCCCGGCGACGCCGTGGCCAGCGCGCCATCGGCGACTTCGGCGGCGGTCCATAGCCAGCTGCGCGCCGGGTCGTCACGCATCGACCAGGCGGGAAACAGCCGTTCGCTCACCGGCTCCGCGCTGATCCGCGCGACTTCGAGGTGGCGGTTGTCCTGTTCGATATGCTCGTACAGCCGCGTCACGGCGTGCTCCGGGCCTTCGAGCAGTTGCAAATACAGGTCGCGCCGGACGATCAGCGCACCGGTCACGTCATTCTTGGTGTTGTTGCGTCGCGCCTGCATGAGGATGCCCGCCAGTATCGATTCGTCGAAGCCGAAGGGCCGTGAACGGTAGATCAGTTGCATCATCGGCATCGGCTGGACTCCCCGGACGAGTGTGACACAGCCGCAGCGCCGCGCCCACCCCTTCCCATCGACTGCTGCCGATGCCACATCGCCGCACATGGACCTGTCCGCCCACCCCGACGCCCAGGCTTATGGCCATCTGCAGCCGCGCTCGCCGCTCGTCCGGCGGTTGCTGGCGCACAATCCATCGGCGTTCACCTTTACCGGCACGGGCACCTTCGTCGTCGGGCACGGCACGGTGGCGGTCATCGATCCCGGCCCCGCCGACCCGGCGCACATCGCCGCGCTGATCAGCGAGCTGGCGGGCGAGACGGTCAGCCACATCGTCGTTACCCACACCCATATGGACCACAGCCCGGCCGCCGTGGCGCTTGCGGCGGCAACTGGCGCGACGATCACCGGCTGCGCGCCGCTGGTTCTCCGCGACGACGGTCCGCGCGCCGATGCCGGGTTCGATGCCAGCTATGCCCCCGATGCGGTGATGGCCGACGGCGACAGCGTGTCTGGTCCCGGCTGGACACTGACCGCCGTGGCGACGCCGGGGCACACCTCGAATCACCTGTGCTTTGCGCTGGCCGAGGAAAAGGCGCTCTTCAGCGGCGATCACGTCATGGGCTGGTCGACAACGGTGGTGTCGCCGCCCGATGGCGACATGGCGGCGTATATGGCGAGCCTGCGCAAGCTGCTCGACCGCGACGACGCGATCTACCATCCGACCCACGGCGAGGCGATCTCCGAGCCGCAGCGGCTGGTGCGCGGCTATCTCGTCCACCGCAAACAGCGCGAGGAGCAGATATTGAAGCTGCTGCGCGAAGGCCCGCACACCATCCCGGCGCTGGTCGCGGTGATGTATGCCAAGGTCGATCCGCGGCTGCACCCGGCGGCGGGCGGATCGGTCAAGGCGCATCTGATCGACCTTCGTGTGCGGGGTGTGGTGACAGAGGCAGATGGCGTCTGGGCACTCACCGCCTGACCGCCTATATCCCCGCCCCATGGATGCCCGCCTCAACCCGCTTTCCCGTCCTCCAGTTGTCGACCTGCGCGCTGAAATCGAACGGCTGCGGCGCGAGAAGAACGCCGTCATCCTTGCCCATTATTATCAGGACCCGGTGCTGCAGGACCTCGCCGATTTCGTCGGCGACAGTCTCGACCTGTCGCGCAAGGCCGCCGACACAAAGGCTGATGTCATCGCCTTTTGCGGCGTCCGCTTCATGGCCGAGGTGGCGAAGATCCTGTCCCCGCAAAAGACCGTCGTGCTGCCCGACATGGCCGCCGGTTGCTCGCTGGAGGACAGCTGCCCGCCGGAAGCGTTCGCGAAGTTCCGCCGCGCCCATCCCGATCACATCAGCCTGACCTACATCAACTGTTCGGCGGCGGTGAAGGCCGAGAGCGACATCATCGTCACCTCTTCGAGCGCCGAAAAGATCATCAACCAGCTGCCGCAGGACCAGAAGATCCTGTTCGCGCCCGACAAGCATCTGGGCGCGTGGCTCAACCGCAAGACCGGGCGCGACATGCTGTTGTGGGACGGCAGCTGCATCGTCCACGAGCGTTTTTCGGTTGTTGAGCTGCTGAAATTAAAGGCGCAATATCCGGCCGCCCCGGTGCTCGCCCACCCCGAATGCCCGGCGGCGATCCTCGATCTGGCGCATTACATCGGCGCGACCAGCGGCATTCTTAACTATGCGCTCAACTCGCCCGAGCCGGTGGTGATCGTCGCCACCGAGCCCAACATCATCCACCAGATGCAGTTGAAAGCGCCGCACAAGACCTTCATCGGCGCGCCCGGAGCCGATGGGAACTGCAATTGCAACATGTGCCCGTACATGGCGCTGAATTCGCTGGAGAAACTTTATCTGTGCCTGCGCGACCTGAAGCCCGAAATCACCGTGCCGGAGGATGTGCGGGTCAAAGCCAAGGTGTCTCTCGACCGGATGCTCGAGATGGCAGGGGCAGTGACGCCGGTGCGGGTGACGGGGGATTGACGATGATCCGCCTGATCGCCGCTGCCGCGCTGCTGCTGTCGCCGCTGGCCGCGCGCGCCGCCGTGTTTCCGCCGCTGACCCCATTGCCCGATCGCAGTGCCTTCATGGCGGGCTGCACCGCCGGGCGGTCGGCAGTCACGTGCCTGTGCATGGCGCAGATGCTGGAGCGCAGCGGCGAGGGGCAGTTCGTGCTGGAGCGCGATACGGTCAGCCGCGACCGGGGGGGCGAGGCGGCGATGACCGCGCTGCTGGCGCGTCACGACGTGCCCCCGCAACCGGCCAAGAAACTCACCAAGGCCGCCAAGGAGAGCGCCAAGGAAGCGCTGGCGGCATGCCGGTGACGGCCCGCCGTTAGCGGATCTTGCCGACTGCAGCGGGGATGGGCGTCTTGTTATAGATCGCCGCGGCACCCGGCTTGCCCGTAAAGGCGACGTCGATCATGCACGCATCGTGGAGAGCGCCTTCGCGTGCGCCTGCACGGTCGCAGATGATGCTGGCGCGCTTGGCGGCTTCGGGCGGCAGGTCGCGGACCGAAAACGGCTTGCTGGGTATCCCCGACCGGGTGCGGCCGCAAACCCCCAGCAGCGATTCCGCCGGTTGAACCCGCCAGCTGTCGCCGTAGACTTTATACAGGTCGGCGAACGGAAAGGGATTGCGCAACGTCGTGCCGTTGCGCGCTGCGATCAGATTGGGATCGCCCTGCGCATTGGTCAGCAGCCCGCGCGCCTTGATTGGCCATTGGCCCAGCCCGACCTTGACGTCGATATAGGTGCCGTTAACGGTAGCGCGCAGCCAGTCGCCCCCGGCACCCCGGAACAGATAAGCGTTGCCGTCCCGCGTGATCTGGGTACCGTCGGCGAGGACCAGCGTCCGCTCGAGTTCGGTGCGTTTTCGATCGACATAAAGCTGGCCTGGCAGGCAGATCGCCACCTCGGTCTTGCCAAATCGCGCCGCAACCGCCGAATTGACGGCCGCATCGGGCCAAGTCGGCGCGCCCGACACCTGGCGATTCTGGACCGTGAAGCCCGACGCCGTTTCAAGCAGGACGAAATCGCCGGTCGCCTGGAAATCATAGAGCAGCCCGTTCAGCGTCGTCAGGTGCGTATCGCCGACCGCGGTCGACGCAGCGCAGTTCGAAGGGCCTCCGCCGGCGATGCTTTCACGGAAGATCAGCGCAGGTCCGGGCGGCGATGCACCCGGCGCGGTGGGGCCAAAGCTCAGGTTGTTGGTTTCGGCGGTGAAGCTCTGCGTGACGCAAACCGGCGGGCCGCTGCCGCCATAGGTTATCCGCGTTCGGGTTAACAGATCGGCATTGGCGTTGAAGGCAGCCTGGCTGCCGACGCCGACCGCGCTGCCGCCGTCACCGAAGACATTGAATTCGGCAATCTTCCAGCCCTGCGATGCAGCGACGGCGTTGTCGCCGTTGCGTGTGTAGGCGGTGCCGCCGATCGTCAGGACGATGCTGTCGCCGCTGCTGCTGGCAGAGCCGGTCATCGTTACCTGGCCAAGATTGGTGACCGGAACCGCCGTCGTCGGTACGGCGCCGGTCGAATTGGTCTTTATGACGCAATAGGTATGGATCCCGCTGGGAAAGGTTGTCCAGCCGGCCGGGCACGGCGCATCGAACTTGATCAGCCAATATTGAATGAAGGCGCGATGCGAGACATTGTTGTTTTCAAACACGAACTGTTCCCAACCGCGGCAATCGACGCTGGCCGCCGGGCAGATCGAGGTTGTGAAGAAATCGGTGTTGATCTGCAGAGTATAGGCGTTGGCGATGCTGGCACCGACAGCGCCGATCTGGCCGCTTTCGCTGGTGACGTTTGTCAGCGAGTCGAACGATCCGGTCGCCGATGTGATGAACCCGCTCGGCGCCATCGCAGAAACGTCATTGCCGTTGCCGACAACCTGCGGGATGACCCCGCCGCGCGGCGGCATCGGGTAATCGGGGGTCGGCACGCACGCCACCTCGCGCCACTCGCGCGAGGGGAAGGTCGCGGTAAAGCAGCCCTTGCCGGGCTTTGGTGTCGCGGCAATCGCGGCGCGCCAATCGGCTTGCTTGCGATACTCTTCGCGCGACAGCATCGGCTCGACTCGGGATGAGCCAATGATCTTCGGATCCGCGGGCTGGGAATAGGCGGGTGCCGCAGCCAGCGCCGCCGTAAATAGCAGCAGCAACAGCACGAGCATGTGGATCCGGTTCACCAACGACGACGTCACCATGAGGGAATCCCCTGCTCAGTGTTTCGCTCGTAAGGTCTTTGCGACCTTTCGTGACCCGTAACTAACCCTACAATATTCGGGTCGCAGCGTCAAATGGATGACAGGATCGGGCCCTTTGGCTAGTTGTGTGCGATGATTACCGACTTCGATCTCGATGCATTCGTCACGGCGACGCTGGCCGAGGATTTGGGGCAGGGGGGTGACGTCACCTCGGCCGCGGTCATTCCCGCCGATGCGACGCTCGCCGCCGTCATGGACAGCCGCGATGCCGCCGTGATCGCCGGCCTGCCGATCGCCATCGCCTTTTTCCGCGCGCTCGACCCCGATTGCACGATCGAAACTTTGGTCGCCGAGGGGCAGGCGGTGGCGGCGGGGGCCGACCTGATGCGTGTTACCGGCAACGCCCGCGCGCTGCTCACCGCCGAACGTTCGGCGCTCAATACCGTTCAGCATTTGACCGGCATCGCCACGATGACGCGCAGTTATGTCGATGCCATCGCCGGGACTGGCGCGGTGCTGCTCGATACGCGCAAGACGCTGCCCGGCCTGCGCGCGCTAGAGAAGTACGCGACGCGGATGGGCGGGGCGACCAACCACCGCATGCGGCTCGACGACGGGGTGATGATCAAGGACAATCACATCGCGGTGGCGGGCAGCGTCAGTGTGGCGGTGGCGGCGGCCAAGGCGGCGGGGCTGCAGGGTGTCGTCGTCGAGGTCGACCGTATCGACCAGATCGAACCGGCGCTGGCGGCGGGCGCCGATCGGCTGCTGCTCGATAACATGGGGCCGGATGTGCTGCGCCAGGCGGTGGCGCTGGTGGCCGGGCGCGTGCCGACCGAGGCCAGCGGCGGGGTGCGGCTCGACACGATCCGGGCAATTGCCGAAACCGGCGTGACGTTCATTTCGGTCGGCCGGATCACCCAGAGCGCCCCGGCCGCCGATATCGGGCTCGACTTCGGCTAGCGCGCGTCGATGATCGCCGTCGACGGATGGTGGCGGTCGAGGTGCTTCTTGATGATCTTCAGGTTGAGCGTGTTCGACCGGAAGATGTAATCGAACACCTCGCCGGCGATCGGCACTGCACCCAGCGTCGTATCGATGCCGACGTTGAGTAGCATCCGCGCCAGCTTCCACTTAGGCAGGCCCAGGCTGCTCGCCTCGACGACCAGCCAGACGCCGATGGCCCCGGCAACCAGATCGCCCGCGACCGGGAGCAGCCCCAGCACGGCATGCAGCCCGACGGGTTTGCGCAGGCCGGGGATGACGATGGCGCGTTCCATCACCCGCTCAATCATCTCGATGCGCGCGCGGGCAGCGGCGGGGTGGCGACCGATGAACGGCGCTGCGGCTTGAGGGAAGTCATTCAGGGGGTAGGTAGCGGCCATGGCGGTCGCGGTGCTTTCATGGCGGGATGCCAGGGTGAGAAGTGGGGATGCACAGGAAGCGCTTCAACCCGGCTTTGCTCGATAGATTCAGCCTCGGTATTTGTGTATTAGTTTGACAGCGCGCACAAAGTTCCATGCGCACAGTAAAATGCCCGATAACACGAAAAAATTAGTCGCTGTACCGACATCCTTGCCGACGTGTAGATTAATACAGAACGTAAACCCAAACAAAACCAGCAAAACTGAACGGACATGTCCGATTGGCAGAAAGCATTCTTTGAGTGTAGCGTATGTCTTATCATCAAATGGGCCATCAGGTAGTGACGCCCATCTCCAAGCAAGCAGATTCATCCCCGGCTCTGCGATTAATAACATAAAGATAGCGATTTCAGTATCCTGTCGCACGCTAGCCTGCTGTTCTAGTTTCGCCCTTGAGCAACGCCGGTAACGTGGCTTCGTGCGCGGCACGCAGTGAAGCAAGCTTCACCGACTGTAATGCGCCTCGCCCGATAAGATCGAACAGCATCGCGTCGCCGCCGGTGGTGCCAATCGGAATGGCGATCAACCCCGCCGCACGTACTCGCGCTATAACTTCATCGCGTTCGCCGGTAGTTACCACCCAGCGCCCCTGATCCTCGCCGAACAATATCGCCGCAGGGTGGTGGATTTGCGGCACGACGATCATTGTCATGCCGATGCCGCCTGCGAGCGCCATTTCGGCGATCGCCACCGCTGCGCCGCCGTCCGAACAGTCATGGACGGCGCTCACCAGCCTCTCCGCAATTAAATTGCGCACCAACTCTCCGGCGGCGCGCTCTTTCAAAAGGTCGACCGGCGGCGGCGGGCCGTCCTCGCGGCCATGGATTTCGCGTAGCCACAGCGATTGGCCGACATGACTGTCGGAATGGCAGATCAGGATGATTGCCTCACCGACCGCCTTGAACCCCATCGTCATTTGCTTCGAATAATCGTCGATCACCCCGACGCCACCGATGGCGGGTGTCGGCAGAATCCCCACGCCATTGGTTTCATTATACAAGCTGACATTCCCGCTGACCACCGGGAAGTCCAGAACCCGGCACGCCTCGGCCATGCCCTCGATACATCCCACGAATTGCCCCATGATCTCGGGGCGTTGCGGGTTGCCGAAGTTCATGCAGTCGGTGATTGCCAGCGGGCGCGCGCCGACGGCGATCAGGTTGCGCCAAGCCTCGGCGACCGCCTGTTTGCCGCCCTCGACCGGATCGGCGAAGCAGTAACGCGGGGTGCAATCGGTGGTGATCGCCAGCGCTTTCTTCGTGCCGTGCACCCGCACCACCGCCGCGTCGCCGCCGGGGCGTTGGACGGTGTCGGCACCGACCATGTGGTCGTACTGCTCCCAGATCCAGCGCTTCGAACACAGGTCGGGCGAGGCCATCAGCCTGAGCAGATCGGCGGCGATGTCGGTCGATTCGGGCACGTCGGTCAGCGGCGCGCGTTTCGGCGTCGGCACCCAGGGCCGGTCATATTTCGGCGCTTCGTCGGCGAGCGGGCCGAGCGGGATGTCGCCGACAGTTGCGCCGTGGAAGGTCAGCGTCAGGTTGCCCCCCGCGACGACCTCGCCGATGACGGCGAAATCCAGTTCCCATTTGCGGAAGATCGCTTCGGCAAACGCCTCGCGCCCCGGCTTCAGCACCATCAGCATCCGCTCCTGCGATTCCGACAGCATCATTTCATAGGGCGTCATCGCCGCCTCGCGGACCGGCACGCGGTCGAGGTCGAGCCGCAGCCCGACGCCGCCCTTGCTCGCCATTTCGACCGACGATGACGTCAGCCCCGCCGCGCCCATGTCCTGAATGGCGACGATTGCGTCCGACGCCATCAGTTCGAGACACGCCTCGATCAGCAGCTTTTCGGTGAACGGGTCGCCGACCTGCACCGTCGGGCGTTTGGCGTCGCTTTCGTCGTCGAATTCGGCGCTGGCCATCGTCGCGCCATGGATGCCGTCGCGCCCGGTCTTGGAGCCGACATAGACCACCGGATTGCCGATCCCGGCGGCGGCGGAATAGAAAATCTTGTCCGCCCGCGCGACGCCGACGGTCATTGCGTTGACCAGGATGTTGCCATTGTACGCGGCGTGGAAATTGGTCTCGCCGCCGACGGTCGGCACGCCGACGCAATTGCCGTAACCGCCGATGCCCGCCACGACGCCCTTGATAAGATGGCGCATTTTCGGCGCGTCGATCTCGCCGAAGCGCAGCGCGTTCATGTTGGCGACCGGCCGCGCGCCCATGGTGAAGACGTCGCGCAGGATGCCGCCGACGCCGGTCGCTGCGCCCTGATAAGGCTCGATGAAGCTCGGGTGGTTGTGGCTTTCCATCTTAAAGATGCAGGCATCGCCGTCGCCGATGTCGATGACGCCGGCGTTTTCGCCGGGGCCGCAGATCACCCACGGCGCGGTGGTCGGCAGCTTGCTGAGGTGGATGCGCGAGGATTTGTAGCTGCAATGCTCCGACCACATGACCGAAAAAATGCCGAGTTCGAGCAGGTTGGGGACGCGGCCCATGCTGGCGACGATGCGGTCATATTCATTGGGCGACAGGCCGTGGGCGGCTACGATTTCTGCAGTGATATCGGTAGGTGTTGCGGTCATGGCGGGGCGATAGCCGAGGCGCGGCCTGCTGTCATTGTCTTGCAACAATGTTTATGTTATGTTCCGATTCGGATCGAGGGAGAGTGACATGGACATCAAGGAAATCGCTGCCGACTGCGTTGCCATGGCGAAGGCCGGACAGCTGGATGCAATCGGCGAGAAATATTGGGCAGAGGATGTTGTCAGCATAGAAGCGATGGCAGGCCCGATGCAGCGCGTCGAGGGCATCGCCGCCGTGCGCGGCAAGGGGGAATGGTGGAATGGTGCCCACGAGGTCCATTCGGTCGAAACCTACGGCCCCTATGTCAACGGCGACCAATTCGGAGTGCGCTGGGTGATGGACGTCACCCAGAAGGAAAGCGGCCAGCGTTTCCCAATGGACGAACTGGCCCTGTTTACGCTGAAGGATGGCAAGATCGTCGAGGAACGGTTCTTTTATTGATCGCAGACTAGGGCGATTTGCGGACTTGCCTCGATTGATCGGGTCGGGTGTGAAGATGCGCCGCCGGTCACCACCGCTTGGCATTTCGGCCCGCGCCGCTAGCGTGTGTTCCTGCACATTCGGGGGACAGGCATGGCGCGGCAGCGGGCGGACGGCAAGAAGACTCAGATCGTCGTCGTCGGCGGCGGGGCGGGGGGTCTTGAGCTCGTCACCAAACTTGGCGCCAAGCTCGGCCGCGACGATTTCGATATCATCCTTGTTGATCGCAACCCGACGCATATCTGGAAGCCGCTGTTGCACGAGGTAGCGGCGGGCAGCCTTGACGCCAACCTCGACGAGGTCGGCTATCGCGGCCACGCCTTTCGGTGGGGCTATCGCTATTTCGACGGTGCGCTCGAATCGATCGACCGCGACGCCAAACAGGTCGTCGTCGCACCGATCCTCGATGAGGATGGCTCCGAAGTCATCGGCCGCCATCGCATCCGCTACGATTACCTCGTTCTGGCGGTTGGCTCGGTATCGAATGATTTCGGCACGCCGGGGGTCAAAGAGCATTGCCTGAGTCTTGAAACCCGCGCCGATGCCGATCGCTTCCGGCGCCGCCTGCTCAACCAGTGCCTGCGCGTTTCGCGCGCCATGAGCGCCGACCCGAATGCCGATGCCTATGCCCGCGTCGCCATTGTCGGCGGCGGCGCGACGGGGGTGGAGCTGTCCGCCGAACTCTATTCGGCCGCGACCGCGCTGGGCTTTTACGGGCTTGAGGTGTTCGACGAAAAACGCCTTCAGGTCACTTTGATCGAAGCCGGTCCGCGCATTCTGCCGGCGTTGCCCGAAAAGCTGGCAGCGGCTGCGACGGCGGAACTGGAGGCGATCGGCGTCCGCGTTCTGGCCGGTACGCAGGTCACCGCCGCGACCGCCGACGCCATTGTCACCAGCAGCGGCGAGACTATTCCCGCCGACATCCGGGTCTGGGCCGCCGGGGTCAAGGGCGCGGCCTTCCTGCAAGACATCGGCGGCCTCGAAACGACGCGCGGCAACCTGCTCGTCGTCGGCCCGACCCTACAGACAAGCCGCGACCCCAGCATCTTCGCCATCGGCGATTGCGCCTATTTCATTCCCGCGCCCGGTGAAAAGCCGATCCCGCCCCGCGCCCAGGCGGCGCACCAGATGGCCAGCACCGCCTATCGCAACATCCGCGCGCTGATCGATGGCAAACCCTTGAAACCATTTGTTTACAAGGACAATGGCTCGCTCGTCAGCCTGGCGCGCTACACCACGGTCGGCAGCCTGATGGGCAATCTTGTCGGCGGGCGCATGGCGATCGAGGGCCGGCTGGCGCGGCTGGTCTATGCCTCGTTGTACCGGATGCATCTGATCGCCATCCATGGCTGGTGGAAAGGCATTTCGCTGGTGCTGGTCGGTCACGTCAATCAGGTCGTGCGGCCCAAACTCAAGCTGCATTGACGGTTATTCGCTGAATTCCTCGAGTTCGGGGATTCGGGTGAAGGCAATGCGGGGTCCTGATGACCGCGTCGCGCCGCTGGCGTCGTGGCCGATGGTGGCGGCGTCGCGGCCAAAACGCGTGTTGACCTTATCGAGCGCGCGGCTGAGCGACAGGCGGCGGGTTTCCAGTCGTTCGTCCAATGCCGCGCCGGGGTCGAACAGACCGAGCTGCACCGCCTCACTCTCGCTGAGTTCGGATAGCAACACACCGACCTGCAGGAAGCGGTGTTCAGCCATGTCGACCAGCATTCGCTCCCACAGCCCCTCCAGCGCCGCCAGAAGAGTGAAACTGTCCATCGCGTGAGGCAGCTTGACCCCGTGTGCCCATCGCCCGCCCTTTTCGCCGCGAACGGCCTCGCCCTTCACCGACAGCAGCAGATGCCCGGCGCGGCAGTCCATGCGTCGCAGCCGCGTCGCCGCCTTGGCGAGCAATCGCCGCGTCACCAGCCTTGCGCGGTCGGGATGGCGCTTGTCCGGCCCAAGCACGTGCGAATGGCCGATAGTCCGCCGCTGAACCTCGCGCTCAGCTAGATCCTCGCCCTGCAGCAGCCAGTGCAGCCGTTCGCCCCAGACGCTGCCCCACACCGTGCGAGCTTCACGCGGCGTCAGCGACAGAATGCGCGTCATATCGACGACACCGTGCTGCGCCAGCCGTCGCTCCATGTTGCGCCCGATGCCGGGCAAATCGGCGGGTTTCAGCGTCGCGAGCCGCGCCGCCAGTGTCTCGGCTTCCAGGATGGTCAATCCATCAGGTTTCTGCATGTCGGCGGCGATCTTGGCGAGATAGCGGTTGGGGGCAACACCAATGGAACTGGTCAGGCATTCGCCGACATTGGCGGCAATCCCGGCCTTGATCCGCCGCGCCAGCGCGCGGACACCGTCAACGCTGTTCTCGTTGTCCATCAACCGGCAGGCCACTTCGTCGATTGAGCAGACCGCGGTGACGGGGATGTGGCGCTCGACCTCGGCGACGATGCGGTGGTGGAATTTGACATATTCCTCGTGCCGGCCCGGCACGACGATCAGGTCGCGGCACAGCGCCTTGGCTTCATAGATTTTGGTGCCGGTGCGGATGCCGAACGCCTTGGCCTCATAGGACGCAGCGATGGCCGAGGTGCTGTCGGTATGGACCGGCGCGACGACGACGGGGCGGCCCCGGAGCGCGGGGTCTAACTGCTGCTCGACACTCGCAAAGTAGGAATTGAGGTCGAGGTAGAGCCAGCGAAGAGGCAGCGACTCGGGCATTGCTGGCAGACGATAGCATTAGTGGGAACGAAAATAGAACAAAATGCTTGCATCAGGTCGAGTTCGCAGCGATTGTGATGCGTTCCGAGGGAGCTTGCGATGCGACTGCTGACGGCTGCCGTACTGATCGCCGTTCTGCCGTGCGCTGCCTCCGCTGAGGCACCGCTGCAACCGGCGCTGGCCGGGCTGACCTTTCTTATGGGTAATTGGGGAAGCGGCACCGGCAAGGTTGCCGAAACCGGCGGGACCGCAACGGGATCGTCGGTGTTTACCGGTGAGGTCAATGGCGCGATGATTCTTCGCCGTGATCACACCGAACTGCGCGACGCATCGGGCAAGCCGAGCGGCGGATTCGATCAGATGATGACGATCTATGCCGAGGGTGGCGCGGTGCGCGGCGACTATGCCGACGGCACGCACGTCATCCATTATGTGTCAGCGGCGGTGGAGCCGGGAAAATCTGTTACGTTTACAAGCGCTAGCCAGCCCCGGCGTGCCGGTTTTTCGCCTCGCTTATACTTTGACGGGGCCGCAAACACTGACGGTCTTGTTCGGCATGGCCCCTCCCGGCGGCGACTTTCGTCCGATCGCGAGCGGAAGTTTGACGCGATCCAAATAGTCGGTCGCACCGATTGGAACGAGGCAACGCTACCTGGGGTTGCCGCGTCCATCCGCCCTCTCGCTCCTTCGCACATCTGTGCTATATGCCAGTCGCGTCGCCCTCCGGAACATTCATGTACGGCATGACCACGGCCATCGAACTCGCCCGGGCGCAGTTCGCGTTTACGGTGTCGTTTCATTTTATCTTCCCGGCGTTGACCATCGGGCTGGCGAGCTATCTGACGGTGCTGGAGCTGCAATGGCTGCGCACCGGGCGCGACGTATTCCTGCAGCTATTCCGCTATTGGCTGAAAATCTTCGCGATAACCTTTGGCATGGGAGTCGTGTCGGGGATCGTCATGGCATATCAGTTCGGCTCCAACTGGGCGGTGTTTTCGGACAAGGCCGGTCCGGTGATCGGCCCGCTGATGGCTTATGAGGTCCTGACGGCGTTTTTTCTCGAGGCCGGGTTCCTGGGCGTCATGCTGTTCGGGCTGGAGCGGGTCGGCAAGGGCCTGCACTTCGCCGCTACCTGCATGGTGGCGATCGGCACGGCGGTGTCGACCTTCTGGATCATCGCCGCAAATAGCTGGATGCAGACGCCGCAGGGCTATGGCGTCAATGCGCAAGGGCAGTTCGTGCCGACGGGCGGCTGGCTCGCGGTGATTTTCACGCCGTCGATGCCCTATCGCTTTGTCCATGTCCTGCTCGCCGCCTATCTGACGACAGCGCTGGTCGTTGGCGGGGTCGGGGCCTGGCATTTGTTGAAGGCGCGGCGCGAACGCCGGGCACCCACCGAGGGTACGCGGATCATGTTTTCGATGGCGATGTGGATGGCGGCGATCGTCGCGCCGATCCAGATTTTCGCCGGGGACGCGCACGGGCTGAATACCCAGAAATATCAGCCCGCCAAGATCGCCGCGATGGAGGGACATTACCACACCCCGCCGGGCGGTGCGCCGCTGATCCTGTTCGGCATCCCCGACGATACGACGCAGACGATGCGGGCGAAGGTCGAGATTTCCAAACTGGGCTCGCTGATCCTCAAGCACGATCCGGACGCGCAGGTAACCGGGCTCGACAAGTTCGAGCCACAAAATCGCCCGCCGGTGGAGATTTTATTCTGGTCGTTCCGGCTCATGGTCGGCATCGGCTTTGCGATGCTGGCGCTGGGGCTGTGGAGCCTCGCAGGAAGGCTAACGGGGAAGCTTTACGACTGGCCGTGGCTGCACCGGCTGGCGCTGGTGATGGGTCCGTCGGGCTTTGTGGCGGTCATCGCGGGCTGGGTGACGACCGAGGTCGGGCGGCAACCCTATACGGTCTATGGCTTGTTGCGGACGGTGCAGAGCGCGTCGCCGCTGGCGGCACCCGCAGTAGCGGCGTCGCTGACGGCGTTCGTCATCGTCTATTTCGCGGTGTTTGGAGCGGGGGTGTGGTTCATCCTGCGGCGCATGGGGCATGAGCCGCATCCGGGCGAACCGGGCCTCAATCCCGATGAGCCAACGCGGACAGCGGGGATCACCCCGGCACCCCAAATGGGGCCGGATCAAGGATTGGTCCCGGCGGAATGAGCAGCGACACCCTCGCGTTCATCTGGGCAGTCATCATCGCCGTCGCGGTGTTTGCCTATGTCGTCCTCGACGGCTTCGACCTGGGCCTCGGCATCCTGTTCCCGCTGTTCGACAAGGGGCAGCAGCGTAACACCGTGGTCAACACCATCGCGCCGGTGTGGGACGGCAATGAAACCTGGCTGGTGCTGGGCGGCGGCGGACTGTTGGCGGCGTTTCCGCTGGCCTATTCGGTCATCCTGCCAGCGGTTTATACGCCGCTGATCGCCATGCTGTTGGGGCTGGTGTTCCGCGGGGTGGCGTTCGAATTCCGCGCGCAATCGGAACATTGGCTGTGGGACGTGTCGTTCGGCTTCGGATCGGGGCTGGCGGCGCTGTCGCAGGGCATCATGCTGGGGGCGATCCTCCAGGGCGTTACCGTCAGCGGGCGCAGCTATGGCGGCGGCTGGTGGGACTGGTTGAGCCCGTTCAGCCTGTTGACCGGCGCGGCGGTGGTGATCGGCTATGCAGCGCTGGGGGCGTGCTGGCTGATCTTCCGCACCGAAGGCGCGTTGCAGGACCGGGCGTTTGCGCTGGCGAAATGGGCCGGTGCGGCGATGGTAGTGGCGGTCGTTGCGGTCAGTGCGGCGACGCCATTCCTGAATTATGACTACTACCACCGCTGGTTGAAGGCGCCCGGCATCTATCTGACCGCGCCGGTGCCGATCCTCGTCGGGGTGACGGCGTTGCTGTTCTGGCGAGCGTTGGCGTCGCGTAAGGAATTGCAGCCATTCGTGTTGGCGCTGGGCCTGTTCGCGCTGAGCTATATCGGGCTGGGAATCAGCCTGTACCCCTGGCTGGTGCCCGGCAAGATCAGCATTTTCCAGGCGGCAACCGACCGGCGGTCGCAGGAGTTCATGCTGATCGGCGTCGGGATCATGTTGCCGATCATCCTGGGCTACACCGGCTATGCCTATTGGCTGTTCCGCGGCAAAGTCGGCCACGAAGGCTATCATTGAGGAGTTCCCGTATTGCCCGACAAGCCCTGGTTCCGCGCCAAGCGCATCGGCTGGGGCTGGTCGCCAAACAGCTGGCAGGGCTGGACGGTGATGGCCGTGGCTGTGGCGGCGATCGTCGCGTTGGCACGGCTCGCGCACTGACAAAACGCTTGCTCTGGTTCGTCGGTTTGTGGGCGGCGGGAGTGGCCAGCGTCGCGGCGGTCGGTTTTGTCATTCGCATCTGGCTGCGTTGACCCGCTTGCCCGCTTTGCCCTAGACGGCGCGGCTTACATCCACGCGGGCGTGGCGGAATTGGTAGACGCGCTGGTTTTAGGTACCAGTTTCGAAAGAAGTGGGGGTTCGAGTCCCTTCGCCCGCACCAACCGCTGCCATAAGAACGAGACACAAATGCAGATTGCCGAGACGTTGAACCAGGGCCTCCGCCGCGAATATGCGCTGACAATCCCCGCTGCCGAGATCGCCGCCAAGATCGACAAGCGCCTTGCCGAGGTCAGCCAGACGATCAAGATGCCCGGTTTCCGCCCGGGCAAAGTGCCAAAGAACCTCGTCAAGAAAATGCACGGCCCGGCGCTGTTCGGCGAAGCGCTGCAGGACGCGGTCAACAGCAGCGTCCAGCAGCTGATGGTCGAACACAAGCTGCGCCCCGCCACCCAGCCACAGGTCGATCTCGACGGCGAACCCGCCGAGGGCAGCGATGTCGGCGTCAAGGTGTCGATGGAGGTGCTGCCGACCGTCGGTGACGTCACCACCGATGGCATTGCGCTGGAAAAGCTGATCGTCGGTGCCGACGACGCGGCGATGGATGCGGCGTTGCAGCGCCTTGGCGAGCAGCAGGCCAGGACCGAAGCTGCGCCAGCCAAACACAAGGCTGTGACCGGCGACACGGTGATCATCGATTTCGAAGGCAGCGTCGACGGCGAACTGTTCGACGGTGGCAAGGGCGAGGGGATGCGTGTCCTGATCGGCTCTGGCCAGCTGATTCCGGGCTTTGAGGACCAGCTGGTCGGCACCAAGGCCAATGACAGCAAGACGGTCAAGGTGACCTTCCCCGACGATTATAACGTCGCCTATCTCAAGGGTCGCAAGGCGGAATTTGCCGTCACCGTGCAGGGCATCGAGACGGCGGTCCATGCCGCCATCGACGACGAGTTCGCCAAGGGCTTCGGCATCGATTCGCTGGATGCACTGAAGGAGATCCTCAAGGACCAGCTCGACGCCGAGCTGGGCACGCTCAGCCGGACGCACATGAAGCGCAAGCTGCTCGATACGCTGGCGGGTAGCCACGATTTCGAAGTGCCGCAATCGATGGTCGATGCCGAGTTCGAGCAAATCTGGCAGCAGCTCGATCATGAAGCCGGGCATGATGCCGATCCGGCGGCAGCGCGGGCCGGGATTGAGGCCGAGCGTGGTGATTATCGCCGCATCGCCGAGCGACGCGTGCGGCTCGGGCTGCTGCTGTCCGAAATCGGCCAGCGCAACAACATCCAGGTAACGCAGCAGGAAATGAACCGGCTGATCGGCCAGGAAGCTGCGAAATATCCCAAGGAACAGCAGCAGGTCGTCAAATATTTCCAGGAGAACGCGATGGCGGCGGCACAGCTACGCGCCCCGTTGTATGAGGACAAGGTTGTCGATTTCCTGTTGTCCAAGGCCGAAATCACCGAGCGGTCGGTGACCCGCGCCGAGTTGGAAGCGGCGATCGAGGACGAAGACGAAAGCCCGTCGGGCCATGTCCACGGCCCCGATTGCGGGCACGATCATGGGCATGAGGCGGCTCCGGCAGCCAAGCCGAAGAAGGCGGCCAAGGCCAAGGTTGCGGCTGAACCCGCTGCTGCCGCCGAGCCGGAGGCAGCTCCAGCAAAACCGGTGAAGGCCAAGCCTGCCAAGGCCGAGGCTGCTGCTGCTCCCGCTCCCGCGACTGAAGCCCCCGTTGCCAAGCCGGCGAAGGCCAAGCCTGCCAAGGCCGAAGCCCCGGCGGTTGAAGTTCAGGCGGAAGCGGCTGCGCCCAAGGCCAAGCGCGCGCCGAAGAAGACCGCCTAAGCGTGATCCGCGCCGCTGCCGTCCCGGTTCTGCTGGCGCTTGCGCTGGTCGATCCGGCGTCGGCGGCAACCGCGCACAAAGCAGTCGCGAAAACTGCGGACCCCGCAGCGCGCGCTTGGCTAGCGGTTGTAGCGGTCACCCCCGAAGGCGGCTTCCGGCTCGGCAACCCGGCGGCGCCGGTCAAACTTATCGAATATGGCTCGCTGACCTGCCCGCACTGCAAGGCGTTCGAGGACGATGGCGGCGCGCAGCTGCGGTCGGAATATATCGCCAAGGGCCTTGTCAGTTACGAATATCGCAGTTTCGTCCTGAACTCCGCCGATTATGCGGCGGCGGTTCTGGCGCGCTGCGACGGCGCGGCGATGTTCTTCAATCGATTGGGATATTTTTACAAAACCCAGGTTGAGTGGACAACGCCCTTCTATGAGCTTGGCCGGGACCGTATTCTCGAACTCGCGACGCTGCCGCCGCCGCGCGCCATCGCCGAGACGGCCAGGGCGATCGGGCTCGACAAGCGGCTGCGCGGCGAGGGCTGGGACGCGGCGCATATCGACCGGTGCCTTGCCGACCAGACCGCGATCGACCGACTGGCAGTGATCCGCGCTGCCGCGCAGGACGCCAATGTCACCGGTACGCCGGGCTTTTTCATCAACGGCAAGCTGCAGACAGCCGAATTCATGGGTGAGCAGCGGCAGATCGTGCTGTGGTCCGATGTCGAGCCGCGGCTGGCGCAGGCATTGCGCGGGCGGCCAGCAGGCGGCAAGGTCGGCCGGTAAAGCGAGGGTTTATGATGCGTAATGTCGGTGTGACGATTCTGGTGGCGACCGTGCTATTGGCCGGGTGCAGCAAGCAGCCAGCGAGCGAAGGGTCGACCACGACCGCGACCGCGACCGCGACTACGGTTGCGCCCGCTGCTTCGGTCGCCGCTTCAGCATCAGGCACTGCGCCCGCCACCCCGACCAAGGACTGGGCGCAGACCATTGCCGCGACCCCAGAGGGCGGCTTTCGCATGGGCAATCCCGATGCGCCGGTGAAGCTGATCGAATATGCCTCGCTGACTTGCCCGCACTGCAAGGCCTTTCACGACGAAGGCGAACCGGTGCTGAAGTCCAAATATATTGCCACCGGGAAGCTATCGTACGAGTATCGCAGCTTCATTCTCAACGGCGCCGATTATGCAGCGGCGCTGCTGGCGCGGTGCAATGGCGCGGCCACGTTTTTCCAGCTCCATGACGCGTTTTACAATCAGCAGGACAGCTGGGTCGAACCGTTCCGCACCATGACCAAGGCCGACACCGATGCACTGGCGGCCCTGCCGCAGGATCAGCAGATGGCGGCGTATGCGCTTAAGGGCGGGCTCGATACGTTCGTCCGGGCGCGGGGCATTACCCGCGCCAAATTCGACCAATGTCTTGCCGACAAGACGCAAGTCGACAAGATCGCCGACATGGGCAAGATCGCAGTGTCAAAATATGGCCTGACCGGCACGCCGACCTTCGTCATCAACGAGGTCACGCAGAAGGATGTCTATGGCTGGCCGCAGCTGGAGCCCAAAGTTCAGGCGGCATTGAAATAAGGTGCGCCGGGGGGCCGCATAACGGATGGAATTCCGCCGCCTCAGGCTTGCGGGCTTCAAGTCGTTTGTCGAACCCGCCGAACTGCGCATCGAACCCGGGCTGACCGGCGTCGTTGGCCCCAATGGCTGCGGCAAATCCAATCTGCTCGAAGCGCTGCGCTGGGTGATGGGTGAAGGGTCGCCCAAATCGATGCGGTCTGGCGGCATGGACGATGTGATCTTCGCCGGGACCGGCACCCGTCCGGCGCGCAGCCTTGCCTCGGTCACGCTGGTTCTCAGCGGCGCGGCTGGCGAGGAGATAGAGGTCCAGCGCAAGATCGAACGTGGCGCGGGGTCTGACTACCGGGTCAATGGCCGCGATACTCGGGCGCAGGACGTCCGGCTGCTGTTCGCTGATAGCGCCACCGGCGCACATTCACCGGCCATCGTCGGACAGGGGCGGATCGGCGCGATTATCGCTGCCAAGCCCGCCGAACGCCGGGTTTTGCTCGAGGAAGCGGCAGGAATCGCCGGGCTGCACGTGCGCAAGCGCGAGGCGGAAATCCGGCTCCGCGCGGCTGAGGCCAATGTGTCGCGACTTGACGATGTGGTGCGCGGTTTGGAGGCGCAGGCGGCGGCGCTCAAACGCCAGGCACGCGTCGCCGAACGCTACAAGGCTTTGAGCGAGAGGCTGAAAATTGCTGAGGCCCAGGTCGTCTACGCGCGCTGGCTGGCGGCCAAGGCTGGCGCCGCAACAGCGCGCGAGGCGGCGGCAGCGGCGGAAAGGCAGGCCGACGGGCTGACACGCATCGCGGCTGCGCTGTCGACCGAAGTGGCCAATGCGACAGCCGCGCTGCCCGCGCTACGGCTGGCAGAGGCCGAGGCGGCTGCGGCTCTGCAGGCGCTCAACCAGCGGCGCGCGCTGCTCGATGCGGAGGGGCTGACCATCGCCGCGCGGCTGGAGGCGCTGGAACGCGACCGCGCCGCCATCGACCGCGATTTGGCGCGTGAGGCGGGACTGGCCGACGACGCGACTGCCGCTGATGCGCGCCTGGCGACCGAGGCCGCGGTGCTGGGTGAACGGCTGGCTGCAGGCGCCAAACGCCTTCCCGAGCTGCGCGCCGCCGTGGCAGCTGCGGAGACCGGAGCGGGCAAGGCCGAGACCGCGCTGAACGAAGCGCTCGCTGCCCATGCCGCCGCCGCTGCCGAGGCGCGCGCGGCGGGGGATGCGCTTGCCGCCGCCGAAGCGCGCGCGGTTCGCGCCAAGGTGGAGGCCGATCGGCTGGCGGCACTGCGGGCGCGGCTGCAGCCTGCCGCCGATACCGCGCCGCTGACCGCCGCAGTCGAAGCCGCGACGCAGGCGCTTGCCGCCGCCGACCGCCTGCTTGTCGATGCCGAAGCGGCGCGTCCGGACGCCGAAGCCGCGCGCGCCGAGGCCGTCGCCGCCGCCGCTGCGGCGCGGTCCACATTGGCGGCGCTGACCGCCGAAGCCGATGCCCTCGCCCGGCGGCTGGCGGCGGATAGCGCCAAGGGCGACCGCATCGCCGACCGGATCAGCGTCGAGGCAGGGCTGGAAGCGGCGCTGGCGGCGGCGCTGGGCGACGATCTCGACGCCGGGGGTGCCGACAGTGGCGCAGCGCGACGCTGGGGCGGATTGGCACCGACCGCACCACCCGCTCAGGCTGAGCTTGTCGAAGCTGGATCCAATAGCTCTGTGAAACCCGGCTTCGACAAGCTCAGCCTGAGCGGGGGAAGTGCGGAACTGCCATTTCCAGGCGATCCTGACCTCCACCCGGATGTCCGCCCGCTCGCCGCCGCTGTCACTGCGCCGCCCGAACTGGCGCGTCGTCTCGCCCAGATCGGCATCGCCAGCGCCGCCGATGCGCCGGCGCTGGCCGCCAGCCTTGCCTCCGGCCAGCGACTCGTGACGCCCGAAGGCGCGCTGTATCGCTGGGACGGGTTCATCGACATGGGCGGGCGCTCGGACGCCGCGGCCGCCCGGCTCCGCGCCCGGCGGCGGGCGGGTGAAGTCGCCGACGAGCGCGACCGCGTCGACGCCACACGCCGTGCCGCCGACGTCACGCTTGCCACGGCGGATGCCAGCCACAACGCCGCCCTCGCTGCCGAACGTAACGCGCGCGCCGCCCGCGCTGAGGCCGTCCGCTCCGTCGAAGCCGCCCGCGCGCGGCTTGCCGCCGCCGAAACCGCCGCCGCGCGCTCCGCGGGCGAGGCCGAAACCCTCGCGGCTGCCGAAGCGCGGGCTGCCGAGGCATTGTCGACCGCCCGGGCCGAGGCCGAAGCCCTGCGCGCCCGCACCATCGACCGCGCACGGATCGAGACGCTCTCGATCGCCTTGTCGAAGGCCCGCGCGGCCGCCGATACCGCCCGCGCGATGCTTGCCACCACGCGCGCCGAGGCTGACCGGGCGTTGCGCGATGCGGAGGCCGAAAACCGTCGCAGCGACGCCATAGCCGCCGATCGCAGCGGCTGGTCGAAGCGCGTCGCGGCGAGCGCTGCCCAGCAGGCCGCCCTCGCCGATCGCGACCGGGCGGCGGTGGCAGAAGGGACGGCGCTGGTGGCGCGCGAGGCCGAGGTTGCCGCCGAAGTCGCTGGCCTCGCGACGCGCACCGCCGAAGCCGCCGCTGCACGGGGATGCGCTGCCGATGCGCTCGCGACCGCCGATGCTGCGCTCGCCGCGACCAACGCCCAGGCCCGTGCCGCCGATGAAGCCGTCGCTGCGGCCCGCGAAGCGCGTGCCGCCGCGCGCGCCGAGGCCGATCATCAGGAGGCGGCGCGGCTGGAAATCGAGCGCCAGTGCGGCGAACGTTTCCAGTGCCCGCCGCCGGTTCTCGCAGACCGTTTCGGCTTTGTAACGACTGGCGGCGATCCGGCGACGCTCGCCGAAGAGGCCGATGCGCTGTCGGCCGAACGCGAACGGCTTGGCCCGGTCAACCTCCGCGCCGCCATCGAACTCGCCGAACTCGAGGAACAAGCAGCGACGACATCGGCGGAAAAGGCCGAACTCGACACAGCCATAGCGCGGCTGCGCGGTTCGATCGGCAACCTCAACCGCGAGGGCCGGGCCCGGCTCAGCGAGGCCTTCCACAAGGTCGACGCGCATTTCCGATCGTTGTTTACCACGCTGTTCGGCGGCGGCGAGGCGCGGCTGGAACTAATCGAATCGGACGATCCGCTCGAAGCGGGCCTTGAGATCATGGCGCAGCCGCCGGGCAAGAAGCTTCAATCGCTGACCCTGTTATCGGGCGGCGAACAAGCCCTGACGGCGACTGCGCTGATTTTCGGCCTGTTCCTCGCCAATCCGGCGCCGATCTGTGTGCTCGACGAGGTCGATGCGCCACTCGACGACGCCAACGTCGAGCGCTTTTGCGACCTGCTCGACCGCATGGCCGATGATACCGACACGCGCTTCCTGATCGTCACCCACAACGCCGTCACGATGAGCCGGATGCACCGGCTGTACGGCGTGACTATGGGCGAACCGGGGGTATCACAGCTCGTCAGCGTCGATCTGCAGGGGGCGGAGCGCTTGTTGGCGACGGGGTAGCGCCGCGCTGCACAATGGTTGACACAATCGCCCCTCACCGATAGACGCTCCCCCAAGCCCCGGCGGGTTCCGCGCGGGGCGCTTTCTTATTGTCCGGAAGCCTTTTTGCCCATTAACCCGCCTATCGACGAGGCTGCGCTCGACGCCCGGCTGGCCGAGGTCCGCAACGCGCGGGATGCCGAGGTTGTGCGGGCCGATGCGGCACGGACGGCGGGGACGGCGATGGGCATTGGCCTGCGCATCGGCATCGAGCTGGTTGTCGGCGTGGCCATCGGCACCGGTGGCGGCTTTGCGCTCGACCGCTGGCTGCACACTGCGCCGTGGCTGATGATCCTGGGGCTGATCATCGGCTTTGCAGCCGGTTTGAAGAACGTTTTCCGCTCGGCGGACGAATACGGACAGAAATGGGACGCGGCCGACGCCGCCGACAGGGTTGAGAAATAGACCGTGGCCGATCCGCTGCATCAGTTTGTCGTGACCAAAACGATTCCGCTGGCAATTGGCGGCGTCGATATTTCGTTCACCAACGCCAGTGCCTGGATGCTGATCGTGTCGGGGGCGGCGGCGGTGCTGCTGTGGCTGGGCCTGCGCAAACCGCAACTGGTGCCGGGCCGCGCGCAATCGGCGGTCGAGATGCTGTACGAGGTGGTCGACGAGACCATCGTCAGTTCGGCGGGGCCAGAGGCGCGCAAGTTTTTCCCGCTGATTTTTACCGTCTTCATGTTCATTCTGTTCGCCAATGTCGCCGGGCTTTTGCCCTATAGCTATACGGTGACCAGCCAGATCGTCGTCACCTTCACCATAGCGTTCATCGCCTTCATCGGCATCACGCTGGTCGGCATCGCCAATCAGGGCTTTGGCTTCCTGCGGATGTTCGCGCCGCCGGGGGTGCCGGTCGCCATGTATCTGATCCTGACGCCCATCGAAATCGTCAGCTATTTCATCCGCCCGATCTCGCTCAGCGTGCGTCTGTTCGCCAACATGATGGCCGGCCATGTGCTGCTCAAGGTGCTCGCCGGCTTTGTCGTCACGCTCGGCATTTTCGGGGCGATCCCATTGCTGGTCGTCGTCGGCATGACGGCGTTGGAGGCGCTGGTCGCGGTGCTTCAGGCTTATGTGTTTACCGTTCTGGTGTGTGTTTACCTGAACGACGCGCTTCACGCTCATCACTAAACGAAACCCACAAGGAAGGACTGAACAATGGACGCACAGGCAGCGAAGTACATCGGCGCGGGGCTGGCCTGCGCCGCGCTGCTCGGCGCCGGTATCGGCATCGGCAACATCTTCGGCAGCTATCTGTCGGCAGCGCTGCGTAACCCGGCGGCCGCGGCCAGCCAGCGCACCAATCTGCTGCTCGGCTTCGCGCTGACCGAAGCGACGGGCCTGTTCGGCCTGCTGATCGCGCTGCTCATCCTGTTCGGCTGAGGCTGAACCCGGATGCCGCAACTCGATACGACGACGTTTACCAGCCAGATTTTCTGGCTGGTAATCGCCTTTTTGTTGCTGTTCGCAGTCGTGCGCAGCATTGCGGCCCCGCGCCTGACCGGCATGGCCGGGCAGCGCACGGCGCAGAAGGACGGCGATTTCGCGGCGGCCGAAGCGGCACGAGCGGCGGAAAAGGCCAAGGTCGAGGCCCATGCCGCCAAACTCGCGGCGGCGCAGGACGCGGCACGGCATCAGCTGGCGGCAGCGACCGACCGTAGCCGTGCCGATGCGGCGACGCGGCTGGCGACATTGTCGGCGCATTTGAAGGCCGAAGATGACGCGGCAACGGCGGCGCGCGAGGCAACGCGGGCGCAGGTCGAACCTGATCTCAAGGCGGTCGCCGACGATGTTGCCAATGACCTTGTTCGCCGCCTGACCGGAGCGGCAGTATGAGCACAGCCCCGCATAACGGCGCGGTGATTCAGCGCGATCCGGCGGCAACCGGCGGCGTATCCAAAACCAACGCCGAAGTCCGCAAGGTCGACGCGACCGCCGACGCGGGACCGTTCTACAAGGAGCCGGAATTCTGGGTGGCCTTTGGCTTCATCCTGTTCCTTGGTCTGCTGATCTATCTAAAGGTCCACAAAACCGCGGGCGCAGCGCTCGATGCACGCGGCGTCAAGATCAAGTCCGACCTCGACGAAGCAGCGCGACTGCGGTCCGAGGCTGAGGCGCTGCTGGCGGTCGCCGAGGCCAGGCTGGCAGCGGCGGCGGGCGACGCGGCGAACCTGATCGGC
This sequence comes from Sphingomonadales bacterium, assembly GCA_038211945.1. GTDB lineage: Bacteria > Pseudomonadota > Alphaproteobacteria > Sphingomonadales > Sphingomonadaceae > Sandarakinorhabdus. The sequence continues at coordinate 41,486 of JBBQVA010000018.1, forward strand.
CAGGCGGAACGCGAGGCGGCGGGGCTTTTGGCCCAGGCCGAAAAGGATTTGGCGGCGCTGGTCGAACGTCGCTCCAAGGCAGCGGCGGACCGGATTGCCGCAGCCGAACGTACGGCGGCGGCAGCGCTGAAAGCGCGGACCGTCGACATGGCGACCGCCCAGGCGCGGGCGGCTTTGGCGGCGCAGGGTGCCGATGTGCAGGCCAAGCTGGTCGATGATGCGATCGCCGGGCTGGAGCATCAGCTGCACTAGGCTCCATTCATTGCGCCGACAGCAACGCGCTGCTAACGCCGTCCGGCAATGACCACGACCGCACCGATGAGCCGACGAGGCTGACCCCCCGTGCCACCAAAATGGTGGCCGGACGTTACCCCCGTCGTTCCATCGGAAAGCCTGTCATGATCATCACTCCCGCCACGGTTGCGGACCTGCCCGAAATCGAAATCCTGCTCGACGCGCGCTTCGGCCCGGCGCGGCATAATCGCACGGCGTACCGGTTGCGCGCCGCTGCGGAGCCGATTCCTGAACTCTCATTGGTGGCGCGCGATGATGTCGGCGCGCTGATCGGGTCACTGCAGTGTTGGCCGATTCTATTGTGCGGCGCATCGGGAGCGCCATGTCCGCTAACGCTTCTGGGTCCGGTCGCAGTGGCTGCCGTGCGAGAGGGGCAGGGCATTGCCTCCGCAATGATGATCGCCGCGCTGGCCGCTGCCGACGCCGCACATGCGCCGCCGCTGTTGCTGATCGGCGATGCGCCGTTTTACGGTCGCTTCGGCTTTACAACGGAGCGGACGAGCGGCTGGCGATTGCCGGGGCCGGTCGATCCGGCGCGGCTGCTGCTGCGTGGCGGCGCGGGGCTGCCGCTGACGGGGTTTGTCGAGGCGGCTGGCGCTGAGGTTCGCCGCGCGGCGTAGCTTGAACATTGCGCCGCGTGGCCGCGCGCGTCAGAACCCGGCCATGCCCGCACCCCCCGCCCGCGATTCGACCGGTCGCTCGCTCGCCGACATCGCGGCGCTCGCGGGCCAGGGCAAACTGCCGCCTGTAGAACTCTGGCATCCCAGCCATTGCGGCGACAGCGAGATGCGGATTGCCGCCGACGGTATCTGGTACCATCAGGGATCGCCGATCGGGCGGCCCGAACTGGTGCGACTGTTCTCGACGATCCTGCGCAAGGATGACGACGGCTTCGTGCTGGTGACGCCGGGTGAGAAGCTCGACATCATCGTCGACGATGCCCCGTTCGTCGCTGTCGAAGTGACGAGCGAGGGCGAAGGGCCAAGGCGCACGCTCAGCTTCCGGCTCAACACCGGCGATTATGTGACGGCGGGCCCGGAGCATCAGCTCCGCGTCGAGACCGCGCCCGATGGCACGCCGCGCCCCTACCTGCACGTCCGCCGCGGGCTGGAGGCGTTGGTCAACCGGCCGGTGTTTTACGAACTCGCCGACATCGCGCTCGCCGAATCGAGCCCGCCGGGACTGTGGAGCGGCGGTGCATTTTTCGACTTCAGCAATTCCGGCGGATGACGACGCTCGCGGCGCTGCGCCGCGCCATGGCTGCATCGGGGGAGGGCCGCGACGCCATATCCGGCGATTGGGACTTTGCGGCCAATGGTGTGCGCAGCGACGATGCGCTGACCCCCGCTGCCGTGCTGATCGCCGTCACTGACGAGGCCGAACCCCAGTTGCTGCTGACCCGCCGGACAGCGCATTTGCGCCGCCACGCCGGACAGGTGGCCTTTCCCGGCGGCCGTATCGACCCGGGCGACGCCGGTCCCATCGCCGCCGCCTTGCGCGAAGCCGATGAAGAAGTTGCTCTGTGCCCCGCCGATGTCGAAGTCCTTGGTAGCCTGCCCGTCTGGGAGACCGGCACCGGCTATGCGATCACCCCGGTCGTCGGCGTCATCCCGCCCGGACTGGTGCTGACCCCGCACGAAGCCGAAGTTGCGGACGTGTTCATGGTGCCCTTCGATCACGTCATGGCGGCGGCGAACCATGAACTGCGCGAGGCGGAATGGCAGGGCCGCACACGCCATTATTACACGATCCGCCACGGCGACAACGAGATCTGGGGGGCGACAGCGGGGATCATCGTCAACCTCGCGCGGCGGCTGGGGTGAGGCTGCCACCGCAACCCTGGGCCGACAGCGAAGGCGCGCAGGCGATTCTGGCTGCGCTTGACGCCGATGCGGGAACGACGCGGCTGGTCGGCGGGGCCGTGCGTGATGCGTTGCTCGGGCTGCCGGTCAAGGATGTCGATCTGGCGACGCAGTTGCTGCCCGATGAAGTGGCGCGGCGGCTGAAGGCGGCGGGTCTGAAGGCGGTGCCGACCGGCATCGCCCATGGCACAGTCACCGCAGTCGCACCCGGCATCACCATGGAAGTCACCACGCTGCGCCGCGATGTCGCCACCGATGGCCGCCACGCGACGGTCGCCTTCACGACCGATTGGGCGGAGGACGCGCGGCGGCGGGATTTCACGATCAACGCGCTATTTGCGCGGCTGCCGGGTGGCGAGATCGACGATTTCCACGGCGGGCTGGACGATCTTGCCGCGCGCCGGGTGCGCTTCATTGGCCAGCCGCTCGACCGCATCGCCGAGGATCATCTGCGCATCCTGCGTTTCTTCCGCTTCCACGCGCGCTTTGGCGCGGGGCCGCCCGATGCGGAAGGGTTGGCGGCGTGTACCGAACGTGCCCGCGATCTGATGGCGCTGTCGCGTGAGCGCATCGCAGGGGAGATGCGCGGGCTATTGCTCGTTGCCGATCCGGCACCGACGGTGGCGCTGATGCTGGTTCATGCGATCCTCGCGCCGGTGCTGCCGGAGATCGCGCCGGAGCGGGTGCCGGTGCTGGCGCGCACCGTTGCGGCCGAGGCGGCGGCTGCGGTCAAACCGGCATGGACGCGGCGGTTGGCGGCGCTGCTGCCCCCCGATCCGCATATCGCCGAGATCGTGGCGGCGCGACTGAGACTTTCGAACGCCGACCGGCGGCGGTTGGGCCTGGCGGCGATGGTGGGCGATGGCTCGCTGGCCGAAGCCTGGGCAGTGGGCGCCGAGGCCGCCATCGACCGCTGCCTGATTGCCGGGGATGCCGACGGTGCTGCGCGGATCGCCGCATGGCAGCGCCCGCGCTTCAGCGTCGGCGGTCGCGACCTGCTGGCGCGCGGCGTCCCGGCCGGCCCAGAGGTCGCAAGGCTGCTGTCGCGGATCGAGGCCGATTGGGTGGCGGCGGGATTCCCGGCGGATGCGGGGCCGTTGATCGATGCCGCGTTGGCGGGCAGGGCAGTGGCATGACCGAACCCTTGCGCCTCGAAACCGACGGCGGCATCGCCCGGATTTTGCTCGACCGGCCGGACAAGCGCAACGCCATGACCCAGGCGATGTGGGAAACCCTGCCCGTGCTGGTCGATCGCGCCATGGCTGACCCCAACGTACGCCTGCTGATCGTCCGCTCGGCCAATCCGGGGGCGTTCTGCGCCGGGGCCGACATCGGCGAATTCGCAGCCTCCGCGCAGGGCCCCGAATGGCGCGCCCGCAACAACGCCGCCATCCGCCTGACCCAGATCACCTTGGCTCGGGCCCCCAAACCGACCATCGCTGCGATCGATGGCGACTGCATCGGTGGCGGGCTGGGGCTGGCGCTGGCCTGCGACATCCGCATCGCCTCGCGCGCCACGCGAATGGGGATGACCCCGGCCAAACTGGGCCTGACCTATCCGCTCCACGATACCAAGCTGCTCGTCGATCTGGTCGGGCCGTCGGTGGCCAGGCTGATGCTCTACACGGCGCAGATTTTCGACGCCGAGGCTGCCCAGCGGATGGGTCTGGTGACCATCCTCGCCACCGACCTCGAAACCGAGCTGGCAGCGCTGACCACGCAGATGCTCGCGGTGTCGTCGGCCACCCAGCGCTCCGCCAAGGCCATCGTCGGTCGCATCCTCGCTGGGGCCAGCGACGACGACGAAGCCACCGCCGGTCAGTTCGACGAAGCCTTCACCGGAGCCGACTTCGAGGAGGGCGTCGCCGCATTCCTCGCCAAGCGCAAGCCGGTGTTCCGTTGACCCTGCCGCGCGTCATCAAAGGCACCGCGCCGGTATTGATCATCGTCGATCATGGTTCGAACGCCGTGCCGCCAGGCATCGACCTCGGCATCGATCCGGCGCTGCTTGACACCCATATCGCCATCGATATCGGGGCTGCAGCCGTGGCCGAGGCGCTGGCGGCGCGTCTGGATGCGCGTGCCATCATCGCCACCGTCTCGCGGCTGGTGATCGATTGCAACCGCGAACCCGACGCGCCCGGCATCATCCCGGCAGCGAGCGACGGCCATGTCATTCCCGGCAACGTCGCGCTGAGCGACACCGAACGCCAGCTCCGCATCGACGCCATCTACACACCCTATCACGCGGAGATCGTCGACGAAATCGCGCGCTCCCGGCCCCGCCTGATCGTCAGCCTGCACAGCTTCACCCCGTCGCTCGCGGCCCGCCCTGACGAACGCCGCCCCTGGCCGCTCGGCATCCTCTACAATCATGATGACCGCGCGGCGCGGATCGCGCTGAAGCTGCTGGCGGACACCGGCATCGCGGTCGGCGACAACCAACCCTATTCGGGCCGCGACCTCAACTACACGATGAACCGCCACGCCGAAGCGAACGGCATCCCCTATCTGGGGCTGGAGGTGCGGCAGGACGAGATCGGTGACCCGACGGGCATCGCGCGCTGGGCCGGAATCATCGTACCGGTGGTGGCGCGCGTTTTGGCAGAACAACCCGACCCAGACTGAACAGCATCGGTGCCGGAGTGGCACCGCCGACCTTGGCCGCGATGCGGATCTGCGGCGCGGCATACCGATCCGGAGCAGCCTCGATCCTGCCCAGCAGCGGCGTTGCGACCAGCGCGGCGCGGGCACCGGGGGCGTTGCCGACGCATTCACCTACCGCCGCCGCCGTGGCCACGGTGACGCTGGTCCGTTCCGCGGGCGCAAGGTTCACTGCGGGCAGCGCCACATGGCACGCCGCCCGGCGGGCATCGCCGCCGATGAATATGTCGACGGCATCGAGGCGCTTGGGCAGTTTGGAATAATTCTGCACCGCCAGAGTCAGTCCGGTTTCGGGGGCGAAGGCCGGGTGGAATTCGACCCCTCCCGCCATGTCACCGGCCCGCGCCGCCACGCCGGACACCGCAGCCGCCAGCGCCGCCACCCGGATCAAGTTGATCGTCATCATGGCTCGCCTCCTCAATGGATGGTCCCGGCGCGGACGGCGTTGCAGCCCGCCGCCGGAGTGCCGCTGACCGGGTTGACGCAATTGTCGAGCTCGAACACCGCCTCGTTATAGACGTACGGCCACCACATTGCGCTGTCGGCGTTGCCAGGCGGCATGAAGCCATGAAGGTCGGGGAAGCCGTTCGACGCGTGCAGCCCGCCCGGCCCGTTGGCGATGACGTGCAGCGTGCTGCCGCCGATGCGGTGACAGGCGACGCATTTGGTGAACTGCGTGAAGGGTTGCGGCGCGCTGATCCCCTTCGTCACCCATGGCCGACCGGCGACACCCGAGAAGGTGCCGTGCAGGTCGACGAGGTATTTGCCGGTCGAATCCCATTCGTTGAGTTTGGCGACCTGCTGGATCCACGGCGACAGGATGAACGGATCGCTGTCGTGGCACGACGTGCAGGTGATACCGCCCGGAGCCGTATAGCTGACGTTGTTCGGTGCGCCCAACGGTTCGAGCCAGTATTTACTGGCGGCGGCGCTGTTCGACATCGGACTCGGCACGCTCTTGCCTTCGAGCGGTGTCGGTTGATCGACGGGCGACTGGAAGAAGCACGTCGAGCCATTCTTGCGGTTATGGGCGACGATGGCGAGGTCGTCGAACTGGGTGTTGGCGGCGGGTCTGCCATGATAGCGACGGCAGATCGCCATGATCGTTACGTCTTTGTTGTTGGCCGGGGACAGGTCGACGAGCCGGGTATAGGGGACGCACTGACCTTCGTTGCTCAGCCCGAGTTTGACCGGCTTGTCGCAGCTGTTATCGGCGACCGGCGTCGACTGCGGGACGCCGTTCTTGGTGATCGGGATCAGATCGCCCTTGGTGCAGTCATAGCCATCGGGGATGGTGCCGATATCGACCGCGCAGGCCTGGGCATAGGCATAGCGGCTTTGCGGGGTGCCAGCCGGTGGTTGCGGGTTGCCCATATGGTGCGCCACCCAGTCGGCAGCCGGTGAAAGCTGGCGCGTCGCCAAAGTGTATCGCGGCCCGTTGGCAGCGGTGAGTGCGGCGATCGTCCCTGCGGCCAGGGCCACCAGCCCAATCTGTTTAACGTTCATCGAAACCTCCGATAAACGACCCTGCCAGTGCCAATAGCAGATTTTTGTGCTGGCCGATAGCGGCTTGACGGTATCGGCCAATTGGCGATGTAGGTCCGTGCTTCATCCAAGGAAACGCCGTTGACCCGTTTCGACAAATCCCGCCTGCCCAGCCGCCATGTTTCGGTCGGGCCGGAGCGCGCGCCGCACCGCAGCTATTACTACGCCATGGGGTTGACCGAAGAGGAGATCGGACGGCCATTCGTCGGCATCGCGTCGGCGGGGAACGACAGCGCGCCGTGCAACACGACGCTCGATGCGCAGGCCGATGTGGCACGGATCGGCGTCAACGAGGCGGGGGGAATGCCGCGGCGCTTCAACACGATCACCGTGACCGACGGCATCGCCATGGGTCATCAGGGCATGAAGTCGTCGCTGGTCAGCCGCGAGGTCATCGCCGATTCGGTCGAGCTATCCGTGCGCGGACATTGCTACGACGCGCTGCTCGGCTTTGCCGGGTGCGACAAGAGCCTGCCGGGCATGATGATGGCGATGCTGCGGCTCAACGTGCCGAGCATCTTCGTCTATGGCGGCTCGATCCTGCCGGGGCGCTTCGACCAGCGCGACGTCACGGTGGTCGATGTGTTCGAGGCGGTCGGCGGCTGGTCGGCGGGGACGTGCCCGCTCGAACGGCTGACCGCGCTGGAGAAAGTCGCCTGCCCGGGCCATGGGGCTTGCGGCGGCCAGTTCACCGCCAACACCATGGCGTGCGTTGGGGAGGCGATCGGGCTGAGCCTGCCGCATTCGAACATGGCCCCGGCGCCCTATGCCAACCGCGCCGACATCGCCATGGCCGCCGGACGCCAGATCATGACGCTGATCGAACGCAACATCCGGCCGCGCGACATCTGCACTCGTGAGGCGTTCGAGAATGCTGCGCGCATCGTCGCCGCGACCGGCGGATCGACCAACGGCGCGCTGCATCTGCCCGCCATGGCGCATGAGGCGGGGATAAAGTTCGATCTGTTCGACGTGGCGGAGATATTCAAATCAACGCCTTACCTCGCCGACCTGAAGCCCGGCGGGAAGTATGTCGCCAAGGACATGTACGATGCGGGCGGCATTTACATGCTGATGAAGCAGCTGATGGGAGCGGGGCTGCTGCACGGCGAGTGCATGACCGTCACCGGCAAAACGCTCGGCGAGAATATCGACGAGATCACCTGGAACCCGGACCAGAAGGTGATCTACCCGGTCAGCAATCCGCTCAGCCCGACTGGCGGCGTCGTCGGACTGCGCGGCACGCTCGCGCCCGACGGCGCGATCGTGAAAGTCGCGGGGATGCATCGGCTGAAGGTCACCGGTCCCGCGCGCGTGTTCGACTGCGAGGAAGATTGCTTCGCGGCCGTCGAAGCGCGCAGCATCGTCGAGGGGGAGGTCATCGTCATCCGCT
>JBBQVA010000019.1:0-49057 GCA_038211945.1 Sphingomonadales bacterium
CAAGGATCAGGTCGGCCGCCGTCTGCGCAACGAAATCACCGAAGACCAGTTCAAGCCGCTGCGGCTGATGAACGGGCTGTATCTCCAGCTCCATGCTTATATGCTGCGCGTCGCCATCCCCTATGGCACGCTGTCCGGCACCCAGATGCGCATGCTGGCGCACATCGCCCGCAAATATGATCGCGATTACGGCCATTTCACCACCCGCCAGAACATCCAGTACAACTGGATCAAGCTGGAGCAATTTTCCGACCTGCTCGATGACCTGTCGAAGGTCGAAATGCACGCCTTCCAGACAAGCGGCAATTGCATCCGCAACATCAGTTCCGACCAGTTCGCCGGTGCGGCCGCCGATGAAATCGCCGATCCGCGCCCCTACGCCGAATTGCTGCGCCAATGGTCGACGCTGCACCCGGAATTTTCGTTCCTGCCGCGCAAGTTCAAGATCGCCGTGACGGCCAGCGATACCGACCGCGCGGCGATCCAGCTGCACGATATCGGGCTGCAGTTGCGGAGCGTCGATGGCGCACTCGGCTTCCGGGTCTATGTCGGCGGCGGCATGGGCCGGACGCCGATGATCGGGCATGTCGTCCGCGATTTCATCCCCGTCGGCCAGTTCCTGAGCTATTCCGAGGCGATCCTGCGCGTCTACAACCGCTACGGTCGCCGCGACAATATCTACAAGGCGCGCATCAAGATCCTCGTCCACGAACTCGGCGCCGAGGAATTCACGCGCCAGGTCGAGGCCGAATGGGCGCTGCTCGAACCGCTGGCGCTCGATGCACCCAAGGCAGAATATGACCGCGTCATCGCGCAGTTCGCCGAACCGGATTACGACCTGTTCGCCAAAAATGAGATTGACCGCTCCGACCCGGATTTCACACTGTGGGTCGACCAGAATGTCCATGCCCATAAACAGCCCGGCTATGCCATCGCCACCATCAGCCTGAAGCCCAGGGGTGGCATCCCCGGCGACGCCTCATCGGCGCAGATCGACCTGATCGCCGACCTGGCCGAGCGTTATGCGCAGGACGAGGTGCGGGTGACCCATGCCCAGAACCTCGTGCTGGCGCACGTCAGGAAATCGGACCTTTACCCGCTGTGGCAGGCGCTGGCCGACGCCGATCTGGCGACGGCCAACCTCGATCTGGTCACCGACATCATCGCCTGCCCCGGCCTCGATTATTGCACGCTGGCCAATGCCCGCTCGATCCCGGTGGCGCAGAAGATCGCCGCACGCTTTGCAGATCTCGACGAGCAGCGTGACATCGGCGAATTGAAGCTGAAGGTCAGCGGCTGCATCAACGCCTGCGGCCATCACCATGCCGGGCACATCGGCATCCTCGGCGTCGATAAAAAGGGCGAGGAGGCCTATCAGCTGCTGCTCGGCGGCTCGGCGGCGGAAGATACGTCGCTGGCCAAAATCCTCGGGCCGGGATTCAGCGAAGATGGTATCGTCGTCGCCGTCGAAAAGGTCATCGCGCGCTATCTCGAAGTGCGCAGCGCGCCCGGCGAGCGGTTCCTCGACACCTACCGCCGCCTTGGCGACGCACCCTTCAAGGAGGCGGTCTATGGGTGAGACCCTGCGTTTTCGCACCGATGCAGCCTTTGCCGGGCCGGTCGCCGCGTTTGCCGATCTGGCCGCCGACAGCAATGCCGGGGCGGTCCGCATCGAACCCGGCGACGATGTCCGCGCGCTGATCCCGCAGCTGGGCCAGTTGTCGCTGATCGAAATTGCCTTTCCCAAGTTCCGCGACGGGCGCGGCTATTCCTCGGCGCGCATCCTGCGGGAAGCCGGGTTCAAGGGTGAAATCCGCGCCGCCGGAGCGGTGCTGGTCGATCAGCTGGATTTCATGCGCCGCGCCGGGTTCGACAGCTTTGCGCCCGACACGCCGCTTGATCCCGCCGTCGTCGACGCGACGTTGGCGCGCTACCCATATGTCTACCAAAAGGCCGCAGACGGAGCCGTCCCGGTATGGGCACTTCGGCATGGCTAGCGCGGCGCGCGCCATTGATGTCATCGACACTGCACCGGCCTTTATTCAGGCCGACGCCGACCGGCTGAACGCACGTTACGCCGGGGTGCCGACGGCGCAGATGCTTGCCGAATTGCTGACCGGTGAACTGCACGGCCGCGTCGCCGCGGTGTCGTCGTTCGGGGCCGAATCCGCTGTGCTGCTCGACCTGGTCGCCGCTGTCGACAAGGACGTGCCGGTGATTTTCGTCAACACCCAGAAAATGTTCGGCGAGACTTTGGCCTATCGCGACGAACTGGCCGAACGGCTGGGCTTCACCGATCTGCGCGTCTACCGCCCCGATCCACGTCTGCTCGCGGCCAAGGACGCGACCTCGCTGCGCTGGAGCTATGACCCCGATGGCTGCTGCGACCTGCGTAAGGTCGAACCGTTGCGCCGCGCGCTGGCTCCGTTCGATGCCTGGATCAGCGGTCGCAAGGCGTTCCAGGGCAAGACCCGCTCCGCCCTGCCGACGTTCGAAATCGACGAAGGCCGGTTGAAGATCAACCCGCTTGCCAGTTGGGACAAGGCCGCGCTGGACGCGGCCTTCACCGCACGCGAGTTGCCGCGCCACCCGCTGGAGGCGCAGGGCTATCCCAGCGTCGGCTGCGTCCCCTGCACGTCAAAGGTCCAGCCCGGCGAAGACCCCCGCGCTGGAAGATGGCGCGGCTGGGACAAGGACGAATGCGGGATCCACGACCCGGCGTTTTGAGGCTGCGCATCCCTCCCCCTTGAGGGGAGGGCGACTCGGCACCAGCCGAGCGGGGTGGGGGTTCTTGCCGCTGCTCCAGAGGAGGACCCCCACCCCGGGCCGCCTTCGGGGTCTCTCGCCCTCCCCTCAAGGGGGAGGGAAAAGACGCCTCAATTATACCGCCGCAACTCCGTCTTCGCGATGGCCTGCCGGTGCACTTCGTCCGGGCCATCCGCCAGCCGCAGCGTGCGCTGCCCGGCATACCCCGCCGCCAGCCCGAAGTCCTGGCTCACGCCGCCGCCGCCGTGCGCCTGAATGGCGAAATCGTGGATCAGGCAGCTCATGTTCGGCGCGATGACCTTGATCATGGCGATCTCGTTCGATGCCGCCTTGTTGCCGACGGTGTCCATCATATAGGCGGCCTTGAGCGTCAGCAGCCGCGACTGTTCGATGGCGATGCGGCTGTCGGCGATGCGTTCGTGCCAGACGCTGTGATCCGAAATCGGCTTGCCGAAAGCCACCCGCGATTTCAGCCGCTTGCACATCTTTTCGAGCGCGCGCTCCGCCGCACCGATCGAGCGCATGCAATGATGGATGCGCCCCGGCCCCAGCCGCCCCTGCGCGATTTCGAAGCCCCGGCCTTCGCCAAGAATCATGTTCGACACCGGCACCCGGACGTTATCCAGCACGACCTCATAATGGCCGTGCGGCGCATCGTCGAAACCGAACACCTTCAGGGCACGGACCTTGACGATGCCGGGCGCATCGAGCGGCACCAGGATCTGGCTCTGCTGGGCGTGGCGCGCGGCGTTGGGGTCGGTCTTGCCCATGACGATGGCGATCTTGCAGCGCGGGTCGCCGACGCCCGACGACCACCATTTGCGGCCATTGATGACATATTCGTCGCCCTGCCGGACGATCGAGGTTTCGATGTTGGTCGCATCCGACGACGCCACGGCGGGTTCGGTCATCAGGAATGCCGAACGGATTTCGCCGGCCATCAGCGGCTTCAGCCAGGTCTGCTTCTGCGCCTCGGTGCCATAGGTGCGGAACACTTCCATGTTGCCGGTATCGGGTGCCGAGCAGTTGAACACTTCCGACGACCAGCCGACGCGGCCCATTTCCTCGGCGAGCGGGGCATATTCAAGGTTGGTCAGGCTGGGGCCCTGCCATTCGCCGGTATCGTGTTCGGACCGGTTGAGGAACAGGTTCCACAGCCCCGCGGCGCGGGCGATGGGCTTCAGTTCCTCGATGACCGGCAGCACCTTCCAGCGCTCGCCCTCGGCGACTTCCTGTTCGTAACGCGCTTCGTTGGGATAGATATGTTCGTCCATAAAGGCGCGGACGCGCTCGATCAGGCCCTTGGTCTTGTCGGTGTAATCGAAGATCATGGCGCTTCCTTCCCCGGATTTGCGCCCCTGTTGTCACGGCGGCCGGGGCAGGTCCAGCGGTTTACGTTTACGTCAGTTGGGCGTGATCGAAAGCCGCGTCGCATCGGGCGGGAAGCCGGTGACGGTCGAGGCGAACGGGGCGCTGCCGTGCGGCGGTATCGCGGCGGCGGGCGGCGCGATCGTCCAGCGCAACGCGACTCCGCCCGGATCGGACAGCGTGGCGGCGAGCGCCGGGACCGGTTGCGACGCGTCGGTGGGGTTGGTGAGGGTGCCGGTGACTTCGAGGAAGCGCGCGCCGCTGCCGGTGACGCTGACCTGACCGTGCTGGGTGATCTTCAGCGGCGACGGCGCGGGGTCGAGCCGGGCGAGCAGGTCACCGACGCCGGGAACCGTCGCCAATTGCGCGCGGGTCGCGTCATCGACCCATAGCCCCGCAGCGGCGAGCGCGAGTGCGACGCCGATGATGATGGCGATGATGGTCGCGAGGGTGCGGCTTCCCCCTCCCGCCTGCGGGAGGGGCGCGGACTCGGCACTTGCCGAGCCGGGGGTGGGAATTTCGGCAGGGGGTGCGTCCACCTCAACCGGTGCGTCAGCGGCAATGTCGTTCCCACCCCCAACCCCTCCCGCAAGCGGGAGGGGAGCGGCTTCCGTCGCCTCTTCCCCCGGCACCCAGCGATACTGGCATTCGGCACACCGCATCCGCGTCGTCGCCGCCGCATCGGGGATGCGGTAGCGCGCGCTGCAATTGGGGCAGGTAACGATCATCAGGCGGTTGTAAGATCAAACGACGCGCCCCGCCACTTCCCTCTCCCCTTGCGGGAGAGGGCGAGCGACGCGCCGCTTGGCGCGGCCCGGGGAGAGGGGTTGTGGGAACTCGCGGGCTTGGGACCACCCCTCTCCCGGCTCGCAGCAAGGGCTGCGAGTCCGCCCTCTCCCACAAGGGGAGAGGGAAGTGCGCTTGCCTCACCGCCCGCCCTCGGCGATAGCCCGTCGCACCATGCACGACATCAAAGCCATCCGCGCTGACCCGGCAGCCTTCGACGCGGGCCTCGCGCGGCGGGGGGTGGCGGATGCAGGCGCGGTTGCAAAGGGCTACGACGGTGAACTGCGATCGGCGCAGACCGAATTGGAAAACGCCCTTGCGCAGCGAAAGCGCCTTTCGGCCCTCATCGGGCCTTTAATGCGGGATGCGGGATCAGCGACACTCGCTGAGTACCAAGCTGATGTTGCTGCCATTAAGGAGCGGCTGCCGAAGCTCGACGACCACGTTCGGTTTCGTGAAATCGAGCGTGACGGCTATCTCGCCGCCCTTCCCAATCTTCCCGCCCCCGACGTCCCCGACGGCCTCGACGAATCCGGCAATGTCGTCATCCACGAACGCGGCACCAAACCTACCTTCGACTTCACCCCGCGCGAACATGACGCCATCGCCGCCCGCCTCGGCTATCACCCTGAACTCGCCGCCAAGATTGCGGGGGCGCGTTTCGCCGTCCTGCAGGGGCCGCTCGCCAAGTTGCACCGGGCGCTGGGGCAGTGGATGCTCAAGGTTCAGGCCAGCGAGCACGGCTTTCTCGAAACCTATGTGCCGCTCCTCGTCCGTCAGGAGGCTGCGTTCGGCACCGGCCAACTGCCCAAGTTCGAGGACGATCTCTTCAAGACCACCGACGGCCGCTACCTGATCCCCACCGCCGAAGTCTCGCTGACCAATCTGGTGCGCGAGTCGGTCGTCGATGCCGAAACCTTGCCGCTGCGACTGACCGCGCTGACGCCGTGTTTCCGGTCTGAAGCGGGCAGCGCCGGGCGCGATACCAAGGGGCTGATCCGCCAGCACCAGTTCGAAAAGGTCGAGCTGGTGACGATCTGCCACCCCGACCACGCGGCGGACGAACATGAACGCATGACGCGCGCGGCGGAAACCATCCTCGAACGCCTCGGCCTCGCCTATCGCCGGGTGCTGCTTTGCGCGGGCGACATGGGGTTTGCCGCGCGCAAGACCTATGACCTGGAGGTCTGGCTCCCGGGGCAGGGGGCTTGGCGCGAAATCTCCAGCATTTCGGACTGCGGCGACTTCCAGGCGCGGCGGATGGATGCCCGCTTCAAGGTGCGCGGTGAAAAGGGCACGCATTTCGTCCATACCCTCAACGGCTCCGGGCTGGCGGTCGGGCGGGCGCTCGTCGCGGTTATCGAGAATTACCAGCGCGCCGATGGGTCGGTGGCGGTGCCCAAGGAACTGCAGATGTACATGGGCGTGACCGAGCTGACGCCGCAATAAGTTCCCCTCTCGCTTGCGGGAGGGGTTAGGGGTGGGAATGAAACGGGGCCGGGAGCGGGAACAGTCCCACCCCCGGCCCCTCCCGCACCCGGGAGGGGAGATGAGTTTGCGCATTCTGGTCACCAACGACGACGGCATCCACGCCCCCGGCCTCGTCGCCATGGAGGCGATCGCCGCGCAACTGTCCGATGACGTCTGGGTGGTCGCCCCGGCGGAGGAACAGTCCGGGGCGGGCCATTCGCTGACCCTCAGCCAGCCGGTGCGGCTGCGTGAACTCGGCCCGCGCCGTTTTGCGGTCAAGGGCACGCCCACCGATTGCGTCATGCTGGCGCTGGGCCATGTGCTGAAGGATCACAAACCCGACCTGATCCTGTCAGGCGTCAATCGCGGCGGCAATCTCGCCGAGGACGTCACCTATTCTGGCACCGTGGCGGCGGCGATGGAGGGGTGCCTGGCGGGCGTCCGCTCGGTCGCACTCAGCCAGGTCATGGCCGATTACACGGTCGGTCAGGAAGATTTCAGCGTCGCCGTGCATTTCGGTGCCGACGTGCTGCGCCGCGTGCAAGGCATCGACTGGCCCGAACGCATCCTGATCAACGTCAACTTCCCGGGCGTGCCAGTCGCCGATGTTGCAGGCATTCGCGTCACCGAACAGGGCTTTCGCGATTACGGCAACATCCATCTCGTCAAGCGCACCGACCCGCGCGGCTTCCCGTATTTCTGGCACGGCTTCGGCCGCGAGGTCGATGTGCCGGGGCACGAGACCGACCTGAAGGCGATGCACGAACGCTGCGTGTCGGTGACACCGCTGCATCTCGATATGACCCACCGCCCGACGCTGGCCGAACTGCGGCGCGTGCTGGCGTGAAACGCGCCGGGCTGCTGGCGGCGCTGCTGCTGGCAGCGTGCGTCGACCAAACGCCGCCGGTCCGGGCACCGCGTCCAGCCGATCCGCGACCGGCGCCCGCCGCCGCTCCGCCCGTCCAACGCCCGCCGTGGCAGGCGCGCCGTGTCGTCGCCGATGCCATCGACACGCCGCAAGGCCGGATCCACACCGTCAAGCCAGGCGAAACCGGCATTGCCATCGCGCGCGCTTACGGCGTCGAATGGGCGAAGATCATCGCCATCAATCATCTGAAAGCGCCATTCACACTCGAGGTCGGCGACCGGTTGCTGCTGCCGTCCAAGCGCGCCGTGGCGGCGATGAGTGTCGAGGACCGAGCCAAGGCGTTCAAGCTCGACATCGACGATCTGATCACCGGCAGCGAACCGGCGGCAGGGGGCAAGCTCGTCGCCGCCGCGCCGCCGGCGAAGCGCGGCACAGCAGCAACCCGACCGGCGCGGCCATCCGGACCGACTGCCGCCCCCACTCCGACCCCAGTTCAGCCCGCCGCCGCACCGCTGCCCGACCTTGGCGAGGGGCAGCCGCGCTTCGTCTGGCCGGTCGAGGGCCGGGTGCTATCGGGGTTCGGGGCGAAGCCCGGCGGCCGCTTCAACGATGGCGTCAATCTGAAGACGGCGGCGGGTTCGACGGTGCGCGCTGCGGCCGATGGGGTGGTCGCCTATGCCGGCGACGCCATTCCGGGGTTCGGCAATTTGCTGCTGATCAAACATGCTGGCGGGTGGGTGACGGCCTATGCCCATAACGAGGCGCTGCTGGTGGCGCGCGGCACCCGCGTCCGCCAGGGCGAGCCGGTAGCGCGCGCCGGGGCGACGGGAGCAGTGACCGAACCGCAAGTGCATTTCGAGGTGCGGCGCGGACGGACACCGGTCGATCCGGCGACGCTGGTTGGACGGTAGTGGCGGAAGGTTAGGCCCCAGTGCGGTTTTTATAACCTTCCGGCCTAAACGACGTCCGGCAGCTTGAACGACAGGGTGACACCGGCCGCAGTCTGTGCCGCGGCAGCGTTGGCCATGATCGACCGCGATGCGCTGAAATAGGCGCGCGGTGACATCCCCATAAAGTCGCGGAAGTCGCGATAGAAATGCGCCTGGTCGCAGTAATCGGGGTCGAGCGTGTCGCGCAGCGGGTCGCCGACCGCAGTCCGGACATGGCCGAGCGTGTCGAGAAAACGTTGCCGACGCAACAACCGCTTGGGCGGAAAACCAAAGGTGCGCAGGCAGACGCGGTGGAGCGTCCGCAGCGAAACGCCAACGACGGCGGCAAAGCCCGCGACGTCGTGCGGACGGTCATGCAGGGTGCGGCAGACGGTGACGGTCAGCGGATCGTCGGCGGGCCGACCGTCCGTATGCGCCAGCAACACCGCATCGGCGGCGGCAACGGCAGCCGCAGGGTCTTCGATTGTGAGCGCGGCATGGAGCGCCGAAGTCGCCGATCCAAAGGCGTCACCCAGAGCAACGGCCCGATTAGCAAGCAGGCTCGCGTCGGTCCCGAACATGCGGTGCCAACCCAAAGGCGTAAGCCCGAACCCCGCGACTCGACCGCCGCTGGCAACGACGCGGCCGCAGCCGTCGGTATGACCGTACAGCCGGGCACGCGCCGGCGTGTCGGTGCCGCCATCCACAGCGGCCACCCAGTCCCCGTCCAGCACGAAGCGGACGTTGCCCCATTCGGGATACAGAAAATCGGTCATCGAACCGTCCGCAGTCACGAAATAATAGAAGGTGACATAGGGCTGGAGTGCCGTCGCAGGCTGATGGACGATGACCTGCGCCGTGGTCGATGCCGGTCGGATTGCATGTAACGCTGTCACTGGGCCACACTCTATCGGCCATCGGTAAAACGCGGAAGTTCTTATTTTTATTGGTTGCAGCGCGTCGCGCGGCGACGGTTACGCGCTCAGCGTCGGCCGTGCCACTGTCGTCATCGTCCAACACCTGCGGCCTTATCGCCAGCAAAGGCCGAACGCCTGGAGTCGACCGGCGCGGCGATGGCCGATTCTTTCAATTCATTACCGACGAGCTGCGGCACAATCCCGGGCGCGGCCATGCGGGTTTTGAACGATGTGGAGATGGTCGCTCGTTAATCGTGTCGCCAATTCTAACAATTGTAGGAGTAGATTATGAAATTCCCACTGTCACTGGTGCTCGCCACCTCGCTGTCGCTTATGGGGGCGAGCGCTTCCAACGCCATGGGCATAGTTCATTACGCCTTCAGTCCAGATGCATATTACGATTATTTCAGCCCTGCGATTCATACGCCAGTCACTGGGTCATTTGATTTCGATACCGTCTCCGGTGCTTTATCGAACGTGAATTACACCAGCATCTCTGGTAGTTTCACGACCGGTGCGGAATATACGCCCGGTGATGCCACTCAAATCTATTTCGGCCAGTTCGGCGGCAATTACGACGTCTACCAGCTCGCTGGTTCGCTGACCGGCGGTGGACCTGTCGCCATCAACTCAGGCACGCATCCCGCCATCCCCATCAGCGCCGGCGGATCGCTCACGACGAACACGGTTGGCGGGGTCCCCGAGCCTGCCAGCTGGGCGATGATGCTGTTCGGCTTCGGCGGACTTGGCTCCGTGCTGCGCAGCCGCCGCAACCGATTGTCCGTCGCCGCCTGACGGAGCGTCCGGATCGACGCCAGCGGAGCCCCGGCCTCAAACGAGCGCCGGGGCTCTGTGTTGGCTCGATCGACAAGTCGCGGTTGAAGCCCGCCTCAATTTGCCCCCGGCCCGGCTTCCCCCTACATCGCCCGGCTCAATGACTCTCACCCTCCCATCCCCGCCGCGTGTCGGCATGGTGTCGCTTGGCTGCCCCAAGGCGCTGGTCGACAGCGAACGCATCCTGACCCAGTTGCGCGGCGACGGCTATGCGCTGTCTGCCGATTACGCTGGGGCCGACGTCGTCATCGTCAACACCTGCGGATTCCTTGACAGCGCCAAGGCCGAAAGCCTGGAGGCGATCGGCGAGGCGATGGCTGAAAATGGCAAGGTCGTCGTCACCGGCTGTTTGGGCCACGAAGCCGACAGCATCCGCGCGCGCTTCCCCGGCGTGCTGGCGATCACCGGGCCGCAGCAGTATGATCAGGTCGTCGCCGCCGTGCGCGAGGCCGCGCCCGCGCCGCGCTCGGCCTATGTCGATCTTGTGCCGGATGCGGGCTTGAAGCTGACGCCGCGCCATTACGCCTATCTGAAGATCAGCGAAGGCTGCGACCATCGCTGCGCCTTCTGCATCATCCCGTCGCTGCGTGGCGACCTTGCCAGTCGTCCGCCCGCCGCCATCCTGCGCGAGGCCGAGGCGCTGGTACGCAGCGGGGCGAAGGAATTGCTGGTCATCGCGCAGGACACCTCGGCCTATGGGGTCGATCTGCGCCATACCGTGTCGTCGCTCGGCGGGCGTGAATTGCGGGCGCACATCACCGATCTGGCGCGCGAATTGGGGCAGCTGGGGGCGTGGGTGCGGCTGCACTATGTCTATCCCTACCCGCACGTCGACCAGCTGATCGCGCTGATGGCCGACGGGCTGGTGCTGCCGTATCTCGACATTCCGTTCCAGCATGCGTCGCCCGCCGTGCTCAAGGCGATGAAGCGTCCGGCCAATGACGCCAAGGTGCTCGAACGCATCATCCGCTGGCGGACGCTGGTGCCCGATCTGGCGTTGCGCTCGACGTTTGTGGTCGGCTTTCCCGGCGAGACGGAAGGCGATTTCCAATACCTGCTCGACTGGCTCGAACAGGCGCAGATCGACCGGGCGGGGTGTTTTAAATACGAAGCGGTGGCGGGTGCGGCGGCCAATGCCCTGCCCGGTGCGGTGCCGGAGGACGTCAAGGAAGAGCGCTGGCACCGCTTCATGGCGGCGCAGACGGCGATTTCGACGCGGCGGCTGGCGATGAAGGTAGGACGCGATCTCGACGTGTTGATCGACGCGGTCGACGACGATGGCGGCGCGTCCGGCCGGTCCAAGTACGACGCGCCGGAAATCGACGGCGAGGTGCATTTGCGCGACGCGAGCGGCGTAGCGGTCGGCGACATCGTCCGCGTCCGCATCGAGGACAGCGACGACGCGGATTTGTTCGGGGTGCCGGTGTGACCGATTTCGCCGCCCTCCTCCTCCCCGACGACGGCGGCGCTGCGACTGATCTGCAGCTGCTGACGCCCGACACCCTTACCGCCTGGACCGCCGCGCGCGGCGAACGGGTACGGGCGTTTGTCGCGGCGCAGGGGTTTGCCGCCAAGGCTGATGAGGTGGCGCTGATCCCCGGTGACGGGCCGGGGGATTGGCTGGCGGTGGCTGGGGCGGGGGACGGTCCCTGGGCGCTGGCTGCCGCTGCTGCGAAGCTGCCCGCGGGGCGCTATCGGCTGCGCGGTGAAGCGGACGGGCTGGGCTGGCTGATGGCGCAACACCGCTTCGACCGGTATCGCAAATCCATCGGCGACACCGGCGCGCGTGTGCTGCTGACCGCCGCGCCGGTGACCGAGACCGTGCGGCTGGCCGAGGCGACGGCGCTGGTCCGCGATTTGGTCGATACGCCGGCCAGCGATCTCGGCCCGGCGGAACTGGCCGGGGCGATCGTTGCACAGGCGAAGTTGTTTGACGCGAGCGTTCGCACCATCACCGGCGAAGCGCTGCTGGCCGAGAACTTCCCCGCCGTCCATGCCGTGGGTCGCGCGGCCTCGCGCGCACCCCGGCTGGTCGACATGAGCTGGGGCGACCCGGCGCATCCCAAAGTGACGCTGGTCGGCAAGGGCGTGACGTTCGACAGCGGCGGGCTGAATATCAAGCCCGGCAGCGGCATGGCCGCCATGAAAAAGGACATGGGTGGCGCCGCACACGCCCTCGCCCTCGCCCGGCTGGTCATGCAGGCGGGGCTGCCGGTGCGGCTGCGGCTGATCGTGCCCGCGGTTGAAAACGCCATTTCGGGCGATGCGATGCGGCCAGGCGACGTGCTGGCGACCCGCGCGGGCAAGACCGTCGAAGTCACCAATACCGATGCGGAGGGGCGACTGGTCCTCGCCGACGCGCTGACGCTGGCGGGCGAGGACACGCCCGACCTGCTGCTCGATTTCGCCACGTTAACCGGCGCGGCGCGGGTGGCGCTGGGCCCGGCATTGCCCGCGCTGTTCGCCAATGACGAGACTCTGGCGGCGGATTTGCTTGCGTCGGCGATTGCGGCGGGGGACCCGCTGTGGCGGCTACCGCTGTTCGCTGGTTACCGCGAGATGCTGAAGTCGGGGATCGCCGATTTGAACAATTCGCCCGAAGGTGGCTTTGCCGGGGCGGTGACGGCGGCGCTGTTCCTGGCCGAATTCGTCGCGGCACAGACCTGCTGGGCTCACTTCGATACATTCGCTTGGACCCCCGCCGCCAAGCCCGGTCGGCCCAAGGGTGGCGAGGCGCTTGGGCTGCGTGCGGCCTGGGGTCTGCTGCAGCGCCGCTACGGCGTTGGTGCGGCTATTTCGGCACGGCAATGAAACCGGATGCGCCACTGGCCCGTTAATACCTCGAAGGCGCGGCATCGTTTTGCGCCGAGCAGCTTGAGGTTGTGTGATGTTGGGTCAGTCCGAAACTGTAGAGACAGTCCGTCCGCTGGCGGGTTGGATGGGCGCGCTGGTCGGCTATGTCCGCTCGGCGCGGCCCGATCTTACCAATCGCCAGATGGCGCTTCTGTTGATTGTTTATCTGCAGCCGGGGC
Organism: Sphingomonadales bacterium; assembly: GCA_038211945.1. Taxonomy (GTDB): domain Bacteria; phylum Pseudomonadota; class Alphaproteobacteria; order Sphingomonadales; family Sphingomonadaceae; genus Sandarakinorhabdus. Next base: position 12,971 of record JBBQVA010000019.1, read on the forward strand.
CGCACACAGTGCGCGGTCTGGCCGCCCAGCTGCGCGTGTCGAAGCCGGTGGTGACGCGCGCCTTGAATACCCTGGGCGCGCTCGGCTATCTGCGGCGGCAGAAGGACGAGGCTGATCTGCGGAACATCTTCGTTGAGCGCACTGTGCAGGGTGAGGCGTTCCTGAAAGCCTTTGCCGAACTGATCGAGGGGGCGGACGATTTTGACGACGACAAGCCCGCCCGCCGCCGAGCCCATTGATGCGCCGGAGTTCGCTTCGGCGAGACTGAGCGGACCGGCACCAAAGCTCGACCTGCGCGTGGACGCGGTGCGCGGCGACATCGTTGATATCGGGTTGACCGGACGGGTCAGCGCATCGCGTTACACCGCGCCGACCCGGATGGTTTGCAATGTGGCACGCTGTCAAATGCGCAGCGGGCCGGGCCATGAGTACACTGCCGTTAGCGAGATAATCTGCGGCGAAGAGTTCGATGTCTTCGACCAGGCTCACGATTTCTGGGTCTGGGGCCGGACACTGCGTGACGGCTATCTCGGCTGGATCTTCCAGGCGCTGACCACCCCTGGCAGCATGACCCACCAAGTGACGGCCCGCGGCGCCCCCGTGTTCATGCGACCCGACATCAAATCGCCAACACAATCACAACTGCCGTTCGGCGCATTGCTGAACGGGGTCGAGGAAGATGGGTTTCTGCATCTCGAGGCCGGTCAGTATCTGCACGGTCGGCACATTGCCCGGATTGGCTGGCAGGCGGCATCACCGCTTTCGGCTGCCCGGGTTTTTACAGGCGCGCCCTATGTCTGGGGAGGGCGTACGCCAGAGGGCGTCGATTGCTCGGGCCTGGTCCAGGCCGCGCTCAACGCCTGCGGCATCGCATGCCCGCGTGACACCGACCAGCAGAAGGCGGCGTTGGGGCAGCCGATTGACTTCGCTGACCGGGCGGCGGGCGACCTGATTTTCTTTCCCGGCCACGTCGGCATCCTCGCCACGCCCGAGCGGCTGTTCCACGCCAACGCCCATTGGATGACGACGCTGGAAGAACCGCTCGACGACGTGATGTCGCGACTGAAGGCGGCGGGAGTCGCGGCACCGGTGATCGGCGTGCGCCGGCCTTAGTCGATCGCTCAACTGCTGGGCGTCATCCCGGCGAACGGCTGCAGCTTGCGCGCCAACGCCTGCGCCGCCGCCGCATCACCCGCCTTCAAAACCGCTGCCAGCTGCAGACCCTGTTTTTTCATCAGCGCGTCAAAGCCATCCTTGACCGGCAGGCCGGCCAGTGGAACGAGCGCCGCCGCCGCCTTGGCCGCGTTGGCGCTGTCGATATCCAGTAGCGTCAGCGCATAATAGGTGCGGTGCACCGGGCTGGTCGGATCGAGCTTGATTGCCTGGGCAAAATCGGCGTCGGCGTCCTTGGCGTGCGCCCCCAGGAACGTCGAGGCCAGAAAGCTGCCGAGTGTCGCCACCGCGCCGCCGTGCCAGCCGCCCAACGCCGCCCACGCTAGCGCCATATCCGGATGCGCGGCCTTGACCGCCTCCATGCGCTTGCGGGTTTCCTTGCCCAGCCCCGGCGAGCGCGTCAGCTTGGCGTGATAACCGACGGCAATCGCCTTTTGCAGCTGCGCGTCCGCGCTGTTCGGGGCTTTGGCGAGGGCGGCGTCAAAGTCCTTTTCCGCCGCCGCAATCAGGTCGAGCGCCCGCGTCTTGTCCGGGGTTTGATACGCCGCGATGTTGAGCTGGGCCCGGCCCGCCAGCACAAACCCGGCGGCAGTGCCTTCGGCTTGGCCCTGGGTCACCGCCTGCGCCCAATTGCCGTCATGGAACGCCTGCGCAGCGTCGGCGAGGGCAGGGGAGGCAACCGCGAGCGCGACCGCTGACAACAGAACCAACCGATACTTCACTTAATCACCTCAAGCCTTGGCCAGCGCATCCCGAATCAGCGCGCGGGTTTCGGCCAATCCGTACAACGCGATAAATGAACCCATCCTTGGGCCCTGGCTTGAACCGATGAGCGTTTCATAAAGTGCCCTGAACCAGTCACGCAGATTTTCGAACCCCGCCGCCTTGCCGGCTTCATAGACTTCGAACTGATAGGCTTCGGCGTTGCCATCGGGACCGACCGCCTCGAGTCGGGCGTCGAGATCAGCAAGCGCGGTGGCTTCCTGTGCGGTTGGTGCGCGGCGTTGCAGGCCGGGAACGACGAAATCCCGGGCATAGCGCGCGGCATGGTGAACCAGCCGGTCGAGCTCCGGATGCGTCGCGGGCGACGCGCCGGGCGCATGGCGGGCGACGTAACTCCACAGCCGCGCCGGATCGTCGGTCGCCGCCACCGAGGCGAGGTTGAGCAGCAGCGGGAAGCTGACCGGCAGGTCAGGGCGCGGCGGCGTCCCGCCATGGACATGATGCGCGGGATTGCCGAGCTGCTGATCGAGCGGCTGTTCAGGATAGCGCGTCAACGCATCGGCATAGTCCTCGATAGCGCGCGGGATCACGTCGAAATATAGCCGCTTCGCCTTGCGCGGCGACTGGAACATGTACGTCGCCAGCGATTCCGGCGGGCCGTAATCGAGCCATTCCTCGATGGTCAGGCCGTTGCCCTTCGACTTCGAAATCTTCTGCCCCTCGGCGTCGAGGAAAAGTTCGTAGTTGAACCCCTCCGGCGGCCGCGCCCCGAGCACACGGGCGATGCGCCCCGACAGCATCACAGAATCGATCAGATCCTTGCCCGCCATCTCGTAATCGACGCCGAGCGCCACCCAGCGCATCGCCCAATCGGCCTTCCACTGCAGCTTGCAATTGCCACCGGTGACCGGGACGGTGACAGTCGCGCCGTCGTCGAGGTAACTGACCGTCCCCGCGGCCACGTCTCGGGCAATGATCGGCACCTGCAGGACGACTCCGGTCTTCGGGCACACCGGCAGGAAGGGTGAGTAAGTCGCCCGCCGGTCAGGGCCGAGCGTCGGCAGGATGACGTCGATCACCGCATCGTAGTGCGCCAGCACCTTCAACAGCGTCGCGTCGAAACGCCCCGACTTGTAGCAATCGGTTGATGACAGGAACTCGTAATCAAAGCCGAAACCGTCGAGAAACGCCCGCAACCGCGCATTGTTATGGGCACCGAAGCTCGAATGCGTGCCGAACGGATCGGGCACCTGCGTCAGCGGCTTGCCGAGGTTGGCGGCGAGCAGTTCCTGGTTCGGCCCCGGCGGGACCTTGCGCAGCCCATCCATATCGTCGGAAAAGGCGATCAGCCGCGTCGCCACGCCGGGCACCAGTTCCTCGAACGCCCGGCGCACCATCGTCGTCCGCACGACCTCGCCGAAGGTGCCGATATGGGGCAGGCCGGACGGTCCGTAACCGGTCTCGAAGATGACGCCGCTGGCCGGAAAGCCGTCCGGATAGCGCGCGACGAGCTTGCGTGCTTCCTCATAGGGCCAGGCCTTGTTGACGCTCGCGGCTTCGGAGAGAGTGGTGGAGTTGCTCATCTGTTCCGGATAGGTTGCAAGGCGATGGTGTTTGGCGGTGATAGAGCGGGCGCGCAACCCTCGCTGTCCCTCCCCCTTGAGGGGAGGGCGACTCGCGCCCTCGCGCGAGCGGGGTGGGGGTCCCCAGTTCCGAGCAGAAGACACCCCCACCCCGGGCCGCTGCAAGTGCAACGTCTCTCGCCCTCCCCTCAAGGGGGAGGGACAAGTTGAACTTCCCATCCCTCACCGCCACCCACGCCGGGGTCTGGATCGGGCAACCCGGCGGTGCCGCCACCCCGGTGTCCCGCGCCGAGGCTATTCGCCGCGCCGCCGATACGCCGCACCTGCTGCTCAATGCGCCCGTGGTCGCGAGCCGCCTTGGCTACCCCGAACTCTCCGGCCTCGACCTGCTGGAACTGTTCGCCTTCGTCCATCCGGCGCGCTTTGCTGTGCCGACGCCGCGCGGGCTGGCCGCAGCCCTGACAATTGACGCGCCGGAAGCCGATAGCGACGCGGGCCTCCTCGGCCGGGCCGCAGCGGCGCTGCTCGACACTATCGGCTCGCCGGACTGGCCCGAACGCCACGGTGCCTGGAACATCCTGCAATCGCTCGCCCGCCACCGCTGGAGCTGGGCGCAGGCCGTCACCGCGTGCCTCGCCAAGCCCGATCCACCCGAACGCTCGGTCTTCACCACCCTGCCGAAATGGGAGGATGCGCCGCCCCGCGCCGCACCGCGCACGATCAGCCTGGCCGATACCGACATCGACACCCGCCTGAACAGCCTGCTCCGATCGGGAGCCGAACGCCGCGACGGGCAGCGCGCCTATGCCCGCGCCGCCGCCCATGCCTTCCAGCCGCGGGCGCTCGCCAACGCCCCCAACGTCATGCTGGCGGAGGCGGGCACCGGCATCGGCAAGACGCTCGGCTATCTCGCCCCCGCCGCGCATTGGGCGGCGAGCGCGGGCGGCACCGTCTGGCTATCGACCTATACCAAGGCGCTGCAGCGCCAGCTCGATCAGGAGGCGGCGCGCGCCTATCCCGACCCCGCCGACAAGCGCGCCAAGGTCGTCGTGAGGAAGGGCCGCGAGAATTACCTCTGCCTGCTCAACCTCGAAGACGCGGTGCAGGGCGGCTTCACCAACCGCGCCGCGATCTTCGCCCAACTGGCGGCGCGCTGGGCCGAATATAGCCGCGACGGCGACATGGTCGGCGGCGACTTGCCCGGCTGGCTGGCGACGCTGTTCGGGCGCAACGCCGTCGCTGGCCTGACCGACCGGCGCGGCGAGTGTATCTACGCCGGCTGCCCGCACTATCGGACCTGCTTCATCGAACGCGCGACGCGGGCCAGCACGCAGGCCGATCTGGTCATCGCCAACCACGCCCTCGTCATGGTCAACGCCGTGCGCGGGCGGGCGGAGGGGCAGGCACTGACGCGGATCGTGTTCGACGAAGGCCATCACCTGTTCGACGCCGCCGATTCGACCTTCGCCGTCGAATTGACCGGACGCGAGGCGGTGGAGTTGCGCGGCTGGTTGCTCGGGCCGGAGCGGTCACAACGCGGGCGGCGGCGCGGGCTGGCGGCGCGGCTGGCCGATATCGGCGGCTATGACGACGAAGGCTCGAAGGCACTGGAGGCGGTGCTGGCGGGGGCACGGGCGCTGCCCGGCGATGGCTGGCTCGGGCGGCTGGTGGCAGGGACACCCGAGGGTCCGGTTGAGGAATTGCTGACCGCCGTGCGCGCCCAGGTCCATGCCCGCGCCGGGGCCAACGATGCCGGATACGGGCTGGAAACCGAAGTTGCCGAGGTACTGCCGCCGGTCATCGATGCCGGGGCGGCGGCGATGGCGGCGCTGGGGCGGCTGGCGGGGCCGATGGCGGCGCTGGAGGCGCGGCTGCAGGCGGTGCTGGCCGAGCCGCCCGACTGGCTCGATGTGGCGGGGCGGGCGCGGATCGAGGGCGCGGCGGCGGGGCTGCGGCTGCGCGGCCAGATGCTGGCGGCCTGGACCAGGGTGCTGGCGCGGCTGGGTGGAGCGGCCGACCCGGATTTCGTCGACTGGTTCGCCGTGGCGCGCGTCGAGGGCCGCGAACTCGATGTCGGCATCCACAGGCATTGGCTCGATCCGACGCGGCCGTTCGCCAAGGCGGTGCTCGAACCGGCGCACGGCGTGCTGGTGACCTCGGCGACGTTGCGGTCCCGGGTTCCCGGCCAGGCCGACAACTGGCGCGATTCGGAAATGCGCACCGGTGCCGGACATCTGGCGTTGCCGCCGCAACGCTTCGCGGTCGATTCGCCGTTCGATTATGCCGGCAACGCGCGCGTGCTGATCGTCACCGATCTCAAGCGCGGCGATCTGCCGGGCCTCGCCAACGCCTATCGCCGGCTGATCGAGGCGGCGGACGGCGGCACGCTCGGGCTGTTCACCGCCATCGCGCGGCTGAAGGCGGTCCATGCGCGCATCGCCGACCCGCTCGCCCGGCAGGGGTTGCCGCTCTACGCCCAGCACGTCGACCCGATCGATACCGGCACGCTGGTCGATATCTTTCGTGCCGAACCCCGCGCCTCGCTGATCGGCACCGATGCGCTGCGCGACGGCGTCGATGTCCCCGGCGCGTCGCTGCGGCTGGTGGTGATGGAGGGCGTGCCCTGGCCGCGCCCGACGGTGCTCCACGCGGCGCGCCGCGCGGCATTCGGCGGGACGGCTTACGACGATCTGGTCACCATGGGGCGGCTGGCGCAGGCGTTCGGGCGGCTGATTCGCCGGGCGGACGACCGGGGAACGTTCGTGCTGCTCGGGCCGGCGGTGCCGTCGCGGCTACTGGCAGCGTTTCCGGAAGGGACGCCGGTGGAGCGGGTCGTGTTAGACGAAGCGGTGGCGATTGTTTTGGCGGACCGCAATCAAACGGACGTTGCTTCGAACCGCGCCCTCTCGCATTAAACCCAAGTGAAAACCCTCACCCTGCTCCGCCATGCCAAATCGGGTTATGACGACCCGCTGCTGCGCGACTTCGACCGGCCGCTGAACGATCGCGGCAGGCGGGCGGCGGCAACCATCGGACGCTGGCTGAAGGCGGCGCGTGAACGCGGCGAGATGCCCGATTTTGATCATGTCAGCGCCAGCCCCGCTGTGCGCGTCCGCCAGACCATCGACGGCGTCGAGGACGGGCTGAAGGGGCGGCTGGCCCCGCTTTACGAACAGCGCATCTATCTGGCGTCGTCGGCGACGCTCGTCGAACTGGTGGCGGGCTTTGGCGACGGGTGCCACCACGCCATGCTCGTCGGCCATAATCCGGGGCTGGAGGATCTGCTGCTCGAACTGGTGCCACCCGGCAACCGGTTGCGGCAGGAGGTCGAGATCAAATATCCAACCGCGACGCTGGCGCACATGACGCTCGATATCGATCGCTGGGCGCAGGTCGACGGCGGCCGCGCGATGCTGACGCATTTCATCCGGCCGCGCGATCTCGATCCGGCGCTGGGGCCGGATGACTGACACGGGTCGCCCATGGCTGATCGCCGCCGGTGTCCTCGATAGCCTCGCCGCGTTGCTCCATATCGCCTGCATCTTCGGCGGACCGGCCTGGTATCGCTTCCTTGGCGCAGGCGAGCGTATGGCACTGCTGGCCGAGCGCGGGGATTTCCGCGCCACGCGGGTCACGCTGTTGATTGCCGCAGTGCTGGCAGGCTGGGCAGCCTATGCGTTTTCAGGGGCGGAATTGCTGCCGCGCCTGCCGCTGCTGCGGGCCGGTCTGGTGGCGATTGCCACGGTGTGTGTGCTGCGTGGGCTGGTGCCGTTGCCAATGGCATTGCTGCGTCCCGAGATGGTCAGCCCGTTCTGGTGGTGGAGTTCGGCCATTGTACTGATATTCGGCGTCGTCCATGCAATCGGCACCCGCGCCGCATGGGACGCGCTGCGATAGCGCTGGCATTGTAACCCGCGTCGCGCCATGTTGTCCGGACAACTACGGGGGATTTGCGATGATCAGACCATTGGTGTTGGCGCTGCTATTTACCGCTGCCCCCGCCGTCGCCCAGTCCGCCACCGGCAAGGCCGCCGCCGGGGTCACCACTCCGACCGAGCGCCTGCCCACCGACGTCCGCCGCCTGACCATCCTTGTCCGCGACATGGAAAACAGCCTGAAATTCTATCGCGACGTTATCGGGCTGAAGGTCAATTACGATCAGCGGCTGACGGTTTCCGGCGTCGCGCTGCCTGCGGGCGTGCCGGGTAACAAGGTGCGGCTGGTGCTGCTCAACGGCAACGACCCCTTTATCGGCTGGATCGGGCTGATGCAGTATTTCGATCCGCCGCTGGAGGCTCCCGCATACCCGAAACGCCTGATCGCGGGCGGTCATGTACTGGTGCTCAACACCGACGATGCCGCCAGGCGTTGCGCCATGGCCAAGACCGTGCCCGGCGTGACGATGACGGGAGAGGTGCGCGAACAGATTTACCCCGGGCGCAACGGCGGCCCGGATATCCATGTCATGGGCTGCAACGTCTTCGACCCCGACGGGACGATGGTCGAAATGAATCAGATCGTCGATCCGGCGAAGGTGAAGGGCAAACCCTAGCTGCGCGCCGCGTCCTTCTCCGCCCGCTTCCGCTCCTTCGCGGCTTTCTTCGCCGCCTTGGCATCGGCTTCTTCGTGCTTGCGCTCAGCCTTGCCGCGGCGGCGGTCGCGTTCGGCCTGGCTGGGGACGACGGCGCGATAGGCCGCGTGGGCGACATGGAACGGCGCGGTGACGATGGTTATGGCGGTCGATACGCAGCCGGTGAGCAACACGGCAGGCAACAACAGGACCAGCAGACGCTTCACGTCCCCGCCGGGGTTGCATCGGCTCCCGCCTCGACCGGATCGGGATAGGCGCGTGGATTCGGCGGCGCTGGATGCGCGGCATGCTGGCGTTTGATGACGGCCTTGACGACATGGGTGGCGGCGAAAATACACCCCGACAGCAGCAGGTTCATTGCCAACAGCGGGACGATCAGACGGTGAAACTTTCTCCGCACCCGCAGGCCCCCTTGGCGTTGGGGTTATCAAACACGAAACCGGCGGCGAAGTCATCCTCACGCCAATCCATGCGGCTGCCGATCAGATACATCAGCGACCCGCCGTCTATGAACAGTGTACCGCCGGGGGTATCGACCCGCTCATCGCCGGGCTTGGGGGCGGCGACGTAGGCGAGATCGTACGCCAGCCCCGAACAGCCGCGCTTGGGAGTCGTCAGCCGGACCCCCGCCGCCGGTTCCGGCGCACGTGCGATGATGGCGGCGATGCGATTGGCGGCATTTTCGGTTACGGTGATCGGGGCCGGGCGCGGGCGGCGGAGCGTTGTCGTCTCCATCACAGCATCCCCATTTCAAGCTTGGCCTCGTCGCTCATTTTGCCGGGATCCCATGGCGGATCCCAGACCAGATTAACCTCGGCGGTGGCGACTCCGGGAACGCTCATCACCCGCATTTCGACCTCGCCGGGCATGGTTTCGGCAACCGGGCAGTGCGGCGTCGTCAGCGTCATCGTCACTGTCGCGTGCCCGGCATCGATATCGACACCATAGATCAGGCCGAGATCGTAGATATTGACCGGGATTTCGGGGTCGTAGATTTCGCGTAACGCGAGGATGACCTCGTCCTGCAGGGCGTTGTCGACGTTATCACCGACGGCCTTGGGAGGGTTGAGGAAACCCTCCAGATAATCGGGCGCATGGGTCGAGCCGACCGGCGGGGCCTTCGCCACCGGAGTGGCTTCGCTGACTTCTTCGACTTCAAACGAACTCATCCGAAAATCCTCGTCACCCGTTCGATACCTGCCGCCAGCCGCTCGACATCGGACAGGTCGTTATAGACCGCAAAACTCGCCCGCGCCGTAGCGGGCACGCCGAGCACCCCCATCAGCGGCTGGGCGCAATGATGCCCGGCACGGATGGCGACGCCGCCTTCGTCCAAGATAGTGCCGATGTCGTGGGGATGCACCCCGTCGATGGCGAAGCTCAGGATGCCCGCCGACGCTTCCGGCCCGAACAGGCGGACGCTGTTTATGCGCCCCAGCGCGGCGCGTGCGGCCTTGGCCAGCGCCGCCTCATGGGCGTGGATGGTGTCGCGGCCGATGCTCTCGACATAATCGATCGCGGCGGCCAGCCCGATCGCCCCGACGATATGCGGCGTCCCCGCCTCGAACCGCTGCGGCGGGGCGGCGTAGGTCGTGCGTTCGAAAGTGACGGTCTCGATCATCGCGCCGCCGCCCTGCACCGGGGGCATGGCGGCAAGGATTTCGCCCCGCGCCCACAGCACGCCGATACCGGTCGGGCCGTAGAGTTTGTGACCGGAGAAAACGTAGAAATCGCAACCGAGCGCCACGACGTCGACGGCCAAGCGCGGTGCCGCCTGACAACCATCGACCAGCAGTTTCGCGCCGACCGAATGCGCCGCACGGGCGATCCGCGCCACGTCCGCCACGCCGCCAAGGACGTTGGAAATATGCGTGATGCTGACCAGTTTCGTGCGCGGGGTGAGCAGTGCCTCCAGCGCATCCTCGTCGATGCGGTGATCCCAGGTCAGCGGCGCCCAGTCGATGATCGCGCCGGTGCGTTCGGCCAGCATCTGCCACGGCACGATATTGGAATGATGTTCGAGCTGGCTGAGCAGAATCCGGTCGCCCGCGCCGATGTTCAGCCCGCCCCAGGATTGCGCGACCAGGTTGATCGCCTCGGTCGCGCCGCGCACGAAGACGATCTCGTTGGCGCTGCCCGCGCCGATGAACCGCGCCACTGTCTCGCGCGCCGCCTCATAGCGCATCGTCATCGTCGCCGAGCGTTCATAGACGCCGCGGTGGACGGTGGCATAGTCGGGGCCATAGGCGCGGGCGATGGCGTCGATGACGGCCTGTGGTTTCTGCGCGGTCGCGGCGGAATCGAGGTACGCCCAGCCGCCGTGCAGGCCAGGGAAATCGTCGCGCCAGCTGGCGGCGAGGTTGAGGGCTGGGGCGTTCATGCGCGCGTGCTCAACAGGCCGGTGACGACGGCCTCCAGCTCATCCCGATCCGCAGCGCCCTCCAGCGCATCCGACAGGAACGCCCGCGTCAGCAGTGCCTTGGCCTCGACCGGCGGCACCCCGCGCGACTCCAGATAGAATTGCGCATTCGCATCGAGCTCGCCGACCGTCGCCCCGTGCGCGCACTTCACGTCATCGGCGAAAATCTCCAGTTCGGGCTTGGCATTGGCAGTCGCCGACCGGTCGAGCAGCAGCGCCTTGAACGATTGCGCCGCATCGGTTTGCTGCCCGGCGCGCGTCACTGCAACCTTGCCGAGATAGGTGACCGTCGAACGATCGCCCGCCACGCAACGCACCGCCTGGTGGCTGGTCGCGCCAGGCCCGGCATGGGTGACAGTGGTGATGATTTCCAGCACCTGATCGCCGCGCCCGAGAATAATGCCGCCCATGTCGAACCGCGCGCCCGCGTGCAGCGTCACGTCGAGCGACACCCGGCCATAGCTGCCGCCTGCATTGACGATTCGGAAATCCAGGCTCGACCCGGCTTCGAGCGTGATCGCATATTGGTGGATGGCCACAACGTCCGGCGCGGCGGTCTGCACCAATGTCCGCGTCGCGCTCTCGCCGGCGGGGACGACGACGACCTCCGGGTCAGCCACCGGCCAAACGCGCGCCACGGCGGCGAGGTCGCTGTACCGCCACGCTTCGTCGCGTTTGGTGGGAAGCGCCGTCACGACCGGTCGCCCCGCAGCCATGCCGCAACAAGCGCCTTCTTCTGCGCGGCGACGCAGGCGTCCAGCACCGCGCGATCGATTTCGCCGCGCTTGATGCAGCGGCTGGCGCGCCGGCACATCGCCTCGTCGATCGCCGCGTCGCCGCTCGACCGGCTCAGGCCACACGTTGTCCGCCCCTGGTCGTCGCGACCCAGCGTCAGCGCCAGCCGTTCGACCTTTGCGGTCACCACGATCTCATCATCGCCGACGGGCTGTGCAGCGGCGACGCTCGCCGACACCAGCGTGGCCGCGATCAGGACATATCGCCCGATCACGCCGCCATCGCCGTATAGCCATCGGCCTCAAGCTCGTGCGCCAGGTCCTTGCCGCCGGACTTCACGATCCGCCCGCCGACCAGCACATGGACGAAATCCGGCACGACATAATCGAGCAGCCGCTGGTAATGCGTAATCAGCAGCGTCGCGCGCTCCGGCGAGCGCATGCCGTTGATGCCGTCCGAAACCACCCGCAATGCGTCGATGTCGAGGCCACTGTCGGTCTCGTCGAGCACCGCCAGTTTGGGCTGCAGCACCGCCATCTGCACCATCTCGTTGCGCTTCTTCTCGCCGCCGGAAAAGCCCTGGTTCACCGCGCGCTTGAGCATGTCGTAGGGCAGATCGAGGTCGGCGGCCGCTGCCTTGGCCAGCTTCATGAATTCCGCTCCCGAAGCCTCCGCCTCGCCACGCGCCGTGCGCTGGGCGTTGAGCGCGGTGCGGAGGAACATCAGGTTCGACACGCCGGGGATTTCGACCGGATATTGCAGGCCGAGGAACAGCCCGGCGGCGGCGCGTTCGTGCGGCGCGAGCGCCAGCAGGTCGCGGCCGTCGAAGGTCACCGAACCGCCGGTCACGTCATACCCGGCGCGGCCCGCCAGCACGTACGACAGCGTCGATTTGCCCGCGCCGTTCGGCCCCATGATGGCATGGACCTCGCCCGCATTTACGGTGAGGGTGAGGCCGTTGAGGATGGCCTTGCCGCCGACGGTGGCGTGGAGATTGGTGATCTGGAGCATCATGTCTTTCTAACTCCTCCCCGCTTCCGGGGAGGGGGACCGCCCGCTTGGGCGGTGGAGGGGCGCGCCCTTGCGCGCGCTGTTGTTGCGGCGAGAAGCAAGCGACGGCGAAGTCGCCGCCCCTCCACCGCCGGAAGTGGCGGTCCCCCTCCCCGGAAGCGGGGAGGACCAAGGAAGCGCCGCCATCACGGATTGACCCTCGCCGTATCTGCAGGCGTCTGCCGCTGGACGATGGTGACGACGGCCTGCTGGCGCAGATCGTCCTCGATGGTCTGGACCGAGGCTTCGGCGACGGCGACGCTCATGCGCTGCTGGTAATCGGCCTTGGCGGGGCTGGGGGCCGGGTGGCCGATCAGCCAGAATTTGGCGGTCTGGCCGATCAGCGTCGTGCGCAGCGCCGCGCAGGATTTCATCGCGCCCAACGCCAGCGTCCCGGCGTTTTCACCCGACACGTCGATCGACTTGCTCGCCGCATCGACGCAAGCGGCGTAGGATTTGGAGGTGACGTCGAGCTGCTTGCGCGCCGCCTCGCCCGCCGTGTCCGGCGGCGGCGCAGCGGGGGTACAGGCGGCGAGGGCTAGCAAGCTAAATGCAAGGTATCGACGCATAGGCATTCCTAGCCACCTGCCGCGACACAGACGCCGGGCGAGCGCATAATCGAAAACCATTTCCATTGATCGGCCGTTTGAAGGTCAAATGCAGGGTTTGCGGCCAGAATGGCTGTGCGCCTCTTCTTGAATAAATCTGAGCCAGCCTCAGCCAGTTCCTGCTCATAGACACTACAAAACTGCTTCCAAACTTGTGGGTCGGCATCTTTATTCCAGGTATGAGCCGCTTCAGTCATCATCTGACCGTGACAGGCAAACAATTCGCCGGACGCTTTCTGGAGCCGTGCACAAGGATCAGAAGCCGCATCGGATGCATTCGCTAATAACGCTGAGCTCACAAGAGACATGGAGATGAGAATCCTCACCCCACACTCCCCTCAAGCGAAATGCCCAGCAGCTTCTGTGCCTCGACCGCGAACTCCATCGGCAGCTGCTTCAGCACCTCCTTGCAGAATCCGTTGACGATCAGCGCCACTGCCGCCTCCGCATCCAGCCCGCGCGACTGGGCGTAGAACAGCTGGTCCTCGCTGATTTTCGACGTCGTCGCTTCGTGTTCGATCACGGCGCTCGGATTGCGGACCTCGATATAGGGCACGGTGTGGGCGCCGCATTCTTGCCCGAGCAGCAGCGAATCGCACTGGGTGTGGTTGCGCGCGCCCTCCGCCGAAGCCGCGACGCGCACCAGCCCGCGATACGTGCCCTGCGACCGCCCCGCCGAAATGCCCTTCGACACGATGGTCGAGCGCGTGCCCTTGCCAAGGTGGATCATCTTGGTGCCGGTGTCGGCCTGCTGGCGGTTGTTGGTCACCGCGACCGAATAAAATTCGCCGACCGAGCCCTCGCCCGACAGTACGCACGACGGATATTTCCAGGTGATCGCCGAACCGGTTTCAACCTGCGTCCAGCTGACCTTGGATCGTTTGCCGAGGCAATTGGCGCGCTTGGTGACGAAATTATAGATGCCGCCGACGCCGTTGGCATCGCCCGGATACCAGTTTTGCACGGTCGAATATTTGATCTCGGCATCGTCGAGGGCGACGAGTTCGACGACGGCGGCGTGAAGCTGGTTCTCGTCGCGCATCGGTGCGGTGCAGCCTTCGAGGTACGACACGTGCGAGCCCTTGTCGGCCACAATGAGCGTGCGCTCAAACTGCCCGGTGTTGGCGGCGTTGATGCGGAAATAGGTCGACAGCTCCATCGGGCAGCGGACGCCCTCGGGAATGTAGACGAAGGTGCCGTCGCTGAAGACTGCGCTGTTGAGGCAGGCGAAGAAATTGTCGTGCTGCGGCACCACGCTGCCCAGCCATTTGCGGACGAGATCGGGATATTCCTTCACCGCCTCGCTGATCGAACGAAAGATCACCCCGGCCTTTTCGAGTTCGGCGCGGAAGGTGGTGGCGACGCTGACGCTGTCGAACACGGCGTCGACCGCGACCCGGCGCGCGCCCTCGACCCCGGCGAGCATCTTCTGCTCCTCGATGGGGATGCCGAGCTTTTCATAGGTCCGCCGGATTTCGGGATCGAGTTCGTCGAGCGAGCCGATCGTCGGCTTGGCCTTGGGCGCGGCGTAATAGTACGCGTCCTGATAATCGATCGGCGCGATGTCGAGCTTTGCCCAATCCGGCGGCGTCATTGTCAGCCAGCGCCGATACGCCTTGAGCCGCCAGTCGAGCAGCCATTGCGGCTCAGCTTTCTTGGCGGAGATATAGCGGACGGTGTCCTCGTTCAGCCCCTTGGGGGCCATCTCCGATTCGATGTCGGAAACGAAGCCCCATTTGTAGGTAGCCAGATCGGCGACGGCGGCGCGGGCTTCTGCGTCTTGAACGGGAACGGCCTCCCCCCCGCTCAGGCTGAGCCCGTCGAAGCCGGATTCAGTAGCGTCATAGGACCCGGCTTCGACAAGCTCAGCCTGAGCGGTGTTTTCTGACATCATGCCGCCACCTCGACGCTGCGAACCGGCGGCGCAAGCCATGCCGGTGTCGCGGGCGGTCGCGCCAGATCGGCAAGCGTCACCGCTTCCAGCGCAGCGCGAACGGCGCGGTTGATCGGCCCCCAATGGCCGCGAACCGAGCAACTGCCGGTGATCGCGCAATCGTGGATGTCGCCGGTCTGGCAGTTGGTCAACGCGATCGGCCCGTCGACCGCCTCGACAATCTCGGCGACGCTGATCTGCCCGGGCAAGCGCGCCAGCGCAAACCCACCGGCAACGCCGCGTGACGCGGTCAGCAATCCGGCGCGGGCCAGGGTCCCCATCAGCTTGGCGACCGTCGGCGCGGGGATGGCGGTGGCATCGGCGACCTTGGCTGCCGACAGTTTGGCATCGGGACAGCGCGCGGCGGCGGTCATCACGACCACGGCATAATCGGCAAGATTGGTCAGGCGAATCAAGGCAGCGTCCAATGCGGAGCGATTTGGTACGGCTTATGTGGGGGAGGCGGCGAGCTAGGTCAACCTCACTTTGGTCATCCCGGGCTTGACCCGGGACCCATGGACACGGACTCACGAAGAGGTATCGGCCTATTCGCTCAACTGCGGGTGTTCATGGGTCCCGGGTCAAGCCCGGGATGACATTAACTATACAGCGCCAGCTTCGGCAAACTCGGCAATTTCTTGCGCTCCAATATCGTCAGCCGGTTCAACGGGGCCAATTCGCGCGCGAAGCGGCTCGGGGTAATGCCGACAAACGTGTTGAACTCGCGAATGAAATGCGCCTGATCATAAAACCCGTTGGCGGCGAAATCGGCCCAGCCATGGGCATCGCCGTTGGATATCCGCACCGCCGCCTGCAGCGCCCGGTATTTTCGCGACAGATATTTCGGCGATGCCCCGTAAATTCGCTTTGACAGTCGCTCGATCGAGCGCGCCGACATGCCCGACATTTCAAACAAGTCGTCGACGGTGGGATCTTTCGATCCGATCAACCAATCGTCGGTCAGGCGGGTGAACCAGACCGGGCCCGCCGAAGCACGTTCTTCGAGGCTCAGAAAGAATCGATCGGCGGCGTCGGCGCGAGAGCAATCGTCCCGGGCGCAGGCGATGGTATCCAGGCATTGGCGCGCCGCCGCACCGAACAAACATTCAAGGTCGATCACCTTGTCGGCAAGATCGTCGGCGCTCTCCCCGATCAGGGCGGCCCAGCCCGCAGGCATCAGTCCGGCGCCAAATACCCGCATCGGGCCGCTGCCTAAGAAGCGGATCGGCGCCGTCGTTGGCCCGGCCAATTGGGCGCGAGGCACTTGGACGACACGCCCATCGGCGAAATGATAATCGGCGTAACCAAGCGGCAGGAAGCGGACCTGGCCCAACTCGGCACGGATCAGGTCGTCGACGACCGGAACATCGGCCTCGAACCAGTAATAGCTTGAAATATGGGCCCGGAGCGACGGCGCCGGGGCCATGTACCTAATACTGACCAACGGCTGCGACCCCTGTTGCCCGTTGGCAGTAAAGCATCGTCAACTTACGATCAAGTTAACGTACTGTGTAGGAGGGAGGTCCGCTTCGTCTTCTGCCCCCAGAAGACGAAGCGGTGTCCGTGACGAACCTCGGTGCCCGCAAAAAAATGGCCCGGGGGGCAGCTTGCGCCGCGCCGCCCGGGCCAGAAGTAAGGAGCGCTCGAACAGCCGGGTCGGCCAGTCCTGCACGCCTTTCGGGTCGCATCCCCTCATAGGGGTGCCGACGGAGCGCGTATTGTAGAAAAACGACAAAAGCGCAGCTATGCGGAGGTTATGTTTCGCGCGCTTAGGCCCCTCTTGTTCCGGCTCGATCCGGAGGTTGCCCATAACTTGACCTTGCGCGCGCTGAAGACCGGCCTGATGCCGCGTGCCGCTGCTGACGATCCTATTCTTGCGACGCGGTTGGCGGGACTGGCCCTGCCCAATCCCGTTGGCCTCGCAGCAGGGTTCGACAAGGATGTCGCGGTGCCAGATGCGATGCTGCGGCTGGGCTTTGGATTTGTCGAATGCGGATCGGTGACACCGCTGCCGCAGCCGGGCAACCCGAAGCCCCGGCTGTTCCGGCTGCCCGAGGACCGAGCGGTGATTAACCGGATGGGGTTTAATAACGCCGGACTGGAGCACGCCGCCCAGCGGCTGCGGGCGCGGGCCGGGCGGCCCGGCATCGTCGGCATCAACCTGGGGGCCAACAAGGACAGCGACGACCGGGCAGGGGACTATGCCATCGGCGTGCGCGCCACGGCGACACTGGCGTCGTACATCACTGTCAACATCTCGTCGCCGAACACGCCGGGGCTGCGTGCGCTGCAGGGCGCAGACGAACTCGCCAATCTGATCGCGCGGGTGATCGCGGCGCGCGGTGCCGTAAAGGTTCCGGTGTTCGTCAAGGTCGCGCCGGATCTCGAGCCGGGACAGATCGACGCCATTGCCCAGGCGGCGATAGACGGTGGCGTGGATGGGCTGATCGTGGCGAACACCACCGTGACACGGGACGGGCTGGCAAGCCCCCAAGCCAGCGAAATCGGCGGTATGTCGGGCGCTCCGCTCGGCGCGCTGGCAATGACTGCGCTACGCGGCCTGGCCACGGCGACTGGCGGCGCGCTGCCATTGATCGCTGCAGGCGGCATCGGGTCCGGCGCCGAAGCCTATGCGCGCATTCGCGCCGGGGCGAGTGCCGTGCAGCTGTACAGCGCGCTGGTGTTCGAGGGGCCGGAGCTGGTGGCGCGGATCAAGGCAGAACTGGCGGGGCTGCTGCGGCGTGATGGGTTTGCTACGGTCGCAGCGGCGGTCGGCACCGATAAAGTATGAAGGCTTGCCGCGTGTTTGCGCCGCCGCCTATGCTGCGGCCCATGAACCGCATCCTGATCGGCCTTTCCCTGCTCCTTGCTATGCCAGCGCTGGCGCGAAGTCCCGACGCCGCTGCCCCTGCCAAAGCGATGGTCTCCGCCGCCGATCCGCGTGCCGCTGCCGCCGGGATCGCCATGCTGAAACAGGGCGGCAACGCTATGGACGCGATCGCGGCCACTTTGCTGGCGCTGTCGGTCGTCGAGCCGCAGTCATCGGGCATCGGCGGCGGCGGCCTGCTGGTCTACCAACCGGCGGGCGGACACATTCCCGCAACCTTCGACGGTCGCGAAAAAGCGCCTGCGATCGATGGCCCTCGACTGTTTCTCGATGACAGCGGCAAACCACTGCCGCGCAGCCTCGCCGTGCCCGGCGGCAAGAGCGTCGGCATCCCCGGTAATGTCGCGATGTTGGCGCTGGCGCATGGCAAATATGGCAAGCTGGCGTGGAGCAAGCTGTTCGGTCCCGCCATCGCGCTGGCGCGGGACGGCTATGACGTCACGCCGCGCCTTGCAAGCGCGATCAAGGGCAGCGCCGCCACCCTCGCGCGCCAACCCGCCGCCGCGGCGCTGTTCCTCAATCCCGATGGCAGCCCCAAGGCGGTCGGAACCCACATCGTCAACGAACCGCTGGCGCAGACGCTCGAAGCCATTGCGGCCGGGGGGCCCGAAGCGTTCTACCATGGCGCAATCGCCGACGGCATCGTCAAAGCGGTCAACACCGCACCGACCAACCCGACCGCGATGACCGCCGCTGATCTCGCCGCCTATCGCGCCAAGCAACGCGCGGCGGTCTGCGCGCCGTATCGCAGCTACCGCATCTGCTCGATGGGGCCGCCATCCGCCGGGGGCATCGCCGTCATCGCTATCGTCAAACAGCTCGAAGCTTTCGACCTTGGCAAGTTCGGCCCGGGCAGCGCCACCAGCTGGCACCTGCTCGCCGAAAGCGAACGCCTCGCCTTCGCCGACCGGGCAGCCTATGGCGGCGACAGTGATTTCGTCGCGGTGCCGGTCGCGGGCCTGACCTCGGCGGCGTATCTGAAGGCGCGCGGCGGCCTGATCCGGGCCGACACCAGCATGAAGGACGCGCTGCCCGGCACCCCGCCCGGCGCCCCCAAGCGCACGCTGGCCCCCGGCGGCGAAATCCCGTCGACGACCGATTTCGCCGCCGCCGACGCGAGCGGCAACGTCGCCTCGCTGACATCGACGGTCGAGGGCGCGTTCGGTTCGTCGCTCGTCGCGGGCGGCTTCGTCCTCAACAACGAACTGACCGATTTCAGTTTCGAACCCGAAGCCGGCGGCGCGCCGGTCGCCAACCGCGTCGAAGGCGGCAAGCGCCCCCGGTCGTCGATGTCGCCGTGCATCGTCTATGACAGCAAGGGGCGTGTCGTGCTGGCGGTCGGCGCAGCGGGGGGCATGACCATCCCGGCGCAAGTCGCCAAGGCGATCATTGGCGTGCTCGACTGGAAGCTGCCGGTGCAGGAGGCCATCGCACTGCCGGTGCTGTTCGTCGCGGGCGACCTCGTCATCGCCGAAGCCGGGCCGCAGGGTGCGCCGCTCGCCAGGCTCCTGCCCGACTTGCAGAAACTTGGTCACCGCACCGGTGTCTATCCGTTGCCGCTCAAGGCCAATGGCATCGAGCGGGTCCCCGGTGGCTGGCGCGGCGGTGCCGATCCGCGTAGCGAAGGCGTGGCACTGGGGCTTTAACCTCCGGGCGGGGACTGGGGACGGGCGCGCGCATGGCACAGGCATCGCCGACGGCTGCAAAAATCGACCGCTGGTCGAACCTTGTCGAGATGTTCCTCGATCAGGCCGATGCGCTGGGAGCAAAGCCATTCCTGTCGCGTAAAACCGATGGCGATTGGCGGGCGATCAGCTGGAGCGACGCCGCCGACCATGTCGCATCCATGTCGCAAGCATTGCTCGCGCTCGGCATCAAGCGCGGTGACCGGGTGGCAATCGTTAGTGAAAACCGCCCCGAATGGTGCCTCGCCGATCTGGCGATCATGGCCGCCGGGGCGATCAGCGTCCCCGCCTACACGACCAATACCGAGGCCGATCACGCCCATATCCTGACCAATTCGGGCGCCAAAGCGGTGTTCGTATCGACCGCCAAGCTCGCCACCAACCTGCTGCCCGCCGTGGCCGCCAGCCCGCACTGCCGCACCGTCATCGCAATTGACCCATTGAAGGATACCCAGCGCGGCGAGATCATGGTCCACCACTGGGACAATTTGATTGCGCTTCACACTCCAGACCGTGCCGCCGTCCGCGCCCGGGCCACTGCACAGCGCAGCGATCTCGCCTGCCTGATCTACACCAGCGGCACCGGCGGAGCGCCGCGCGGTGTCCGCCAGCATCACGGCGCCATCTTGCGCAACATCGCCGGGGCCATCGCGGTCGTCGAAGAGGACTTCCCCCCCACGCCGGGCGGCGAAATCTTCCTCAGCTTCCTGCCGCTCAGCCACGCCTATGAACACACGGCGGGGCAATACATGCCCATTGGCATGGGCGGGCAGATTTTCTACGCCGAAAGCCTCGAAAAGCTCGCCGCCAATATCGAAGAGGTCGGCCCTTCGATCATGGTCGTCGTGCCACGGCTGTTCGAAGTGCTCCGCGCTCGCATCGCCAAGGCCATCGAAAAACAGGGCGGTGCGGCGATCATTATGCTCAACCAGGCGTTAAAGCTCGGCCGCAAGAAGATGCGCGAGGGGCATTTGTCGCTGCTCGATCGGCCGCTCGACGCGCTGCTCGAACGCACCATCCGCAAGACGATCAAGGCCAAGTTCGGCGGGCGGCTGAAGGCGCTGGTATCGGGCGGCGCGCCGCTCAATCCCGAAGTTGGCAATTTCTTCGCCTCGATCGGCATCGTCCTGCTGCAAGGCTATGGCCAGACCGAATCGGGGCCAATCGTCAGCTGCAACCGGCCGCGCAACCGCATCAAGATGCACACGGTCGGGCCGCCGCTCGACGGCGTCGAGGTCCGCATCGCCGCCGATGGCGAAATCTGCGTGCGCGGCGAACTCGTCATGGACGGTTACTGGATGAACGATGCCGAAAGCCACCGCGTCCTGCAGGACGGCTGGCTGCTGACCGGCGACATCGGCCATATCGACCGCGACGGGCATATCGTCATCACCGACCGCAAGAAGGACATCATCGTCACCGACAAAGGCGATAACGTCGCGCCGCAGCGGGTCGAGGGGATGCTGACCCTGCAGGACGAAATTTCGCAGGCGATGGTCTATGGCGACAAGCGCCCCTATCTCGTCGGGCTGATCGTCCCCGATCCCGAATGGGCAATGTGCTGGGCGCGCGACAAGGGCATGCCCGGCGACCTCCACAAGCTGGCGCATGAACCCGAATTCGTGAAGGCGGTGATGGCAGCGGTCGACCGGGTCAATGCGCGCATGGCGGTGACGGAAAAGGTTCGCCGGGTGATCGTGGCGGACGAGCCGTTCACCACCGACAACCAGCAGATGACGCCGAGTCTGAAGATACGGCGGCATGTGCTGAAGGGTGTTTATGGGGAACGGCTGGACAGGCTGTATGGGTAGCGCTGGTATGGCATAACCCGGCTTCGACAAGCTCAGCCTGAGCGGATTTCATTGCGCAATCACTAACCACCGCTCAGGCGGAGCTTGTCGAAGCCGGGTGAAACACCCCTCACTCACACCAGTGAATATCGATCGCCATATCCAGATCCGCCAGCAACCGCCCGATCGGCGTCGACCCCGCCGCGCCGTCCTTCAGCGCCTTTTCGACCAGCTTGCGCTTGGCCTTGCCGGTCAGCACCAGCGTCAGCGTCCGCGCCGAAACCAGCGCTGCCTTGGTCAGCGTCACCCGTGGCACCGGCATATTGGCGGGCATGGGATCGGGGCGCACGCCGATGGCGCGCCGCGCATTCGGGCCGTTCAGCGCCGCGTCAAAATCCGGCCCCGGGAAGATCGAGGCGACATGGCCGTCCTCGCCCACCCCCAGCCAAGCCAGATCGAGTGGCCATTCGAGATCGGCCAGCCGGTTATCCGCAGCGCGTCCGGCTAGCACCGGATCGGTCTCGCCAGCCGCCAGCGGTACGACGCGCGCCTTCAGCGGCAGGAACAGCCGCGCCAGCGAACCGATATTGGAACGCGGATCGGTCGGCGGCACCAGCCGGTCGTCGGTCGGCAGGATGGTGACGTCGGCCCATTCGATTCGGCGCTTGGCGAGCAAAGCCAGTGCCGCCTTGGGCGTCTCGCCGCCGGGGAAGGCGACAATGGCACGGCCGCGCGCCTCCAGTGCCTGTTCGATGATGAAACCGGCGTCCCCGGCTACCGCCTCGGCCAGCTCATCGGCATCGTCATAGTCCCACCATTCGGCTTCGATCATTTCTCAGGTCTCTCCTTGGCGCGGCGCAAATGGCACAGCCTGGCGGCGAAGGCGAGTGCGACGCACTCACAGGTTGCACTGCAGCGGCAACGTCCTAAAACGCCGCCAGCCGCCTAGCTTCCGGAGCCCCCATGGCCAGCCGCCCGATTTCACCCCGTCCGCTCAGCCCGCACCTCTCGATCTGGAAGTGGCGGGTGCATATGACGGTCAGCATCCTCCACCGCGCTACCGGCAATGCGATGGCGTTCGGCGCGGTGCTGCTGTTCCTGTGGTGGCTGGCGGCGACGGCGACCGGCCCGGATGCCTATGCGACGTTCCATCATGTCGCGACCGGCTGGTTCGGCATTCTTGTTGGCGTCGGCTTCACCTGGGTGTTCTTCCAGCATCTGCTGTCGGGCATCCGCCACCTGGTCATGGACACCGGCGAGGCGCTGTCGCTTGCGGCGTCGAAGACCTTTGCGACCATGACCATCGTCGGCTCGGTCGCGCTGACCGCTTTGACCTGGCTGTTCATCTACACGTCCAAGGGGTTCTGACCATGGGAACGGGAACCGAACTTGGGCGCGTCCGGGGACTGGGCAGCGCCCATGCCGGTGTGCATCATTGGTGGCTGCAGCGCGTCACCGCCGTTGGCAACATCGTGCTGCTGTTGTGGTTCGTCGGCTCGCTGATCCGCCTGCCCAGCCTCGATTATCAGGCGGTCGTCATCTGGCTGCGGCAACCCGTCGCTGCGGTGCCGATGCTCCTCCTCATCGTGAGCGTGTTCTGGCATTTCCGGCTCGGCGTGCAGGTGTTCCTGGAGGATTATCTGCGCGGCGGCACGTTGAAGGTCGCGGTGCTGGCGCTCAACCTCTACGCGGTCGGGGGCGCAGCGCTGGCCGCCTTCTCGGTCCTCAAAATCGCCCTCGGAGCCGTTTGAAATGCCCGAAGCTTATCAGATCATCGATCATGTTTATGACGCCGTCGTCGTCGGGGCAGGGGGATCGGGCTTGCGCGCCGCCATGGGCATCGCCGAACGGGGACTGAAAACCGCCTGCATCACCAAGGTCTTCCCGACGCGCAGCCACACTGTCGCCGCGCAAGGCGGGATTGCCGCATCGCTTGGCAACATGGGGCCGGACCATTGGACCTGGCACATGTACGATACCGTCAAGGGATCGGACTGGCTCGGCGATCAGGACGCCATCGAATATCTCTGCCGCGAGGCGCCCGCCGCCGTTTACGAACTCGAACATTTCGGCGTACCGTTCAGCCGCACCGAAGCGGGCAAAATCTATCAGCGGCCGTTCGGCGGCATGATGCAGAATATGGGGGCCGGGCCGCCCGCCCAGCGCACCTGCGCCGCCGCCGATCGCACCGGCCACGCCATGCTCCACGCGCTCTATCAACAGAGCCTGAAGCACGACACCGACTTCTACATCGAATATTTCGCCATCGATCTGATCATGGTGGATGGCGAATGCCGCGGCGTTATCGCGATCAACATGGACGACGGCAGCATCCACCGCTTCCGCAGCCACAAGGTCGTGCTGGCCACCGGCGGCTATGGCCGCTGCTATTTCACCGCGACCAGCGCGCACACCTGCACCGGCGATGGCGGCGGTATGGCGTTGCGCGCCGGGGTGCCGATGCAGGACATGGAATTCGTCCAGTTCCACCCCACCGGCATCTATGGCGCTGGCGTGCTCATCACGGAAGGCGCGCGCGGAGAGGGCGGTTATCTGACCAATTCGCTCGGCGAGCGGTTCATGGAGCGCTATGCGCCGTCGGCGAAGGATCTCGCCAGTCGCGACGTCGTCAGCCGTTCGATGGCGATGGAAATCCGCGAAGGCCGGGGCGTCGGTCCGAACAAGGACCATATCAACCTCAACCTCAACCACATCGATCCGGCGGTGCTGCACGAACGGCTGCCCGGGATTTCCGAAACCGCCAAGGTGTTCGCAGGCGTCGATGTGACGCGTGAACCGATCCCGACCGCGCCGACGGTACATTATACGATGGGTGGCATCCCGACGAATTATTGGGGCGAGGTTGTGACACTGCGCGACGGCAACCCCGATGCGGTGGTGCCAGGGCTGTATTCTGTGGGCGAAGCGGCGTGCGTTTCCGTCCACGGGGCGAACCGGCTCGGCTCCAACAGCCTGATCGATTTGGTCGTTTTCGGCCGTGCGACGGCGCAGCATATCGGCGAAAATTTGAAGGCCGACACCAAACACGCGCCGGTATCGCAAGCCGCCGACGATTTCGCCATCGGGCGCCTTGATGGCTTCCGCTATGCCAAGGGCGGTTCACCGACCAGCGAAGTGCGGCTCGCCATGCAGCAGACCATGCAGTCCGACGCGGCGGTGTTCCGGTCTTCCGAAAGCCTCACCGACGGCGTCCGCAAGATCGATGCCGTTTATCAGCGCATGGCCGACATCGGCATCCAGGACCGCAGCCTGGTGTTCAACACCGACCTGATCGAGACGCTGGAGCTCGACAACATGATCGGCCAGGCCGTGCTGACCATGCACATGGCCAAGGCCCGCCACGAAAGCCGCGGCGCGCACATGCACGAAGACTATCCGGCGCGCGACGACGTCAATTTCATGAAGCATTCGCTAGGGTGGTTCAGGGATGGCGGTGTGACGTTGGATACGCGCCCGGTCCATGCGTACACGCTGACGACGGATATTGAGTATATCAAGCCGAAGGCGCGGGTTTATTGAACCCTCATCGTCTATTTCATAGATGAGCGGGCAAGACGATCTGGCGTATGGCGGCACCGCTCGCCAGCGTGTCGAACAGGGCGTTGATATCGCTTAGCGACCCGACGCTGGTTAGCAACCGTTCAACTGGCAGGCGACCTGCGCGCCACAAGCCGATATAGCGCGGAATGTCGCGCGAAGGGATCGCCGAGCCCATGTAGCTTCCGATAATCGTCTTGGCGTCGGCGACCAGTGAGACCGCCGGGATCGACAGCATTTCCGCCGGGTTGGGCAGGCCGACGGTCACCACCCGGCCGCCGCGCCGCGCCAGAGCATAGGCCGCCGCCAGCACCACCGCTTTGCCCGCCGTTTCGATAACGACATCGGGTCGCCCACCCAGCAGCGCTTCGGTCCCCGCTGCCGCTTCGTCGGGAGCGAATGCCGCCGTCGCCCCCAACTCCAGCGCCAGCGCGCGCTTTTCGGCGACCGGGTCGATGGCGATGACCGGGTTGCCACCCGCCGCCAACGCCCCCAGCACAGCTGCCAGCCCGACGCCGCCCAGGCCGTAAACTGCGATGCTCTCGCCGGGCCGCAGCACCGCCGAATTGAACACCGCGCCGACGCCGGTCAGCACCGCACAGCCGAAAAGCGCGGCGATCTCGACGGGGATATCGCTGTCGATCTTGACCGCCGACCGCCGGTCGATGACGGCATGGTCAGCAAAGGCCGACACGCCGAGGTGATGGTGGACGTCGCCGTGGCTTCCGTGCAGCCGCCGCCCGCCGCCAAGCAGTTCGCCCGCGCCATTGGCCCGCGCCCCATTGGCGCACAGATATGCCTCACCCGACCGGCAGGCGACGCACTCGCCGCACGACGGAAGGAAGGCCAGTACGACCCGGTCGCCCGGCGCAAACAGGGTATCGTGTGGGTCGCCCGTCGCCACCACAGTCGCTGCCGCCTCGTGCCCCAGCGCCATCGGCAGCGGGCGCGGCCGGTCGCCGTTGATCACCGACAGGTCGGAATGGCACAGCCCTGCGGCTTCGATACGTACCAGCAACTCGCCCGGCCCCGGCGGATCGAGCGTCAGCTGCGTCAGGGTCAGCGGCTGCGACTGCGCATAGGGCCGCGCTGCCCCGGTTGACGCCAGAACGGCGGAGACGATGTTCATGCGCTGCCCTTCGCCCATTGCTTCTCAAATGCCCAGACATCCTCAAAACCGATAAGGCGACAGAACTCCTGGAAATCGAAGACCGACTGGCCCACGCCGCTGCCGTCGCCATTGGCTTTCAGCTGCCGCAACGCCGTCTCCATCGCAGCCACCGCGACCAGGCTGGTCAGGGCCGGAAAGATTGCCAGTCGATAGCCGATATCGGCGAGCGTCGCTGCGGGCAGGATTGGCGTCAGTCCACCGGTCGCCATGTTGGCCATCATCGGTCGCGGCACGGCGGCGCAGGCGGCGCGCATCTCGTCTTCGCTGGCCAGGGCTTCGCAAAAAATAATGTCCGCGCCCGCGTCGGCATAGGCTTTGCCGCGCGCGATACTGCCCTCCAACCCCTCCGACTGGCGGGCATCGGTGCGGGCGATGATCAGAAAGTTCGGGTCGCGCCGTGCGGCCACCGCGACGCGAACCTTGTCGGCCATATCCTCAATCGGGATCAGCCGCTTGAATGGCGTATGGCCGCATTTTTTGGGGAATTCCTGGTCCTCGATCTGGATTGCTGTGACCCCGGCGTCCTCGTACCCGCGCACCGTGTGATGGACGTTTAACAAACCTCCAAACCCGGTATCAGCGTCGGCGATGACGGCGGCCTTGGAAGTCCGCACCAGCGTTGCCATCCTGTCGAGCATTTGCGTAAAGCTGACGATGCCGGCGTCCGGCAACCCATAGGCCGATGCGGTGAGCCAATAGCCGCTGCCATAAACGAAATCGAAGCCGACCTTGTTGGCGATCGCTGCGGCTATCATATCCTGAATGCCGGGCACCGATATGAACGCGCCTGAATCGAGCGCTGCGCGCAATTTATGATCAGCCATCCGCATCTCCGCAGCAGGCAATCCTGCATTTTACGACAGGCTATCGTTCGCGCAACGGCTTTTCCCGGGCAACGCCTATCTCTCCGACGCCCGCTAGCCGGATGGCGTCTCGCCACCGCCGAAATATACATCCGGAGCCCCTGCGCGCCATGGCGGAAGCCGGACCATTGCTCGCGTGAATAATGGCGACGCAATCTGTCGTGAAAGCCATGCTTGCAGATGAGGCAGGGGTTGCTCACCAAACCATGCCCGGTCGACGTGGGCAAACTGGCGGACGAATGGCACCAACGCGGCATCGGTGAGCGCCATGGTCGCGCCGCCCAGGTTCGCGTGAGTCGCCAATCTTGTTTCAAGGTCGCCCAGCCGATCAAGGCCGGCCTGTCGGTGGAGACCGCATTCTGGACTGAAGCGATCGGCGTATTTGTAGCGATCGAGGTGGAACTTGAAAATGCCGTCGTTCGCCGCGATCAACGCTGCATCGTCGCGGGCTAGCCAGCCCTCGGGGTCGTGCTGGCGCAAAGCCCAATGCATAATCGCAAGGCTTTCATCGATGACATCGCCGCTCGGCAGAACCAGGATCGGCACCGTCGCCTTGGCCGACGCGGCGAGCAGTTCAGCCGGCTTCGCGCGCAGCGCGACTTCGCGGATCACCACGTCGGTGCCGCTGACCAGCAGCGCCAGCCGTGCCCGGATTGCATAGGGGCAGCGCCGAAAGCTGTAGAGGACGGGTCGTTCAGCCAAGCGCACGGCGCGGGAGCACGGCGCCGACATGCGCTTCGCCACGCGCCGCCGCGAGCCCCGCCTGGCGGTGACGCTCGGCATAGCCGGCGCGTTGGTTGTCGTCGCGTTCGGCATGGCAGGCGGGGCAGCTGACTCCGACCACATACAGGTCGGACGCGCGGTCGGCGACGCCAAGCGGGGCGCGGCAGGCGCGGCACAGTTCATGGCTGCCCGGGGTGAGGCCATGAGCGACCGCAACGCGTTCGTCGAAAACGAAGCACTCGCCCTGCCATAAACTGCCTTCGGCGGGCACGCTTTCAAGATAATTCAGGATGCCGCCGCGCAGGTGGTGAACGTTGGTAATGCCCTCGGCGATCAGGAACGCCGTCGCCTTTTCGCATCGGATACCGCCGGTACAGAACATCGCCACTTTCGTTTCGGGACCCCCGGCGAGCAGTGTGTCGTGGTGCTGGCGAAACCAGGCCGGGAAGTCGCGAAACGATGGGGTTACGGGGTCGATCGCCCCGGCAAAGCTGCCAATCCGCACTTCATAATCGTTGCGAGTGTCGATGACGACCGTCGCGGGATCGGAAATCAGCGCGTTCCAATCTTCCGGCGCAACATAGCTGCCCGTGGTCGCCGGATCGAGCCCGGGCTGTCCCATCGTCACAATCTCGGCCTTGAGGCGCACTTTCATGCGGTGGAACGGCATCGCCTCAGCGCGCGCGCGCCTGGGTTCAAGGCCTGCGCAACCCGGTAGAGTTCGGATGTAAGCGAGCACGCCTTCGACCCCGGCTACCGTTCCCGCAATCGTGCCGTTGATGCCCTCGGGCGCGAGCAGCAACGTTCCCTTGACGCGCTGCACCGCGCAGATTTGAGCCAGTAGCTCGACAATTTCGGCGCAGTTCGGCAGCGGAGTGAAGCGGTAGAGCGAAGCCACCTCCACCGCCTGCGCTGTTGGCTGGTTCACAACGGATTCCACGGGGCGCGACGCAGTTAAGCTGCGGCCTATAGGGTTCCATTGTGGTCAAGGCCAGACCGCTGCCGCTTTCGCGGGCGCAGCGCACTTTGCAACCGAAGCTATGAAGCGCGCCAGGTCAATGCGTAGCGCTTGAGGCGATCGATGCCGAGACGGTGCTGGCCATCTTCAGCGCCGCGTCGCGATCGACAAGTGCGTAGCGGTCCTGGATGAAGGCAAAGTCGGTCCAGGCCACCCACACGCTGCCATCGGCATCCTGCGCGACAAGCATCCGCACTGGCCAATCAAGCCCGGCGACGGCATTTGCCGTCAGGAATTGCACGCCGAGCGGCGGATTGCCGAAGATCAGCAGTTTTGACGGGCGTAGAGCGATATTGGCCCCGGCACCCAACTGCGACTGGTCGATCTCGTCGAAGAACTTGATGCCTTTTGCTGCGATATCAGACTTGATCCGCGTCACGGTCTCGTCAAAGCCGTAGATGCTCTTGACGCGCAGCACGCCTTTGGCGGGAGCAGTCGCCAGGGGCGGCGGGGCAATAGCAGCAGCGGCGGGAACGGTGGTTGCGATCAGCACGCCGGTCATGATCATGCGGGCGACGCGGTAAAATTCCTTCGTCATAGTCTTCAACCTTCCTTGATGATGGTGCCGGCTTCGGCTTCGTGGAGGATGAAGCCCTCCATGGGATCGAAAGCATGGGTCCATGGCCGTTGGGCCAGGACACGGACAGTATCGGCATAGCCTGCGTCCCAGCGCGCCTTGATCCCGGCGGCGCTGAAATCGATGTCCTTGCTATGGTCTTCGTTCGCCAGCGGCGGCGCCAGCAGGCGCACGACGTGCATCCGCGTCAGGCAGCCATAGGCACCCAAAGCCTTGGCGTCGTCGCGTTGATCCTCGGGCAGCTTTTGAACCAGTTCGGCGATGACATGGCGCAGTTTGTGGATCTGCTTCTGGCGCATGATGTGTGCAGATGCGCGGCTGGCGTATTGCAGATCCTTCTGGCGGCTGACGACGCGCTGCATAGTGTCGGGTTCGGGACCACTGGGGTTCCAGATGTGAACCGCGAAGACCAGGCCCGACTGCCGCGGATTGTCGTCGAACACGGCTTCGACGGGCGTGTTGGAGAGGATGCCGCCATCCCAATATAGCTCACCGTCGATGCGCACGGCCGGGAACGCTGGCGGCAAGGCACCCGATGCAACAATGTGCTTGATCGACAGCGCAGCGTCGCGGCTGTCAAAATATTTCATCTCACCCGACTGGACGTGCGCCGCGCCGACCGTCAGCCGGGTGGAACAGGCATTGAGTTCATCCATATCAATCAACTCGGACAATGTTTTGACCAATGGTGCGGTGCTGTAGAAACCGGCAGTTTCAGGTGTCAGCGGCAGCCAGCCACCCATTAACGCCGTCCGGTTGGGTTCGAAAAACCCCGGGATGCCGGCTGTCGCGGTCATCATATTGGCGACCTGCCCGCCCCATCCGGGGATTCCTGACACGAATTGCGTCATCGCGCCGTGACGCATGCGGTTCCAGAATTCCTGCAGGCGGGGCAGGCGGTTCTCGCGCTTGTTACCCGCGATAATTCCTGCATTGATCGCGCCGATCGACGTGCCGATCACCCAGTCCGGTTCAATCCCGGCTTCATCGAGCGCCTGATAGACCCCGGCCTGATAGGCACCGAGCGCCCCGCCGCCTTGCAGCACCAGAACAATCTGACCCAGTTCCGACTTGTCGAAAACCGGCGGCGGCGGGGTCTCGTGTTCCATCATTTCAGTCATCATCGGTCCTTTTGGTTCTGGCAGGCGGCGGCTTGTTGCCTGCAGTTCGACAGTGTCTGTCGCAGGGTTACAGGCGTCAGTGCGCGGTCCAGCCGCCATCAATGGGGATCGCGGTGCCGGTGATCGAGGCCGCGGCGTCCCCTGCCAGGAACACGACCATCGCGCCCATTTCCTCTACCGTGGCAAAGCGCTTGTTGGGCTGCTGCGCCAATAGCACGTCGCGGATGACGCTTTCGCGACTGATGCCGTGGGCCTTGGCTTGCGCGTCGATCTGGGCCTCAACGAGCGGTGTCGCGACATAGCCGGGGCAGATGGCGTTGCAGGTAATCGGCTCTTCGGCGCATTCGAGCGCGACGGTCTTGGTTAGCCCGACAATGCCGTGCTTGGCGGCGACATAGGCGCTCTTGAACGGCGAGGCGACGAGGCCATGCGCCGAAGCCACGTTGATGATCCGCCCGAAACCGTGCGCGCGCATCGCTGGAAGGGCGGCGCGAATAGTGTGGAAGGCCGAACTGAGGTTGATCGCCAGAATCGCGTCCCATTTCTCGATTGGGAATTCGGTAACCGGCGCAACATGTTGAATCCCGGCGTTGTTAACCAATATGTCGAGGCGACCGTGCGCTGCGATTGCATCGGCCATCATAGTGGCGATGGCCTGCGGTGACGCCATGTCAGCGGACGAGGATGTCACCTTGACGCCAAATTCGGCGGCCAGTTCAGCTTCCAGTTGCTCGATCTCGCCGCGTTGGGCGAGGCCATGAATGATGATGGCGACACCCGCCTGCGCCAGTGAGCGCGCAATGCCGAGCCCGATCCCGCTGGTCGATCCGGTGATGAGCGCGACGCGGCTGGCCAAAGGCCTTGTGTGGTTGAGGTCAGACATATTTGGCACGAAGCGATTCCTATCAAAGTTGCCACATTCATTCGGTCGCCAATGTCCGCAGGTGTCGGGAGGCTCGCAGCGAAGGGCAGCGTGGGGCGGCTTATTACGGCACCGTCGACCAGCGTCGAATACCGCTTGGCTAATGGTTCAATAGGTTTTGGCTATGGAGCCGCAGGTGTGAACGCGATTTAGGTTTCGATAGCGTCAGGCTATTGAACCGTTAGTTTCCCGGTATTTCCACCGCGCATGATGATCTGTCATAAACCGCGAATAACTGTGTCATTCACGGTTAGCATTTCAGGAGATTCCAATGACGCCCAAACTCTATTTCGTTGCCGCTATCGTTGCTGCGGCGATTCCGGCCGCCGCGAACGCGGGCCAATGTCCCGCCGATAAATCGGGTGTGAATGTCCGTGCGGAGGACAAGACACCGGCGAAGGGTGTCACCGATACTGTCCTGACGACGATTGACGTCGCCCATGAACCAGCCGCCATCGCCGGTCGCAGCTTTCGCATGCGCCGTCTGGTGATCCAGCCCGGCGGTGTAGTGCCGTGGCACAGCCATGCCGAACGCCCCGCGATCATCTATGTCCAGCAGGGCACCGTCACTGAATACGCCAGCAGCTGCTCGGTGCCGATCGTCCACAAGGCAGGTGAGGCGACGCCGGAACTCCACAATACCGCGCATTGGTGGCGCAACACCGGCAAGACCCCGGCGATCCTGATTTCGTCCGATCTGCTCAAGGTTGGCGATGATGGCAAAATGATGTGATCGGATCGGCGCGGTGGAGGTTCGCATGAACGACCCATCCACCATCGCGCCGCCCCGCAGCCGGGCGGGCTGGCGATCACTGATCATTGCCTTGACCGCGTTCTTCACCGTCGTCGATCTGTTCGCGACGCAGGCGATCCTGCCGCTTCTCGTTCACGCCTATAACGTCACCCCCGCTCAGATGGGGGTCGCGGTCAATGCCAGCACGCTCGGCATGGCGATCGCTGGATTGGCTGTTGCCATGTTCAGCCGCCATATCGACCGGCGAATCGGCATTGTCGTCAGCCTTGTCCTGCTGGCGGTGCCGACGGCGCTGCTGGCCCATGCCCCCGATCTCATGGTGTTCAGCCTGCTGCGCGTCGCGCAGGGGCTGTGCATGGCGACCGCTTTCACGCTGATGCTTGCCTATCTCGGTGAACATTGCAGCGCCGCCGATCAGGCGGGGGCTTTTGCCGCCTATATTACCGGTAACGTCGCCAGCAATCTGGTGGGACGTTTCATCGCCGCCGGCGTGGCGGGGCATCTTGGTTTGGCCACGAACTTTTACCTGTTCGCCGGCCTGAACCTGTTGGGAGCGGCACTCGCCTGGGTGACGGTGGAGCGGGCGGCGATGATGGAGCATGTTGAAGCGCCGATGCGCGAAAGCGCCGTCGAGCGATTGCGCGCCTTGGCTGCTCCCAATCTGCTGGCAGGCTTCGGCGTCGGATTCTGCATCCTGTTCGCCTTCATTGGCGTGTTTACCTATGTCAATTTCGTGCTGGTGCGACCGCCGCTGTCGCTGGGCATGATGAGCGTCGGCATCGTCTATACCGTCTTTCTCCCGTCGATCTTCCTGACGCCGCAGGCGGGGCGTTTCGTTGCGCGCTTCGGCACCCGCGCTGCGCTGTGGACGGGACTTGGGGTCGCGGTGCTCGGGTTGCCGCTGCTGGTCAGCGGCCAATTGGCACTGGTGTTGGCGGGAATGACACTGGTCGGCGCGGGCACGTTTTTCGCGCAAGCGACCGCTACAGGCTTCGTCAGCCGTGCCGCGTCAGACCGGGCTGCCGCTAGCGGGGTCTATCTCGCGGCGTATTTCACCGGCGGACTTGTCGGGACCGCCGTACTCGGCGCCATCTTCGATCACTATGGCTGGGCAGGTTGCGTCGCGGGTGTCGCGGTGGCTTTGGTGGCGGCGATGCTGCTGGGCCTGATGCTGCGGCTCCGCAACCACGCAACCGCCTAAGGCCCGTCAGGTAAGGTGAAGCAATTCCCGCGCTTTCTGGGTCCAACCGTGTTTGGCGGCGCGATCCCGGCGGCGCGGCCACATGAACGACCGCGCTTCGGCGACGAACGCCCCCACGGCGGGTGAATGCGGACGGCCCCGCACCGTGACCAATTCGATGCGGCGCGTAAACTCAGGCTCGATCAGCGGCCGCGTGACGAGGTTTGGATCGGTCACGCTGAACTCCGGGAAAAAGCCGAAGCCGAGTTCGGCCTTGATCATTCCCTGCACCCAATCGTCGCGTTCGCTGCTGAACACCCGGCGCGTGGTGACGCCGCGCGCCTTCAACTGCTCGCGAGCGAAATCCAGATATTCGCAATTGCTTCGATTGACATAAGCTTCGCCGTGCAGATCGGACCCGCGGATCGTGTCCTTGGCCGCCAGACGATGGTTGCGCGAGACAGCGATAACGAAATTTTCCTCAAACAGTTCAAGCGCATGGAAGCGCTCGTCGAGCGGGTCGGGCGCGCCGAACAACGCCAGCGTCAAGTCGCCCGCGATGAGCATGTCGGTCAACGAGCGCGCTGTACAATCGCTGACGATGAACTCGACGCCGGGATGGTCCATGCGGAATTTGATGATCAGGTCGGAGATGATCGCCGGGCCGACCGTGCACATCGCGCCGATCTTCAAGGGTGTCATCTCCAGCTTGCTATAGGATTTTGCGTGCAGCTTGGCCGCTTCAGTTTGGGCAGCGACACTGCCGAGATAGGGCTCCATGATTCGGCCCAGTTCGGTCAGATGCGTGTTACCGCGCTCACGGTGGAACAGCGGTCCGCCCAGCTCGACCTCGAGCATCTGGATGGCACGCGTCAGCGACGGCTGGCTGACGTTGCACATTTCCGCCGCCCGAGTGAAATTAAGCGCCTCCGCAACCGCCATGAAGTAGCGGACCTGCTGCATTTCCATCGTGCACTCCCCATCCGCGGCGCGATATATCACGAAGTCTGTGGTCGCGACGACAGGGCATCTGCCCGTCGGCCTTGAACAAGGCAGGCTAGCGGATCGACGATCTCAATGCTGCCGATCGCAGGGCGAATTCTGGCGAAGCGGTGGCACTCAATCTGAAACGCGTCCGTGCTATCTGCCGCATCAGTGTCGAGGCGTCGCGTCAGAGAGGTGGGCGCACTTGTCTGCGCTCGACTTGGTAAAGCTGGCGTCAGCGCCCAGCGTCGCCGACAATATCTTGATCCCCGCCGCACAATCGCTGGCTGCTTCGGCACCCCGGCCAGCCTGCGCGAGTATGGTTGCACGGTTGATCAGTAAGTCGCCATGGTTCGGGTGAATCTTGCCATAACTGACATCGTAATTGTGCTTTGCGTCATCAAATGTCGCGAGCGCGTCCGCCGTTCGCCCGCGCGCAGCTTCGACCAGTCCGAGATAAACCTCTGCAATGCCAATCTGATAATGGGGAGCCTTGTACGCAGCCCGGTAAAGCGCCACGGCTTCACCCAGTGACCGCGAGGCATCGGCGAGCCGCCCTTCGCCCTGATAGATTTGGCCCTGAAGCGACAGGGCATCAGCAAGGATCGGGTTATCCGCATCGAGTACAGCGCGTTCGACTGTCAGCGCCGTCGCAATGCGGGCCTCGGCCACCGGCAGCTTGCCGGCCAGAAATGCGTTCTGCGCAAGGCCGTACCATGAACGACCAGTCGTCAGGTGTCGGTCGCCGTAGATCATCCGGTAGCGCGCATTGGCTTCAAGCAGCGATGCCTCGGCTTTTTGAAACTCCCCTGCGTCGGACAACACGAGGCCGCGGTTATTCAGAACCGTCGCGATCATCTCCGGTTTGGTGGCCGGATCGGCGCGAAAGAACACCAGCGCACGGTCGAAAGCCGCAACGCTGGCGGTAAGGTCGCCTTTTGCATTAAATATCGGCCCTGCCGTCACCGCCGCGAGCCCGCGCAGGTCGCGGTGTTCGGCAAGATCGGGGCCGAGGGTTTGTTCTGCCCGGCGGACACTAGCCAGCCCCGCATCGAAGCGACCGAGCTGAAGATCCGTGTTGGCAAGGGTCAACAGCACGCGCGCGCCGTCTGGCCCGGCGCGAGCAAGGCCGGGCAGCGCCCCCTCCAGCGCCCCGCGCGCTTCGCCGAACAGGCCGAGATTGTTATACGCCGCGCCGAGCGTGCTGAGCAGGCGGGCCTGGATCGCCGGCTGATTGGCAAGCTCGACCCGCGCCCGTTCAGCACTGCGCCCCAATATGGTCAACGCGGTGACAGTGCGCGGGTTCTCCGTCGCCGGGTTCGACAACTTGAATGTGCCGATCAGATAGTCTGACGCTGCACGCGATGCCGCTGCCTCGCGCACCGCAATCTCGCGCTGGTTGTTAGCCTCGATCCGCCGAGCGTTGGCGTAGAAGGCGAGGCCGCCCGCGAACACCATGCCGATCAGCGATGCCGTGGTAACCATGAGCAGCCGTCGGGCGCGACGCTGCGCTTCGCGCTGGACGAGGTCGTCGAGCTTGACCCCAGCCAGTCCCGCCAAAATCTTGAAGCGCGCCAGCCGCTTGCCGTCGGCATCATCGCGCATGTCAGCCGCGATCGGTTCGGCGGGTATATCCGACAGCTCGCCATCGGGGCCAAGCCTGAAACGCAGGCTGCGCGGAAAGCACTCCTCGGCGGTTCCGGGTTCGCCGGCAGCGATCAGCGCGAGCACACGGCCTTCGCCATGCAACCGCTTGAAGGTCAGTATTTCTTCGTCAACCCAGTGTGACTTTGCTGCGGCGGGCGAGCAGATGACAATCAGGAACAAAGCGCCCTCAAGCGCGGCGGTCAATTCGCCGCCGAGATCTCCCGATGCGGCTCCGGTCGATTTCTGGGGGCACCGTCGGCGCGCTTGCCAAGGCTGAGTTGCATCCGTTCGCCGTTCGGCGTGTCGACGATGGCAAGCTCACCCGTGGCGATCTCGCGAGCAAAGCGAAAGGGCTCTGGCGCATGATGGCCGGCATGGGCGGGTCGCGCTTC
>JBBQVA010000020.1:0-45273 GCA_038211945.1 Sphingomonadales bacterium
ATGGTGGACGCACCAGGGTTCGAACCTGGGACCCGCTGATTAAGAGTCAGCTGCTCTACCGACTGAGCTATACGTCCGTGCGTGGCCGGGGCCGTCGCGGAGGCGGGCTGTTAGCAAGTGCACCCCGGCTTGTCCAGCCGGTTCATCCCGCAGGGCGCTTGTTGGCACGGGCGATACCCATGACCAGGCCGAGCAACAGCAGCACGGTCATCATCGCCGACCCGCCATAGCTGATCAGCGGCAGCGGGATGCCGACAACTGGCGCGAGGCCCATCACCATCATCATGTTGATCGCCAGATAGAAGAATAGCGTCGCGGTCAGGCCCATCGCCAGCAGCCGTTCGAACGCTCCGCGCGTCTTCATCGCAGTCGCGACACCCCAGAACAGCACGATGCCGAAGCCCAGAATGATGAACAGGCCGCCGAACAGTCCCCATTCCTCGGCCATGGTGGCGAAGACGAAATCGGTTTGCAGTTCGGGCAAATAATCGAGATGGCTCTGCGACCCCTGCAGAAAGCCTTTGCCGGTCAGGCCGCCCGACCCGATGGCGATCTTGGATTGAGTGATGTGATAACCGGCACCCAGCGGATCGGAGGCGGGATCGAGGAAAATCTGCAGCCGCTTCTGCTGATAGGGACGCAGGTGCGTCCAGGCGATCGGCAAGGCGGCAGCGACTCCGGCGATGGCTCCGGCGAACAGCCAGATACGCACGCCCGCAAGGAACATCATCGCCACCCCGCCGAACGAAATCGCCAGCGCCGTGCCGAGATCGGGTTGCAGCATGACGAGTGCGGCGGGCACGCCGATCAGCAGTAGTGGCGGCCAGAGTGCCATCGGCCGCGTGGCAAACCCCCGTGGCAGCTTGGCGTAATAGCGCGCGAGCACCAGGACGATGGCGAGCTTCATGAATTCCGACGGCTGCAGCTGGATGATCTTGAGATCGAGCCAGCGCTGGCTGCCGCCACTGATGCGGCCGAGCGCCTCGACGCCGATCAGCGCGATCAACACCGAGCCATAAAAGGGCCAGGCAATCCGCAGCCAAAAACTGGGCGGCACATAGGCGATGCCGATCATGGCCAGCAGCAGCACGACAAAGCGGATACCCTGCTTCAGCGCCCAGGGCTGCAACCCACCGCCCGCCGCGCTGTAGAGCACGACAAGTCCAAAGCTGCCGAGCGCAATGATCGTCAGGATCACCAGCCAGGGCAGGCGGCGCAGTTCACGCAGCCAGGGTCCGTTGAACACGACTAGCCGCCTTGTCGGGCAAGCGAGCAAGCGCTATGTGTATGTTGTGCTACGGAGATACACATCATGCGCACGAACATCGAGATTGACGACACGCTTATGGCGGATGCCTTAAAGGTGACGGGGCTACGCACGAAGCGCGAGGTGGTGGAACATGCGCTCCGACAGACTGTAAGGATCGGGCGACAGGCAGAAATCTTGAAATATCGAGGCAAGATTAACTGGGATGGTGACCTCGCTGAAATGCGGGCAAGCCGCTTTCCGGACTGGCAGTGATTCTCGTCGATTCGAGCGTCTGGATCGATTTTTTCAAGGACCGCCATACCGTCCCTGTCCAGCGGTTCATCTCGCTCTTTGACCAGGACGTGCTTGCGGTTGCTGACCTTGTGATCGTCGAAGTTCTGCAGGGGACGCGCAGCGAATGGGACTTTCACGCCTGCCTCGACGTCATGTCCAGATTTCCCGTGATTACCGTCAGCGATAGGGATTTGGCAGTTGAAGCCGCGCGTTACTACCGGCAACTGCGCACGCTGGGCTTCACAATCCGCAAGACCATCGACACGTTGATCGCCACCCGTTGCATCGTTGACGGTCATGCATTGCTTTATAGCGATCACGATTTCGACCCTTTTGTCGCTCATCTCGGGCTGCAATCGGCGCTGGACTGACATTACTCCTCGCCCGGCTTGTCGACGGGTGCGGCGGCTTCGGCTTGGTCGGCGACGGGTGGTGGAGCCGGGGCGTCGGTCTTCAGCCAGTCGGGCATCAGCCGCGCTTCCTCGGCCTTGCGCGCGGCGGCGGCGGTCGCGCGGGCCTGTTCGGCGCGCTTGGCGACAAGGGCGCGCTCGATTGGTTCGAGAGAGGCCATGGCGCGTTCGGGTTCGAACAGGAAGGTCAGCACGTCCTTGGCAACGGGGGCTGACGCCTTGCCGGCATGGCTGCCGTGTTCGACGATCACGCTGCAGGCATAGCGCGGCGCTTCGGCGGGCGCGAAGGAGACGAACAGTGCATGGTCGCGGTATTTCCACGGCAGGTAGTCGCTGTTCGTACGGCCAGATTTGCGGTCGGCAGCGCTGATCCGTTTGACTTGCGCCGAGCCGGTTTTGCCGGCGATGGTCACGCCCGGAATTGCCGACCGCGCCGCATGGGCGGTGCCCATGCCCGAATTCACAACGTCGACCATCGCCTTTCGGACGATAGCGAGATGATCGTCGGGAATGCCGAGCAAGGGGAACACCGGCGCGGTGCCGGTATCGATCAGCCGGGGTTCGATTTTGAGGCCTGAAGCCACGCGGGCCGACATGACGGCGAGTTGCAACGGGTTGACGATCAGATAGCCCTGGCCGATCGCAGTATTCAGCGTTTCGCCGATGCCCCAGGGCTTTTTGTAGCGACGCTCTTTCCAGGCCATGTCCGGAACCAGGCCGGCTGCCTGTCCGGCCAGCGGCAGATCGTATTTTTGACCGAGGCCGAGCCTTTTCGCCATCGCCGCAATCGCTTCGACACCGATTTCGCGGCCCATCGTGTAGTAATAGACGTCGCAGCTTTGCGGCAGTGCGGTCGGGAGACTGACATGGCCGTGGCCACGCTTGCTCCAGCAGTGCCAGGTATTGTTGCCCAGCTTATAGCTACCCGAACAATTGACCCCGCGTGTCGCTTCGACCCCGGCTTCAAGGACGGCCAGCGAGGTGACGACCTTGAACGTTGACCCCGGCGGATACAGCCCCATCGCGCTTTTGTTGATCAGCGGGTGGTGATCGTCCTCCTGCAGCGCCTGCCAGGTGGCGAGCGGAACGCGCTGCGAAAATAGATTGGGGTCATAGGCCGGCATCGACACCATGCAGAGCAGGTCGCCGGTCTGGCAGTCGATGACGATGACGCTGCCGCTGTTGTCGCCAAGCCGCCGCGCCGCATAATTCTGCAGATCGCGGTCGATGGTGAGTTTCAGCGTCTCGCCCGGCTTGTCGGGCTTGGTGCCGAGTTCACGGATGATCTTGCCGCGCGCCGTGACCTCGACCCGGTTGGCCCCGGCGATGCCGCGCAGATCGGCGTCCTTGGCGCGTTCGATACCGTCCTTGCCGACGCGAAAGCCGGGAAAGATCAGTAGCGGGTCCTTGGTGCGTTGATACTGTTCGGGCGACGGCGCGCCGACATAGCCGAGCAAATGGGCGAAATGATCGGCTTCGGGATAAACCCGACTGTACGCGCGAAGTGGCTGCAACCCGGCCAGGTCGGCGACGTGGAGGTTGAGCGCGGCAAACGCCGGCCAATCGAGGTTCGAGGCGATCTCGACTGGATGGCTGCCCGGCGCGATGGCGATATCGGCACGGATGCGCAGCTCGTCTTCGAAACTCAGCGGGATCACCTTGGCGACGGCAGCGAGCGCGGCGTCAAGATCGGTGACCTGTTCGGGGATCATCTCCAGGCGATAGTCGGGCTTGTTGAGCGCCAGCGGCTTGCCCGCCCGGTCGACGATCCAGCCGCGGCGTGGCGCAATGGTGCGCAGCGAGACGCGGTTCTGTTCGCTGAGCAACCGGTACTGGCTGCCCTCCCACAGCGAAAGCCACGCCAGCCGCCCGGTCAGCGCCACGCCAACCGCCGCCATGCCGCCGCCCAGCACGAACGCGCGCCTGGAGAAGCTTTGTTCGCGGTCGGCTTCGGTGACCGTCATGTCAGCCGAACGCGCGCCGCTGGAGGCCCGCGCACAGCCAGGCGACGATGGGATAGGCGGCAGCGGTGGTGGCGATCTGCCAAAGCTGCGGAAGGAAGGGCACCGGCCAACCGGCGAACGCCAGCAGCTGCCAGCCCAGCACCGCATGTGCCCCCGACAATCCCAACGCCAACCCCCAGTCGGAGCCATGGCTGCGGGTGCCATAGCGACCGCGATAGACGCGCACCGCGACGACGGCAGCCGCAAACAGCAGCGCGTCAAAGCCGAGCGGCTGGGCGAACAACATATCGGCAATCAGTCCAAGCAATGCAGCCAGCCATGCGGGCATCAGCGCGGGTTGGAACACTGCCCAGACGATGACGGCAAGCAGGCCGAGTTGCGGCATTACCGGCGCGGGCAGCAGCAGGGGCGCAGTCATGGCAATCAATAGGACCAGCACGGTCAGCGCAGGAACCCCAAGCCGCCAATATCCGAACCAGTAACGCCGCCGCTCCCCGGCACTCATCAGCCGCCAAGGCGGGGCGGTGCGGGTCATTTTACCCCCCGCTTGCGCGCTTCGATCGGGATCTGCGCGGCGGATCCGGCGATCGGCGCGGCGGCGGGCAGCGGCAGATAGGCGGTCTCTACCGTGACATAGCCCGCTCCCGCCGGGCTGGCGGCGGGGCGCACACGCGGCGGTTCGCTGCGCGCATCGACAATCGTGCCGACTGGCACGCCGGGCGCGTAAATGCCGCCATCGCCCGAGGTGACGACCGCGTCGCCCGCCATCAGCGGCACGTCGTTGCCACCCCGGTCGCGCAACTCGATCAGCGCGGCGTTGGTGCCGGTCGCCAGCGCCGATTGGCCGGTGCGGACGATGGTCACCGGAATCCGGCTCGACGGGTCGGTCAGCAAAAGGATGCGCGCCGAATGGCTGCCGGTCTCCATGGTGCGCCCGATCAGGCCCAGCGCGGTGCGCACCGGCATCCCGGCTGCAACTCCGTCCGCACTGCCTGCCGCAATGACGGCGGTGCGGACCGCGGCACCGTTGGTAGCGCTGACGATGCGAGCCGCAGCGACCGGGGCGACGGCCGGGTCGCGGACCTTCATCAATGCCCGCAGCTGCTGCAGTGCCTGGCGGTCCGCGGCGGCGCGCTGGAGTTCCAACCGCGCACGGGCGAGGTCGGCCGCCAGTTGCCGATTGC
The DNA here is from genome assembly GCA_038211945.1 of Sphingomonadales bacterium. Classification (GTDB taxonomy): domain Bacteria; phylum Pseudomonadota; class Alphaproteobacteria; order Sphingomonadales; family Sphingomonadaceae; genus Sandarakinorhabdus. The sequence goes on from JBBQVA010000020.1 coordinate 5,102, forward strand.
GTGACACTGCGCCGAAATAGTCACCTGCATTGTCGCTCGCCCGGCCGATGCCGTCGAACGGTGCGCGCACCACCGACCAGATCGGCGTGACGATGTCGGTCAGCCCGGCACGCAACCGCGCCCCGGCGGCGGGATTGACCCGACTGAGCGTCAGCAGCAGTAGCGCGCTGGCAATGACTGCGCCCGAAACGACCGCTCCCACCAGCGCGAGATTCTGCTCCCGGCGCATGGCGGTCGATCGGCGGGGCGTGGGGGACCAATCCATCAGTCGCCTTCTTAGCGCGATTCTTGGTGTGCGATCATCCCGGAACCGCGAGGCTCCGGAAGGCTATGCCGTCGTCAACACGCCGCGGTACATCGGGTCTTCGAGCGCGCGGCCGGTGCCGATGGCAACACACGTCAGCGGGTCATCCGCAACCGTCACCGGCAGGCCCGTCGCCTCACGCAGCACGACATCGAGGTCGCGTAGCAGCGCGCCGCCGCCGGTCAGCACGATGCCCTGATCGACGATATCGGCAGCGAGTTCGGGCTGGGTGTTCTCCAGCGCCAGCCGGACGCCCTCGACGATGGTCGATACCGGTTCGGACAGCGCATCGGCGATCTGCGCCTGGTTGATGGTGATTTCCTTGGGGACGCCGTTCATCAGGTCGCGGCCCTTGATCTCCATCGTCATGCCGATGCCGTCAGCGGGGGCCTTGGCGGTGCCGATCTGCTTTTTGATGCGCTCGGCGGTCATCTCGCCGATCAGCAGATTATGGTTGCGGCGAACATAGTTGATGATGGCGTCGTCCATCTTGTCGCCGCCGACGCGGACGCTGGTGGTATAGGCAAGGCCGCGCAACGACAGCACGGCAACTTCGGTGGTGCCGCCGCCGATGTCGACGACCATGCTGCCGATGGGCTCGGTCACCGGCATCCCGGCGCCGATCGCCGCCGCCATCGGCTCCTCGATCAGATAGACCGCGCTGGCGCCGGCGTTGTTGGCAGCGTCACGGATGGCGCGTTTTTCCACCGAGGTCGAACCCGATGGAACGCAGATGACGATTTCCGGGAAGCGCGGCAGTTTCGACGTGTGGACCTTGGCGATGAAATATTTGATCATCTGTTCGGCGACATCGATGTCGGCGATGACGCCGTCGCGCAGCGGACGGATGCATTCCACATTGCCGGGCGTCTTGCCCATCATCAGCTTGGCTTCGTTGCCGACGGCTTTGACGGTGCGGGTGCCGCGATTGGTCTCGATAGCGACGACCGAAGGCTCGTTCAGGACGATGCCACGACCGCGCACGTAAACCAGCGTGTTGGCGGTGCCCAGATCGATCGCCATGTCCTGGCTGAGGAACGAAAACATCCGGCTGAACAGCGACATGGGGCGAGGGACCAACTAACAGGAGGCGGGACGCAGCCGTGGACCGCGTGGATGCCGCCGCTTTACGCGCGTCGCGGTCGCTTCCGCAAGGGACGCGCCGCTCGGATCGCCGGTCAAAGCCATCGCCCTGACATGAAAATGCCGGGCAGGATCGCTCCCGCCCGGCATTGGTTCGTCGCGAAGCCTCAGGCGGCGACGCTGCGGCGGCGCTGACGAGCGGCGACCCCGACAAGGCCGAAGCCCGCAATGATCAGCGCCCAGCTGGCTGGCTCCGGCACGGCGGTCAGCGATACGCCATCAAGCAGCGCAAACGGCGGCGCACCGGCGGGGGTGCCGAAAGCGAGGAACGACAGCGTGTCGTTGGCAGAAGTCGCAGTGAAATAGTTGGTAACCTTGCTCCAGCCGACAAAGCCCTGGCTCGGCACAAGGATCGGCGCGCCGGTCGTCTGGGTAACGCCGCCGAATGTCGCCGTCATCTGCGCCGTTGTCGGGCCGTTACGGTTTTGCAGCTGCGACCCCGCCCAGTAATAGACCAGCTTGTAGGTGCCGCCGACGGTCAGGCCGGTAAGCGCCTGTTCGAAGGGAGAATTATACTTGCCTGCCCCGTCACCGACCTGATCGCTGTCGAAGCCGACGAAATTGCCGCCGTCGGGGCTCGGGCCGGGATAGGTCGCGGCGAGATAAGCGCGCGGGTCGTTGTAGCGGTTCTGGACGGGGTTAGTCGACGGACCCTTGGTCGAATCGAAATAGAAACTGATGCCGCCCGGCAGCGTCGCCGACCAGCCGGTGACGCTCTGGCTGATGAAGCCGGTGTTGAATACATCGACGCCGAATTCGACGCCGCTATAGCCCGGCTGAATCGTCGCGCTCGACGTTTCGAAGCTGCCGTTGGTGACGAGATTGCCGCTGGCGCTGGCGGCTGTGGCGACGCCCAGTACGGCAAGCGCCGCACCAAATATGATCGAACGCATGATATGACCCTTCCCCGCTACGAACCGCCTGCCCTTCCGCAACCGGCAATTCCTTACCGTCTATAAACCATTCTCAACATGTCGCAAGAGTTAATCTTAGATTAATTCGTGTCGCCTCCGGTCGGCATGACTCAATCGGGAATTGGCGCTATCCGCACGGTTCATGACGATCCGCCGCCTCCCCGAAACCCTCGTCAACCAGATCGCGGCGGGGGAGGTCGTCGAGCGGCCGGCGGCGGCGCTGAAGGAACTGGTGGAGAATGCCCTCGATGCCGGGGCGTCGCGGATCGTCGTGACGCTGGAGGGCGGCGGTGCCGATCATCTATCGGTTGCCGATGACGGCTGCGGGATGCGCCCCGACGAGCTGCGGCTGGCCATCGAGCGCCACGCCACCTCGAAGCTGCCCGACGGCGACCTGACTGCCATCGCAACCATGGGCTTTCGTGGCGAGGCGCTGCCGTCGATCGGATCGGTCGCGACCCTGACGCTGACCAGCCGGACGGCGGCCGATGAGGCGTGGACGCTGACCGTCGACAACGGCCGGGTGACGCACGATGGCCCGGCGGCGCGGATGGCGGGGACGACGGTGACGGTCGAGGGGTTGTTCGCGGCGGTGCCGGCGCGCCTAAAGTTCCTGAAGTCGGAACGGTCGGAGCTGAGTGCCTGTCTCGATGCGGTGCGGCGGCTGGCGATGGCTCGGCCCGATGTCAGCTTTGAGGTGACGCACGGCGGGCGGCGGTTGCTCGCCGTGCCGCAGCATATCGATTTCACCCCCGCTCAGGCTGAGCCTGTCGAAGCCGGATCCGGCGCGGAACCCGGCTTCGACAGGCTCAGCCTGAGCGGTGAACCAAGTATGACCGCGCGGCTGGCGGCGTTGCTGGGTGCGGACTTTGCCGCCAACGCGATTCCCATCGACTTCGAACGCGAGGGGGTTCGCATCGCCGGGCTGGCCGCGATCCCGACCTTCAACCGCGGCGTTGCCGACCAGCAGTATCTGTTCGTCAACCGGCGGCCGGTGCGCGACCGGCTGCTGGTGGGGGCGGTGCGCGGCGCGTATCGCGACCTGCTGGCGCGCGATCGCCACCCGGTGACGGCGCTGTTCCTCGAGTGCCCGGCGGATTTCGTCGACGTCAACGTCCACCCCGCCAAGACCGAGGTGCGCTTCCGCGATGCGGCGCTGGTGCGCGGGTTGATCGTGTCCGGGGTGCGGCGGGCGCTCGACGGGGCCGGGCAGCGGGCATCGACGCGGATCAGCACCGAGGCATTGGCGGCGTTTTCAACCGGGGTCATTCCGGCGGAAGCCGGGACCCATGACCACCGAGGTTCGAGTTCATGGGTCCCGGCTTCCGCCGGGATGACGATGCAAGAGCCACCCCGCCTGTTCGCCGCCTTCCCCACCGCCTTTGCCCCGCCGCGCGGTGACGCCGCCCCCCTCGTCGCCCCGCCAGCCGACCATCCCCTCGGCACCCCGCGTGCCCAGATCGCCGCGACTTATGTGGTCGCCGAGACCGCCGACGCGCTGATCCTCGTCGACCAACACGCCGCCCACGAACGGCTGGTGCTCGAACGCATGAAGGCGGCGCTGGCCGGGGGTGCAGTCAAGGCGCAGGCGCTGCTGATGCCCGAGGTTGTCGAACTCGACGAGGTCGCCGCCGGGCGCATCGCCGACCGCGCCGCCGAGCTTGCCGAACTGGGGCTGGAGGTCGAGGCGTTCGGCCCCGCCGCCATCCTCGTCCGCGCCGTCCCCGCATTGCTGGGCAAGGCCGATCCGGCGGCGCTGGTCCGCGATCTGGCGGGCGACCTCGCCGAATGGGGCAGTGCGGTATCCCTGCGTGAACGGCTCGAAGCCATCGCCGGGACCATGGCCTGCCACGGCAGCGTCCGCGCCGGGCGGATATTGTCGCTCAGCGAAATGGACGCCCTGCTCCGCGAGATGGAGGTGACGCCGCATTCGGGCCAGTGCAACCATGGTCGTCCGACCTGGGTCCGGCTGGCCAAGACCGATATCGAGAAGCTGTTCGGGCGACGGTGAGGGAGCGGTGGGGTCCAAATCATGGATCACGTAACGACCGGAAGCGACCCAATAGCGGGCCATCAGTCCGATGTGATACACCGGACCTATGGCCGATCTGGTATTTGAAATCTGGCGCGACGAAGCCGAGAATGAGCAATCGATGTCGCAGGTCAGTCAGGAGGCTGACACGTTTCGCATGGCGATCACGCCGAATGCCAAACTTGTGCATACGTTTGTCGCTACCTCTGATTTTGATGCTTTTCAAAAGAACTACGATTGGAACGGATGGGGTGTCTGGCGACCGGAGCCGTACTGGATCGAGCAGCCTTTCACCGACGAAAAGGAAGCTGCGCAGCAGGCTTACCTCGATGGACGCAACGGCAGCTAACCACCCAATCGCGGACGTTCCAGTCCACCGAGAAATCGAGTTGCGCCCGAAAGCCGCCAGTCCGGTTGCTGGCATGGAAGCCGCCGTTCGGCCAACGCCCCAGTTGCGGCCATTCGCCGTATCGTGCTTTCCTGTGTCCATGGTTGCGCGAGCCTTTACCACGATGGAGCGCCAGTTGCTTGAGAAGGTCGCCGAGAGGTTGCCCCAGGAGGCAGGGGAACGCTTGCTCAGCGACATGTCCGTCGCGGTGGTCGCTCAGGCAGGCGACTTTCTGCAAGTCGAACTAACGGATTATGAGAGGCCGCAATACACGGGACACAGCAACTTGTCTTTTGAAGGCAAGCTAAATGATACAACTGGAGGCCCGGTATCGATTCTGGTGAACGTCGACCAAAACGACCGATTGCTTGAAATTGAGACTATCTGGTGGAGCAGCGATAACGGAACTGACCTTGATTGGCACACGCTTGAAATCGTCCCAACCGACCGCAAAACGTGGTGATCAGCGAATGTCCGCAATCCACCCATCAGCCGCCTGGATCGGTCATTCGGGCGGGTTGCTAAGGGACGAATCGAAGCACGTTTCAACTCGCCGATAACCATCTTGACAAATAACCTATATGGCGATATAATCACCGGATGATAGCTGTGCTCTTTGCCCATGACCCACGAAACCTGCGGCCCCTCGCCGGAGAAGGGACAGGCGCTACGGTATCCTCTCTTTCCTCTCCTTCGGTGCTTTTTCGGCGCTTTTCGGGCGACCCGATTCGCGACCGCGACTGCTTTTACAGCTCCGCTGCCCGGGGTCAGGCGCGTGGCACCGGTGCAGCAACCGAAGTGCCGCCGTGCAGCCCCGCTTCAATGGCGGCGATCAGCGTGGCGCTATCGCTCAGTCGGTTGAGCGCCTCGGCCCCCAGCACCAGTGTCAGCACGCCGTCCCGTTCAGTGGCGACAAGTGGCAGCGGCCAATCAGCGGAGGCCGGGAAAGCTGCACGGAAATCGGGCCGGTGGTGGAAGATCGGCGGCACCGGCAGCGCGGCCAGCCACGCCCGCCAGCGCGGCCCCATCCGCGTCAGGCCGTGGGTCAGCGCGCACAGGCTGCACGGGTAGGTCGAGGGCGAGACGATCTTGTGGACGCTGTCGAACAGCCCCGCCGCAAGGCCCGCATTGGCGTTGTAGGCGAAGACCAGCCGGTCCGGGGTCAACTGACCTTGCCGACCTTGTGCATCGCCCCGGCGACCTCGGGGGGCATGTATTTCTCGTCGTGCTTGGCGAGGATGGTGTCGGCGACGAAGACGCGGCTGGCGGGGTCGACGCGCCCCTCGGCAATCACGCCTTGCCCCTCGCGGAACAGGTCGGGGACGATGCCGGTGTAGGTGACCGGCCAGGTCTTGGCGTTGTCGGTTACGATGAATCGAACGGTGGTGCCGTGTTTCACCAGCGAGCCGCGTTCGACCATGCCGCCAAGCCGGATCGACGCATCGGGGACGCCTTTGGTGACGAGGTCGCTGGGGGCGTAGAAATAGGTCGCCTTGTCGCCCAGCGCCGACAGCGCGAGCGCCGATGCGCCGCCCAGCGCGATGAGCGCGCCGCCGAGTAGCCAGAGGCGTTGGTGTTTGGCCTTTAGTTTCATTGAGGGGCGACCCCTAACGCCCGCTCAGGCTGAGCCTGTCGAAGCCGGGTTACGTGCCCGCAATCCGGCTTCGACAGGCTCAGCCTGAGCGGGGGAATGGGTTGGAGCTTCATTTGCGGCGCATCTCGTCAGCGCGTTTCTCGGCGGCGCGCATGGATGCGAACGCCCAGCCAAGCAGCGCGGCGAGGCCACCCAGCGTCAGGATATAGGCGGGCCAGATGTAGCTGGCCCACAGGTCGGGGCGCTCAATCATGCGAGCACCTCCGCCATCCGCCGCGCCCGCGCCTCGACGCGCTGCCCGGCGATCAGTGCCCGCATCCGCATCAGCACGATGGCGGCGAACAACAGCGTGAAACCGCCGAGCGACAGGAACAGCGGCGTCAGCATATGCGGATCGATCGCCGATTTGGTCAGCGAGATGCTCGGCCCCTGATGGAGCGTGTTCCACCATTCGACGCTGTATTTGATGATCGGCAGGTTGACCGTGCCGACCAGCGCCAGGACAGCGGCCCCCCGTCGTTCGCCACCGCGCTCGCCCTCCGCCGCCGACAGCGCGATGTACCCGGCATAGAGAAACAGCAACACCAGCATCGAGGTCAGCCGCGCATCCCATACCCAATAGGTGCCCCAGGTCGGCTTGCCCCAGAGTGAACCCGAAACCAGGCAGATCGCGGTGAATGCCGCCCCCGGCACGGCGATGGCGCGCGCCGCGATCCCGGCGAGCGGATGCTTCCACACCAGCGCGACGGCACTGGCGATGGCGAGGCCGAGATAGCCGCCGCTGCCCAGCCAGGCGGCGGGGACATGGACGTACATGATGCGCACGCTATCGCCCTGCTGGTAATCGGGCGGCGAGGCGAACAGGCCGATGTACGCGCCCGCCGCCGTCAGGATCAGCCCCAGCGCCAGCGTCAGCGGCGTGGCGACGCGGGCGATGCGGAGGAAGCGGGCAGGGTTGGCGAAACGGTGCATTGGGAGCGGGTTGTAATGCGGAGGGCGAGAGCGGGGAAGGGGGCACTAGATCCTCCCCGACTTCGGGGAGGGGGACCGCGCGCCTTCTTCAGGCGCGTGGTGGAGGGGCGCGCCCTTGCGCGTTGCCGGTCGGATGGAGCGAAAGACGGCGGAAGCCCGCCGCCCCTCCACCGCGAAGACGCGGTCCCCCTCCCCGAAGACGGGGAGGATTTAGATCACCGCGGTGCGATCACCATCAGCATCTGACGGCCTTCCATCTTCGGCGTCTGTTCGACCTTGGCGTAATCGACCGCATCGTCACGGACCCGCTCGAGCAGGCGCAGGCCCATTTCGGAATGCGACAGTTCGCGGCCGCGGAAGCGTAGCGTCATCTTGACCTTGTCGCCCTCCTCGATGAAGCGCTGAACGGCCTTCATCTTGGTCTCGTAATCATGGTCGTCGATGTTGGGACGCATCTTGATCTCCTTGATCTCCTGCGTCTTCTGGTTCTTGCGAGCGGCGGCGGCCTTCTTCTGGGCTTCGTATTTGAACTTGCCGACATCGAGAATCTTGCACACCGGCGGATCGGCACCCGGCGACACCTCGACAAGGTTCAGCCCGGCTTCGTGCGCGGTGGCGATGGCTTCCTTGGTGTAAAGGACGCCCAGATTCTCGCCGTCCTGGTCGATGACACGGACCTTGGGGACGGTGATGAATTCATCGTAGCGCGGACCGTTCATCGGCGCGGGCGTGTTCATCATGCGGCGTGGGGGAGGGGGTATGGCAGAGTCTCCTGTGGCGAATTAGGGATGGAATGTAACGCAGATCGGTGACGGCGGGAAGGCGGGGTTCGTAAAAAGACCGCGCTGGCGCAAATGGGGCACAACATGGCCAAGATTGTCAATTTGAACGACATTCCAGAGTTCAGCGGCGTGCGTTACCCGCCGCCGCACGATGTGCCGTGTAACGCCCGACTGGCGCGGCGGCTGGCCCCGGCGGTCGACGTGACGCAGTTTGGCGTCAACACCGCCCGGATCCCTCCAGGCACCTGGGCAAGCCAACGCCACGCCCATAGCCATGAGGACGAGCTGGTCGTCATGCTCACCGGCACGCTGGTCCTGATCGACGACGACGGCGAACACCCCGTCGGTCCCGGCGACGTCATCGGCCACCCGGCGGGGGACGGCAACGCCCACCAGCTGGTCAACCGGTCGGACGTCGACGCGACCTATATTGTGGTCGGTGGTCATTCCGACAAGGACCGCTGCGTCTATCCCGATATCAACATGGCGACGACCGACGACCGTTACGATAAAAACCGCGACCCCTATCTCACGCTGGACGGCGAGGCGTATCGTCGAGATTGAGCAGCCGCCGTAGCGGGCGCGCAAAGATCAGGAAGAACAGCCCCGCCACAGCGACGACCCCAGCGTGGAGGAGCCAGAAGCGCGTCGGGCTCCAGCGTTCGTATAGCCCGCCCAAACGCCCGCTGGCGACGCTGCCCATGAACACCGACAGGTTATAGATGCCGAACATCGTGCCGTTGAGGCGGGCGGGGGCGGCGCTGGTGTAGAGTGCGATGACCGGCGGCACGAAGAACAGCCAGCCGAAATTGCTGATCAGATGGAAGCCGACGGCCCAGAGCAGCGGCACCTTGCCATTTGCCTGAAGCGCGATGGGGGCCGCGGCCAGCCAGGCGACGCCGCCAGCAAAGATCAGGCAACCGGTGGCGATCTTGGTGAAGACGCCCGGCTCCGTTCCGCGCGCCGCCTGCCAGCGCCACAGCATCAACAGGAACGGCATGAAGAAAATCGGCGACACCCCATCGAGCGATTGCAGCCACACCACAGGCATCGTCCACCCGGCGATCGACAGGTCGACATGGTCGCGGACCCACAAGTTATAGACGTTCCAGACCTGTGACTGGGCGACCCAGAATAGCGCCGCCACCGGCACCAGCGCTGCCAGCACGAACACGGCGCGGCGTTCGGGTGGGGTCAGCGGGATACGCGCGGCAACCGCCATGCGGGGCGGATCGGGCGGCAGGGTCCTCTGTCCACTCAGATAGACGATCAGCCCGACGAGCATCCCGAACCCGGCAAAGGCGAAGGCCGGATGCCAGCCCCAATCCTTGGCGAGCAGTCCGGTCACCAACGGTGCAACGAACGCGCCGAGGTTGATGCCGGTGTAATAGATCTGGAAAGCATCGGCGCGCCTCCGGTCGCCGGGCGCGTATAACCCCCCAACTTGCGAGGCGATGTTGCCGCGCAACACCCCGCGCCGGTCATCAGCAGCAGCAGCGCCAGCAGGAACGCCGCGTCAAAGGCCATGCAGAAATGCCCGGCGGTCATCAGCAGCGCACCCAGCGCCACCGTCTTCCGCCGGCCCAGCACCCGGTCGCCGATCCAGCCGCCGAAGACCGGGGTGAAATTAACGAGGCCGATGTAAAGCCCGAAAATCTGCGCGGCGAGCGCCTGCGTCGACAGCGGTCCGGTGACGCCTTCGATGGCGTGGCGGAAGCTGGCGAACCCGGTGATCGCCTCGACATGGCCGGGCAGCAGCAATTGTTCGACCATGTACAGCGTGAGCAGCGACTGCAGACCGTGGAACGACACCCGGTCCCAGAATTCCGTCCCCGCCAGCACGGCGAGGCCCGGCGGATGGCTGAACAACCCGCGCCGCTCCGGGGCGGCAGCAGATGTAGCGGCGGTCAAGACGGTCCCCTCATCGCGGTAAGCTGGCAGCGGCGAGGCAGCGCGGCAAGTCGCTTGGCAAGCAGCGGCGTTTCGGCGCACATTCGTCAGGCGTTCATGCAAAGGGGCAGACATGCGTATCGGATTTTTGGCGGCACTCCTGATCACGGCGGCGGCTCCGGCGATGGCGGCGAACTTCACCCTCCCTCAGGCGCTCGCCTATCCGTTCGTCGACGACCTGACGGCCGACAAGGCCGGGCAGCGCATCGCCTGGGTGCGGATCGTGGCGGGCGTCCGCAACATCTGGGTTGCCGACGCGCCGGGTTTTGCGCCGCGCCAGGTGACGCAGTTCACCGAGGATGACGGGCAGGAACTGACCCAGCTAACCTGGGCCCCCGATGGCAAGACGCTCGTCTTTGTGCGCGGTGGCGATCATGATTCGAACTGGCCCGCCGCCGGGGGGCTGCAGCCCAACCCGACATCGACGCCTGACGAGCCCAAGATCACGCTGTGGCGCGCTGGGCTGAAGCCTGGGTCAAAGGCGGCGCGCATCGTCGAGGGCGACGCCCCCGCACTGTCGGCCAAGGGCGACCTCGCCTACATCAAGGACGGGCAGGTGTGGGAGGCCCATGCCGCCATTACCGGCGACGGCAAGGACGCGCACCGGCTGTTCTTCGATCGCGGCAAGGACGCATCGCTGCGCTGGTCGCCCGATGGATCGAAGCTGGCGTTCATTTCGAAGCGCGGCGATCACAGCTTCATCGGCGTGTTTGGCGGTGGCAGGACGCCGATCCTGTGGGTTGCCCCGTCGAGCAGTTTGGACGGCGATCCGGTCTGGTCGCCCGACGGCAGCCGCATCGCCTTCACCCGCCAGCCTGGGCAGGGCGGTGCGCCCGATCCCGTCCTGATCAACACGCCGCAGCCCTGGGCGATCTGGACCGCCGATGCCGCAACCGGGGCGGCAACGCGGGTCTGGGCGAGCGGCAAGGGGCTGCGTGACAGTTATCCCGATGTCCACGGCGATGCGAACCTGTCTTGGGCGGCCGGTGGGCGGCTGACCTTCTTGTCGGCGATGGACAATTGGCAGCATCTGTATGCGGTGCCCGCCACCGGCGGCGCGGCAACGCTGCTGACGCCGGGCGCGTTCATGGTCGAACATATTTCGCTCAGCCCGGACGGAACGAGTCTCGTCTATTCCGCCAACACCGGCTCGACCAAGGATGATGAGGACCGGCGGCACCTTTATCGCGTCGCCGTTGGTGGCGGCGCGCCGGTTGCAGTCACATCGGGCGAAAGCCTCGAATGGGCACCCGCCGCGCTGGCATCGGGCACCGCCTTCATCGCGGCGACAGCCCAGCAGCCGCCCGCAGTCGCCGTGGTCACCGACACCCGCCGCACATTGGCCGGGCAGGAACCCGCCACCAGCTTCGCGGGCGCGCAGTTCGTCACCCCCCGCTATGTGTCGTGGACCGCTCCCGATGGCCTGACCATCCATGGTCAATTGTTCGCCGCCGCCGGAACCACACCCCAGCCCGGAGTCATCTTCGTCCACGGCGGGCCGCCGCGGCAGATGATGCTCGGCTGGTCGTACATGCGCTATTATTCCAACGCTTATGCGCTGAACCAATATCTGGCGGCGCATGGCTTCAACGTGTTGTCGGTCAATTACCGGCTCGGCATCGGTTATGGATATGATTTCCAGCATCCGGCGCATGGCGGCCCGGCGGGGGCGGCGGAGTATCAGGACGTGCTGGCGGGCGGTCGCTGGCTGGCGGCGCAGCCGGGAGTCGATCCGGCGCGCATCGGCATCTGGGGCGGGTCGTACGGCGGGCTGCTGACAGCGCAGGCGCTGGGGCGGAATTCCGACCTGTTCAAGGCGGGGGTCGATCTCCACGGCGTCCACGACTGGTCGCGCGAATATGCCGAGGAGGACCCGCCGTTGTTCCGTTACGAACAGGGCGACCGGGTGGAGGCGACCAAGGTGGCGTTCACCTCGTCGCCCGCCAACGACGTCGGCGGCTGGACCTCGCCGGTGCTGTTCATCCACGGCGACGACGACCGCAACGTCCGCTTCAACCAGACGATCGATCTGGTCCGCCGCCTGTCGGCAAAAGGCGTGGAGTATGAGGAACTGGTGCTGCCCGATGAAATCCACGACTTCCTGCGCGCTCAGGACTGGGCGAAGGCCGATGCGGCGACTGCGGAGTTTCTGACGCGGAAGCTGGGTGCGAAGCCCTAACGCCGACCCTTGGTCATCGGATCAGGCTTTTTGGGCCGCTTCCACCCGACGGGCGGCGCGGGCTTGGGGTGCTGCGTTCCGATGCCCATGGCGCCGGGGATCGGCGCATGGATTTCGGCGCGGTCGGCGTCGAGGGCACGAAGATCGTCCCGCAACTTGGCGGCGCGTTCGTAATTGCCCGTTGCGGCGGCGGCGCGCATTTCCGCTTCAAGCTTGTCGCGGGTGGTGGCCATACGGCACTCAACGCATATCCGGCGGCGCAGCCTCCGCCGTCAGCAGCGCCACTGCCTCCGCCAACGGTATCACCCGCTGTTCACCGCCACCCAAGGGCCGCAGCGCCACGGTCCGCTCCTCCGCCTCGCGGCGGCCGACGACGAGCAGATACGGCACATGCGCCAGGCTGTGTTCGCGGACCTTGTAGTTGATCTTCTCGTTGCGCAGGTCGCTTTCGACACGCACGCCTGCCGCCGCCAGCGCCGCCGCAACCTCGCCCGCATAGTCGTCCGCATCCGATACGATCGTCGCCACCACCGCCTGCACGGGGGCCAACCACAGCGGGAAGCGCCCGGCGTAATGCTCGATCAGGATGCCGATGAAGCGTTCATACGATCCCAGTATGGCGCGGTGGAGCATGACCGGGCGGTGGCGCGCGCCATCCTCGCCGACATAGCTGGCGTCGAGCCGTTCGGGCAGCACGGTGTCGGTCTGGATGGTGCCGACCTGCCATGTGCGACCGATGGCGTCGGTCAGGTGGAATTCCAACTTGGGGGCGTAAAACGCGCCCTCGCCGGGCAGCTCTTCCCAGCCCCATTCGGCGGTGTCGCGGCCCGTAGCCTTGACCGCGTCACGCATCGATTGTTCGGACCAGTCCCACATTGCATCGCTGCCGAAACGCTTGTCGGGACGCAGCGCCAGCTTGATGGCGTACTCGCCAAAGCCGAGGTCCTTATAGACCCGGTCGAGCAGGTCGCAGAAGCGCGCCACTTCGCCGACGATCTGGTCTTCGCGGCAAAAGATGTGCCCGTCGTCCTGGGTGAATTGGCGGACGCGCATCAGCCCGTGCAGCGCGCCATGCGGTTCGTTGCGGTGGCAGCAGCCCATCTCCGCCAGCCGCAACGGCAGATCGCGATAGCTTTTGATGCCCTGGCGGAAGATCAGAACATGCGCCGGGCAGTTCATCGGCTTGAGCGCCATCCAGTCGCCCTTGCCGGTGACCAGCGCGCCATCATCCTCGGCATTGGGTACCTCATCGGGGATGACGAACATGTTTTCGCGGTATTTGCCCCAGTGACCGGATTGTTCCCATTGCCGCGCGTCCATGATCTGCGGTGTCTTGACCTCGAGATAGCCGACCGCATCGAGCCGCCGCCGCATATAGGCTTCGAGCGCGCGGTAGATGACGAAGCCGCGCGGGTGCCAGAATACGCTGCCGTGCGCCTCGGGCTGGAGGTGAAACAGGTCCATCTCCTGCCCGATCTTGCGGTGGTCGCGCTTGGCGGCCTCCTCGAGCCGGACGAGGTGCGCATCGAGCTGCTTCTTGTTGAGCCAGCCGGTGCCATAGATGCGACTGAGCATCGCGTTGTTCTGGTCGCCGCGCCAATAGGCCCCCGAGACGCGCGTCAGCTTGAAGGCTTGCGGATCGAGCTTACCCGTCGACGGCAGATGCGGGCCGCGGCACAGGTCGAGCCAGTCTCCAGCCTTATAGACCGTCAGCGCCTCGCCCTCGGGCAGTTCGGCGGCCCATTCGGCCTTGAAGCTTTCGCCATGCGCCTTGAAGTGGGCGATCAGCGCGTCGCGCGACCATTCCTCGCGCACCAGCGGCGCGTTGCGGGTGATGATGGCGCGCATCTCGGCCTCGATGACGGGCAGGTCGTCTTCGGTGAAGGGGCGGTCCTTGGGGGCGAAGTCGTAATAGAAACCGTCATCCGTGGAAGGCCCGAAGGTGATCTGCGTCCCCGGAAACAAATGCTGCACTGCCTCCGCCAGCACATGCGCGTAATCGTGTCGTGCCAGCTCGAGCGCGTCGGCTTCGTCCTTCGATGTGACCAGTGCCAGCTTCGCATCGGCCATGATCGGCCGCGACAGGTCGACGACCTCGCCGTCCACCCGCGCTGCCAGCGCTGCCTTGAGCAGCCCCGGCCCGATGCTCGCCGCCACATCCGCACCGGTAGTGCCGCGCGGGACTTCACGCACGGAACCGTCGGGAAGCGTCAGGGAGATGAGGTCGGACATGGAGGTGCAAGTGCGGATTGGGGGGCGGAGTGTCAACGGGCGGGCGCTTGCCGTCTGCCCCCGCACCCGCGATATACGCGCCGATGTTCCACGGCTCGATCCCCGCCCTCGTCACTCCGTTCCGCGACGGCGCGGTCGATCACAAAGCGCTGACGGCGTTCGTCGATTGGCAGATCGCCGAAGGTTCGACCGGACTTGTGCCGTGCGGCACCACTGGTGAATCGCCGACGCTGTCGCTGGTCGAACACTACGCCGTCATTGAAACGACTGTGCAGGCGGCGGCGGGCCGCGTCCCGGTCATCGCCGGATGCGGATCGAACGATACCGCGACCGCGCTGAACCATATGCGCGAGGCGAAGCGGCTGGGGGCGGATGCGGCGCTGGTCGTCGTGCCCTATTACAACAAGCCGTCGCAGGCCGGGCTGCTGGCGCATTTCACTGCGCTGGCCGAGGCATCGCCGCTGCCGATCCTGATCTACAACATCCCCGGGCGCTCGGTTGCCGATATGAGCACCGAGACGATGGCCGCGCTGGCGAGGCTGCCGACGATCGTTGGGGTCAAGGATGCGACCGGCAATCTGGCGCGGGTATCGGCGCAGCGCAGCGCCTGTGGCACGGCCTTCTGCCAGTTGTCGGGCAATGACGATATGGCGCTGGGCTTCAACGCGATGGGCGGCGTCGGGGCGATTTCGGTGACGGCCAATGTCGCGCCGCGCCTGTACGCGCAGTTTCAGGCCGCGACGCTGGCCGGGGACTATGCGGCGGCGCTGGCGCTCAACGACCGGCTGTGGCCGCTCCACGCCGCGCTGTTCAGCGACGCCTCGCCGGGGCCGACGAAGTATGCGTTGGCCAAGCTGGGGCGGATGGCGGCGGATGTGCGATTGCCGATCACGCCGCCGTCCGAAGCCTCGCGCGCTGCCGTCGATGCGGCGCTGGTGCATGCGGGATTGAGCCGGTGAGCGGCAGTCTCCCACCCCCGCTCTTGCTGAGCCTGTCGAAGCACCGCGACGCCGGTCGTCCAAGGGGCTTCGACAGGCTCAGCCTGAGCGGCATTTGGGCCGTTGCACACGCAGGCCACGTCTGATGGCCCGCCCCAAAGGCGAAACCGGCGTCAAGACCAAGACCCTCGCCGAAAACCGCCGCGCCCGGTACGAATATTACATCGAGGAGGTCGTCGAGGCCGGCATCGCGCTGGCCGGGACCGAGGTCAAGGCGTTGCGCACCGGCCAGGCCTCGATCGCCGAGGCGTATGCCGAACTCAAGGACGGCCAGATGTGGCTGGTCAACATGAACATCCCCGAATTCAGCCACGGCAACCGTTTCAACCACGAACCCAAACGCCCGCGCCGGCTGCTGTTGCACGAACGCGAGATCGGCAAGATGGGCGGCGCCGTTGCTCGGCAGGGCATGACGCTGATCCCGCTGTCGATCTATTTCAACCCGCAGGGACGCGCCAAGGTCGAACTCGCCATCGCCAAGGGCAAGCAGCTCCACGACAAGCGCGAGACGGAAAAGGCGCGCGACTGGAAGCGCGATGCGGCGCGGATCATGCGGGAGCGGGGTTGAACGATATCAATGGGTTATGCGGATTGTAACAGGTTATCTTGACTCTATCTTGGGCGATTATGACCTTTACAAACCCACAAAGGTAGGCTAGAAAGATCGGGCAAGGAGCTACCCGATGTCCGTTCTGTCCCGTCCCTACTTTCACGATGAAGCTAAGGCCTTCGCTTTCCTCGAAAGCATCGTCTGGGCTGGCGGCGTGACGTGCCCTCATTGCGGCGTCATCGGCGGTCGCATCTATGATCTGGCGGGCGTTCGCAGCAAGGCGAGCGGCAAGAACCCGGAAGGCGTTGTTCGCCACGGTCTCAAAAAGTGTGGCGAGTGCCGGAAGCAATTCACGGTCAAAGTCGGCACCGTTTTCGAGCACGCCCGTATGCCGCTGCACAAGATGCTTCAGGCGATGCACCTTATGACCAGTAGCAAGAAGGGCATTTCGGCACATCAGCTTCATCGCACCCTAGAGGTGTCTTACAAGGCCGCGTGGTTCCTCGCGCATCGCATCCGCGAGGCCATGCGTTCGGGCGATCTGGCACCGTTCGGCGTCGGCGGCGGTTTCGTGGAGGTTGATGAAACCTACATTGGCCGCATCAAGAACAAGCCGGTCCAGCGCGGCGTTCACCACAAGATGAAGGTGCTGGCGCTGGTCGACCGCGAGACTGGCCGCGCCCGCACTATGGTCGTGGAACGCGCCAACGCCTCCACCGTGGGCGCGATTGTCCGTGCGAACATCGTCCGCGAAGCGACGCTGATGACCGACGAAAGCCAAATCTATGCGAAGGTCGGCAAAGAGTTCGCCCGCCATGACGCTGTTAACCATGGCATCGGCGAATATGGTCGCGGCGAGGCTCACACCAACACCGTTGAAGGCTATTTCAGCATCTTCAAACGCGGCACGAAGGGTGTCTACCAGCATTGCGGCGAAGCGCATCTGCATCGTTATCTGGCGGAGTTCGAGTTCCGATATAACAACCGCGCCGCGCTGGGCGTGAATGACGGCGCTCGCACAGTCGAAGCGATGCGCGGCATCGTCGGCAAGCGATTGACCTATGGGGGGCCTCTTGCGGCGTAATGAGGGTTTGACCCGCACATAGGGATTCCTATATGTGGAATACTCCCTCGGCTTAGCCCCCCGCCAAGGCGGCGGGAGCCGCCGACTGGCGGTGGTGGCACCACCACCTAGAGCCGGGGGACGCCATTTCTCGGTTGTAGACGGCGGTGCCAGATGGTGAACTTGCCAGACCGTGCGGTGTCGGCAGAAACGGATCGAACCCCGGCTCTAGTCAGAATATGCCTTGAAAGGTCTACTTTGGACGGCGAGGCTTCAATCGCGTTGGCATGGCCGTTGATTCTGTAGGCGATACCGCCAAGCATTACGTCCACAAGCTGGATTAGGGGCGTAGCTCCGGAGTTCCGGAAGTGACAACGGCGGTAAGGAAAGTCACGGCGATCCCCGTTCTTGCGGCGACCGAAATTAAGAATATCGCGTAGTTCGCCAGGGCGGTGCGCTGTTTCGCGCTCGTCGGGGTAAAGGTGAAACAACGCCTGCGGATACAAACGTGCAAATTTTGCGGCCAGTTGATACAACTCTTTGTTAAACGTCTTATCGCGGTCACCATCGCCAAAACGTTGATGATCTTGCTGCCAAGTGTCCACAATCGTTGAGTGGAAGTCCACGCCGCGAAACGCATCATCGTCGAAAAAGGCATCCACGAGGCGACGGTATGCCTCAAGCTTACCCTTAGAAACGCTGCCCCATTTCATTTCGCCGTTAGGCAGTTCCGGAAGCCTAAGCTCAGCAATCCGGGCATTCGTCGCCACCACGTTCGAAGTGGGAATTATCAACCCGCCCATCGCCATATAGCGATGCCTAGTCTGACTGCTTTCATCACAGTATATGTCGTGCAGCAAGGCAGGATTGGGAGCCTCTCTATGAAAACTAGCGATGATAGCCATCACAAACCGATGTCACAGGTAGACCGATTCAAGCAAGCTGCCGCCGCCGTCGAATGCGACGACGACGAAGCCCGCTTCGAGGAGCGGCTGCGTAGGGTCGTGAAGCATAAGCCGGTAGAGAAGCCGCAGGAATAGGGCTTGCGGTATCCCACCACCACATGGTAGTCGGATACCATGGACATAGAAACGCTTCGCTTGGAATGTCTCAAACTGGTCGCCGCGATCCATTCGCCGCCCGACAAGTGGGTTGAACTGGCCGAGCGGCTTGTGGCTTTCGTTGCCGGCGCTACTCGATCACCGGATGCCCCTTGAGGATGTCCGCCGCCGACCAATGCCCATTTATTGCGGAGCGGCATTGCACGTAGGTGGATATAATCCACTGACGGGTCATCGGGTTCTTGCCCTCAGGTTGTGGCGACCTTCCTTCGGCCCTGGCGATAAGCTGCAGTAGCTTGAGCGCGACCTCCTCAGGGGAGTTCTCGCCGATATGAACCACTGGTGCTGCGTCTGCCATGTTTTGTCCCCGAATCGGTTGCCGAGTGGGGATGTTAGCCAATCACGTGTTTACGGGCAATGGGTTTGTAAACGCCATAATTGCCCTATCTTGACACCTGAATCATGTTTTTTGATGGCGCGTGCGGTTGGTTATCTTGACACTATCTTGACACATGAATCGCCGTTTCGTGCGAACGAGTGTGCGGCAAAACTGCGCAGCGGTCCTGATCTTTTGCGCGGCTTGTAAGTAACCATATTGGCGCATAAATTCAAGAGCGACGCCTGTCCCTCCCCCTTGAGGGGAGGGCGAGAGACGCGCGCCTTCGCGCGGCCCGGGGTGGGGTCTTCCCTTAATTCGGAGTGAGACACCCCCACCCCGCTCGCGACAAGGGCCGCGAGTCGCCCTCCCCTCAAGGGGGAGGGACAGTGTAGGCTAAGCAGCCGCCCGGTTCCGCACCTCCAGCGCCCGCACCAGCCGGTCCGCCCACCAGTTCCGCGGCCCCAGCGCCGCCGCCAGCGTCCGCGCGCGGCGGTAATAGAATTGGCAATCGCTCTCCCACGTAAAGCCGATGCCGCCGTGCAGCTGGACATTCTCCTCCGCACAAAACGCCAGCGCGTCGAGGCTGGCAACCCGCGCCGCCGCCGCCGCCTGCCGCAGTTCCGCCCCTCCGGATCCGATCATCGCCACCCCGTGCAGCGCATGCGCCCGCGCCAGTTCGAGCTTGATATACATGTCGGCGCATTTGTGTTTGACGCCCTGATAGCGCCCGATGGTCTGGCCAAAGGCGACGCGTTCCTTGGCATAGGCGACCGCCATCGCCATCGCCGACTGCGCCGTGCCGATCGCTTCCCACGCCAGGATGACGGCGGCGCGGTCGAGCCAGTCCTGATAGTCACCCGGCCCGCCGAGCGGTTGGGCGGGGGCGGCGTTCAACGTCAGACGCCCGTGGCGGCGGACCAGATCGAGGGTTTCGACCGTCTCGACCGTCACGCCGGGGTCGGTCAGGTCGACAAGCCACAGTGACGTGCCCTCCGGGCCTTCTGCCGCGACAATGCCGAGGTGCGCGCCGGGCAAATCGGCGACAGGCACACTTATGCCCGTCAGCCCGCGGGATTCAACGCGGACGGCGACTCTCGCCGGGGTGACGCCGCCTTTCCCGCTCCACGCGGGCACGGCGATGATCGATCCATCGGCGATGCCGGGCAGCCAGCGCGCCCGTTGCGCCTCGCTCCCCGCCAGCACCAGCGCCTCGGTGGCGAGCAGCCCCGACACCAGCGGGATCGTCGCCAGCGACGCGCCCGCCGCATCGGCGAGCACACAGACCTCCTCGGCGCTCAACCCCAGCCCGCCATGCGCCTCCGGCACCCGCGCCGCCGTCCAGCCGAGTTCGGCGACCTCGCGCCACAGCGCCGCGTCGAACGCCGGAGCGTCTGCCGCCATCGCCGCGCGCGCCTTGGCGGGGCCGGAGCGATCGGCAAACAGCTTCACCGCCTGATCGGCCAGCGCCTTGGCATCATCGGAAAAATCAAAGTTCATCTGGCCGCCCCAAGGTGTTGTTTGAAGCGTACCTTACGCGAACGTCAACCGGGGGCAAGGGTGTGCGGGGGGCTGCGTTGGCGCTTGATCTGTACGGTGGCAATGAAATTGAAATCCAATTTGAAACCGGGAGCGAAGCCTCCTCACTAATGGCTCGCTTTGAGCGCTTCACGACCACCCTGCACATCCTAAGTTCTGAGGTGAAAAAAAAGTTGACGATTCGTGCGAGCATTTTATTCATGCGACAATCTTAAATTTTTTCTTCGGGTGAGAATATGCCGACCGTCATAACTATTCACGGCATACGTAGTCGGGCTGCCTGGCAGAAACAGTTATCGAACATAGCCCCGCCACCTTTCCGCATTATATCATATGATTATGGACATTTCCATCTATTATACTTAACGGTCGCTCAATATAGACGCCGCGAGGTAGAGAAGTTCGCTAACTGGTTTTTTGAAGAAATGAAGAAGAGGCGGGATAAATCTCGACTTCCATCGATAATTGCTCACAGTTTCGGTACTTATATAATTGCTACAGCGTTAGACAAGTACCCAAGTATTAAAATAGACAAACTTATATTGTGTGGTTCAGTACTGCCAATAGAATTCGATTGGCAAAAACTGATATCCAGAGATCAGATATCATGCATACGTAATGAGTATAGTAGGGATGATATTTGGGTGCGTTTCCCTTGGATAGTTTCACGTTCGATGGGCAAATCAGGTGCGGTTGGATTTAATTGGGAAAACTGCTCGTTGCACGAGAACATAGAGCACCCGTTTCACGACCACCGCGGCTATTTAAATCCGCAGCATATGCGTAGTAATTGGTTGCCGTACCTGAACCGCGCGATTCCTCGTCTAAAGACGCTCGATGGCCGCAACGCCGATTCGATAGATCATTTTAGAAAACTCTTTTCCGAGACGTTTAATTTAGACCGAAAAGCGTACGGGGAGCTTGATGGCTTCGAGGAAAATACTCTTAAAATAGATGAGGCCTTGAAATGGGCTAAACTGAATGCGGACATATTCACTTTTCTAATTGATACTATAACCAACAGACCCGTAGGGTATATTAATGCCGCTCCAATTTCAGACGAACTTTACAGTTCTATTATAAAGGGGGAGGTTATCTCCGATAATTTCGATCTCGATCATTTGCGACTATTTGAGCGTGATAAAAACACCAAAGTGTATCTTCTATCGGTAGTCATTGATGGGCGTGTATCCCCCTTGCATAGGGAGATTGGATGCCCTATATGATGGGGCATGGGCAAGCAACTCACCACTCTCCAGTTCTTCAAGCAGTTTCCCGATGACGAAACCTGCCTGAACCACCTGTTCGATACGCGCTTCGGCCAAGGCCATGTCTGCCCCAAGTGCGACCGGGCAGCGAAGTGGTATCGGATCAAAGCCGAGCGGGCCTATTCGTGCGCTTGGTGCGGCCATCATCTGCACCCGACTGTCGGCACCCCGTTTGAACAGACGCGGACGCCGTTGCAGCTTTGGTTCTATGTCATGCACCTGTTCACCACGACGCGGCACGGTGTGTCGGCGAAGGAAATCCAGCGCCTGATCGGCGTCACCTACAAAACGGCTTGGCGCATGGGGCACGAACTGCGGAAGCACATGGCGGAAGTTGACGGCGAAGCCCCCATCGGCGGGCCGGGCACGGCGGTTGAAGTGGACGAAACCCTAATCGGTGGCGTGAAGCGCGGAACCCATATGCGCGGCTCCGCTGGCAAGGTCGTCGTCATGGGTATGATGGAGCGCGGCGGCGACATTATCACGAAGGTTGTCCCGAACCAGCGCCGCGTGACGCTACAACCGATTGTGACGGCCAACGTCCTCCCGGGCGGCGAACTGCACACCGACGAATTGAACAGCTATGCGGGCCTCCATACGCAGGGTTATCGCCATATGACGGTGAACCATGGCGCGCACGAATATGTCGGCTTTCAGGGCGCGACGGTGAACGGTATCGAAGGGTTCTGGCGGCACCTGAAATGCAGCATTCAAGGCACCCATATCAGCGTGTCAGAGAAGCACCTTGGCAACTACACCAAGGAGTTTGAATATCGCTTCAACCGTCGGAACGCGCCGGAGACGATGTTCGGCGAACTGATTTCGGTGTTTCCAAAACGCGCTTGAGTAGTTGATCGAACTTGTCCGCGTCGCCGGGGGGAGCGCCCTCCGCTTCGCGGGCCGCGATGAAGCGGTTTAGGTCGCCGTCGGCAAGAGCTTTGCGAAGAGTAGTCACCGGCTTGGAACGGCTTTGAGAGCGGGTGCCGTAGCCGGTTCTGAGTGCGCCTTATCCCAAATAAGGTCGTTCATCATCGTGGTGGCGCGCATCGCTTGGATTAGAGAGTACACTGAGCTTCCAATCATTAGCCCGAAAATCACTCGGTCGCCTGAAAGGGGAAGCGGCAGTAGCAAACTAACCAAACCCCCAAAGCTGATCGCGCTAGCCGTAGCGAGCGCCGCGTGCACGGTGCTTACAAATAGGATGTGAAGGTCCAGCATATCGTGTCTGCGCAAAAACGCCGCGAAGTCGGTCGCCCCAATGATTTCATATATTTTGGCGAACGCTCCCCATCCCACCGCAAGGAGTAGCGCGTTGAAGGCCAACATGCCCCCATAGACAGTTGCCGACTCGCTCCAATGCGCGTCGGTCCAAAACTTCTCCGGGACGAACCACGCGACAGCCGCGCCAAGCGACAAGGTGATAAGTATCTGGCCAGGAAGGTATGCCCACATGCCGCGCTTCTTCGCACTAATGGCAAGCGCCTTCGCGAACGAGGCGGCAAAGCTAGGTCTCTGAGTCATCCGCGCCGTAGAATCGCACAAGTGTCGCCGCAATGCTAGCCGCAATTCCAAGGCCACCGGCCTCACCTTCAAACATGATCTTCAGAAATCGGGGCTTGTCCCGCTCCGCAATGTTCTTGGTTTTGCTCATAAAAAAGCGCGGTTTGGGTACACGCGCCTCGTTGCCGAAAGGTGTAATTGCCCGGACACCATTTTGCCCGTACCCAGCGTCCACAACCTCTTGCACCTGCGTGATTGTGCCGCCATTCGCCGTCATGGTTTCCCCTTCGATTGGCCGAAGTTTACCGGAATCCGACGCGACGTTATCCAGCTTCATGGCGTCAGAACGCATCTCGTTGAAGTCCGACAACCGGATCGGATTGAGAGGCCGCACAACGTAATCATACTGGGTTATCTCCCAACCTTCGACGATTCGGCGTACCTCGGCATCGTTCAAATGCACGATGTTCAAGTCAGAGCCTTCGAGGATGGCCGCGACAATCGACCTTAATCCGTAACCGCGATCCGATGGGTGATACTGTTCTCTCCGCTCCGGTCTTCGACTGCCATGCACCCTAGCGCAGGAATGACTACTAGGTGTGCGGACTTGATATGGTCGTCCGCACGCACCTCCACGCTGCGGCGCTGCGAGGTCGCATCATAGCTGATAATGTTACGATAGCCGGGCTGGTAGCCGACATAAAAGCTGATGGCCGCCAGACCGTCGCTCTCGAACTGACTCGGCTCCATTATCAATGCGCGGGCCGGAGGGCGATCTCCGCGTGGCGGCATGTCTTGGGGCTGACCTTGGTTCTCTTGGAAAAATGCCATCTGCCCCGCGTCGTCCAGCATCTCGCCTTCGACATTAATCTCGTAACGACAGAATATGTACGGAACCCTCTGCGCCATCGGCTACCCCCGCCCCTAAACAGGCGAGCACGCTATGCCCTCATAGACTTACCGTCAACTCCCTATGCGAAGGGGATACACGCCCATTGATGATCTAAGTAGAGTCCGTGGTGATGGACTTCTCGGTTACACTACACTTAAGCTCGCATATTCGCTAATAAACAAATATGATTATTACTACTCCCAGTTTAATTCGCGAGTAACACATTTCGTTGCGGTGGCCTGGACCGTGGAAGGTCGAAAGATATGCAGACTGTTGGGGATGAACGAGGTGGGTCGCGATCCAGATGGTCATAAAATATACGAACTTGACATCCAAGCAAGCCACCAATCGTCAAATACTATGACATCGAAATTTGTGCGAAGGCTAATAGGCCGCTACGATAGGAAATAGTAGACAAATTTAGCCGTGGACCGAGGTCGAGCGTAGTGCCACCGACGGTAAAAACGGTCTGTAATAGCGCTTTGCATTGCATTGTTCCTCGATAGTCACCAGTTCGCAATATCCCCGCGTGTCTGTCGAACTGCTAGTCTGAAGCCGACAAATGATCGCCGACTCTAGACGATCCCCCAATCCCAAACCCCCGCAAATACTCATAATCCCCCCGGCACGCCTCGGCGACCGCCGCGCCCTCCGCATCCAGCACCGGCACCGCCCCCTCTGCCGGGCCAAAGCCTGTCGAGGCCTCCACCGCGGCGTACCAGTGGGCGGCCCAGATGCCGTCGGTGGCATGGCGGCCGGGGGGCCAGGCCAGCATCGCCGGGTCCCATGCGATGCCCATCGCCGCACACAGTGCCGCCAGCGTCGCCACCGGATCACGCAGGATGTCGGCGCTGTCGATGACGGGCGGGGCGTGGCCCAGCCGGTCGGCCTCGCGGTCGAAATAGTCGCGCTGCCGCGTCACGCCGAGGTGTTCGGGGCGCACCTGCACGCGCTTGGCGGCATAGCTCGCCACCACCCGCGCCGGATCGCGGATCAGGAACGCATGGGTATGGCCGGGCAGATCGGCGATGGAAACCGGTCCCTCCATATGGTGCGCCATGTGCTTCTGGTACCAGATCGGTGCAGGGGCGGGGCCCGAGAGGGCGCGCGCGACGCTGTGCCAGTCGCAGTCCATGGAGGCGATGACCTGATCCTTCATCGGCTGGTCGTCGCCGGTGGCTTTGAGGTAGGCACCATAAAACGGCTCGTCGCTGACGACGGTATCGGCGCGCGAGCCAAAGCTGCGCATCATCGCCGTCGACAGGTTGCGCGGGCCGCACCACATGGCGATGCGCTTTGTGGGGAGTAGGGGGGTCATGCGGCGTCCTTCAGCGCATCGTACAGCCCGATCAGCCGCGCCGTGACCGGGCCGGGCAGGGGGGCGGGCAGGCGGCGGCCGTCGATGGCGGCGACGGGGGTGAGGCCACCGAAGGTGCCGGTGACGAACGCCTCGTCGGCGTCGGTCAGGTCTTCGGGGGCGAAATCTCCGGCGGCGAGTGGTACTCCGTTCGCTTCGCAAAGCGCGATGACGTTGGCGCGGGTAACGCCGTTGAAACAATATTCGCCGCTGGAGGTGCGGACCGCGCCGTCCCTGACCCAGAAGAAGTTGGTGGCGTTGCAGCTCGACACATTGCCGGCGGGATCGAGCATCAGCGCCTCGTCGGCCCCCGCCGCAATCGCCTCGTTGAGCGCGAGGATCAGCGGCAACCGGCTGTGCGAATTGATCCGCATGTCGAACATCGTCGGCGGCGTGCAGCGGATGGTTGCGGTGTGGAGCGTAAGGCCGGTGGTGCGCAACGCGGGGGCGGGTTCCTTATAGTCGGCGAGGATGACGACCGTCGGCCGCCCCAGCGCATTGCGCGGGTCCTGGTTCGCCGCCGCCTTCTCGCCGCGCGTCACCATGAGGCGCAGGTGTGCGCCATGGGTCATGCCATTCGCCGTGCAAGTCGCTTGGCAGGCGGCGACGATCTCGGCGCGTGTCATCGCCATGTCGAGCCCGATGGCGGCCGCGCTGGCGAACAGCCGGTCGATATGGGCGTCCAGAAACAGCAGCTTGCCGTTATGCAGCCGCAGCCCCTCCCAAACCCCGTCGCCCAGCACGAACCCGGCGTCGAATACCGACACGCGGGCGTGTTCGCGGCGAACCAGCGCGCCGTTCAGGAAGATCAGCAGGCCGTCATTGCGGGGGTCGTGGGCGAAATCCTGGGAGCCGGGCATGACTTACCTCTCCCCTTGAGGGAGAGGTCGGACTCGCGCCTTCGCGAGCCGGGAGAGGGGTTTCTTCGCCGGAGCAAGAGACCCCTCACCCGGGCCGCGCCAAGCGGCGCGTCTCTCGACCTCTCCCTCAAGGGGAGAGGTAAGCGCGGTGATCCACCTCACCGCTTGAACAAACTGTCCGCGCTGGCGCGGAACTTCGCCGCCCCGTCGCGCTTGGCCTCGCTGCGCGCCAGCTCGGCCTTTAGCGCCGCGATGCGGTCGTCGAGTTCGGCAATCGACAGCTTGTCGAGATCCTCGCGCGCCAGATCGGCGAGGATTTCAGGCTTTTTGCGCGGGAGTTCTTCGTCGAACATGAGGGCTGAAGTTGACCCGGCGCGATCCGCTGTCAATATCCCGCCTATGACCATCCCCGCCACCATGACCGCCATTGATCCCGTCGCTCCCGGAGGGCCGGAGGTGCTGGTCCCCGTTACCCGTCCGGTCCCGGCCCCCGGCCCCGGTGAGGTTCTCGTCAAGGTCGCTGCCGCCGGGGTCAACCGCCCCGATGTGGTGCAGCGGATGGGCCTGTACCCGATGCCGCCGGGGACGCCGACCATCATCGGGCTGGAGATTGCCGGCACCGTCGCCGCCATCGGCGAGGGGGTCGAGCGCTGGCGGCCCGGCGATGCGGTGTGCGCGCTGGTCGCGGGTGGCGGCTATGCCGAATATTGTGTCGCGCCTGCGGGCCAGTGTCTGCCGGTCCCCGCGGGCATGGCGATGACCGGGGCGGCGAGCTTGCCCGAAACCTGGTTCACCGTCTGGTCAAACGTCGTCGATCGCGGCCGCGCGCGCAGTGGCGAGACGATGCTGGTCCACGGCGGCACCAGCGGCATCGGCGTGACGGCGATCCAGCTGGGGCAGGTGCTGGGGCTGACGGTGATCGTCACGGCGGGGTCGGCGGACAAATGTGCGGCGGCACTGCGGCTGGGGGCGGCGCATGCAATTGACTACAAGAGCCAGGATTTTGTCGCCGAGGTGGTGCGGATCACTGGCGGGCGTGGCGTCGATCTGGTGCTCGATATGGTCGGCGGCGACTATCTGCCGCGCAACGTCCAGTGCCTCGCCGATGATGGGCGGCATGTGTCGATTGCGTTTCAGCGTGGGACGTCGGGGCCGCTCGACCTGATGGCGGTGATGCGGCGGCGGCTGACGCTGACCGGGTCAATGCTGCGGCCACGACCGGTGGCGTTCAAGACCGCCATCGCCGAAACGCTGGAGGGTGCGATCTGGCCGGAGTTCGAGGCCGGACGGATCGCGCCGGTCGTCGACCGGGTGTTCCCGCTGGCGCAGGCGGCGGACGCGCACCGCCGCATGGAGGCGGGGGAGCATGTCGGGAAGATTGTGTTGAGTGTCGGCTAGTCGCCGCGTCGCCGGATAAGCGGGATCAACGCGAAGCCGATTTGTCCGGCGAGGCCAAGCAGGCCGACGGGACGACCGAGCGCAGTGAGCCACGACGCCAGCGATCCGCCGAGAATGATCGCCAGAGCCAGCTCGCTTGCCATCAGCAGTGCGAAGGCCAGGCCGCCCATCACGGCGCGGCCCGGCGTGGTGAGCGGGTGGCGTCGCAAGAGGAACCCGGCGACCAGCCAGCTGACGGTAAGGATGAGCGGCAGTTCGATGCAAACGGCCCCAAGTTCGCCGAAGCGCGGCGCGATGACGAGCGTTCGCACAACGCCGAACGCAAAGGCGATGGCAAACGTCGCCGCCCAATACCGGATTGCCAGCTCGACCGGGTGGTGTGTCTTCAGCTGACCACCCCTAGGACATCGAACTGCGCCCCCTCCCATTCTCCGCTCGCCAGCACGGTGCGCAGCCTCTCCACCGCATCCCACACATCGACAAACCGGGTCGTCAACGCCGGAAAGCCCATTCGCATGCGGTCGGGGGGACGGAAGTCGCCGATGACGCCGCGGGCGATGAGGGCGGCCATGACGCGGCGGCCTTCGGGGTGGCGGAGGACGAGCTGGCAGCCGTGGCGGCTGCCGGGGGGCGGGCGGTCGACGGTGATGCCCGGCAGGGGGGCGGCGAGTTCGGCGAACATCTCGACCAGCGCTGCCGATTTGGCCTCCGCTGCAGCCACGTCGATCCCCGCGAACGTCTCCACCCCGGCCAGCAGGGCCGTCAGCGCGAGGATCGACGGGGTTCCCGCCAGCAGTCGCCGCAAACCCGGCGCGGGGCGCCAGTCATCGTCGAATGCGAACGGCGCGGCGTGGCCCATCCAGCCCCTGAGCGGCGGATCGAGCGCCTCCCAATGCCGCCGCGCGACATAGGCAAAGGCCGGTGCACCGGGGCCGCCGTTCAGGTATTTATAGCCACATCCGACGGCGAAATCGGCACCGTCCTTGTCGAGCGCTACAGTCAGCGCACCCGCCGAATGGCTGAGGTCCCAGAGCGCCAGCGCCCCCGCGTCATGCGCCGCCGCCGTCATCGCCGCCATGTCGTGCACCGCACCGGTGGCGAAATGCGCGTGGGTGAGCAGGAGGAGTGCCGTGTTGTCATTGAGCGCGGTGCCGATGTCCGCCCGCGCGACGGCGCGAACTTCGGCCCCCGCCAGCCCAGCCAAGCCCTCCACAACGTAACGGTCGGTGCGGAAGTCGTCGGTTTCGAGCACGATGACGCGCCGGCCGGGGCGCATCGTCAGTGCTGCCCCGGCCAGTTTGAACAGGTTCACCGACACACTGTCGCAGGCGATGACGCTTTCGGGTTCGGCACCGATCAGCGGGGCGATGGCGGCACCGACTTTCAACGGCAGATCGATCCACTCCGCGTCGTTCCAGCTGCGGATCAGCCCTTCGCCCCATTCACCCTCGACCGCTGCCGCTAGACGGGCGGGAGTGGCAACGGGCAGGGGGCCAAGGCTGTTGCCATCGAGATAGATGACATTAACAGGCATCCGGAACCGCGTCCGGGCAAAATCCAGCGGATCGTCGGCATCACGCGCCGCCAGATCGGCGCGCGACGTCATCGGGTCTTCACCGGCGGGTGCGGGCGATGACGGCGGCACCAAATGCCAGCAGCAGGATTGCCCCGGCTTCGAACACGATATTCTCCGGCGCCATGTTCTTGCCCTGCAGGACGATCAGCCGGGCGAGCGCGGTGATGGCGATGAAGATCGGATAGACGAACGGCGAATCGCGGCCACCGTAGAACACGCCGATCATGCCGATGACCTCGGTATAGAGGAACATCAGCAGGATGTCGGCGAGGTTGACGGTGCCGTCGACGATGACGCGGTAAACCTCGGCACCCGCCGCCGCCAGCGTCATCAGCGCGATGACGAGCAGCAGCGCGCGTTCGATCCACAGGAAGCCTCGCAGCGCAACTGCGTCGACAGCGGCGACTTCGGGGGCATGCGGCAGCGCAACCCCCTGGTCATGGTCGGCATTGTCGCTGGGAAGTGTCGCGGTCATGATCGGCAGATATTAGCAGCAGAAAGGCCGATGGCCAGCCAGCCTTAAAGGATCAGCACCGCAGCGCTCGCCACCAGCAGCAGCTTGACCAGCCACCCGGCCGTGTGGGCCGCCACCACCCGCATGTCGATCTTCACGAACACGCCGTTGATGATCATCGCCGGGCCCGCCGCGATCGCCCAGATCAGCGCCGCCAGCAGCAACGCCTGCGGCAATGTCTTCAGCCCCAGCCATTCGACCAGCGCGATGGTGCCGATAACCGTGGGCAGGGTCAGCAACTGTGCCGCGATAATCCCGCCGCGGTTATTGCCGTTGACGCGCCAAACTTCGGGATAGGTCTGGTAGCGGTCGTGGAACAAAACTCCGGCAAACAGCCAGTCGGCGAGGCTCGCCAATATCAGGCCGACGACCAAAGCTGCCCAGAAATGCCAGTCCATTTGCGTTCCCCCGTTGCGCGCGTCGCCAAATCGTCATACATCATTCCGGCGCAGCCGTCCCTACCGGGGCGGCTGTTTCCATATTCCCCACACAAGGTTCCGCGCCCATGGCCGCTCCCACCCATCCGCTGATGCAGCATGCGACCGCCGCCTGGCTGGTCGATAATTCGTCGCTGACGTTCGATCAGATCGCCGAATTCTGCGGGCTGCATATCCTTGAAGTGCAGGCCATCGCCGATGACACGGCGGGCACCAAGCTGGCCGGGCGCGACCCGATCCGCAACGGCGAGCTTGAGCAGGCCGAACTCGACCGGGGTCAGGCCGACCCCAACCATCGGCTGATCCTGGCGCGTCAGCCCGAACAATCGCGGCGCACGACAGGCCCGCGCTACACACCGGTCAGCAAGCGCCAGGACAAGCCCGACGCGGTACTGTGGGTCGTCAAGAACCACCCGGAGATCACCGACAACCAGATTTCCAAGCTGATCGGCACGACCAAGACGACGATCAGCGCGATCCGCGACAAGTCGCACTGGAACTACGCGGGCCTGACGCAGAAGGACCCGGTGACGCTGGGCCTGACCACCCAGCGCGAAATGGACGCGTTGGTGACGATGGCAGCGAAAAAGGCCGGCATCGATACGTCGCCCGACCTCGGCAAGCTGGGTGAAGACCGCGCCGCGTTGATCGAACAGCTGCAGGCCGAACGCGTTGCGGCGGCGCATGTCGCGGAATTCGGCGAAGCTCCGGTCACCGGCGGCGGCACCGCACTGGAACAGGGCGAGGCGCTGTTCCGGCGTTAAGGCGTCGGTGCATCAATTGACGTAAGGAGCTTTCATGACCTCGCCAATGACCCCCGCCGTTCGCGCTATCCTCGCCAGTTACGAATCCGATAATCCGGGGACCAAGGCCAATCTGGCGCGCATCCTGATGCAGGGGCGGTTGGGCGGCACCGGCAAACTGGTCATCCTGCCGGTCGATCAGGGGTTCGAACATGGCCCGGCGCGCAGCTTTGCGCCCAACCCCGACGCCTATGATCCTCACTATCACTACCAGCTGGCGATTGACGCTGGGTTGTCGGCGTACGCCGCGCCGCTCGGCATGATCGAGGCTGGGGCGGATACGTTCGCCGGGCAGATTCCGACGATCCTGAAGGTCAATTCGTCCAACAGCTGGTCGACATCGATCAATCAGGCAGTCACCGGCACGGTCGACGACGCGCTGCGGCTCGGCTGCTCGGCGATCGGGTTCACGATCTACCCGGGCTCGGACGATATTTTCGAACTGATGGAGGAAATCCGCGAGCTTTCGCAGGAGGCCAAGGCCGTCGGCATCGCCACCGTCATCTGGAGCTATCCGCGCGGCGGCGAGATTTCCAAGGTCGGCGAACTGGCGCTGGATGTCGGGGCCTATGCCGCGCACATGGCGGCGCTGGCGGGCGCGCACATCATCAAGGTCAAGCTGCCGACCGACCATATCGAGCAAAAGGACGCCAAAAAGGCGTATGAAGGCGGCGACTGGTCGACCCAGGCCAAGCGCGTCGCGCATGTCGTCAAGGCATGCTTCAACGGGCGGCGGATTGTGGTGTTTTCGGGCGGTGCGGCCAAGGGCGCCGATGCGGTCTATCAGGACGCCCGCGACATCCGCGACGGCGGCGGCAACGGCTCGATCATCGGCCGCAACACGTTCCAGCGCCCCCGCGCCGAGGCGCTGGCGATGCTAGACAAGATCGTCGGGATTTATATGGGGGGGAATGAAGGCTGCTGACTGCCGGGCTGTTCGATATCTGAGGGGATAGAATGTTGAATCGCTCGTGGAAGCGCTTGGTTCGCTGGTTGCGACCGATCCTGATCACGGCGCCTATTGTCATTTGGCCGAGCGGACCCGCAACGGGACAGGCCTGGATTGGTGCGGTGGTCGGGCAACTCGCCGCTGATGCCGCAAGAGAAAGTTGCCTTAACGGCGCGGCACTTGCCCCATCCGAGACTGTTGAAGCCGCCATTCCGTCAACCGTTTTGATGAAGAATTATTGGGCACGGGCGACTTCGGCTGAGCACAACGATTTTACCGGCAATTTTCAGAGCATCGGTCGGGCCGAATGGGTGCTTGGACCTGACACTATGAAACGGCGACAGATGACGACGTTAACTGACCCGTTGGCTTGGCCCAAACGCAACGAGTTCCAGATTGAGCCAATTGCCTTTGTACGGGCAGGAGACAGCACCGATGCGCGGGGCGTTTGGCTCGTCAAGGGGCCCGAAGGTCAGCCTGCGGGATATTATGTAGCGGATTTTGCCCGAACGCTTCCTGCTGTTTGGGGCTTGCGTCGGCTGGACATCCTGGTGGAATCCGCCGCTCCCAAAATCGGACCTTACTGCGAAACGCCTGGCGACATCGAGGCGACACGCGACGCTGCCGCTGTTCGGGAGGCGAAGCGTGAAGCGAAACGAGCGGCAAAAGCGGCCAGGTCCGGCGGGTAGGCGCGAGAATTTTCATGGACGATGACCTCATCCCGCTCGATCCCGGCTTCCCCGATCGCTTTGAACGTGATCGGCGACCTGCGTGCCAGCTTTACCTCGTCTCGCCACCCGCGATCGAGATTGCCGCCTTCTCCGAAAGCCTGAAAAAGGCCCTCGACGGCGGCCCGGTTGCGGCATTCCAGTTGCGGCTCAAGGACGTGTCCGATGACGCCATCCTCGCCGCGTGCGCGGCGTTGCTGCCGATCGCCCGCGCCCGTGACGTCGCCTTCATCCTCAACGACCGCGCCGATCTGGCGGCGAAGGTTGGGGCCGATGGCGTCCATCTCGGCCAGTCCGACGGTTCGATCCGGGAGGCGCGCGCGCTGCTCGGCCCCGACGCGCAGATCGGACGGACCTGTCACGATAGCCGCCACCTCGCCATGGAGGCGGGGGAGGACGGCGCGGATTACGTCGCGTTTGGCGCGTTCTACGACACCAACACCAAGCCCAGCCACTACCGTCCGCAGCCCGAAATCCTCGGTTGGTGGACGACGCTCAGCCAGTTGCCGTGCGTCGCCATCGGCGGCATCACCCCCGCCAACGCGCCGCCGCTGATCGCCGCCGGTGCAGACTTCATCGCTGTTGTTCAGGCGGCGTGGAACTGCCCGGATGGACCTGGGGCAGGCGTGGCGGCTTTTGCGCGCGTGTTGGCAGAACACGCTTGATCCGCTAAGCGCCGCGCTTCCCAATTCGCCTGCGAGACCCAAAAGTGAAGATCAACGCCGTCGAAATCCGTCCCGGCAACATCGTCGAATATCAGAACGGCCTGTGGCGCGCGGTGAAGATTCAGCACACCCAGCCCGGCAAGGGCGGCGCCTACATGCAGGTCGAGCTGAAAAACCTGATGGACGGTCGCAAGACCAACGAACGCTTCCGCTCGGCGGAGACGCTGGAGAAGGTCCGGCTCGACACCCGCGATTACCAGTTCCTGTTTGCCGATGGCGACCAGCTGACCTTCATGGACAAGGTCAATTACGACCAGTCGACGCTGCCCCGCGATCTGTTGGGCGATGCGGCCGACTTCCTGCAGGACGGCATGGATGTCACCATGGAAACCTATGACGACAAGCCGATTTCGGTCCAGCTGCCCGACACCATCGAAGCCGAAGTCGCCGAGACCGAAGCGGTGGTGAAGGGCCAGACGGCGTCGTCTTCGTACAAGCCCGCACGCCTGGACAATGGCGTGCGTGTCATGGTGCCGCCGTTCATTACGCCGGGCACGCGGATTGTGGTCGATACGTACGCACGTGAATATGTGAGGCGGGCGGACTAAACTGCCTCTCCCGTTCGGGGAGAGGCCGGACTCGCCCCTTGGCGAGCCGGGTGAGGGCCTGTTACTTGCCCTCACCTTCCCACGCCGCGCAGGGCGGCGCGGGCCCCTTCCTCTCCCCAAATGGAGAGGAGAAGAAGGAATTATGACCGCCCATTCCGCCCTTATCACCGTCATGGAAAAGGCCGCGCGCAAGGCAGCGCCAAAGCTGCGCCGCGATTTCGGCGAGGTCGATGCGCTGCAGGTGTCGCGCAAAGGCCCCGCCGATTTCGTCTCCAACGCCGACCGCACCGCCGAGGCGTCGATTGTCGAGGTGCTCGCCCATGCCCGGCCCGATTGGGGGATGCTGCTCGAGGAGGGCGGCGTTGTCGAACGCGGCGATGGCCAGGCGCGCTGGATCGTCGATCCGCTGGATGGCACGACCAATTTCCTCCACGGCATGCCGCATTTTGCGATCTCCATCGCCGCCGAAGTGCACGGAGAAATCGTCGCCGGCCTTGTCCACCAGCCACTGACCGGCGAGAGCTTCTGGGCCGAAAAGGGCCGGGGGGCCTGGCTCAACGAACGCCGGTTGCGCGTCTCGGCGCGGCGCGACCTCGCCGACTGCGTCATCGCCACCGGCATCCCGTACAAGGGGCACGGCGACGCGGCACAGCTCTCCGACATCCTGTCGGCGGTGATCCCGGAGGTCGCGGGCGTCCGCCGCTTCGGCTCTGCGGCGCTCGACCTGGCCTGGGTCGCGGCGGGGCGCTTCGACGGCTTCTGGGAGAGCGGCCTGCAGCATTGGGACGTCGCCGCCGGGCTGTTATTGGTTCGCGAGGCGGGTGGCTTCGTTACCGACTATCGCGGCGGCGACCGCATGATCGAACGCGCCGAAGTGGTTGCGGCGAATGGCAACATCCAGTCGAAACTGCACCGGCTGGTGGCGGGAGCGGTGCGTTAGACCGGGAGACCGGCGGCCTTGCGCAGCGTTGCGTTCATCCGCGTCTGCCAGCCAGCACCTTGCGCCCGGAAGAAAGCCAGCACCTCGCGATCAAGACGGAGGCTGACCTGCTCTTTAGGATCGTCGCCAAGCGGCGGACGGCCCGCCTTGGTAACAGTGCCGGTGGCGGCACGGACCATCTTGCCGCCAATCCACAGTTCTCCCCGTTCTGCCATCTCGCGCGTTAAAAACGGCGCGTCGTCGCGTTCATCCAAGACCGACATTGGTAATCTCCTCTTGATGCATTCGCCGCATCGAAATGATCCGACGCGTGCCGTCGCGGTCGGTCCACACTGCGGCCACCGCAACGCCATCCAGCCAGCCAAATGTCGTCCTTCGTACCTCGCCATAATCGAACCGGTCATCGGTCAACGTCACAGCACGGTCGTCGAACAGCTTCGGCACATCCTCGAAATCCAGCCCGCGCTCGGCTAGCGTCGCGTCGCGCTTCGCTGGATCATAGCTGACCTTCACGCCCATAATGTATCTACATAATTACCCTCGTCAAGCCACCCCATGCCGCACCGCACCACCCTTGCCCCACACCGCCCATCCGCCTAGAACCCGGCCAGCCCACGCCCCCCAGCGAAAGCTTGTCCGAAAGCGCCATGACCGACGTTGCCAGCCATTATCTGCCGATCCTGCTGTTCTTCGCGGTGGCATCGGCGTTTGCGCTGATTTTCGTCTTCGCGCCGATCGGCATTTCGCACCTGACCGGGACCAATAACCCGCAGGAGGCCAAGCTCGCCGAATATGAAAGCGGCTTCCCGGCGTTCAGCGATAGCCGCCAGCAGTTCGACGTGCGCTTTTACCTCGTCGCGATCCTGTTCATCGTCTTCGATCTGGAAGCGGCGTTTCTGTTTCCATGGGCGGTCAGCCTGCATTGGGGCGGGCAACCGGCGTGGTGGGCGATGATGGAGTTCCTCGGCGAACTGGCGCTGGGTCTCGTCTACGCCTGGAAGATCGGAGCGCTGGAATGGGAGTGATCGACCAGCCGCCGCTCGCGCTGACCGAGGAGGAGCAGTCGCGCCTGTTGCTGCATTCGCCCGTCGCCCCCGGCACCGTCGACGCAGCCAAGGCCGAATCGTTCTTTGCCGATGTCGGCACCGAGGTCAGCGACAAGGGCTATCTGGTCACCAACCTTGAAGACCTCGTCCATTGGGCGCGCACCGGCTCGCTGTGGTGGATGAGTTTCGGCCTTGCCTGTTGCGCGGTCGAGATGATGCACACCAACATGCCGCGCTACGATCTGGAGCGTTTCGGCGTCGCCCCGCGTGGGTCGCCACGCCAGTCCGACGTGATGATCGTCGCGGGGACGCTGTGCAACAAGATGGCACCCGCGCTGCGCCGTGTTTACGACCAGATGTCCGACCCGAAATATGTGATCTCGATGGGGTCGTGCGCGAATGGCGGCGGCTATTATCATTACAGCTACAGTGTCGTACGCGGCTGCGACCGCATCGTGCCGGTGGATATTTACGTGCCGGGCTGCCCGCCGACCGCCGAGGCGTTGCTGTACGGGATATTGGCGCTGCAGCGGAAAATTCGCCGCGTCGGGACGTTCGAGCGGTGAGCGTCATGGCGGCAATCACCGGCCAACACAGCTGGCCCGCGATGGCAGAGGTCGATGGCCTGCCGGACGTGTTGCGCGCGCTGTTGGGCGATGCGGTGCTTGATGTCATCGTCCACGCCGAGGAGACGACGGTCGTCATTCAACGCGCGGCCATCGTCGACGTAACGACCAAGCTGCGCGACGCGCCGGAGTTGGGCTTCAATCAGTTGATCGACATTTGCGGCGTCGATTACCCCGACCGGGTGGAGCGGTTCGAGGTCGTCTATCACTTCCTGTCGATGCGCCAGAACCTGCGGCTGCGCGTCAAGCTCAGCACCGATCATCGCCAGCCAGTGCCGTCGCTGACCGGCCTCTATGCCAACGCCGGCTGGTACGAACGCGAGACCTTCGACTGCTATGGTGTGCTGTTCGACGGCAACCCGGATCTGCGCCGCATCCTGACCGATTACGGCTTCGAGGGGCATCCGTTCCGCAAGGATTTCCCGCTGACGGGCCATGTCGAACTCCGTTATTCGGAGGAGCACAAGCGCGTCGTTTATGAACCGGTGAAGCTGGCGCAGGACTTCCGCAGCTTTGATTTCCTGTCGCCGTGGGAGGGGACCGATTACGTCCTGCCGGGCGATGAGAAGGCTGTGGCCAAGGATGCGCCGGTGGTGACGACGGCGGATGCTCCGGCCGCCGCAAAGGGCAAGCCGTGAAACCGGTCGTGCGAAACGCAAATCCCGCTCATGCCGAGCTTGTCGAGGGACAACGGCACCCAATGCAGATGTCCCTCGACAAGCTCGGGACGAGCGGGTTGGGGTTGCTGCATAAGCATTTGGAAGAGGTGCGGTGCCATGACTGACCTCGCCGCCACGATGTGGACCGCCGACGACACCGCCGACGTGCTGCCCGCCAAGGACGGCAACGCCATCCAGAATTACATGATCAACTTCGGCCCCCAGCATCCGGCGGCGCATGGTGTTCTGCGGCTGGTGATGGAGCTGGATGGGGAGATCATCGAGCGTTGCGATCCGCACATTGGCCTGCTCCATCGTGGCACCGAAAAGCTGTGCGAATACAAGACGTATCTGCAGGCGCTGCCGTACATGGACCGGCTCGATTACGTCAGCCCGATGTGCATGGAGCATAGCTATGTGCTCGCTATCGAAAAGCTCGCGGGGATCGAGGTGCCGTTGCGGGGCCAGTATATCCGCGTGCTTTTCGCCGAAATCACCCGCATTCTCAATCACATCCTCAACGTTACCGCGCATGCCATGGACGTCGGCGCGCTGACGCCGATCCTGTGGCTGTTCGAGGAGCGGGAAAAGCTGCTGGCGTTTTACGAACGCGTGTCGGGTGCGCGTTTCCATGCCGCCTATTTCCGCCCCGGCGGCGTCCACCAGGACCTGCCCGCCGGGCTGCTGCAGGATATCAGCGACTGGACCAACCAGTTCCTGCCGCGCCTCGCCGATGTGCAGGGCCTCGTCGCCGACAACCGCATCTTCAAGCAGCGCAACGTCGATATCGGGGTGATTTCGAAGGAAGACGCCATCGCGCACGGCTTCACCGGGCCGTGCATCCGCGCCTCGGGGGTGCCTTGGGACCTGCGCAAGTCGCAACCCTATGACGTCTACGACCGGATGGATTTCGACGTCATCGTGTCGGACGATGGTGATTGCTATGCGCGCTTCATGGTGCGGATGGACGAGATGCGGCAGTCGCTGCGCATCATCAAGCAATGCGTGGCGCAGATGCCGGAGGGCCGCCACGCCACCATCGATCGCAAGGTCGCGCCGCCATCACGCGGCGAGATGAAGCGGTCGATGGAGGCGCTGATCCACCACTTCAAGCTCTACACCGAAGGTTTCCACGTCCCCGCAGGCGAGGTTTATGTGGCGACCGAAAGCCCCAAGGGCGAATTCGGCGTGTTCATGGTGGCCGACGGCACCAACAAGCCGTGGCGCTGCCACATCCGCGCCACCGGCATGGCGCACCTCCAGGCGATGGATTTCCTGTGCAAGGGCCACATGCTCGCCGATGCGCCGGCGATTTTGGGCTCGCTGGATATCGTGTTCGGGGAGGTGGACCGGTGAAACTTCTCGACAAGTACCGTAGGCATCTAGCTCGAACTGCTGTTCGCTCTGGAGAAGCTCGAATGTATGGAGTGGCAGGAGGTAGGACGGTTGCCATCTTGCCGTGGATATTGTCGGTCGTGCCGATAATTTTGGTTTGTTCGTATTTTAATATTCAGCAGCCATACCGGACGTTAGTCGCACTATGTGTGACTGGCGTTCTGATTTCTGCGTTAATAGTGATTTGTGGGGTTTATAAGGAAGCTGGCGACCGATACTGGTCGCGCCGTTTCCGGGCGGGCGATTCTTAAAGATGACCTCCGCCACCTACACCCCCGTCTCGCAGCAGCACCCCGGTCGCGCCCCGCGCGAACACGCCGATTTCACCTGGACTCCGGCCAATGCCGACGAGGCCAAGCGCATCATCGCGCTCTATCCGCATGGGCGGCAGGCGTCGGCGATCATGCCTTTGCTGTGGCTGGCGCAGTATCAGATGAAGGCTGCCACCGGCGTCGCCTGGCTGCCGGTGCCGGTGATCGAGTTCGTCGCCGCGCAGATCGGCATGCCGTACATTCGCGCCTATGAGGTCGCGACCTTCTACACGATGTACAACCTCAAACCCGTCGGCCGCTATCTGGTGCAGGTCTGCGGGACGACGCCGTGCATGCTGCGCGGGTCGGGCGAGATCATGGCGGCGTGCAAGGTCTATGGGATGGTCAAGGGCGGCGTCACCGCCGACGGCCTGTTCAGCCTGGCCGAGGTCGAATGCCTGGGTGCCTGCGCCAATGCCCCGATGGTCCAGATCAACGACGATAATTACGAGGATCTGACGGCGGAGAGCATCACCGCGGTGCTCGACGCGCTGGCGCGGGGGGAGACGCCGAAGACCGGCTCGCAGATCGGGCGGCAGGCGAGTTGCCCCGAGGGCGCGCCGACGAGTTTGTTGGAATTTGCGCAATGATGGGTCGTTCGCCCGATACACCCAACCCGCTCATCCCGAGCTTGTCGAGGGACAGACGCAGGCCGTGGCGGTCCCTCGACAAGCTCGGGATGAGCGGGTTGGATTACTCGTTCAATGCTCTGGTGACCCATGCTCGCTGACGCCGACCGCATTTTCACGAACCTCTACGGCTTCCAGCCGTGGGGCCTCGACGCGGCGCGCAAGCGTGGCGACTGGAACGAAACCAAGGCGCTGCTCGATCTCGGCCCCGATGGCATTATCGACATCATGAAAGCCAGCGGGCTGCGCGGGCGCGGCGGCGCGGGCTTTCCGACCGGCATGAAATGGTCGTTCATGCCCAAGGAACCCAAGCCCGGCCGCCCGAGCTATCTGGTCATCAACGCCGACGAATCCGAGCCCGGCAGTTGCAAGGACCGCGAGATCATCCGCCACGATCCGCACAAGCTGATCGAAGGCGCGCTCGTTGCCGGGTTCGCCATGCGCGCGTCGGCGGCGTTCATCTACATCCGCGGCGAATATATCCGCGAGGCTGAAACCCTGTTTGCTGCCGTCCGCGAGGCTTACGCTGCGGGCCTGATCGGCAAGAACGCCTGCGGTTCGGGATACGACTTTGACGTGATCGTCCACCGCGGCGCGGGCGCTTACATCTGCGGCGAAGAGACCGCGATGCTCGAAGCGCTGGAGGGCACGAAGGGCCAGCCCCGCCTGAAGCCGCCATTCCCGGCCAATGTCGGCCTCTACGGCTGCCCGACGACGGTCAACAATGTCGAGTCGATCGCGGTGGCGCCCGATATCATGCGGCGTGGCGCTGCCTGGTTCTCGTCCTTCGGCAATCCGAACAATGTCGGCACCAAGCTGTTTTGCATTTCCGGCCACGTGAACAAGCCCTGCAATGTCGAAGAAGACATGGGCATCCCGCTGCGCGAGCTGATCGAGCGCCATGCCGGCGGCGTGCGCGGCGGTTGGGACAATC
>JBBQVA010000021.1:0-44512 GCA_038211945.1 Sphingomonadales bacterium
CGATGTTGCAGAACCGCGGCTGGTGGAGGTTTCGGCGCGCGGCCCGCTGGCGCAGCCGCAGGCGGCGGTGACAGCGCATGACCAGCGCTGGCTGATCCCCGGCGCGCCGGTGGCGGGCGATGGCTGGGTCCTCGAACTGCCAGGGCTGGCGGTGCGCATCGTTCAGCCATTCACCCCCGCGCACCCGGCCGCCGGCAGCACTGGGGCAAAAGTCATGGTTCATGTCTCGATGCTGTGCGGGTGCCCGATCGCGCCCGGCGGGCTTTGGGATGCAGCGCGCTTCGAGATCAAGGCGCGGGTCGATCATGACGGCAGGGCGATGCCGGCGACCAGCCTTGCCTATGCGGGGAGCACGGGCGATTTCAGCGCCGAATTGCCGCTCGCCGGACCGGGCAATTATCTCGTCACCGTTACCGCTTTCGATCGGCAGACCGGCGCTGCGGGCATCGACCGCGCCAGCATCGAGGCGCAGTAGCGCCGGCATGGCCGCCAAAAGTCAGGCCCGGGACGCATATTTCCGATTTTTGGCCGCACGAATTTCACGCACGGCGGCACATCGACATATTGGCAATGAGAAAGAACCGACACCCGATCCTGATAGCGGATTTACCGGGTGTAGCACAGACGCAGCTTGCACCTTGCCCCCGCAAGATGCCGACCGCATTGCCGGCATGGCCTGCCGGCGTTCACGCGCTAGCGTGCCGCAATCGCCTTCACACCCTTCAGCATTTCCTCGACATGATGATCGGGGGACAGCGCCGAATAGGCCGTCGCGATCTTGCCGTCCTGGCCGATCACATAGGACGTGCGGTCCGAATGGCCCGGATAAAGCGCCAGCGTTGCATCATAGGATTTGGCGATGGCCAGCTTTGGGTCGCCTGCCACCGGAAATTTGGAACGGCATTCCGATTTCGAAAATTCGGCGATGCGATCGACATTGCCGGCCGTGACGCCGATCAGCGTTGCCCCCATGGCGTTGAACTCGGCGGCAGCTTCGGCAAAATTATGCGCTTCGATGGTGCAGCCCGACGTGAAGGCGGCGGGGAAGAAATACAGCACCACCGGGCCTTTTTTCAGCGCATCGGCGAGGTGGAACTTGAAAGGCGCGCCATCCAAAGCGCCGTCGGCGGTGAAATCCGGCGCGGCGGCGCCCGGCTTCAACGCCGCGAGCGCCGGCATGGCGGCAAGGCCCGTTGCCAGCGTTGCAGCCAAAAGCGCGCGATGCGCGATACGTGCGAGGCGATTCATGGCGTTGATCCCGATCGGTTGAACATCGCCATAATGCCGCATCACCGCCGCGGGCGCCAGCGGCGTTGCCGCCGCGCCCGGCCGTCATGCCGGAAACGGGGTCCACATCACATCGTTGATATGCCGCGCGCCACCCGCCAGCATGGCTAGCCGATCGAACCCCAGTGCCACACCGCTGGCGTCCGGCATGTGGTGCAGGGCGGCAAGGAAATCCTCGTCGATCGGATAGCGTTCCCCGTACAGCCGCTGCTTTTCGGCCATTTCGGCCTCGAACCGTCGGCGTTGCTCGTCGGCATCGGTCAATTCGCCAAAGCCATTGGCGAGTTCGACACCACAAGCGTAAAGTTCGAATCGCTCGGCAAAGCGCGGGTCACCCGGGCATGGCCGCGCCAGCGCCGCTTCGGCGATCGGATATTCCGAAAGCACCGTCAGCCGCCCCTGCCCCAGATGCGGCTCGATGCGCGTTGCGATCACCTTGCTGAACAGATCGGACCAATTATCATCGTCGCGGACCGTGATGCCCAGGCCGGCAACCGCTGCCGCAAAGCCGTCGCGGTCGCCCAGCAGCGCCGGCAGGTCGATCGCGGCGTGCCGGGCAAAGGCCGCCGACACGGTCAGCACTTCGGGTTCGGCGCAAGGGTCGCAGGCAGTGCTGCGCCATTCGAGCCGGGCCCGGCCAGTGGCGGCAAGCGCGGTGCGGCACAGGGCGACGCTGTCCGCGATCACATCCGTCCATGGCGCGCCGACGCGATACCATTCGCACATGGTGAATTCGGGCGCATGCAATGGCCCGATCTCGCCGTTGCGCCAAACCCTGGCGAAATCGACGATGCGCGTTTCGCCCGCCGCGAGCAATTGCTTCGCGGCGAATTCGGGTGACGTGTGCAGGTACAGGGTGCAGGGCGCTGCGCCTTCGGGGCGCCATTGGGTGGCAAAGGCGTGGAGATGGGTTTCATTGCCCGGCGACCGCTGCACGGCGCCGCATTCGACTTCGGTAAAGCCTTCGCCGGCGAACCACGCCCGCAGCGCTGCCTTCACCCGGCCACGCTGGAGCAGCAGCGGCCGGCGATCGGCGTGGCGGTCGGCGCGCCAGAATTCGCTTTGCATGCTTGTGCTCCCGATTGTGCATGCCCCCAACGGGCTTGGCCTTTTCGCGCCCGCCCGCTAGGAGCGCGCATCGTCTATCGCTTCGATCCGGGCCGTGCCGCCCGGCGGCGCGCAATACAACAGGTTTCAGGGGGCCGATATGGTCAAGATCATCGCCAGCAATGTCCGCAAGGGCTTTGTCATCGAACACGACGGTGGCCAGCTGTATGTCGTGCTGAAGGCCGAAACCTTTCGCCCCGGCAAGGGCACGCCGACGACGACGATCGAAATGCGCCGCATCGCCGATGGGGTGAAGACGGTGATCACCACCAAGACCGGCGAAGGGCTCGAACGCGCCTATGTCGAGGAAGTGAAGCACAATTATCTGTACAAGGATGAAGCGAACCACGTCTTCATCAACAACGAAACCTATGACCAGGTGATTGTGTCCGAAGCGATGATCGGCGACCAGATGGCCTGGCTGCAGGAAAATTCCGAATGTTCGCTGCTGATGTTCGACGGCAATCCGGTGTCGATCCAGCTGCCGGCGCGGGTTACCGTCGAAATTCTTTCGACCGAGCCGGTCGTCAAGGGCCAGACCGCGTCTTCATCGTACAAGCCCGCCATCGTCACCGGCGGCGCGCGGGTGATGGTGCCGCCGCACATCGATGTCGGCACTAGGATCGTCGTGAGCACCGAAGAAGGTGCCTATGAAGAACGCGCCAAGGACTGAACGGACTGGGTAACGATCCCGTCACCACCCTGCCGCGCGAGTGGATTGCCCCTGCCGTGCGAGCAGATTGCCCCTGCCGTGCGCCCCGGCTTCCGACCAGAAACCGGTGCCCGAATTTTCGGCAAAAAACTATTGGCGGAGTCGGAGGGATTCGAACCCTCGGATCCGGTTACCCAGATCGGCAGTTTAGCAAACTACTGGTTTCAGCCACTCACCCACGACTCCGCACGCGTTTCCGCGAAGCGGGGCTATAACCGCGCTTTGCCGGGCTTGGCAACCGGCGGTTTGTCGATGGCCGGCAGCACGCGTTCAGCGCCCGATGCTGGTATAGGCGATGCCGCGCCGGGCCATTTCGTCGGGACGATAGACGTTGCGCAGATCGACGATCGCCGGGGTCGCCATCAGGCCGCGCACGCGGTCCATATCGAGCGCGCGGAATTCGTCCCATTCGGTCACCAGCACCGCCACATCGGCGCCGGTCAGGCAGGCATAGGGATCGGCCGTGTAATCGACGTCGGTCAGCACAAGTCGCGCTTGCTCGGTGCCTTCGGGATCATAGGCGCGGATGCTGGCGCCGGCATCCTGCAGCGCCTGGATTACCGCAATTGCGGGCGAATCGCGCATGTCGTCGGTATTGGGCTTGAACGTCAGCCCGAGCACCGCAACCGCCTTGCCGCGCACATCGCCGCCGGCCAGCGTGATGACCTTCCTGGCCATGGCGCGTTTGCGCTGGTCGTTCACTGCCGCCACGGTTTCGACGATGCGCACCGGGGCGCCGGCATCCTGCGCGGTCTTGACCAGCGCCAGCGTATCCTTGGGGAAGCACGACCCGCCATAGCCGGGGCCGGCGTGGAGGAATTTCGAACCGATGCGATTGTCGAGCCCGATGCCGCGCGCCACGTCCTGCACATCGGCGCCAACGGCTTCGCACAGATCGGCGATTTCGTTGATGAAGGTGATCTTGGTGGCAAGGAACGCGTTAGCAGCGTATTTGATCA
This sequence comes from Sphingomonadales bacterium, assembly GCA_038211945.1. Lineage (GTDB taxonomy): Bacteria > Pseudomonadota > Alphaproteobacteria > Sphingomonadales > Sphingomonadaceae > Sandarakinorhabdus. Next base: position 4,066 of record JBBQVA010000021.1, read on the forward strand.
GTTCAGCAGTGCGGCGCGCGGTAAACAGCAGCGGCGACTGGTTGAGGAACAGCGGGCGGTAAAGCTCGGTCATCACCTGCCGCGCGCGTTCGTCCTCGGTGCCGATGACGATGCGGTCGGGGCGCTTGAAATCCCCGATTGCGGCGCCTTCGCGCAGGAATTCGGGGTTGGAGACGACGGCGAATTCGGCTTCGGGCGCAGTTTCGCGCACGATCCTTTCGACGGCGTCGCCGGTGCCGACCGGCACCGTCGATTTGTTGACGATGACGGCATAGCCCGTCAGCGCCGCGGCGATCTCCTTTGCTGCGGCATGCACATAACTCAAATCGGCATGGCCATCGCCGCGGCGTGATGGTGTGCCGACGGCGATGAAAATGGCCTCGGCACCGGCAACGCCAGCCTTGAGATCGGTGGTGAAGGTCAGCCGCCCGGAGCGCGCATTGCTGGCGACGAGCTGTTCGAGGCCCGGTTCATAGATCGGCATGATGCCGTTGTTCAGCCGCTCTATCTTGCCGGGATCGAGATCGACGCAGACCACATCATGCCCGAAATCGGCGAAACACGCCCCTGAAACCAGGCCAACATAGCCCGATCCGATCATTGCTACGCGCATGATTTACCTTCTCTTGAGCGGTGTGCAGAGGGCTGCGCTGCGCCTTAGCACGTGCAACACAAACGGCAAATTTGAGGATTACCGTCCTAATTTTTTGGCGGAAAAGCGTCGAAGGAGAGGAAAGAGAGCATAACGTGGCCAGCAACGCGGGGATCGCCAAGGATCGCACAGGCAGGCAAAAAAAGATTAACGGGGTCCATGGTGAGATGGTAACCCATATGGCACTTAAAGTCAATATCCTGATCCAGCGCTCAGACGCCGTTCAGGTGGCACCCGCCAAGCCCGGCCACAACGACAGGGAGAGACAAATGAGACTGCCGATCACATTTTTGGTACTTGGCTTGGCCGCGCCGCTGGCAGCGCAAGGTGCCCCACCTGCCGCGGCCCCGGTCGACCCCCGGACCAACCCGCCAACCGCCGACGGCACCGCCCCGGCCAATGACCGCCGGACCTATGGTGAGGGCGATGTGCTCAGCGCGGCCGAATCAGTTTTCGGCAAGGGCGCCAAGGGCCTCGCCGAAATCGTCGAACGGACGTTCAAGGAGCAGGGGCGTCCGAATGCCTATATCGTCGGGCGTGAGGGCAGCGGCGCATTTGTGATCGGCCTGCGCTACGGCGGCGGCACCTTGTATCACAAGGTCGAGGGGCAGCGGCCGATCCATTGGGCCGGGCCGTCGGTCGGTTTCGACGCGGGCGGCGATGCCAGCAAGGTGTTCGCGCTGGTCTATAATCTCGACGACAGCGAGGACATCTATCGCCGCTACCCCGCCGCCGAGGGCAAGGCGTATTTCGTCGGTGGCTTTACGGCGAATTATCTGCAGCGCGACAATGTCATCGTCGTGCCGATCAAGCTTGGCGTCGGCGTCCGGCTGGGCGTCAACGCCGGCTACATGAAGTTCACCAAAAAGGGGACGGTGCAGCCGTTCTAACGCTGCACCGCTGGCTCGTCTGGGTCAGACCGAACCCATGCCGGTGAATCCGGTCAAGGCCTGGAACTGGCGCGCCTGACAATCGGCGAGCAGCGAATGCGTGCGGCGAGTGGCTTCGTCGGTCGCGGTGCGCGCGATGGCGCGATAATAGCTCTCGCGTGCCCGGTAATAGGATTTGGCGGTATCGGTCAGCATGTCAGCCCCCTGCATTGCAAGGGTCGTTTACCATAAATTAGCCACTACGCAAGCGGTAATTTATATTCAGTTAACTTTATTGTTCATCCGACCTAGCGCCCGCGCCGGACGCCCTTCGGCACGCGGCTCATCCCGGCCCGCCTGCCGGTTCGCACCCGATCGTTGCGCGACGGCATCTGGCCCTCGCCGAGCGGCAGTTCAAAGCGTAAGCCTCCAGTGATCGGATTGGCCTCCGCCAGCCGCAGATCGAGGCGTTGCCCGATGGTGTAGCGGGTGCCGGTCTCGATGCCTTCGAGCACCCGCGTCGTCTCATCGAAGACGAAGCGTTCGTCGCCGAGCGTGCTGACCGGCACCAGCCCGTCGCCGCCGAGATCGACGACCTGCGCGAAAAATCCGAACTTGGCGACGCCGGTGATGCGCGTTGCCAGCACCTCGCCGACGCGGGTTGACAGATGGGCGGCGACATAGCGGTCGGTGGTGTCGCGTTCGGCCTCCATCGCGCGGCGCTCGGTCATCGAGACATGGTCGGCGGTGCGCGTCATGGCGGCCGCTTCGGATTCGCTTAAGGCCCCGTCGCCGAGCCGATACGCGGCGACCAGTGAGCGATGCACGACCAGATCGGCATAGCGGCGGATCGGCGAGGTGAAGTGGGCGTAGCTGCTCAATGACAGCCCGAAATGGCCCTTGTTGTCGGGGGCATAATAGGCCTGGGTCTGGCTCCGCAGCACCTGCTCGCTGACCTGCTGCGCGTATTCCTGGCCCTTCACCTGGGCGAGGATGCGGTTGAAGGTCTTGGGCAGAATGACCTGACCCAGCGCGAGGCTCATCCCGAAGGTTTCCAGATATTCGCGCAGCGCCACCAGCTTCTCGCGGCCCGGCGGTTCATGGTCGCGGTACATGCAGGGGGCCTTCTTCGCCTCGAGCGCCTTGGCGGCGGCGACATTGGCGGCGATCATATAATCCTCGATCAGCCGGTGGGCATCAAGGCGTTCGCGCAGTTCGATGGCGGCGATGCGGCCTGCTTCGTCAAGACGGACTCTGCGTTCGGGCAGGTCGAGGTCAAGAGGCTCGCGCTTGTCGCGCGCCTTGGCCAGCGCCGCCCAGCACGCCCACAGTGGTTGCAACGTCGCCAGATGCGTCCCCGCCGCCGCGTCGATCGTCGCCTGCGCCTCCTCATAAGCGATGTTGGCGACGCAGCGGATGACGGCGCGGGTGAAGCGTTGCGCTGTCACCTTGCCGTCGGCGGCGATGGTCAGGTGACACGCCAGCACAGCGCGATCCTGCGCCTCGACCAGCGAACAGACATCGGCGGACAGGGTTTCGGGCAGCATCGGCACGACGCGGTCGGGGAAATAGACGCTGTTGCCGCGTTCGCGCGCCGCCTTGTCGAGCGGGGTGCCCGGGCGCACGTAGAAGGACACATCGGCAATGGCGACGATGGCCTTGAAGCCCTCTCCGTCCGCCTCGGCCCAGACGGCGTCGTCATGATCGCGCGCATCGGCGGGGTCGATGGTCAGGAACGGCAGCGCGCGCAGGTCGTCGCGCTCGGCCAAGGGCAGTTTGGCGACGCGGTCGGCCTCGTCGAGCACTTCATCGGCGAAGCGGTGGGGGATGCCCTTGGCGTGGATGGCGATCAGGCTGAAGGCGCGCGGCGCGAACGGGTCGCCAAGCACCTCGACGACGCGCGCCGTCAGACGTGGCGGCCGCCCGCCAGGTTCGGCAAGGACCAGATCGCCCGCATTCCCCTCGCCGGGGTCGGAGACGAAAAAGTCTGACCGCGCCTTTTTGTCGACCGGCACCAGCCGGTAGCCATTGGCGTCGCGGCGCAGGATGCCAAGGACGAATTCCTCGGTTTTCGCCAGCGCCTTCAATGGGAAAGCGCGATACCCCGCCCCGGCCTCCTCGATCCGTGCGAGAACGCGGTCGCCGACGCCCATGGCGGCGCGGCGCTTGCCCTCGATGATGCGGACGCGTGGTGGCGGGGTCGGCTGGTCCCAGCGGTCGGGGACGGCGACCGGGCCGTCGTCGGCGATGTCGACGACGCGCAGCACGGTAACCTTGGGCAGTCCGCCGCCGCGGTGGACGGTGCGCCCCGGCCCGACATCGAGCTCACCCGCGTCGGCCATTTCCTTGAGCAGCGCCTTCAGGACAATCTTGTCCTGCGCGTGGAGCCCAAAGGCGCGCGCGATCTCGCGTTTACCGACGGCGGTCGGGGTAGCCTTCAGATAGTCGAGGATCTGCTGGCGAGTCGGCAGGCCCGGGGTCGGATGATGCGGGCGAGCCATCTATCGGTATTGGCGGCCGAGCGCTGGCATGGCAACCCGGCGGTGGAGCAGCCTGTGCATCCTTCGGACGGTGGTGGAGCCTAACGGGATCGAACCGTTGACCTCTACAATGCCATCGTAGCGCTCTCCCAGCTGAGCTAAGGCCCCATAACCGTCTGATTCGCCCGGTGGGATCGGGCGAGGGACGCGCCGGATAGGACAAAGCCCCATCCAGCGCAAGTCAGATCAATGTTCGTCTTCGTCGCCGCTGGTGACGACCGCGCCCAGATCGTCATCGTCGCCCAGATCGACATCGGGGGCTTCGGTGGCTTCGGCTTCGGCGACTTCCAGGTCGATATCGTCGGCCTCGACGGCGGCCAGATCATCGTCGCCATCAGCCTTTTCAATGACGGGCTTGGCCTGTTCAAACGGCATCGTCTGCTTGGACTTGAGCACCGGCTCAGGGTTCCAGGCATAGCCGCAGGCGATGCAGGTGACCGGCTCGTCCTTGGTCAGGTCATAAAATCGCGTATTGCATTTCGGGCAGGCACGCTTGGTGCCCCATTCGGCTTTGACCACGTTCGGGGTTCTCCAGTCGGGGCGCGGGACGGCCCTCGGCATGAGCGCCGCGCCTTGCCACAGGGTGTGGCGGCTGTCAAAGCGCCGGCCGGTGAACGATCCCCAACCGCTGACCCTGACTGCCGACGGACCGCTGACCGGCGAGGTCACCGTCCCCGGCGACAAATCCATCTCCCACCGCGCGTTGATGCTTGGTGCGCTGGCGGTCGGCGAGACAGTGATCGACGGCCTGCTGACGGGCGAAGATGTGCTGGCGACGGCGGCAGCGATGCGCGCGATGGGGGCGGATATTACCTGCGACGACGGCGGACGCTGGCACGTCCATGGTGTCGGCGTCGGCGGGCTGCTGCAGCCCGAAACCGCGCTCGACATGGGCAATTCGGGGACCTCCACGCGGCTGTTGATGGGGCTGGTCGCCAGCCATCCGATCACCGCGACGTTTGTGGGCGACGCCTCGCTATCAAGGCGACCGATGGGTCGGGTGATCGATCCGCTGTCGTTGATGGGGGCGCGGTTCGCAGCAGCGCCGGGAGGGCGGTTGCCGCTGACCATGACCGGCTTGTGTCCGGCGGTGCCGATGGACTATCTGCTCCCCGTGGCGTCGGCGCAGGTCAAGTCGGCGGTGCTGCTGGCCGGACTCAACACGCCCGGCGAGACGACGGTCATCGAGCCGGTGCGGACGCGCGATCATAGCGAGCGGATGCTAGCGGGGTTCGGCGCGACGGTGCGGATCGAACCGCGTCCCGAAGGTCGTGCCATCACCGTGACCGGCGAGGCGGAACTGCGCCCGCAGGCGATCATCGTGCCCGGCGACCCGTCATCGGCGGCGTTCCCGATGGTCGCCGCGCTGATCGTGCCGGGGTCGGTGGTGACGATCGCCAATGTCGGCATCAACCCGACCCGCGCCGGGCTGATCACCGTCCTGCAGGCGATGGGCGCTGACATCACCTTGGGCCAGCAACGCATCGTTGGCGGCGAACCCGTCGCCGACCTCATCGTTCGCCATGCCGCGCTGAAGGGCATAGAGGTGCCGCCCGAACTCACCCCGTCGATGATCGACGAATTCCCGATCCTGTTCGTCGCCGCCGCCTTCGCCCAAGGCCGCACCGTGATGCGCGGGCTCGACGAACTGCGTGTCAAGGAATCGGACCGCATCGCCGCGATGGCGGCCGGGCTGACCGCGTGCGGCGTCCGCGTCGAAGAACTGCCCGACGGGCTCATCGTCCATGGCTCTGACGGCGAGGCGTTGGCGGGGGGTGCCACCGTTGCCGCGCATCTGGATCACCGCATCGCGATGAGCTTTGCAATCTTGGCACTGCGCGCGCGCCAGCCGGTAATGGTCGACGACGCCCGCCCCATCGCCACGAGCTTCCCCGGTTTTGTGGCGATGATGGCGAGTCTGGGTGCCCGAAGCGCCTGACTATTCGGCGGCAATAGCCAGCGGCAGCGCAAAGCGTTCGACCAGCAGCGCCGCGATCCGCGCCGCAGCATCGCCCTGCCCATAGGGCAGCGCCGGTTCGCTCATCCGTGCGATTGCCGCCGCATCGGCAAGCAGGCCGCGCGCCGCCCGGACGATGCCTTCGCACCGTGTCCCGACCAGCAGGGCGTTGCCGGTATCGATCCCCTCGCGCCGTTCGGTCACGTCACGCATCACCAGCACCGGCACACCCAGCGCCGGGCCTTCCTCTTGCACACCCCCCGAATCGGTGACGACCAGCGTCACCCGCTGCAACAGCCAGACAAATGCCGGATAATCGAGTGGCGGCAACAGGTGCACGCCCGGCCGCCCGGCGAGCGCCGCCATGACGGGTTCCGCGACTGCCGGATTCGGATGGACCGGCAATATGATTTCGGCATCGCGCGCGAGGTCGGCAAGCGCGGCAACGATGCGGGCAAGCGGTGCGCCATGGTTCTCGCGCCGATGCACCGTCGCCAGAATCATCGGCCGGGCGGGATTGATCCCGGCAAAACGGTGCGCCAGCGCGGCGGCCATCGTCGGATCGCCAGCAATCCGACCCTGCATCCAATGCAGCGCGTCGATACCGCTGTTCCCCGTCACTTGGATGGCGCGCGCGGCGATGCCTTCACCGCGCAGGGCGGCACCGGCCGCGGCCGTGGGGGCAAAGTGCAGGCTGGCGACCTGAGCGATTTGCTTGCGGTGCATTTCTTCGGGAAACGGGTCGTCGCGACCGCTGCGCAGACCGGCCTCGATGTGGGCAACGGGAATGCGCGCATAGGCCGCCGCCAGCGCCCCAGCCAGCGCCGTCGCCGTGTCGCCCTGCACAACGACCGCCGCCGGACTGATCGTAGAGAACACCGCGGTCAGCGCCGGGATCAGCGCGCCAACAACATCGGCAGGTGTTTGTGCTGTCCGCATGATAGCCAGGTCATGATCGGGGGCCAGCCCGAACGCCGCCAGTGCGCCCGTCAGCAGGTCGCCATGCTGCCCGGTCGAAACCAACACCGGCTGTTCACCGCGGGCGCGCAAGGCGAGGATGACCGGCGCGATCTTGACGGCTTCCGGTCGCGTCCCCGCGACAAAAACCAGCCGATTTCCGTGCGATGCCCCCAGCGCCATGACGGGACGTTACGGCGGCGGTTTGGCCGGGGCAAGCCATTCCGGTTCAGTTTCCTGCCGATACGGTCGCTTTATGCCTCGTCGGGGGAATTCGCGGCGAACTGCGCCAGGGTCACATAATGCCCACCCGGCTCGCGCCAGCCGATCTCGGTCGCGCCATAGAATGTGTCGCGGCGTGGCATGACCACGTCGTAACCGGTCAACGCGCGCTCAGCTGCGTCCAGATCGGCGACCGACATGAACAGATGCTGCGGGGCGGCGAGTGCGGCCTCGCTCAGGTGCGGCGCATCGTCAGCACCGGCTTTGCGGGTTTCCAGCATCACCCCGATGCCGTCATTGCCGCCAACGCCGCCCGCCGACAGGATGACGAAGTGCGGCGTGCCGGTTTCGGGGACCGAGACAGTCCGGTCGAGGCCGAGATGCGAGAAGAACTCCTCCGACGCTTCGATCGAGTCGACGAACAGGACGGGGGTGGATTGCAGGATCACGATAATGCTCCGGGTTGTGAAAGGTCTGTGTGGCCGACTATGCCACCTGCGTGACGAACGCGCGCCCCCCAAAACGGTTCATCATCGCCGTCGACGGCCCCGCCGCGTCGGGCAAGGGCACCATCGCGCGTGCTCTGGCACGGCGCTATGGGCTGCCCCATCTGGATACCGGCAAGCTGTACCGCGCCGTTGGCCTGGCGGTGCGGCTGGGTGGCGGTGATCCCGCAGATGCGGCGGCGGCTGAGGCGGCGGCGCTGGCGCTCGATGCGGCGCTGCTCGATGCGCTTGACTTGATGAGCAGCGATAACGCGCAGGCGGCGTCTATTGTATCGGCACATCCGGCGGTGCGGGCGGCGCTGCTCGATCGACAGCGGGCGTTTGCGGCCCAACCCGGCGGCGCGGTGCTCGACGGCCGCGACATCGGCACGGTGATTGCCCCGGACGCGACGGCCAAGCTGTTCGTCACCGCCAGCGCCGCCGAACGCGCCCGCCGCCGCCACGCCGAACTGTCGGGCAGCGGCGACCACCGTGATTTCGCCGCCGTCCTCGCCGACATCGAGGCCCGCGACGCCCGCGATTCGAACCGCGCCGCCGCTCCGCTGGTGCGCGCCGCCGACGCCGCCTTGCTCGATACGACGCATATGACTATAGACGCCGCCGTCGCCCAAGCGATTCGCCTAGTCGAATCTGCAATCGCCCGCGACGGCCAGCCACAGGTTTGATGCCCCGGGTCCCAGCGGCCCAGCGCTTCGCCCTTCGCCGGTCACGACCAGAGCGTCGGCACTCCCGCCGCCGCGACGACGAGGAACGGCGGGCAATGGTGCTCCGCCGATAGGGTTTCACGGGGCGTTCCCGTGCCGACCTGCGTAAAAGGTATCGATCTACATATGGCAACCGCCGCTTCCCCGACGCGCGATGACTTCGCAGCGATGCTCGAATCCAGCCTCGGCAAGAACCAGAGTTTTGAAGGCCGCGTCGTCAAGGGACGCATCACCGCACTGGAAAACGACCTCGCCGTCATCGACGTCGGCTTGAAGTCCGAAGGCCGTGTGCCCGTCCGCGAATTCGCCGGCCCCGATGGCAAGGTTGAATTGAACGTCGGCGATGAAGTCGAAGTCTATGTCGACCGCGTCGAGAATGCCCAGGGCGAAGCGATGCTGTCGCGCGACCGTGCCCGCCGCGAAGCCAGCTGGGATGCGCTGGAAACCCAGTTCGCCGCCAATGAGCGCGTCGAGGGTGTCATCTTCGGTCGCGTCAAGGGCGGCTTCACCGTCGACCTGAACGGTGCCGTTGCCTTCCTGCCGGGCTCGCAGGTGGACATCCGCCCTGTCCGCGACGTGACCCCGCTGATGAACCTGCCGCAGCCGTTCGTGATCCTGAAGATGGACCGCAAGCGCGGCAACATCGTCGTGTCGCGTCGCTCGATCCTCGAGGAAAGCCGTGCTGAACAGCGTACCGGCCTGATCTCGTCGCTCGCCGAGGGCCAGATCGTCGACGGTACGGTCAAGAACATCACCGAGTACGGTGCGTTCGTCGACCTCGGTGGCATCGACGGCCTGCTCCATGTCACCGACATGAGCTACAAGCGCGTCAACCATCCGTCTGAAGTGCTCAACATCGGCGACGTCCTGCGCGTGCAGATCGTCCGCATCAACCGCGAAACCCAGCGCATCAGTCTTGGCATGAAGCAGCTTGAGGCCGATCCCTGGACGACCGCCGCTGCCAAATACGCCGTCGACACGCGCCATAAGGGCCGCGTCACCAACATCACCGAATATGGCGCGTTCGTCGAACTGGAGCCGGGCATCGAAGGCCTGGTCCATGTCAGCGAAATGTCGTGGGTCAAGAAGAACGTCCACCCCGGCAAGATCGTCAGCACGTCGCAGGAAGTCGAAGTGCTGGTGCTCGAAGTCGACGAGGAAAAGCGCCGCATTTCGCTCGGCCTCAAACAGGCCCAGCGCAATCCGTGGGAAGTGTTTGCCGAGGAACATCCGGTCGGCACCATCCTCGAAGGCGAAGTCAAGAACACCACCGAATTCGGCCTGTTCATCGGTCTCGACGGCGAAGTCGACGGCATGGTTCACATGTCAGATATCGCCTGGGGCCTTTCCGGCGAACAGGCGCTGGCGCGGCACCACAAGGGCGAGCGCGTCAAGGCGGTTGTCCTCGAAGTCGATGTCGAAAAGGAGCGTATCTCGCTCGGCATCAAGCAGCTCGACGAGAGCGCGGCGCCCAAGGCGACTGCTGCCGCCGGCGGAGCAGCGGGCAGCGGCCTGCGCAAGAACGAGGTCGTCACTGTGACGGTCATCGAGGCGCGCGACGGCGGCATCGAGGTCCAGGTCGGCGAAGACGGCCCGACGTCGTTCATCAAGCGCGGCGACCTCAGCCGCGACCGCGACGAACAGCGCGCCGAACGCTTCCAGAAGGGCCAGAAGGTCGACGCCATGGTCATCGGTTTCGAGCGCGATAAGCGCCCGACGCTGTCGATCAAGGCCGAACAGATCGCCTCCGACAAGCAGGCCGTGGCGCAATATGGCTCGTCCGACTCGGGCGCGTCGCTGGGCGACATCCTGGGTGCGGCGCTCAACAAGGCCAAGGAAGACGGCAAGAGCTGAGCCTTTGAACGGCCGTCCGGCGTACCGGACGGCCGTTTCGCCCCTAAAACGACGTAAATGGTTATGAACCTGCCCTGCAGGGGTTGACCGGAATTGTTGTGTATTTACAGTCTTGGCGTCCCGGAAGGTCAGGATGCCGTAGCCCGGTGTCGCTCCGGGCGGGGTGACGTGAATGATCAGGTCGGAATTGGTGGCCTCGGTCGCGGCGGGCAATCCGCACCTGACCGCGCGCGATCTTGAACGGATCGTCGGCGTGGTGTTTGAAACGATCGTGGTGGCACTCGCCGAAGGTCGCCGCGTCGAACTTCGTGGCTTCGGGGCTTTTTCGACCCGCGCGCGCGATGCTCGCACCGGTCGCAATCCACGCACCGGCACGGCGGTTCAAGTCGACGCCAAGCGCGTTCCCTATTTCAAGCCCGGCAAGGACTTGCGCGAGCGCCTCAACGTCGCTTGATAGCCGCCGTGCCCGCGTGGCGGAATTGGTAGACGCAAGGGACTTAAAATCCCTCATCCTATGGATATCCCGGTTCGATTCCGGGCGCGGGCACCGCTAACGCTGCTAGCCGATCTGCACCGCAAGATGGTCGTGCAGGCCGAGATAGGCACCCAGACTGCCACCGCTCATGCCGCCGGCCCCAATCCCTACCACTGGGTGATACCCGGCACCGGCGCGCTCGGCAGCACCCCCGGCCAATGCGCCCAGACCTGAAAAGTCGATGTTTCCGCTTTGCGGACTCGCGACCAGCAGGGCGGCCTGAATGCCGACCTTGGTCTTGGCGTCCCATACGTCGATGTTATTCTGCCAGACGACGCCGCTGCTGACCGAATCGGTGCGGGTCATGAACAGCGGCGCGATATCGCCCGAGATGACTGCGCTATGCAGATCGCCGACGATGATCGCCGCAGAATTGCCGGCCTTGCTGCTGTCGAGCACTGTGTTCCCGGTGATCCGCACATCGCTGGCTTTGCTGACCGCAATCGCGTCGCGGTAGGTGCCAACGTAATAGTTGTTGGCGATGTTGATATGCGAATGCAGCACGCCGCTTTCACTCTTGATGAAGATGCCGCCGACGGGGCCCGACGTGCCTTCGATCATGACGTTGTTGGTGAACGTCAGATCAGAGCTTGGCGCCGCGCCACCCCCGGTTGAAACCTGAAACGCATCGGGATGATCGCCGGCAGCATAGTTGGGCTGCATGTTGGTGGCATAGTTGCGGTCGAACAACGCCTGATGGATGTCGGAAACATTGAACCCCTCACGGGCCTCTGTGACTGTGTTCTGTGCGATGACAAGGTCGGTGACGCGCGCCGCAATGATGCCGGTGTGAAGCTGGCGGAAGCTTGACCCCACAATGGTTAGATGGTCGCTGCTGGTCGCGACGATGCCGTTGCCGTCGTTGAAGCTGCTGCCGTCAAGCGAGCCGCTGATCTGGACATTGGCAATGGTGACGTTGCTCGATCGGTTGATCGTGACGGCCGCAACGGACAGTGAATCGCCGGGATTGAGCGGATGGCTGACCGTGACATCGCGCAGCGTCAGGTTGTTCGAGACATTGATGCCAACGGAATAGAAATTGGCTTCATGAGCGACGTCGGCTGACCGGATCGTTACCATCCCGCCGGGGTGGAGATTGGCGAGACTGACTGCCCCGTAATCTCCGGAGGCAAGTAAGATCGTATCGCCTGCGCCAGCCATCTTGGCTGCGGCCACCAACTGGAATGCCGATGAGACTGCGATGATTTTTGAAGCCATGAAAATACTCCGCAACACACTATGTTCGTCTCGGCTGGTGCGCCTGGACGATGCCTCATCATCGGCCCCGGACAGCGGGTGCTTTACGGGAGAACGCGGTAAATGCCGGCGTAATGGCCAAACAACCGTTAAGCCTACCCGACGCTAACCCCCGAAGCTCGGTCGCCGCGCAGGGACCTGGAGCGAGCAAGCTATAGGCAGCACGGCTGCGTCCTGTTATCCGCCCGGGCGCATCCAGAAGGCCGGATGCCTGAAGGAGATGATTGCGGCGATGCGCCAGCAGTTTGTTTTGCCGGGCTATAACCCCATCCGTGCGCCCGGCAGCGAGCGGCTGCGTTCATTGCTGCTCATCGCCGCGACATTTCTGCTGGCGATCTGGGCGGGCCTTGGTGTGGGGGTTTTGCCACCGCAAATGATGGTCCTGCCGGCATTGCCGATTGTGGTGATGGTACCGTTGCTTTTATGGCTCGCGCCCGACGCTGAAGCCTATCCGGAGCGGCGAGTGGCTCAGGCGCTGGTCGCCGCGATGATCCTTTCGACAGTCTGGCCGCGCTATCTGGCGTTCGATTTGCCGGGCCTGCCCTGGATTACCATTACCCGCGCCGCTTATCTGATCTTTGCGATGCTGCTTGTCTATTCGCTGGCGACGAGTTCAAGAATGCGCGCCGACGTCGGCACGGTGTTGAATTACAACAAGGTAATAAAATACGCTTTCCTGACTTTTTTGGCGGCGCAATTCATTACGACCCCATTGTCGGGCCAGATGCCGGTGGTATCGCGTTTCGTCAATAATCTGATCTACTGGAGCGCGATGTTCCTGGTTTCGGGGCATTATTTCTCGAAGCCCGGACGGCTGCGCGCTGCCTTGCCGTGGCTGATCTGTCTGAGTGCGGTGCTGTGCGTGATCGGCCTGCTTGAATTCCGGGTCAAACACATCTTATGGATCAACTACGTCCACTATTTCAACATCGAGGCGGACCTTCTCGAGCATATCACCAACTCTGAAAACATGCGCCCGGGCACAGACAAATATCGCACGCGATCGGTGTTTACGACGTCACTCGAGTGTGCCGAATATTGCGCGTTGATCGTCCCCTTCGCCTGGTACTACCTGCTCGAACGCCGGGGACTTTTGACCAAGGGTCTGGCGCTGGCGCTTATCGGCTGCATATTGGTCACTGTCTGGGCAACCGATTCGCGCCTCGGCATGATCGGGTTTGTCACGACGCTGCTCGCCTACCCGTTGCTGTTCGCGATCAAGCGCTGGCGGACCAACAAAAGTTCGATGGTCGGTCCCGCGCTGGCGCTGGCCTATCCGTTCGGGGCGATTTCAGTCGGCGGCGCATTGCTTGCCAGCCACAGCCTGGCCGTTGCGGTGCTCGGCGGCGGCCAGCACCAGAACAGCGATGATGCGCGGTGGGTGCAGTGGGCGATGGGGCTGCGCAAACTGCCGATGAATCCCATTGGCCATGGCGCAGGGGCGGGGGCGGCGGCATTGGGCTTCTACAGCCCAGGCGGCGACCTGACGGTCGATAGCTACTATCTGACCTTGCTGATGGATTACGGTGTCATCGGGGCGGTGAGCTTCCTGGTTTTCTTTGCGACCGTCGCGACCATTGGGTGTCTGACCTATTTACGCAGTCCGCGTGGCAGCGAAAGCGAGATTGCCGGGCCTATCGGCCTTGCGCTGCTCAATTTCACGGTCGTCAAGCTGGTGTTGAGCCAGGAATCAAACCATTGGCTCGCCTTTACCCTGGCCGGGGCCGTCGTCGGCGCCGGACTGTTGTTCCGTCGCGGCACTGCGGCAAGCGGTTGAACCGCCAAATCATCTCCCGCATAGACCGGCGATGGCACCGTCCCCCCAACGTCTGATTGCAGCGTTCGGCAGGGACCGGCTGGGTGGCCAGACGGTGCTGGTGTTCGGGCTCAAGATCTGGAATGCGGCGGCGAGTTTCGCGCTGAGCTGGCTGATAGCCCGCGCTTTCGGGGCGGCGGGCAGCGGCCATTTCGGCATCGCCGTCACCACTATCACTATTCTGTCCTACGTCGTGCTGACGGGGCTTGATTACACGGTCGTGCGGGTCGTCGCCGGTGACCTGCGCGAGGGTAAGCGTGATCAGGCGCGGGGCGTCGTCGTGGCGGCGCTGCGTATTGTCGGCGTGGTTGGCCCGTCGCTGGCGCTGCTGCTGTGGCTGGCGCGCGAGCCGCTTGCAGTCCGATTGTTGCACCAACCCGACATGCCCGGCCTGCTTGGCGTGATGCTGTGGACGCTGGTGCCCTTTGCGCTGCAGCGCATTGCCTCGGCGGCGCTGCGGGGCACCGGCAATATCCTCGCCTCTCAGGCCATCGATGGCCCGCTTGGCACCACGGTCGCAGCGCTTGGTTTGGGGGTGGCGATCGCCCTGCATTATAGCGGCAGCCTGCTGGTACCGGGGTGGCTGTACCTCGCCGGTTATTCGATCAGCGCGGCGGCGGGCTGGCTGATCTATCGCCGCACCATCGCCGGCTGGCCAAAGGCGGTAATTCCGGCGGTGCTGCCGCTGGCGGCGGCCGGGCTGCCGATCGTGCTCTCCAACCTGTCGAACATGTTTACCGAATGGTACACAACGGTATCGCTGGGCAGCAGCTGGCCGGCAGCGGTCGTTGGGCAGTACCGCGTTGCCTGGCAGTTCGTCGCGATTGCCGGGCTGATGCAGGTAGCGATGGATACCATCCTGGGCCCACGCATCGCCGCCGCCGCGCGGGTCGATGACCGCGCCGCCATCGCGCGGACCGCGCGCAATTCGATTGGGCTGGTAACCTTGCTCGCCGCACCGCTGTTCGCCGCGTTTCTGCTGTTTCCGGAAGCCCTGCTGCGGTTGTTCGGGCCGCAGTTTGTGGGAGGCGCGACCGCGCTGCGGATTCTGGCAGTCGGCCAGCTGTTCCGGCTGATCGGCGGCCCGTTGGGGACGATTCTGGTGATGACGGGCAATCAGCGCTGGGTGTTGGTTTATGCGCTGGCGGGTGTCGTGCCCTGCGTTGTGTTTGTGGCTTTGCTGGTGCCGCTATATGGCGCGGTCGGTGCGGCCGGAGCGACGGCCGCGGCGATTGCGTTCCGCAATCTTACCGCAATGGTCGTTGTGCACCGTGTGCTCGGCATCAACCTGCTTTTCCCGGCGCGCGTCGGCAAGGCCTGACCCGGGCGCACCATTCAGGTTGACCGCGTCTCATCGCTGAGAACCACCGCCTCCACCCGCCGCAACATCGCGATCAGTGTCGCCAGTTCAGCCGCGTCGAACGAGGCGAACAACCGGCGCTCAAGCTCCAGTGCCTTGGGGGCGACCTGTTCGTACAACGCGCGACCGTCAGGCGTCAGCTGCAGCCGGTGTGAGCGTCCGTCGGCGTCATTGGGGATGCGGCCAAGCAGGCCGCGCGCCGTCAGTCCGATCGCCGCGCGGCTGACCATCACCTTGTCCATCCGTGTGCGCGTGCCGATCATCTGTTGGGTGATGCCATCATGTTCGGCAACCACCGCAATGATCCGCCATTCCGGGATCGTCAGGTCGAACAGCGCGCGATAGGCGTTGGCGATCATGTCGCTGACCAGGTTGCTGGCAATCGACAGCCGGTAGGGGATGAACTCGTCGAGCTTTAGCAGCGAATCACGCATCGGCAGATAGTATCGTTTGACACCGGTTTGGAAAGCGGGCAAATTGGTATCAATTGATACCAGGAGCGCGGTGTGGAGCAGATCGACGTCAATCCGATGGGGCTCGACGGCTTCGAATTCTGTGAATTCACCTCGCCCGATCCGGATGCGATGGCGGCGCAGTTCGAACAGCTGGGCTTTGTCGCCGCGTCAAATCACCCGACCAAGTCCGTCACCCGCTACAAGCAGGGCCGGATCAACCTGTTGCTCAATCGCGAGCCGAGCGGCCATGCTGCAGCCTTCCGTGCCGCGCACGGGGCGTCGGCAAGTGGCATGGCGTTCCGGGTCGATGACGCCGCTGCTGCCTATCGCGCCGCCATCGCGCGCGGTGCCATCCCCGCCGACGCCGCTAGCGGGGCGCTGGGCGAGGGCAGCTTTGCACTGGAAGGCATTGGCGGGTCGTTGCTGTATCTGGTCGATCGCCACGGCGCCAAGGGCAACCTGTATGACAACTGGACACCCGTTCCCGGTGCCGCCGAGGCCGAGGCTGCCAACAGCGTCGGGCTCGATCTCCTCGATCATCTCACCCATAATGTCAGGCGCGGCGAGATGCGCACCTGGTCGGCATTTTACGCCCGGATTTTCGGTTTCGAGGAGCAGAAGTTCTTCGATATCAAGGGCCAGGCGACCGGGCTGTTCAGCCAGGCGATGATCGCACCCGATCGCGCCATCCGCATCCCACTCAACGAAAGCCAGGACGAGCATAGCCAAATCGAGGAGTTCATCCGCGACTATAATGGCGAAGGCATCCAGCACCTCGCGCTGGCGACCAACGATATTTATGCGACTGTCGAGAAGCTGCGGGCGCGGGGTGTGCGGCTGCAGGACACCATCGAGACCTATTACGAACTCGTCGACAAGCGCGTGCCCGGGCACACCGAGGATGTCGACCGGTTGCGCCGCAACCGCATCCTGATCGATGGCGACATGTTCGGCGAAGGGCTGTTGCTACAGATTTTTACCGAAAACCTGTTCGGCCCGATCTTTTTCGAAATCATTCAGCGCAAGGGCAATGAAGGCTTCGGCAACGGCAATTTTCAGGCGCTGTACGAATCGATCGAGCTCGACCAGATCCGGCGCGGGGTCGTCACCGTCGATGCCTGACCGTGGCTGGATGACCGGTTTCGGCAACATCTTTGCCACCGAAGCTGTGCCCGGCGCCTTGCCGATTGGCCGCAACAGTCCGCAGCATGTGCCCTTCGGGCTTTACGCCGAACAACTTTCGGGAACGGCGTTCACCGCGCCGCGTGCTGAGAACCGGCGGAGCTGGCTGTACCGGATTCGCCCTGCCGCCAACCATCCCGCCTATCGCCCCTATGCCGGGGCGGCCCAGCTGCGGTCGCCGCCGTTCACCACGTCGCCGACCCCCAACCGCCTGCGCTGGGACCCGCTGCCGCTACCCGATACCGCCGTCGATTTCGTCGATGGGCTGGTGACCTATGGCGGCAACGGCGACGTCGCCACGGGGACCGGTATGGCGGTCCACCTTTATGCAGCGACGCGTTCGATGACCGACCGGGCGCTCTTCAACGCCGATGGTGAGATGCTGATTGTCCCGCAGCAGGGGGACTTGCGGATCACCACCGAATTCGGCGTCCTCGATGTCGCCCCGTTGCAGATCGCCCTGATCCCGCGCGGTGTCCGGTTCAGCGTAGCGCTGCCCGGCGGCAGTGCGCGCGGCTATGTCTGCGAAAATTTCGGCGCGCCGTTTCGCCTGCCCGATCTTGGTCCGATCGGCGCCAATGGCCTGGCCAACGCCCGCGACTTCGAAACGCCGGTGGCGTGGTTCGAGGATCGCAACGCACCGTTTGAGCTGGTCCAGAAATTCCAGGGCGCGTTATGGGCGACGTCGCTGGATCATTCGCCGTTCGATGTCGTCGCATGGCACGGAAATCTGGCCCCGTGCCGTTATGACCTGACGCGCTTCAACACCATCAACACGGTCAGCTTCGACCACCCAGACCCGTCGATCTTCACCGTGCTGACATCGCCGTCGGAGGTCGTCGGCACCGCCAACATCGACTTCGTGATCTTTCCGCCGCGCTGGATGGTGGCGGAGGACAGCTTCCGGCCGCCGTGGTTCCACCGCAACGTGATGAGCGAATTCATGGGGCTGATCCACGGCGAATATGATGCCAAGGCGGGCGGCTTTGCCCCCGGCGGCGCATCGCTGCACAACCAGATGAGCGGCCACGGTCCCGATCAGCCGAGCTATGACAAGGCGATCGCCGCCAGCCTGGTGCCGCACCGGATTACGGACACCATGGCCTTCATGTTTGAAAGCCGCCACGTTATCCGGCCGACGCCGTTCGCGACCGAAACGCCGTTGTGCCAGCTCGACTACGACGATGTCTGGTCGAATTTCCGCAAGGCCGAATTGCCGCGCTAAGCGCCGCTCTCAACGATGCCCGCAAACCGCCACGGCAGCGTCTGCCCCGCGTGAAACGGCACCAGATTGCCGCCAGGGGCCGGGCACTCCGCAGGGACAGGCTCGGCCGTCCGTTCGAGCCTGATCCGCTCGGCGTTGAGCGGCAGGCCATAGAAACGCGGGCCATGTTCGGACGCGAAGCCCTCCAGCCGATCCAGCGCGCCATCCTCCTCGAAACTCGTCGCATAGCTTTCGATGGCGAAGGGCGCGTTGAAGACGCCGGCGCAGCCGCACGCGGCTTCTTTGCTCGGTCGGCTATGCGGGGCGGAATCGCTGCCCAGAAAGAACTTCGCCGATCCCGATGTCGCTGCCTGCCGCAAAGCGAGGCGATGGACCTCGCGCTTTGCGACCGGCAGGCAATAGACATGCGGCCGGATACCGCCATCGAACATCGCATTGCGGTTGATGCGTAGGTGATGCGGCGTAATCGTCGCGGCAATGTTGGGGCCGCTTTCGGCCACAAACGCGGCGGCCTCGGCGGTAGTGATATGTTCGAACACCGTCTTCAAGCCGGGAAGGTCGCGGACGATCTGGGTAAGCACGCGGTCGATGAACACCGCCTCCCGGTCAAAAATATCGACCCCGGGATCGGTGACCTCGCCGTGGACGAGCAGTGGCATCCCGATCCGCTGCATCCGCTCAAGCACTGGATAGATATGACGCACATCGGTGACCCCGTGCGCCGAATTGGTCGTCGCATTGGCCGGATATAATTTGCAGGCGGCAAAGACCTTGGCCTCAAACCCCTCGGCGATATCATCGGGGCTGGAGCCGTCGGTCAGATAGCAAGTCATCAGCGGCTGAAACCCCAGCGCCGGATCGACCGCGTCGCGGATGCGCTGTTGATACGCCCTGGCCGCAGCGATGGCGGTGACGGGCGGGGACAAGTTGGGCATGACGATCGCCCGCGCGAACTGACGCGCCGTGTAGGGTGCGACCGCCTTCAGCATCAGGCCATCGCGCAAATGGACATGCCAGTCATCGGGCCGGCGCAGGGTCAGTTGCTGGGGCAGGGGGGCGGCGCTGGTCATCGTCGCCTTGTTATCGTGGGCAGAGCATCCGCGCCACTCGCGACCAACCACCGCCGCTGGTCGGTTACCGGTCGATATTGCACGACCGCCCTGTTGGCCCGTGGCGCGCTTTGTCGCTAACAGCTGTGTCGGCTGGCGTTTGGTCGGCCACAAAAGGACGCGCCACCATGCCGTTGACCCTGCAACGCCCCGATCTGTTGCGGACCAAGGCCTTTGTCGGCGGCGAGTGGCAGGGCGGGGCGAGCGAGTTTCCGGTCGATAATCCGGCCGACCTCAGCATCGTCGCGTCGGTGCCAAATCTGGGGCTAGCCGACATCGGCAAGGCGCTCGACGCGGCGCAGGCGGCGTTCCCAGCGTGGGCGGCGATGCCGGCGCGCGACCGCGGGCTGATCCTGCGCCGCTGGGCCGAATTGATGGCGATCCACGCCGATGATCTGGCGGCGATCATGACCGCCGAGCAGGGCAAGCCGCTGACCGAAGCGCGCGGTGAGGTGATGTACGCCGCCAGCTTCCTCGAATGGTTCGCTGAAGAAGGCCGCCGGGCCTATGGCGACATCATTCCCGGCCCATCGGCCGACCGTCGGATCATGGTCCTGAAACAGCCGATCGGGGTGACGGCGGCGATTACGCCGTGGAATTTCCCGCTGGCGATGATCACCCGCAAGGCGGGGCCGGCACTGGCGGCGGGTTGCCCGATGGTCATCAAGCCGGCGTATCAGACCCCGCTATCGGCGCTGGCGCTGGCGGTGCTGGCGGAGGAAGCCGGGGTGCCTGCGGGCGTGCTGTCGGTGGTGACGACCCGCGATTCGGCCGGCGCTGGCAAGCTGTTCGCCAGTCATCCAGCCGTCCGCAAGCTCAGCTTCACCGGCTCGACCAATGTCGGCAAGATCCTCATCCGCCAGTCGGCCGAGCAGGTGCAGAAGGTCAGTATGGAGCTGGGCGGCAACGCGCCATTCATCGTTTTCGACGACGCCGATGTCGACGCGGCAGTCGCCGGGGCGATCGTCTGCAAATATAGGAACGCCGGCCAAACCTGCGTCTGCGCCAACCGCATCTATGTCCAGGACGGCATCTATGACGCGTTTACGACCAAGTTCGTCGCTGCAGTGGCCGCGCTGAAGGTCGGCAATGGTGCCGATGCGGGGACGCAGCTGGGGCCGCTGATCGATGAGGCTGCCGTCGCCAAGGCCGCCGAGCATGTGGCCGACGCACTCGCCAAGGGCGGGCATCTGGCGCTCGGCGGTCATGCCGATACCGCACGCGGACCACGGTTTTTTGAACCAACTGTGGTGCTGGGCGCCAACGGCACGATGCTGGCTGCGCGCGAGGAAACCTTTGGCCCGGTCGCCCCAGTGTTCCGCTTCAGCGACGAAGCCGAAGTCATCGCCCAGGCCAATGATACCGAATTCGGGCTGGCGGCGTATTTCTACGCTCGCGATCTGTCGCGCGTGTGGCGGGTCGCAGAGGCGCTGGAATACGGTATCGTCGGGGTCAACACCGGGCTGATCTCCACCGAGGTCGCGCCGTTTGGCGGGGTCAAGCAATCGGGCCTGGGCCGCGAAGGCAGCCACTACGGCATCGACGATTATCTGGAGATCAAATACGTCTGTCTCGGCGTATAGCTGCGGCATGGCCGATCCCGCGCTGTTCCACACACTCCCCGTCCGCAACCCGCGCACGGGCGAGGCCGATTATCATATCGAGCCGCTCGACACGGGGGCGGTCACGGCGCTGGCGACGCGGCTGCGGGCCGCGCAACCGGCGTGGGTGGCGCTGGGGCTCGCGGCGCGGCTGGAAACGCTGCAGGCCTTTGCGACGGCGCTGACCGATCATGCCGCGCCGATCCTTGCAGCGCTGGAGGCCGATACCGGTCGCCGCACCATCGCCCGCATCGAGCTCGATGGCATCAAGGGCATGATCGCGCGCTGGGCGCGCGAGGCCTCGGCGCTGGTCGAAGGCGTTGAATCGCGCCGTATCGCGACGGCGCTGCCCGGCGTTAGCGCATCGACGCGGCTGCATGCCTATCCGCTGGTCGGCGCGATCAGCCCGTGGAATTTTCCGCTGACGCTGGCGATGATCGACGCGATTCCGGCGCTGGCGGCGGGCTGTGCGGTCATCGTCAAGCCAAGCGAAGTGACGCCGCGCTTCATCCGCCCGCTGATGGCGGCGGTGTCGAGCGTGCCGGCGCTGGCCAGCGTCTTTGCGCTGATTGAGGGCGACGGTGCGACCGGCGCGGCGCTGATCGATAGCGTTGACGTCATCGCCTTTACCGGCTCGGTGGCGACCGGACGCAAGGTCGGCGCGGCGGCGGCAGCGGCGATGATCCCGGCCAGCCTTGAACTGGGTGGCAAGGACCCGATGATCGTCTTGGCGTCGACCGATCCGGTCAAGGCGGCGGCGGTGGCTTTGCGGGCATCGGTCGTCGCGACTGGTCAGGCCTGCCAGTCGATCGAGCGGGTCTATGTCGCGCGCGCCATTGCCGAGCCGTTTGTCGCCGAACTGGTGCGGCTGGCCGAGGCTGTGACGCTGAACTGGCCCAACATCGGAAGCGGCGACATCGGGCCGTTCATCTTTGCTCCGCAAGCCGACATCATCGCCGCGCAATTGGCTGACGCGGTGGAGCGCGGCGCGACCATTCTGACCGGCGGGACCATCGAAACCCATGGCGGCGGGCGCTGGCTGCGTCCAACCGTCGTTACCGGCGTAACACCCAACATGGCGCTGATGCGCGACGAAACCTTTGGCCCGGTCATCCCGGTGACCGTCTTCGAGACGGTCGCTGAGGCGGTGGCGCTGGCCAATGGCGGCGACTTTGGACTGTCGGCGGCGGTGTTGGCGGGCAGCGCCGCCGAAGCCGAAGCGGTCGCCATCCGGCTACAAGCGGGGGCGGTGAGCATCAACGACGGCGCGCTGACCTCAATCATCGGGGACGCCGAGAAGTCGAGCTTCGGGCTAAGCGGTCTTGGCGCGTCGAGGATGGGCGCGTCGGGGTTGTTGCGGTTTTTCCGCCGCCAGGCGCTGTTACGGCAGGATGGGACGCCGCTGCCGCTCGCCGCCTATGCCGAGCGCGGCTAGGCATAACAAGGGACCGCCTAAACGATCCAATCGCGGCAAAAATCGCTCAGCTCGTTCTCGTCGAGCGCGGCGGCGACCTTGAAGCCCTGGACGCTGTCGCAGCCCGATGCCCGCACCGCTGCCAGCTGGTCTTCGGTTTCAACACCTTCCGCGACGACCTGGATGCCTAGCCGCTTTGACAAGGCAACGACCGCCTCGACGACGCTACGCTGCCGGTCTGACGCCAGCAGCCCCTCGGTAAAGGCCTTGTCGAGCTTGACCGCGTCGATCGGCAGGCGCGCCAGCCAGGCAAGCGATGAATAGCCTGTGCCGAAATCGTCCAGTGAAATGCTGATGCCGGTGGCGCGCAGCGTATCGAGCAGCATCATCACGCCGGGGATGTCGTCGATCAGAGCGCCCTCCGTGACTTCAAGCGTCAACCGCTTACGGTCCAAGCCGGTTTCCGCCAGTGCCGTGTCGAGCGTCCAGGTGAACGCCGGATCGGCAAGGTCATCGGCGGTAACGTTGAGCGACAGATGCAACGCCGCCAGCCCGCCGGTCCACGCCGCCGCCGCCGCCAGTGCCTGCGCGCGGATCTGACGGCCGAGCTGGACGGCAAGCTCGGCCGACTGGGCGGTTTCGAGCAGGGTCTCGGCGGGCAGTAGCCCCAGCACCGGATGCGCCCAGCGCGCCAGCGCCTCGACCCCGGTAATCCGCCCCGTCGCAAGATCGAGCTGGGGCTGGAAACGCAGCGCAATGCCGCCGTCGCCGATGGCGCGGTGGAGATCGGCCTCCAGATCGGCCATGCGGGTCAGCGGGTCACCCGCCGGAGCACGCCGGAATACCTCGACCGTGCCCGATTCGCCCGCCCGCGCCGATGCCAGCGCCGCGCTGGCCCGACGCAGAAGCGCCGCAGCCTCGCTGTCGCCATCCGCTGCGGCAATACCGATGCGCGCCGTCAGGTGGATGACGTGCTCGTCGATTTCAAAAGGTCTCGCGAATGCCTCGGCGAGCGCTGCCGCCAACCGGTTGGCATCGGTCAGTGTCACCGGCCCTGCGATGCCAACCGCAAACTCTGCCGCCGCCAGCCTGGCGAGCAGGCGCGCTTCCCCCGGCGACTGGCCCGCCTGCCGCCCGTTAACAATCGCTGTCAGTCGCGCCGCGACTACACGCAGCACTCGGTCAGCGACGCTTCTGCCATAGGCGGCATTGATCTGGGCAAAGCGCGCCGCACCGACGGCAAGGACAAAAACCGGCTGGGGTCGCCCGGGTACGCCCAACAGCAACTCGGCCCAGCGCTGCAGCTGATCACCGGTAGCAAGCCCGGTAAGCTCGTCATGGGCAGGCCCATCGTCCAGCACTATCAACTTGCCCGCAGCGGCATCGGCCAGCCGCGCGGTGTGGCGCACCGCCAGTTGCAGCGCATCTGCCAGTCCCTGGGAGCCAAAGGGGCTGACCAGAATGTTCGTCGCCCCTGCGTCAAAGGCGGCGCGCGCCGCCGGGGCATCGCGCGCGGATAACAGCACCAGCATCGCGCCGCGCCGCGCCTCGACAACCTCACCGATGGCACGGGCCGCAACCAGCCCCTGTGCCAGCGCGCCACGCGCATCGACGATGACAAGCCGCGACGGTTCAGCGAGGAAACGCGGTGCCGCACGCTCCGGCCGCCGCTCGATGCGTGGCACCAGGCCAGCGAGCGCAACACCCTCGATCATTGCGTCCGCGTAACGCGGGGAAATGACGAGAACCGCTTCGCCCGAGCCGTTAACTAATTTGCCACTATTCACGAAAGACTTTTGCGGGAAGGCCCGGCAATTGACAAGGGATGATCAACGGCATCCGGCTCGCTTTACCGCGATTTCGGACCGGCGTCGGTCCCGGCAGTGCGCCAAACTGGACATAAGCCTCCTTCATCGCCACGTTGCGCGCGACATGGTCACCGCCCTTCTCGATCGCCCAGCGTCAGCCTGGGCACGACCGTTGATCGATCCCTATGGTCGGACAATCGACTATCTGCGCGTGTCGGTAACCGACCGCTGTGACTTCCGCTGTGTCTATTGCATGCCTGAGGCGATGACCTTCCTGCCCAAGGCGGAGGTATTGAGCCTGGAGGAGATCGACAGGCTTGCGTCAGCGTTTGTGGCGCGCGGGACGCGCAAGCTGCGACTGACGGGTGGCGAACCGCTGGTTCGGCGGGGGATCGTCGATCTGGTCCGGGCGCTGGGCCGGCATTTGCGGTCGGGCGCGCTGGACGAGCTGACGTTGACCACCAACGGTTCGCAGCTCAGCCGGTTTGCGCCGGACCTGTTTTCGGCCGGCGTCCGCCGCATCAATGTCAGCCTCGATACGCTCGATGCCACTAAGTTCGCCGAGATCACCCGCTGGGGGCGGCTGCCGCAAGTGCTTGAGGGCATCGCCGCCGCCAAGACCGCCGGGCTGCACGTCAAGCTCAATATGGTCGCCTTGGCCGGCGTCAACGACCGCGAGATCGAGCCGATGATGGCCTTTGCCGCCGCGCACGGCCATGATCTGACGCTCATCGAAACCATGCCGCTCGGCGAAATCGGCGTCGACCGTGTCGATCATTATCTGCCGCTGTCACGCGTCCGCCACGATCTGGAGCAACGCTTCACCCTGACCGATCTGCCCGATTCGACCGGCGGCCCGTCGCGCTATGTCCACATCGAACAGACGGGTCAGCGCATGGGCTTCATCACCCCGCTGACCAATCACTTCTGCGCGACATGCAACCGCGTCCGCCTGACCGCCACCGGCCAGCTGTATATGTGTCTGGGGCAGGACGATGTCGCCGATCTGCGCGCCGTCGTTCGCGCCCATGGCGGCGACGATGCGCTCCACGCGGCCATCGACGAAGCGATAAGCCGTAAGCCCAAGGCACATGATTTCGTCATCGACCGGCGCGCCGCCGCCCCGGCTGTGCGCCGCCATATGAGCGTCACCGGTGGCTGAGCCAAAACTGGCACTGATGGTCTCGCCGACCGAACAGGCGGAGGTTGGCGGTGCTGCGCTACGCGAACGCCATGATTTCGTCCATGTCGCCGACGCCGATGTCGTGATCGCGCTGGGCGGCGACGGATTTCTCCTCGACGTCTTGCACCGGGCGCTGTCGGCGCGCGCGCCGAAGCCGATGTTCGGCATGAACCTCGGGACGGTGGGCTTCATGATGAACAGCTATTCCCCCGACGGGCTGACTGAGCGCGTCGCAGCGGCGCGCGGCTTCGTCCTCCACCCGCTGCTGATGGAGGCGGTGACCACGGCTGGTGAGACTGTCGTGTCCCCCGCGATCAACGAGGTTTCGCTTCTCCGCGAAACCCGGCAAACCGCCAAGATCGAGATCGCCATCGACGGTCGGGTGCGGTTGGAGGAACTGACCTGCGACGGCGTGCTGGTGGCGACGCCTGCTGGCTCCACCGCCTATAACCTCAGCGCCAATGGCCCGATCCTGCCGCTGCAGTCCGACCTGCTGGCGTTGACGCCGATCAGCCCGTTCCGCCCCCGGCGCTGGCGCGGCGCGCTGCTGCCGCAGTCCTCGGTGATCGAATTCCGGATATTGGAAGCTGCAAAACGCCCGGTCAGCGCAGTCGCGGATCAGCGCGAAGTCCGCGACGTTGCCGGCGTCAGGGTAACCTCCGACCGCTCGGTCAGCCTCGAACTGCTGTTCGATCCAGGTTATGCGCTCGACGACCGTATCGTCATGGAGCAATTTGCGGTTTGACTTGCGCGGCGCGCAGTCGCCCGCTATTGGCCGCCCCTCTCGCTGTTCCGCGGTAGCTCAGTGGTAGAGCAGACGACTGTTAATCGTCTGGCCGTAGGTTCGAATCCTACCCGCGGAGCCAGGCGTTTCCCCCGAATTTCAGACTATCGGCGTGTATCCAGGCTCAGCCGGGACAAAGGATGGCTGCCAGCCGGATTTGCTGTCCAGCCGCTCAGCTGACGCGATGTCAGTGTCCAGCGCACCGGTGTGAACAAGGGGATTTCAGGGATATCGGCGACCATCGCGGCCTCGGCGCGGGCGAGCGCTGCATCCCGCGCGGTACCACTCAGCATCGCCGCTTCGGTCAGCGCGGCGTCGGCTGCGGCGTTGCAGTAAATCCGCGCGGCACAGCGAAACGGCGCCAGCAACGCGGCGCGGTTGGCAACCGGCAGGATGTGCTGCGCCAAAGCCAGATCATAATCCCCCTGGGTGACCGCCGCGTTCAGCCGGTCGTTCGGCAGGATGGTCACCGCCACCAAGACGCCCAGCGCCGCCCAATCGGCCTTGACCGCGTCGGCCACGTCAAGGTGATCCTCACCCGGCGGCAGCAGAAGCGTCAGCCGCAGCGGATTGCTGGGCGAAAACCCCGCTGCGGTCAGCAAGGCCCGCGCCTGCACCGCCCGGGTCGCTTTATCGAGGGGCAGCCAGTCGGGTGCCGCAGGCATGCCGTTATCGACAGCCGCCGGTGTCAGACCGGTCAGTGCGGCCATCCCCGGCGCGGCAAAGCGCGCCAGCATCCCGTCGCGGTCGACAGTCATCGCCAGCGCGCGCCGCAGGCGGAGATCGGCGAGCGGACCCGATCTGGTATTGGCGAGCCAGCCATAGCTGCCCCACGCCGCCTCGACATGCAGGGTTGCGCGGTCGCCGGCCTCCTGCGCTGCTGCCAAGCCGTTCAGACCCTCGCCGATGACCAGATCGACATCGCCGCGCTGGAACTGCGCGATGGCGGATGCAGGCATGTCGGTTGCCGTAATTTCGATGCGCGCCGGCTGGGCCGCCTCGCTGGCCTGCGCCGCGATCCGTGTCAGAATGCGGTTGCGACCATCCAGGTGCAGACGGTAATTGCCCAAAGTCGCGCCGGGCCGGGTCACCGCGAGGCCCGGCTGCGCCAGCCAATCCAGTACGTCCGGCGCGGGGGAGGCCAAGCGCAGCTCCACCACGCGGGTCGTCGGCGCCAGGATGCCAAGCCTTGCCGCCGGACCATCGGCCCCGGCGACCATGACCAGGCCGTCGGGGTGTTGCGGGGCCAGCCGCCGGAAGCTTTGCACGACGTCGGCGGCGACCAGCGGCTTGTGATCGCTCCATTTCATCGGCTTCAGCCGCAGGATCAGTGAGCGGCCATCGTCAACGAAACGCCAGCTGGAGGCAACGCCGGGGCGCGTTGCCCCCAGCGGGTCGCGGGTGAACAGTGTCGCCCCCACGGCTTCGGTCGCCAGATCATCCTCCAGCCCGCCCGGCGTATCGCGCACGACGACGGCGCGCACCGTCACGCCCTCCGGCCCGCTGCGACCGCAGGCGACGAGAAGCAGAGCAAGGGCAAGAACGCAGCGCACACCCGTCCTTAGCCCTGCTGCCCCTGTGCAAACCAGAGCTTCCTTGTCGCCCGGCGTGTGCGACGCTAGGTCAGGGCCATGGTTGCCGCCCCCGATATCGCCGCGCTGATCGGCAATACGCCGCTTGTCACCTTGCGCGGCCCGAGTGCTGAGACCGGCTGCACGATTTTGGGCAAAGCCGAATTCATGAACCCCGGCGGCAGCGTCAAGGACCGCGCGGCTCTGTTCATCATCGAAGATGCCGAGGCGCGCGGAACGCTCGCCCCGGGTGGCACCATTGTGGAGGGGACCGCCGGGAATACCGGCATCGGGCTGGCGGTCGTCGGTGCGGCGCGGGGCTATAAGACGATTATCGTCATGCCCGAAACGCAATCAAAGGAAAAACAGGACACGCTGCGGGCATTGGGGGCGGAATTGGTACTGGTTCCGGCGGCGCCCTATTCAAGCCCGTGCCACTATGTCCACCAATCGCGCCGTATTGCCGACGAAACGCCGGGCGCAGTCTGGGCCAATCAGTTTGACAATGTCGCCAACCGCATGGCGCATATCAAAACGACGGCTGCTGAAATCTGGGCGCAGACGGAGGGCCGGGTCGATGGATTTACCTGTGCGGTCGGCACCGGCGGCACGCTCGCCGGCGTGGCGTTTGGCCTGCGTGCCGAAAAGCCCGACGTCTGCATTGCGCTCAGCGATCCCGAAGGCGCGGCACTTTATGAATGGTTCGCACACGGCGAATTGCGGTCCGAGGGGTCATCGATCAGCGAGGGCATCGGGCAGAGCCGGATTACCGCCAACCTGGACGGACTGGCTGTCGATACCCAGTTTCGGATTCCCGACGCCGAAGGATTGCAGTGGGTCCGGCGGCTGAACGCCGAAGAGGGCATGAACTTGGGGCTGTCATCGGGG
Source organism: Sphingomonadales bacterium (assembly GCA_038211945.1). GTDB lineage: Bacteria > Pseudomonadota > Alphaproteobacteria > Sphingomonadales > Sphingomonadaceae > Sandarakinorhabdus. Next base: position 32,515 of record JBBQVA010000021.1, read on the forward strand.
ATCAATGTTGCGGGTGCAGTGCGGCTGGCACGGCACATGGGGCCGGGCCACACGATCGTGACGATCCTGTGCGATTCGGGGCTGCGTTACCTGTCGACGATCTGGGATCCGGAATGGTGTCGCAGCCGGGGATTGCTGCCACCATAAGGGCTTGAACTCGACAATCGTTTCGAAAGTTGTTATATAGGCCTTAATACGCGTCAACGTCCGCTGGTGCCCTGTGTCTTGGGTGCTGGATCGGATTCGGCAACAACCGGATCTGTAAACGTCGGAAGCGAGGGTCGATGTCACTGCTACCGCGCGCATTCAGCGCACGTACTGCCAAATCCACAGCCGCCGCTACATTTGTCAACGGGCCGGTTGTGCGCGTCTTTACCGGCCAGCGACTGCGGCTGGGCATTACCGGTCTGGCGACGATTTTTCTGATCGTGTTAATTGCGGCAGCAGGCCTGCGTCCGGCGCGTTCGGTCGCGGCACCCGGTGCCGGGACCGATCCGCTTGCCCAACTGGGTGTTGCGCCGAGTTCGGCGCATGAAACGGCGGCACGCGATACGCGACAATCAAAGCCGACACGTATTTAAGCTATCGGAGCGAATCGCTTTTCCGATTCGCATTTCAATCCGCAAAGTTCATTACACAGACTTACCCACACGCAATTCGATGAAGATCAAAACAGGAACGCAAGTAACGAAGCTGCATTTTGCCCATCGATAATGACGTAATTGACCGGTTTACCCATGAATTCCCTTTGAGTGGGAGCAAATCCCATGCTACGCACTTACTCACAGTGAGAGCGGGAACGTTGCTGCGTGTTTGGGTGAAGGTGCTGCCGGATCGAGCCGGTAGGTCCAAATCCTGATCGCCCGCCCTGGCTGCCGGGGCTTTGAAACGGGTGCAGGGATCCTTTTATAACAGCCAGTTGAATGGCATCGACACGAAGAATCGCGTGTCGATCCCGGCACAATATCGCGATGCCATCGTCAAGCGCACCGGCGGTTCGGACCTGTTTATCTCGCCCTCGCGGCATGGCCGCTACCTGATCGGCTTCGATTCCGTCCGGATGGAGCAGATCGATTTAGAACACGCCCAGCGCTTCGGCAGCGACGACAGCATGGAGCGCGCCGACGATGCGATGGACTCTTTCAGCGCGATTGAACCCCTGACGCTCGATGCAGCCGGACGGATCGTGCTGTCGCAGAGCTGGCAACGGCCCGTGGGAATTAATGGGCACGCGCTGTTCGTCGGTGCCGGTCAGTATTTCACCATCTGGAACCCGGATACCTATCTGGCGCGCCCCGCACTCGACCCGATGAAGCGTGAGATCATCGAGGATATGTTGCGTGCCAAAGGTTTGCGGCCATGACGGCGTCGCACATCCCGGTTCTGCTGGATGAAACGCTGGCGGCGCTCGCCCTTCAGCCGGGCGAAATCTATGTCGACGCGACGCTTGGCGCGGGCGGCTATCTGCGCGCCGCGCTCGGCGTTGGCGTGCGTGCGTTTGGCTTCGACCGCGACCCCGATGCCATCGCGCTGAACGCCGACCTCGCTGTCGATCCGCAGGTCACGCTGGTCATGCGCCCGTTTTCCGAGATCGAGGCGGGACTCGCCGACCATGCCGCGACGGCCGCCGACGCCATCGCCTTCGACATTGGCGTGTCGTCGATGCAGATCGATCAGGCCGAGCGCGGCTTCTCATTTCAGAGCGATGGCCCGCTCGACATGCGGATGGCTCAGGCCGGGATGAGCGCCGCGGATTTCATCAACACGGCGACTGAAGCCGAGATTGCCGATGTGCTGTTCCATCTGGGCGACGAGCCCGGCGCGCGGCGCATCGCCCGCGCCATCGTCGCCGACCGGCCGTTGACGCGGACGTCCGAACTGGCGCGGCTGGCGCGCTCCGTGCTCGGCTATCAACCGGGCGGCAAGGACGCGGCGACGCGGACGTTTCAGGCGCTGCGCATCCATGTGAACGATGAACTCGGCCAGCTTGATGCCGGGCTGGCGGCGGCGGAACGCCTGTTGGTGCCGGGCGGGCGTCTGGCCGTGGTCAGCTTCCATTCCGCCGAGGACCGCCGCGTAAAGGACTTCCTGCGTGAACGGTCGGGGTCAACCCCCGGCGGCTCGCGACACATGCCTGTGGCGCAACGTCCTCGCCCACCCAGCTTCGTCAAGCCGGCACGCGCCGTCCGCGCTTCGGCGGCCGAAGTCGCCCGCAACCCCCGCGCCCGATCGGCAACCTTACGATCCGCTGTCCGCACTGCTGCTCCCGCCTGGTCGCTCATGGAGACGTCCGCATGAAGAATTATCTGGGCACTGCGACGATGATTTTCGTCACCATGGGCGCGGCCTTGGGCTGCTACACCCTGTCGCTCAAGGTATCGGGCGAACGCCAGGCCGCACAGGCGATGCGCGCGTCGATCATCCGGGACAGCCGCGACATCCGCAATCTGGAGGCCGAATTGCGGGTTCGTGCCCGGCTGCCCGAACTTGAGCGCTGGAACGGCCAGGTCTGGAAAATGGCCGCTCCGGCCGCCGGGCAATATCTGCGTTCGCCGCTCGAATTGGCAAGCTTTGCTGCACCAAGAGCAGGCTCTGCGCCGGCGCTACACTATGCTGTCGCGGGCCCGGCTGCACCGGTCGCACCGGTCGCAGCGCTTGCGGCCCCGGCTGGTCTGGTTCGCGCGGCCTATCATGTTCCCGCCAAGGCCGATCTCAACAGCCCCGCCCCGGTTCAGACGACCGTCGCCGACGGCCAATGACCGCTGCCGTTCTCTCCCCGAACGCGCTGCCGCCCGCTGCCGCACCGCTCCCCGGTCAGCGCCAGGTCGCGCAGCTGCGCGCCAAGCACCGGCTGGTCGTCGTGCTGCTGCTGTTCCTCGTTTGGCTCGCGGCCTTTGCTGCACAACTGGCCCATGTCGCGCTGTTTCAGCATGTGTCGCGCACTGTCGCTGCCGCCAGCGACGCACCGCCGCGCGGCGACATCGTCGACCGGAACGGCGTCGAGCTGGCGCGGACCTTCGAAGCCTATGCGATCTCCGTCTTGCCCAAAAAGCTCGCGGGTGACCCGCGCACTTTGTCGGAGCGGCTGGCAGTAATCATCCCCGGCAAATCCGCCGACAAGATCTACGACGAACTGACGCGGGGCAGCTTCCGCTACCTCGCCCGCCGTGTGCTGCCGTCGGAGGCCAAGCGCATCAATGACCTCGGCGAACCGGCCATCCACCTCGAGCGCGAAGCGGAACGACTTTACCCCAATCTCAACCTCGCCGCCCATGCCATCGGCTATGCCGACGAAAAGGGCCACGGCGTCGTCGGCATCGAACGCGCCTTCAACAAGCAGCTTTCCGACCCCGCGACGCGCGGTACCCCGGTCGTGCTGGCGATGGATGCGCGCGTCCAACAGGCGCTGGAAAGCGAACTCGCTGCAGTCATGGTCGATCAGCGCGCGGCGGGGATGGCGGGCCTCGTCCTCGACGCGCAGACCGGCGAAGTCATCGCGATGACCTCGCTGCCGGATTACAATCCCAACGTACCCGGCCACACCGATTCGCATCTGCTGATGAACAAAACGACCAACGCGACCTATGAGCTTGGTTCGACTTTCAAGGCGCTGACGCTGGCGATGGCGCTGAACAGTGGCGTCATCACCTCGATGGACCAGAAATATGATGCGACCCATCCGCTCTCGATCGCCGGGTACAAGATCCACGACGATCACGCCAAGAACCGCTGGCTGACCGTTCCCGAAATCTTCATCCATTCGTCGAACATCGGCACCGCGCAGATCGCCGCCCAGCTGGGTCGCGACCGGCAGCGCGCCTATCTCGACCAATTGGGACTGATGGAGCCGGTGCAAGTCGAACTCGCCGAACGGGTGCGGCCGCGCTTCCCACCGCTGTCGAACTGGGGCGAACTGGCGACGATGACCATCGGCTATGGTCACGGGATTTCGGTGACGCCGCTGCACCTCGCCACGGCTTATGCGGCGCTGGTCAACGGCGGCATCTATCGCCCGGCGACGATGCTCAAACTCGCCCCCGGCCAGGTGCCGGAGGGCCGCCGGGTCTTCACCAGCGCCACGTCGGATTCGATGCGCGCGCTGCTGCGGATGGTCGTCACCAGCGGCACCGGGCGCAAGGCCGATGCGCCGGGCTACCGCGTCGGCGGGAAAACCGGGACGGCCGAAAAGGTCGACGAACACGGCCATTATATGAAGAACGCCAACGTCTCGACCTTCGCCGCCGCCTTCCCGATGGACGCGCCGCGCTACATCATCGTCGCGACGATCGACGATCCAAAGGGATCGAAGACCAGCTTTGGTTTTAAAACGGCCGGGATGACGATTGCGCCGGGCGTGTCGCGGCTGGTCGAGCGCATCGGGCCGTTGCTCGGCGTCCAGCCCGATACCAAGAAGGACGTCGATATTACGGCGATGCTGAGCCAGATCCACGACAAGGCCGAGGAATAGGCTTGTGCGGCTCGGCGATCTTGTGCCGGGAGGCGGTGACGCGGCCGTGACTGGCTTCGCGCTCGATCACCGCAAGGTCGCGGCAGGAACAGTGTTCGGGGCGTTTCAGGGCGCGCGGGTCAACGGCGAGGATTTTATTCCGGCAGCGGTGGTGGCGGGTGCGGTGGCGGTCGTGACGCGGCCGGGCGTGGGTGTCCTGGGCGCGCTGGCGGTGCACGACCCCGAACCGCGCGCCGCCTTTGCCCGGTTGGCGGCGAAGTTCTTCGCGCCCTTCCCGGCGACGACGGTCGCCGTCACCGGCACCAACGGCAAGACTTCGTGTGTGGAACTGACCCGCCAATTGTGGCGGCTGGCTGGGCATGTCTCCGCCAGCATCGGCACATTGGGAGTGACAACCGCCGACGAGCAGGTGACGACTGGCCTGACGACGCCCGACGTGGTGACCTTCCTCGCCAACATGGCCGGGCTGCAGCGCGAGGGCGTGACCCATGCCGCGTTCGAGGCGTCAAGCCACGGGCTGGACCAGTACCGCACCGAAGGTCTGACGGTGGCGGCGGCGGCGTTCACCAACCTGTCCCGCGACCATCTCGATTACCACGGGACGATGGAGACCTACTTCGCCGCCAAACTGCGGCTGTTCAACGATGTTCTGGCAGCCGATGGAGCGGCCGTCGTTTGGGCCGATGACGGCGACTGGTCGGCGCGAGTCATCAAAACGGTCAGGTCGCGCGGGATCCGCCTGCTGGCTGTCGGCGCGGCGGGTGACACGCTGAAGCTCCTCAGCCGCACACCAACCCAGCTTGGCCAGACGTTGGTCATCGAGGCGGCTGGCAGATCGCACACCGTCCAGCTGCCGCTCATCGGTGCCTATCAGGCGGCCAATGCGCTGGTCTCCGCCGGGCTGGTCATCGCCACCGGTGGCGACACGGCGGCGACGCTGGCCAACCTCGCCCGCGTCCAGCCGGTGCGCGGACGGCTGGAACGCGCCGTCATCGCGCGTTCGGGCGCGGCGGTCTATGTCGACTACGCCCATACCCCCGACGCGCTCGAAGCCGCCATCGCCGCGCTGCGTCCGCACACCAGGGGCAAGCTGATCCTTGTGTTCGGCGCGGGTGGCGACCGCGACAAGGGCAAACGCCCGCTGATGGGCGCGGTCGCCGCGCGCGACGCCGACAGCGTCATCATCACCGACGACAACCCGCGTTCCGAAGACCCAATTGCCATCCGCGCTGCTATCCTGGCTGCTGCTCCAGACGCGCGTGAGATCGGCGACCGCCGCTCCGCGATCGCCGCCGCCATCGCCCAAAGCGGCCCCGACGATGTCGTGCTGATCGCCGGTAAGGGCCATGAACAGGGACAGATTGTCGGCGACAGGGTGCTGCCGTTCGACGATGTGACCGTCGCGCGGGAGTGCGCGGCATGAGCCTGTGGACCGCCGCCGCCATCGCCGCTGCCACCGGTGGCAGCGCGTCGGCCCCGTTCGAGTGCAACGCCGTCACCTTCGACAGCCGCGAGGTCATCGGCGGCGAATTGTTCGTCGCCTTGAAGGGCGAGGCCACCGATGGCCACCGCTTCGTCGATCAGGCCCGCGCGAGGGGGGCAACCGGCTTCCTCGTCAGCGAACCCGTCGATGCCCCGCACGTCCTCGTCGCCGACACCACCGCCGCGCTGACCGCGCTCGCCACCGCCGCCCGTGACCGCTCCCCCGCCAAGCGCATCGGCGTCACCGGCTCGGTCGGCAAGACCGGGGTCAAGGAGGCGCTGAAATCCGCGCTGGGCCGGTTCGCCCCCGACGCCGTCCATGCCTCGGTCAAAAGCTATAACAACCACACCGGCGTGCCGCTCAGCCTCGCGCGGATGCCGCAGTCCAGCCGCTTCGGCGTCTTTGAAATGGGCATGAACCATGCGGGCGAACTGGCAGCACTGACGCAGCTGGTGAAGCCCGACATCGCCATCGTCACCTGGGTCGCGTCGGCCCACCGCGAGTTCTTTCCGACCGAGGAAGCCATCGCCGACGCCAAGGGAGAGATTTTCGCAGGGCTCCAGCCCGGCGGCACAGCAATTATCCCGTATGACAGCGCCCACCGCGACCGTTTGATCGCCGCGGCCCGACCCCATGCCGCGACCATCACGACCTTCGGCATAGAGGAAGGTGCCGACGTCCGCGCCGAACGTTTCGCCCTCCACCCCGATTGTTCGTGCGTCACGGCCCGGGTCGGCGCGCATCTGCTGACCTACAAGATCGGACTGGCCGGGCGGCACTGGGTCAACAACAGCCTTGCGGTGCTGGCGGCGGTCCATGCGGCGGGGGGCGACCTGGCGCTGGCCGGGTTGGCGCTTGGCGAATTGACCGATCTGCCGGGGCGCGGGCGGCGGCTGCGGGTGCAAGCGGGCGACGGGCAGGCGGTGGTGATCGACGAAAGCTATAACGCCAATCCTGCCTCGATGGCGGCGTCGCTGGCGGTGCTGGCGGAGATCAAGCCAAAAGGTCGTCGCGTCGCTCTGCTCGGGGCGATGCGCGAACTGGGGCCGCTCAGCGACGATTTTCACGCTGGGCTGGCCCCTGCGGTGGATGCCGCCGCCGTAACGATCCTGATTCTTGTGGGTAACGAGATGAAACCCCTCGCGTCGGCCTTGGCGCGGCGGCTAGACGTGCGCCACGTCGCCGATGCTGCGGCGGCGCAGGCGGAGGTCGAAAAGCTGCTCGCACCCGGTGACGTCCTGCTGGTCAAGGGGTCGAACAGCATCGACCTTGGCGGCGTGGTGGCGGCGCTTGCCGCTCGAGAGGACGCGGCATGATTTACGCACTGGCACATTGGGCGGGGTTCGAGGGCATCCTCAACCTTTTTCGCTACATCACCTTCCGATCCGGCGCGGCGTTGTTCACGTCGCTCGTCATTGCGCTGCTGATCGGGCCGCGTTTCATCGCGTTGCTGCGCACCAAGCAGGGCAAGGGCCAGCCGATCCGCGAAGATGGCCCGGCGTCACACCTGCTGACCAAAAAGGGCACGCCGACGATGGGTGGGCTGATGATCCTGATCGCCATGACCGTGTCGACGTTGCTGTGGATGGACTTCGCCAACGGCTTTGTCTGGGCGGCGCTGTTCGTGACGCTGGGGTTCGGCGCGATCGGCTTCATGGACGATTACGACAAGGTAACGAAGCGCAGCCACAAGGGCATTTCAGGGCGCACGCGCCTGCTGATCGAGTTTTTCATCGCCGGCCTCGCGTGCACCTGGATCGCCAGCCGGACCGGGACGACGCTGTACCTGCCGTTCCTGAAGGACGCCGGGCTGGCGCTGGGGCTGTTCTACATCGCCTTTGCCGCATTCATCGTGACCGGCTTCGGCAATGCGGTGAACCTGACCGACGGCCTCGACGGGCTGGCGACGATGCCGGTGATCATCGCCGCGCTGTCGTTCGGCGTCATCGCATATCTGTGCGGCAACATTCGATTCTCGGACTATCTCGGCATCCATCATGTGCCCGGCGCAGGCGACCTGGCGGTGTTCGCCGCAGCCGTAATCGGGGCGTGCATGGGGTTCCTGTGGTACAACGCCCCCCCGGCAGCCGTGTTCATGGGCGACACCGGGTCGCTGGCGCTCGGCGGCGCACTTGGCACGATCGCGGTGGTGACGGGGCATGAGATCGTGCTGCTGCTGATCGGCGGGCTGTTCGTGCTGGAGACGGTCAGCGTCATCGTGCAGGTTGTCAGCTTCAAGACGACCGGCAAACGCGTCTTCAAAATGGCCCCCATCCACCATCATTTCGAACATCTCGGCTGGAGCGAATCGACCGTGGTGATCCGCTTCTGGATCGTCTCGATCATGCTGGCGCTGGCCGGTTTGGCGACGTTGAAGCTGCGGTGATCTGCTCGCCAGCCTTTGCGGGGAAGACCTATGGCGTTTACGGGCTGGCGCGCACCGGCAAGTCGGTCGCGGCGGCGCTTGCGGCATCGGATGCGAAGACGCTGAACTGGGACGATGGCGCAGCGGCGCGGGCGGACAGCGGGCTTGCGGTTACGGACCTGACCACGGCACGGCTGGAAGGCCTCGAAGGGCTGGTCGTCTCGCCCGGCGTGCCGCTCAACACCCACCCGTTGACGGCGCGCGCCAGACAGGCGGGCGTTCCGGTCATCGGCGATATCGAATTGTTCGCCCTCGCCCGCCCCAGCCTGCCTCCGCACAAGGTCGTCGGCATCACCGGCACCAACGGCAAGTCGACGACGACGGCGCTGGTCCACCATGTCCTGCGGACGGCGGGCGTGCCGACGCTGATGGGCGGCAACATCGGGCTGCCGATCCTGTCGCAGGAGTCGCTCCCAGAGGGCGGCGTCTATGTGCTCGAACTGTCGTCGTACCAGCTCGACCTGACCTTCAGCCTGTGCTGCGAAGTGGCGGTGCTGCTCAACATCACCCCCGACCATCTCGAACGGCACGGCGACATGATCGGCTATGCGGGATCGAAGGCGCGGCTGTTCGGCATGCAGGTGCCCGGCGAAACCGCCGTCATCGGTACCGACGACCGTTATGGCTGCGACATCGCCGAACAGGTGGTGGCGACGCTGGTGCCGGTATCGGCCAAGCGCATCGTCGAGGAAGGTGTCAGCGTCACCGGTGGCGCCGCCTATATCGATGGCGATGAGTTTGCGTCACAATCCGACTGGCCGGCGCTGCAAGGCCCGCACAATGCTCAAAACGCCGCCGCTGCGATTGCCGTGGCGCGGGCGCTTGGCGTGCAGACCGCCGACCTGCTTGCGGGCCTCGCCAGCTACCCCGGCCTGCCGCACCGGATGGAGCGCGTCGCTGAAAAGCACGGCATCCTCTACGTCAACGACAGCAAGGCGACCAACGCCGATTCCACTGCACCTGCCCTCCAGGCCTATCCGCGCCTGCACTGGATCGCCGGGGGCCGCGCCAAAGAGGGCGGCTATGAAACGCTGCTGCCGCACCTGTCGCATGTCGTCGCCGCCTATTTGATCGGCGAGGCTGCCGACCTGTTTGAGCCGTTGCTCGCTCCGCATATCCCGACCGTGCGTTCGGGCACGTTGGCTGCCGCCGTGGGCGCGGCGGCGGCGGCCGCACAGCCCGGCGATACCGTGCTGCTGTCCCCGGCCTGCGCCAGTTTCGACCAGTTCCGGGACTTCGAAGCGCGCGGCGAGGTGTTTCGCACGCTGGTGGAGGCCTTGCCGTGAAGAGTATCTCGCGCAACGACCGGTCAGCCTTTGGACGCTGGTTCTGGACCACCGACAAGCTGCTGCTGACGCTGGTGTTCGTGCTGATCGGCTGCGGCGTCATCGCCGTTGCCGCCGCATCGCCCGCCGTCGCCCAGCGGCTGTCGGGCGACAAATATATCGTCGACCAGCTCAAATATCTGAAACTGCAGATCGTCTGGGTGATGATCGGCGTGCCGCTGATGCTGGTGGTGTCGATGCTGCCGGTCAGCTGGGCCAAGCGCGCCGGGATCGCCATGACCATCGTCTGTCTGGCCGCGCTGTTCGTGGTGCCGTTCGTCGGCGTCGAGACCAAGGGCGCGGTGCGCTGGATCCCGATCGGCGGCTTCCAGCTGCAGCCATCGGAGTTCCTCAAACCCGCCTTCATCATCACTTCGGCCTGGCTGCTGGCGCTGCGTTTCGACGACCGCCGCCTGCCGACGATGGAGGCGAGCTTCGTGCTGCTGCTGGTCATCGCCGCGCTGCTCATCCGCCAGCCCGATTACGGCCAGACCGGGCTGTTCGTCGCGGTGTGGATGGTGCAGGCCGTGCTGGCGGGCATGTCGCTGTGGATATTGGCGGGGCTGGCGGCGGCGGGGACCGCAGGGCTGGGGCTCGCCTATCTGACCGTCGACCATGTCACCAAACGCATCGACCAGTTCATCGGCCACGGCGGAGCGGATGGCGCATCGAAGGCCGACACCTATCAGATCGACCGCGCCCTCGATTGCTTCCGCGCTGGCGGGCTGTTCGGGGCCGGGCCGGGCGAGGGCGTCATGAAGTTCAAGCTGCCCGAGCCGAACACCGACTATGTCTTTTCGGTAATCGGCGAGGAGTTCGGGATGATCGCCTGCCTGTTCATCGCCGGGCTGTACATCGCCATCGTACTGCGGGTTTTCCTGCAACTGCTCGACGAGGATGAGCCGTTCGTCTTCCTCGCCGCCGCCGGCCTCGCCACGCAGTTCGGGCTGCAGGCGGCGATCAACATGGCGGTCAACCTGAAGATGATGCCGTCCAAGGGCATGACATTGCCATTCATCAGCTATGGCGGATCATCGTTCTTCGCGCTGTCGATCGGCATGGGGCTGCTGCTGGCGCTGACCCGGCGAAACCCGTTCGCCAAGGCGAGCCCCTATGTCGAACGCTGGCGGGCGGCATGAGGCCGTTTGTTCTCGCAGCGGGCGGTACCGGCGGGCATATGGTGCCGGCGCATGTGCTGGCGCTGGAACTGCGCGCGCGGGGCCACGCCGTGCATCTGGTGACAGATTCGCGAGGCCTGCGCTTTCCCGGGCTGTTCGAGGGCGTGCCGCGCACCGTCGTCGACAGCGCCTCGCCGGGCCGCAGCGGCTGGCGGACACTGCCGTCGGTGGCGCTGAGCATCTGGGGCGGGCGGGGTGCCGCCAGGGCGCTGTTCCGCGAGCTGCGGCCGCGTGCGGTCATCGGCTTCGGCGGCTATCCGGCGCTGCCGTCGCTGCTCGCCGCGTTGTCGCTGCGCCTGCCGAGCTTGATCCATGAACAGAATGCCGTGCTGGGGCGGGTCAACCGGCTCCTGGCGCCGCGCGTTGCCGCGATCGCCACCAGCTACGCCAGCGTGCGGCGGCTGGCGGCGGCGTGGCGGCCCCGCACGGTCATGACCGGCAATCCGGTGCGCGCCGAAATCGTCACGGCGCGCGCCGTGCCGTTCGACGCGGCAAGCCCGCGCTTGCGCCTGCTGGTCACCGGCGGCAGCCAGGGCGCAACCATTCTGTCCGCCGTCGTCCCCGCCGCCGTCGCGCTGCTGCCGCAAGCCATCCGCGCACGCCTCGATGTCGCCCATCAGGGCCGCGACGAGGACGCCGAAGCCGTCGCCGCGATCTACGCCGCCGCCGGGGTGGCCGCCGACATCCGCGCTTATTTCACGGATCTGCCCGCCGAGATCGCCCGCGCGCATGTTGTCGTCGCGCGCGCCGGGGCATCGACCGTCGCCGAACTCGCCGTCGCCGGACGGCCCGCCATTCTCGTGCCGCTGCCGATCGCCACCGATGATCACCAGACCGATAACGCGCGCGCGCTGGCCAGTGCGGGCGGCGCGATTGTCGTGCCGCAACCGCACTTCACCGCAACAATAGTGGCGCAGGCGCTCGAAAGCTGGTTGAGCGACCCGGCGGCACTCGCCGCAGCGGCGGCTGGCGCGCGCTCGGCCGGTCATCCGGACGCGGCGCAGCGGCTCGCCGACCTCGTTATCGCCACCGGAAGCCCCGCATGAGCAGCAGCCCCAAGACTCTGGCCCGCCCCGGATTCCGGACCAGCATCGGCACGATCCACTTCATCGGGATCGG
>JBBQVA010000022.1:0-43725 GCA_038211945.1 Sphingomonadales bacterium
CGTGGCGATCAGCATCATATAAAGATATCTTTATGCTTGCTCTCGGGAGCGCTGCCGCCTATGTCACCGGCAATTCCCCCATCGACAGGATTTGCGCCGTGGCCACCCAGACCAACACCGGTTTTTCCGACTATGTGATCGCCGATATCGACCTTGCCGGTTTCGGCCGCCGCGAGATCCAGATCGCCGAAACCGAAATGCCCGGCCTCATGGCACTGCGTTCGGAATTCGGCGCGTCGCAGCCGCTGAAGGGTGCGCGCATCACCGGTTCGCTGCACATGACCATCCAGACCGCGGTGCTCATCGAAACGCTGACCGCGCTTGGCGCCGATGTCCGCTGGGCGACGTGCAACATCTTTTCGACGCAGGACCATGCCGCCGCCGCCATCGCCGCGACCGGCGTGCCGGTATTCGCGATCAAGGGCGAGAGCCTCGCCGATTACTGGGACTATGTCGGCAACATCTTCGATTGGGGCAGCGAAACTGCCAACATCATCCTTGACGATGGCGGCGACGCGACGATGTTCGCGCTCTGGGGTGCCAAGCTTGAAGCCGGCCAGAGCTTTGCCGAGCCCGAGAACGAGGAAGAGATCGAATTCCAGCGCGCGCTCAAGGCCTTCATCGCCAAGCGTCCGGGCTATCTGACCGAAACCGTCAAGAACCTGACCGGTGTCAGCGAAGAAACCACCACCGGCGTCCACCGGCTGTACGAAATCGCCAAGAAGGGCGAGCTGCCGTTCCCCGCCATCAACGTCAACGACAGCGTCACCAAGTCGAAGTTCGATAACCTCTACGGCTGCAAGGAATCGCTGGTCGACGCCATTCGCCGCGCCACCGACGTCATGCTGGCTGGCAAGATCGCCTGCGTCGCGGGCTTCGGCGATGTCGGCAAGGGTTCGGCGCAGTCGCTGCGCAACGGCGGCGCGCGCGTCATGGTCACCGAAGTCGATCCGATCTGCGCGCTGCAGGCGGCGATGGAGGGCTTTGAAGTCGTGACGATGGAGGAAGCCGTCACCCGCGCCGACCTCGTCGTCACCGCGACCGGCAACGCCGACGTCATCACCGCCGAGCATATGGCGGCGATGAAGAACATGGCCATCGTCAGCAACATCGGTCACTTCGACAGCGAGATTCAGATCAACGCGCTGTCGAACTACAAATGGACCGAGGTCAAGCCGGGCACCGACCTTGTTGAATTCCCCGACGGCAAGCAGATCATCGTCCTTGCCAAGGGCCGTCTGGTCAACCTGGGTTGCGCCACCGGCCACCCGTCGTTCGTCATGTCGGCAAGCTTCACCAACCAGGTGCTGGCGCAGATCGAGCTGTTCACCAAGGGTGAGCAGTATCAGAACCAGGTCTATGTCCTGCCCAAGCATCTCGACGAAAAGGTCGCACGCCTTCACCTCGAAAAGCTTGGCGTCCATCTGACCACGCTGACCCCCAAGCAGGCGGCATACATCGGCGTCGGCGAAGCGGGGCCGTTCAAGCCCGATCACTACCGCTATTGATTTGTCCGGACATATTGCGCCGCCGCCGGGCTTGCCGCAAAGTCGGCAGGCAAGGGGAGCGCGATTGACCGGCCAGATGGAACCCGACCGTCCTAACGGCGAGCCGCGCTATGCGCAGGTGGCGGCGGAGCTGAAGGCGGCGATCCTGTCCGGCAGCTTTGGCGAGGGCGACCAGCTGCCGACCGAAAGCGTGCTGTGCGAGCGCTATGCCGTCAGCCGCTTTACCGTCCGCGAGGCGCTGCGTCGGCTGCAGGCGGATGGGCTGATCCGGCGGCGACGCGGATCGGGGACGGTTGTCGAACGCCGCGGCGGCGTGCTGCGCCAGTCGCTCAGCGGTGTCACCGACCTGCTGCAATACGCGGCCGGATCGGTGTTCGATTTCACCTTTCATGGCTGGATCACCTTCACGCCGTCGCTGGCGCGGATCACGGGCGCGGCGGTCGGCAGCCGCTGGCTCCATTTGTCGGGCGTGCGGACCATGGCCGGCACACCGATCGCCTTCAGCGACGTCTATATCATGCCCGAACTCGAGGTTCACGTCCGCGCTTTGACCCCGGGTCCAGAGACGGTCTTCGACCGGATGGCGCGCGCTGCCGGTTTCCGCATCGACCATGTCGATCAGGATTTGAGCGCCGTCCTGGTCGGTAGCCGCGAGGCGACGGCGCTCGGCATGGCGCGCCGCGCCCCTGCCCTGCGGATCGCCCGCAGCTATGTCAGCGACGCGGGGCAGCGCGCCGTGATTTCTGTGTCGACGCACCCGGGCGATCGCTACACGTATTCGATGCACATCGACCAGCGCTGAGACGTTCAGGCACAAGTCAGCCGCCGGACCGTTACACCTGCGCCAAGTCCGGTTATAACCCGGATACGACTATCGGAGATAAAGATGCGGGCGATCCTCCTGGTGTTACTGACGGCCGCCGCTGTGCCGGCGCTTGGTCAAACGGCACCCAAGCCTGTCACCACGATGTTGAAGCCAGTCGAAAAAATTCAGGACGGCACGCAACCGCGCCAGCGCTTCGTCACGGTCTTTGGCGTCGACAAATGTCCGGCGCCAAGCTCGCCGGATGAAATCGTCGTCTGCACCCATCTGCCCGAAGAGCAGCAATTCCGCATCCCCAAACAGCTCCGCGGTGCCAACAACGCCCGCGTCAGTGCCTATGAATATAACCGCAACCTGCTGCTCGGCAGCGGCGCGGGCGGCGCGGGGGGAGGCGTCGGATCATGCTCGGTCAACGGACCAGGAGGCTACATCGGCTGCAACCGTAAACAGGTCGATGCCTGGGCCGCCGACCGCGCCGCCCGCATGGGCCATGACGAGGTCGTGCCGCCGCAGTAGACGCGCTCCCGCTGCTACTGGCCCGCTGCTACTGGCCCGCTGCTACTGGCGTTGCCGCCCCGGCGCGATTATCGGCGGCACATCGGGACGCGACGGATCGAACTTGACGCGAATCGTCTCGCCCGAATTACCGGGGAAGCCCGCGAACACCGCCTGCACCAGATTCGGTACCAGCTGGGTCAGGTTGTTGGTCGTCGACACGGTTTCGGCGCGGCCTTCAAAGACGCTGACATTGTCGATCGCCCGGTTTATGCGGACCTCGACAAAGGCGTTGTAAAGCGTCGTCGACGTGACCTCCGGATAGCCCCAGAACGGGTCATAGAAGCTGCCGTAGAACCCTGGATAAAAGCGTCGACCGCCGCGGCCATAACCGTAATAGCTGCCGTAAAAGCCGAACTGCGGGCCAAAGCCGGGGTAGCTTTCAACCTTCTCGCGCGGCGGCGACACAGCGTATTCGACGTTGACAACCAGCGTCGCGCGGCCAGGCCCCGCCTCGCTATATCCTGTCGATAGCAGCTTCTGCCTGACAAGATTGGCGTACGTCGCGAATTCGAGCCCGCCCGCCTTGCGCGGATCACGCGCCTGGATGACGAAGCTCTGCCCGGCGGGCGCCGGCAACGCCTGAAAGCGGTTGACGCGGGCTTCGAAATTATTGGCGCAGCCGGTGACGGTCAGCAGCGCTATTGCAGCGGCGGGGGCGAGGAGTGAGCGGAACGTCGGCATGGTTTGGCCTTTCAGACCGGGTGACCCGCGCAGGGTTAACGATATACGGCTTAATCGCCGCTGAACCCTCGCCAACCGTAAACGCTTGAATTGCCGAGTGGTGCCGTCAGCGAAAGCCCACAGCGCGCTGCACTTCGGCCAGGACCGGCCCGGCGATCTCGCGGGCGCGCTCCGCACCGCGCGCCAACACCGAATCGAGCGCCGGAGCGTCGGCGCGAAGGTGACGAAAGCGCTCGGCGATGGGGGCAAGGCTGGCGACCATAAGGTCGGCGAGAGCGGGTTTGAACGCACCGAACCCCTGGCCGCCGAATTGGCGAAGGACGTCGGCCTGCGTCACATCGGCCAGCGCGGCGTAGATGCCCACCAAGTTCGCCGCCTCGGGCCGCCCCGCCAGGCCAGCCGCTTCGGACGGCAGCGGCGCGGCGTCGGTCTTGGCACGCTTGATCTTCTGCGAAATCGCGTCGGCGTCGTCGGTCAGATTGATGCGGCTGGCGTCCGATGGATCGGACTTCGACATTTTGGTCGTGCCGTCGCGCAGGCTCATCACGCGGGTGGCGGGGCCGGTGATCACCGGTTCGGGTAGCGGGAACAGCTCGACGCCGAAATCCACATTGAATTTCTGTGCGATGTCGCGCGCCAACTCCAAATGCTGCTTCTGGTCGTCGCCGACGGGGACATGGGTGGCCTTATACGCCAATATGTCCGCCGCCTGCAGCGCCGGATAGGCGTAGAAACCGACGCTTTGCCCCTCGCGGTCCTTGCCGGCCTTGTCCTTGAACTGGGTCATGCGATCGAGCCAGCCGACGCGCGCCGTACACATCAGAATCCACGCAAGTTCGGCATGGACGCTGACCTGACTCTGCGGGAACAGGATGGACCGTGCCGGATCGATACCGCTGGCCAGCAGCGCTGCCGTCATCTCGCGAATGCCCTGGCGCAGCACCGCCGGGTCCTGACGGTTGGTGATCGCGTGGAGATCGACGACGCAATAGATGCATTCGTGGCTGTCCTGCATCGCCGCCCAGTTGCGGATCGCGCCGAGGTAATTGCCCAGATGCAGCTGTCCGGTCGGCTGGATGCCCGAAAAAACGCGGCTCATGATTTCCTCAACAACTGGGTACGGATTTCGCCAAGGCTGAAGATGCCGAGCAGCCGCGCGCCTGCCAGATAGACCAGCCCGCCCGCGCCCAGCAACACCGACAGCGCGATGACGCCAGTAACCCAGCCGCGTCCGAGATAGGGTGCGATCAGCGGCCCGCCAAAATACAGCGCCGCCGCCATGACGATGGTCGCCAGCACCAGCCGCGGCACTGTCCGCCGCAACCGCGCATCGGCGGTGAAATGCCCGCGCTGGTGGAGCACCCACCACAATGCTCCGGCGTTGACCCAGGCTGCCGCCGCCGTCGCCAGCGCAATCCCGACATGCGCCAGCGGTGTCAGCAGGACGAGACCCAGGTTACCGCCGAGATTGACCAGCATCGACGCGATGGCGATCCTAACCGGCGTCCGCGTATCCTGCCGGGCATGGAAGCCGGGGGTCAGCACTTTGATCAGGACATAAGCGGGCAGTCCCAGCGAAAACGCCGACAGTGCCGCAGCGCATTTGACCGTGTCGGCGGCCGTGAACGCGCCGTGCTGAAGCAAGGTGGCAATCATCGGCCCGGCGCTGACCACCAGCGCGGCGGCGGCGGGCAGGGTCAGCAGCAGTACGAGCTCGATGGCGCGGTTCTGGGTATGGACGGCGACGCTGTCATTGCCCGCCCCCAATTGCCGCGACAGCGCCGGAAGCAGCGCCGTCCCAACGCCGATGCCGATCAGCCCCAATGGCAATTGGTTCAGCCGGTCGGCATAATAGAGATACGACACCGCCCCCTCCGGCAGGAAGCGTGCCGCCAGCGCCGTCGACACCAGCAGGTTGAACTGCACCGCCCCCGCTCCCAGCGCCGCCGGCCAGACGATGCGCAGCAACTGCCGCACCTTGTCGTTCATCACCGGCCAGCGCAGCCGCAGCGACACCTTGGCATGCACGCACGCCCACACCAGCCAGCCGAACTGCAGGATACCGGAAACGGTGACGGCGACGGCCTGATTGCGCGCCGTTTCGATCTGCGTGTGGCCGTGGAAGAACAGCAGCGCGATGATCAGCGCGGCGTTAAGCAGGATCGGGGCAGCGGCGTTGACCCAGAACCGCCCGATCGAATTGAGGATGCCACCCATCAGCGACACCAGCGAGATCAGCAGCAGATAGGGAAAGGTGATCCGCGTGAACTCGACCGCCAGCGCGAACTTCTGCGGCGAGGCATCAGGAAAGCCGCCGGTCAGTCCCCACACCACCGGTACGGCGGCGGCAACCATGATCGCGGTGAATATGGTCAGGATCGGCAGCAGCACCGCCAGCACGTCCTCGGCAAAGCGCTTGCCGCCATCAAGCTTGCCGTCATCGGCCCCGACCGTCCGCGCGAACATCGGCACGAAGGCCGACGCGAACGCCCCTTCGGCGAATAGCGCGCGGAACAGATTGGGCAGGCGGAACGCGATCAGGAAACAGTCCGACGCCAGCCCCGCGCCGACGAAACGCGCCATCAGCATGTCGCGGACGAACCCGGCGATGCGGCTGACCAAAGTCAGCCCGCCGATCGTTGCGGTGGCGCGGACGAGGTTCACCTTCCCTCTCCCCTTGCGGGAGAGGGCGAGAGACGCCGAAGGCGGCCCGGGGAGAGGGGCTGTGTAACGCTAGCCAAACCGGGACAACCCCTCTCCCGGCTCGCCAAGCGGCGAGTCCGCCTCTCCCGCGAGGGGAGAGGCAAGTGGTTACGCATTCCCCATTTGGCCGCCCTGCTGCGCCATATACAGCGACGCAAAGTCGATCGGCTCGAGCATCAGCGGCGGGAAGCCGCCGTCGCGGGTGACGTCGGAGATGATCCGGCGGGCAAACGGGAAGATCAGCCGTGGCGCTTCCATGATCAGGAACGGCTCGAGCGCTTCCTCGGGAACGTTCTTCAGGCCAAACAGCCCGGCGTAAAGCAGTTCGACCATGAACGCTGTCGCCTCGCCGGTGACTGCCTTGGCGCTGATCTTCAGCTCGACCTCATAGACATCATCGCCAGCCTTGCGCGCGTTGACGTTGACGTTGACCTCGATGCGCGGCTGGACTTCACCCTGCAGCGAGCCCGGCGCATTGGGATTCTCGAACGACAGGTCCTTGGTGTACTGGGTCAGGATCTGAACCTGCGGCATATCGGCCATCTGCTGGTCGAAACCATTGCCTTCATGCGGCGCAGCAGCGTCATCGGCCTCGGGGGTCAACAACGGCAGCAGCGGATCGGTCTCGTCGGCCATATGGGTCTTTCGCGCATGATGTGGAGTTGGCGCGGTCGCTAGCAGGGGGCGGGGAGAGGAGCAAGGATGCGCAAGCTACTCCTCCGTCCGCAACGGCAACCCCGCAATCTTCTGCGCGGCGTGGAGCAACTCCACCGGCAGCATCGCGATGATCGTCGAATTATGTTCGACTCCGATCTCGGTCAGCGTTTGCAGGCGACGCAACTCAAGCGCGCCCGGTGACCCGCCGATAATTACCGCCGCTTCGGCGAGTTTCTTTGCCGCCTCCTGCTCGCCCTCGGCCTTGATAATGCGGGCGCGCTTTTCGCGGATGGCTTCGGCCTCCCTCGCAATCGCGCGCTGCATCTGTTCGGGGATATCGACGTCCTTGATCTCGACGGCGTCGATCTCGATCCCCCAGCGCGCGGCTGCCGCAGTCAACAGTTCCAACAGCCTTTTGTTGATGCCGATGCGATCGCGCAGCACCTGATCGAGATCGCTCTGGCCGATGGCATCGCGCAAGCTGGTTTCCGCCGACTGAATCACCGCCGCCTGCCAATATTCTACCGCCGTTACCACCGTCGCTGCGTCACGGGCGCGGTACCACAGCACGGCGTTGACGCGGACGGCGACACCATCGCGGGTGATCGTTTCCTGCGTCTCCAGCTGCACGGTGATGACGCGAATATCGACCTTGATGACCCGGTCGATGAACGGCACCAGCCAGTACCAGCCCGGCCCCTTGGTGGTCCCTAGCCTTCCGAGCCGGAACAGCACGGCGCGCTGATATTCCTGGTTGATGCCAAAGGTCCGCGACCCGACGACCAGAAAGGCAATCAGCAAGAACAGTAGAATTGTACCGCCGACCGGCATCGCACTCTCCCGAAAGCAACGTCGCTCTATCTGCGTTACCGCGCGGTCCGGCAAGCGTCGCAACCGATTGGACCGCAACGCCGCTCTGTGCCAAAGGCGCACGGCACGGGGCGGCAGCAGCGGGACCGGAATGACGAGCGAAATCGAAGCAGCGGCGGCGCTGGACGAGATGGAACAGCCGAACTGGCTGGCAAATGGCTGGCGCGCCGTGCTGCGGCGTTGGTGGCTGGTGCTGGGCGTGACGCTGATCGCGACGCTGATCGCGGTGTTTTATCTGCGCGGCGCCGATTATCTTTACACCGCTTCGCTGCGGGTTTCCCCGGCACCGTCGGCGCAACCGCCGCGCCAGGGCCTTGGTGCCTTGTCGAGCCTGGCCTCGCTGGCCGGAGTCAGCACCGATACCGCCGAAGCGGCGAGCCCCTTCCGCCTGTATCTGGAAGGTGTCTATGCCCCTGAGGTCGCCGACCGGTTGGCCCGCGAGCCCGACGTCATGCACACCATCTTTGCGCGCGACTGGGATCCCGTCCGTCGGGTGTGGCGGGCGCCGAGCAGCACCTTTGGCGGGCTGCGCAAGAGCCTATACGGTCTGCTCAACGCGCCGGTCGCCGAATGGCAACCACCGAATGGGGAGCGCCTGCGCCAGTTCATTGCCGACAATGTCGGCGTCGGCCAAAGCACCAAGTCACCATTGGCAACGGTCAGCTTCGAAGCCACCGACCCGGCCTTTGCGATGCACTTCCTGACGCTGCTCGACCGCGCCGATGACGAATATCTGCGCGCGAAAACGCTCGCCCGCAGCCGTCAGAACGTCACCTATCTGTCGCAGGAACTTGGTATGGCGACGCTGGCCGAACACCGGCAGGTGCTGTCGGCCCAGCTCAGCGATCAGGAGCGCCAGTTGATGATGGCGTCGAACCCGGCCCCCTATGCGGCCGATCCGTTTGGCCGCGTCACCGTTTCACCGCAGCCGACGCACCCCAAGCCGATCGCTGTGCTGATGGGGTTCATACTGGCTGGGCTGGTCCTGGGTGTGGTGCTCGCGCTGCTGATGGCACGGCGGACTGAGTGATCGTCCCGCCGGCGCTGCGGCGGCGGGCGTCGTATGACGCATCCGCGCCAGTGAGCCTTGCTGACTTCGACGACATCATTCGGCGCTGGCGGCGTCGGCTGGCGGCACCGGCATGGTCGGTGCTGGAGTATCTCTGGTATCCGGCGCTGCTGTTCCTGACGACGCCGTTGTTTTTGCACCGGCTGGGCCCGTCGCTGTTCGGTCAATGGTCGCTGCTGACCGCGATTGCCGGGCTGGGCAGCATCCTGAATGTCGGCACCGGAGCTGCAACCATACGTCAGGTCGCTGCGGCACTGGCCGGATCGGGGCGCGCAGCCGCAGCCCGGGTGATCCGCGCCGGGCTAATTCCCGCGACCGTCGGCGGTGCCCTGGCGGCGGTGCTGATCGTGACGGTGATCGGTCTTGGCGCGAGCGGTTGGCTGGCCCGGATGGGTGACCCGAAAACGACGCTGCTGACCGCATTTGCCGCGGCGGCGCTGCTGGCGATCGACCAGTGTGACAATGTGTTCAATTCGGGGCTGCGCGGCGGCGAGCGCTTCCGGCAGATCGCCCGTATCGAGATGCTGACGCGCACGACACAGATCGGCGCGGCGGCGGTGGCGGTGCTGACCATCGGCTCGCTGGAGTCGCTCTATTGCGCGCTGATTGGTGCGGCGGTGTTCCGGGCAGGGTTACGTGCCTGGGCAGTGCGCCGCTGGCTGGAGGAGCCGCTGTTTCCACCCAGTCGCGACGGCCTGCACGGTGTTCTGGGCGATGCCAGCTGGGGCTGGGTTCAGGGGGCGGGCGGCATGGCGTTCGGTATCGGCGACCGCTTCATCGTCGGCAGCACGCTGGGGGCGGCGGCGCTGGCGCATTACAGTGTCGCGACCCAGCTCGCCCAGCCGCTGCATGCCATCATCGCGGCAGCGACCAGCGTTATTTTCCCCAAAATCAGTGCGGCGATGACGCGCGGCGATACGGCGCGACTACGGCGGCTGTTGGTGACGGCGCTGGCGATGCTCGTCGGCGTGGCGACAGTCGGGCTGATCGTGCTGTTCGTCGGCAGGCATCTGATCCTGCAGCTGTGGCTGGGGACGGCCGTTGCCGATATTTCGTCGCCGGCGCTGGGCTGGCTGGCGGTGGCCTATTGGCTGCTCGCTCTTGCAGTTCTGCCGCATTATGTGCTGCTCGGCATGGGACGGATGCGTTTCGTCGCACTGACCAACCTGCTCGCCGGATTGGCGACGCTGGCGGCGATGATCTGGGCGGCGCGGGTTTATGGCCTTGAAGGCGTTGCCGCCGCCCGGATACTTTACGGCATCGGGCTGATGGCCAATATCGCGCCGATCAAGGCATTGTGGAGACAAAATGGCCAGCCTTAGTAGCAAGTTGGAGCGGCGATGGCGAGACTGGCGATCGAGGGTAGCGGTCGCGCCGGACCGGCTGTGCGTCATGCACAGCCAGGTCGGCGGCTTTCACTTGTTGGTCCGCGCCAATGAAGATGTCGGGCGAGCGATTCACTTCACCCGGGATTTCGAAGCCGCCGAGACAGCGTTTGTCGCGCGTATCCTCCGCCACGACGCCACCTGTCTCGATGTTGGTGCCAATATCGGTTATTTCACCGTCCTGATGGCGGGCCTTGCCCCCCAGGGTCAGGTTCACGCCTTCGAACCACTGCCAACGAATGCTGCGCTGCTCCACGCCAGTATCACCATGAACGGCTTCGACAATGTCACGCTGAATTGCGCGGCGGTCGGCGACAAGGCTGGCGAAGTCGCGTTCACCCAGGCGAGCGACAGCGCCTATTCGTCCATGCACGACACCGGGCGAAAACCGGTCGCGCGGACGCTGTCGGTGCCGATGATCACGCTCGACGATTACTGCAGCGACAAGGGCGTTGGTGTCGTCGACCTGCTGAAATGCGACGTCGAGGGGGCGGAGGGCCTTGTCCTCAATGGCGCGCAGGCGCTGCTGTCGTCGCCGGACCGCCAGCCCGCCATCATCCTGATCGAGCTGCACCAGCCCAACCTTGACCTGTTCGGCACCAAAGTCTCGACGCTGATGGAAACCCTGGCAGGCTTTGGCTACCGCGCCCACACTTTGAGCGAGAACGGTCGGCTGATCGCCCATGATCCAGCGAGCGGATCGCGGCACTATAATTTCGTCTTCTCCGCCCCGCGCGTCGAGGGACGGTTGGGGTGAAGGATTTTCTGCGCCGCATCGCCCGGTCGGCGGGGTATGACATTCGGCGCTATCTGCCGACGAACAGCCCCGACGCGCAGATCAAGTCGGTGCTTGACCGATTCGGCATCGACCTGGTTCTCGATGTCGGCGCGAACATGGGCCAATATGGAAGGCTGTTGCGCGACATCGGCTATCGCGGATCGATCACCTCGTTCGAACCGCTGCGGGCTGCTCATGCCGCGCTGACGCTGGCGTCGGCCCAGGATCGCGCGTGGAGCGTCGCGCCGCGCACCGCCATCGGGCGCGAGGATGGCGAAATCGTGATCAACGTCGCTGCCAATTCCGCCAGCAGTTCGGTACTGCCGATGCTGCAAGCACACCTGACCGCCGCACCCGAATCGGTTTACGCGGGCACTGAAAGCGTGCCGCTGCAACGCCTCGACAGTGCGGTGCCGAACCTGTCGCACACCGCAGCACTCTATCTTAAAATCGACACCCAGGGCTATGAGATGGCGGTGCTCGACGGCGCAGGCTCGGTTCTCGATCAGGCCGCCGCCGTTCAGATCGAAATGTCGCTGACGCCGCTCTATGATGGCGGCGCAACGTTCGAGGCGATCATGGCGCGGATGCACGGCGCAGGTCTGACGCTCTGGGCGCTGTGGCCGGGGTTCAACGATCCCGCGAGCGGGCGGCTGCTCCAGATCGATGCGATCTTCGCCCGGGCCGAGCGGCTGGGATGACGGTCCCGCGCATCTCGATCGTCACCATCTCGTTCAATCAGGCGCGCTATTTGCCCGCAGCGATCGAATCGGTGCTGGACCAGGACTATGCCGGGCTGGATTACATCATCGTCGACCCCGGTTCGACCGATGGCAGCCGGGCCATCATCGACGCGTATCGTAACCGTTTGGGCAGCGTCCTGCTCGACCCCGACAAGGGACCCGCCGATGGGCTTAACAATGGCTTTGCTGCGGCGCGCGGTGACATCTTTGGCTATATCAATGCCGATGACCTATTGCTGCCCGGCGCTTTGACGGCGGTAGCGCGCGCCTTTGCCGCGCGGCCCGATGCCGACGTGCTGTGCGGAAATGGCGTTATGATCGATGCGGAGGGCCATGTCGTGCGACCGATGACGACCAGCCGGTTCAGCCTGCGCGCCTTTGGCCACGGCGCGATGACGTTCGTTCAGCAAGCGAATTTCTTCCGGCGCGCGGCGTTTGGCGCAGCAGGCGGATTCAATGTCGCCAATCGCACCTGCTGGGATGCCGAGTTGCTCGTCGACATGGCGCTGGCTGGGGCACGGGTGGCCAACGTCCCCGACCAGCTGGGGGCTTTCCGCGTCTATGAAGGGACGATCACCGCCGCCGGACCGACTACCCAGATGCAAGCGGACCTTGCGCGGATCAATGCCAAGGCGCTGGGTCGCCCCCCCCGTGCCACCGATGCGCTGGCGCGCCCGGCGCATCTGCTGGCGCGTCGACTGACGCATCCGCGCAGTGCGATGGCGGGCCTTGCAGCGCGGCTACGCAGCTGAGCCATGGGCTTTGTCGTCATCCTGCTGCTACTTGCCGGTTCCACCCTGCTGGCGATCCGTGCCCCGCTGGCTGCGCTGATGGTGTCGATTTTCCTCGCGCAATGGAACGGCCTGCAGGCCGATTTCGGCGTCACCGTCTTTGCCTATCAGCTCGCCTCGCTGCCGCTGACGCTGGTGGTGCTGGTCCGCTCGCTGCGACACCGGCCACGCACTCTGCCGGCCAGCGGCTGGCTGGCGGCGTTCGTGCTGTACGCCGTGCTGATTTCGCTCGGCAGTGTCGGCTTCCTGCCCGATGCCAGTGTCGAAGGCGGTGCGCTGCGGTCACCGATCGTCCGTGCCTTTACCCAGATCCCGCTGTTTCTGTTCTTTGTCGCCCCGGCGCTGGTGGTTCCACTCGTCGCGCGGCGTCAGGACATCGCCGCTTGCGCCCGGGTCTTCGTCGCGTCTTCGGTGGTGCTGGCGGTGATTGGCTGGGGCCAGCTGGCAGTCTGGTATGCGACGGGATCAAATCCGATCCAGGTCGCCGACATCAGCAAGTGGCTGGGCGGCAACGAGACCTATAGCCGCCAGGGCGCGTTCGATTTCGCCAAGCTGGCAATCTACCGGATGAACTCCTTCGCTGGTGAGCCGCGCCAGATGGGGATCACGCTGGCGGTGACGATGCTGCTGATCCAGCTGTATGCACTCACCGCAAAACGCCCGCGCCCGCTGCTGCTGTTCGGGCTATGGCTGTTCATGCTGGCTTCGGCGGTCGCGACCTATTCGACGTCGGCGGTGGCGCTGTGGCTGATCGGTTCGGCGGTCGAGCTTGCCGTCGTGGTGGTGACGCGGACCCGCGTCCAGCGCTCCACTGCCGCCATCGTCGCAGTCATCATCGCTATCGTGACACCGATCGGCATCGGCATCGCCGCGGCCGATGCCCAAGGCATTCCCGTTATAGAAATCCTGTCCGAACGCACCGTGGACCGGATCGACGAAAACGGCGCAGTCGAGGATTTCGATCTGGCGATCCTCGATTTCCTAAAGGCCCACCCCCGAGCTGCCGCTACCGGCGTCGGCATCGGCAATTCGCATTTATATGCCACCCAATATCTCGACCCCGAATTCGCCATTTATGCCGAAGGGACTGTCTTCACGGCCAAATCGGAATATCTGCGGCTGCTGTCGGAGACCGGCATCATCGGGCTGGCACTGTTCCTGTTGTGGCATGGCGCGTTGATGCTGAAGGCGCTGAAGCCCTTGCGCGGCGACCCGGAACTGGCGGCTTTGGTGCCGTTCAGCCTGTTGCTGCTCGTCCTCTATCTGGTGCGGGTCGAGGTGGTGAACGAATTCTGGCTGACCGCCGGGCTCGCGGGTGCGGCCGTCGCCGGTGCGCGTCGGACGGCACCGGCGCGCGTAGCGGCGCGGCTGGCGGCGGCGTGACCGGGATCCATGTCATTCAAACCATAGCCAGCATCGCCGAAAGCACTGGTGGCCCGGCGCGAACGATCCGCTCGCTGTGCGAAGCGCTGGCGCGGCAAGGTGCCGAAGTCGAACTGCTGACCGGCGACGACCCCGACGCGCCGGCGCTGCTGCAGCCCGACCCGGCGCTGGTGACAACGCATTTCGTCCAGCGGCGCGGCGCACTGCCACCCTATGGCTTTGGCGCTGCGCTCAAAGATGCGCCGGCGGGCAGCATCGTCCACGATAACGGCCTGTGGAACCTCGCCAGCCTCTCTGCCACGCGGGCAGCGCGGCGTGCGGGGCTGCCGTATGTCATCAGCCCGCACGGGATGCTCGAGCCTTGGGCGCTGGCACGGCGTGCGACCAAAAAACGGCTGGCCTGGGCCATGTATCAGCGCGGCGCGCTGGCAGGAGCGCGCGGGCTCGTCGCGTCGTCGGAAGGCGAGCGTCTGGGCATTCGGCATCGGGTACAAAGACTACCAGTGGCGGTAATCGCCAACGGCGTCGACATTCCCGCCGCTGTTCCGGCCAAGCCACGCGACGGCGCGGGGCGGACCCTGTTGTTTCTGTCACGGCTGCACCCGGTCAAAAATCTGCTGGGGCTTGTTCGCGCCTGGGCGATCGTCGCCGCCGACGCTCGCTTTGACGACTGGCGGCTGCAGATCGCCGGGCCGGACGAAGCGGGGCACCGCGCCGATGTCGAGGCATTGATTGCCAAACTCGGATTGGGCGCGCGCATCGCATTGACCGGGCCGGTTGCCGAGGCCGCAAAGTCCGCAGCCTTCGCCGCCGCAGAGTTGTTTATCCTGCCCTCCCATATGGAGAGTTTCGGTGTCGTCGCGGCCGAGGCGCTGGCGCACGGTGTGCCGGTGATCGCGTCGACCGGCACGCCTTGGAGTGAGTTGCGGCAGCAAGGCTGCGGTTGGCAGGCCGCTCCCGATCCGGCATCGCTGGCGACGGCGATGGCTGAGGCAATGATGCAGCCGCCCGCCGCGCTGGCAGCAATGGGTGCCAAGGGACGCGCCTATGTTGCGGCGTCGTTTGGCTGGGACCGCATCGCCGGACAGACCCTGGATTATTATCGCTGGCTGCTGAACGGCGGCGCGGTGCCGGATTTTGTCGATGTCTGACGCGCCGCTGTCGCTGACCGTTCTTGTGCTGACCAAGAACGAGGCCCGGCACATTGAACGCTGCCTCGCCTCGATCGCCGGACTCGCGGCGCGGGTTGTGGTCGTCGACAGCGGGTCGACCGATGCCACCTGCGCGCTTGCCGCAGCCGCCGGAGCCGAGGTCCTCAGCCACCCGTGGACGAACTACGCGACCCAATTCAACTGGGCGATCGACCAGAGCGATGTCGCGACCGACTGGACGATGCGCCTGGATGCCGACGAGGTCGTGCTGCCCGGCCTGCGTGCCAGCCTCGCGGCCTTCCTTACCAGCCCCGGCGCTGCGGTTGCAGTGACTGTCGACCGACGCATGCATTTCATGGGGCGCTGGATTCGCTGGGGCGGGATATACCCGGTGCCCCAGCTTCGCATCTGGCGAACCGGACGCGGGCGATGTGAAGACCGCTGGATGGACGAACACATGCTCGTCGACGGGCCGGTGGCGCATTTGCCCGGCGACATCGCCGACATCAATCTCAATACGCTTGGCTGGTGGACCGAAAAGCATAATGGCTATGCGACGCGCGAAGCCGCCGATGTGCTGTTCGCCGGCCCCAGCGACCTGCGCACGCTGAAGGGCACCACCCGCATCAAGCGTTGGGCCAAGGAACGGGTGTATTGGCGGCTGCCGATGGGCATCCGCCCCTTGCTGTATTTCCTCTACCGATACGTGCTGAGACTGGGCTTTCTCGACGGCTGGCAGGGGCTGATCTTTTTCACGCTTCAGGTCTTTTGGTATCGCTTCCTCGTCGATGCCAAGCTGTTCGAGATCCGCCGGGCGATGGCGGCGCGCGGGTTGAGTGCGGCGCAGGTGCTCGCCGCCGATTACGGCCTGAAATTACCGGCAGCAACGGACTGACAAAGCACGATCAACTCAGCTAGAGACACCGCAGAGCCGGGAGCCTGTCATGCGTATCATCACAATTTTTGCCGCAATGGCGCTTGCCTGCGCGGCGCTTCCCGCCGCCGCCGGTCCGTTCGCGCCGGTCGGCGATGCGCAGGTCCGGCAGGATGTCGACATATTAAAGGCCGCCGGCTTGATCCGCGGGCCGGTCGACAGCTGGCCGCTGCCCTGGGCGCAGATCGACCAGGGCATCGAGGCGGCCAAGGATGGCCAGGCCATCGACCCCTATGTCGCCGCTGCCGCCGCCCGGCTCGACCGACTGAGCGAAATGTCGCAGCAAAAGATTCGTGGCGAGGCCCAGCTGTCGGTGACCAATCACCCCGCCGTCGCGCGCGCATTCGGCGAAACCGCCCGCGCCAAGGCCGATGGATCGGCGAGCGTCGAATTCAATACCGATGCGATCAGCGTGACCGCAGGCGTCGGCGCGCGGTCGGGCCAGGGTGGCCATGCCTATAATTTCGAACCCAGCCAGGTCGCCATCCGGCTCGACAATTGGGCGGTCTATGCAGGCTGGACCGAAGCCTGGTTCGGCCCCGGCCACGACGGCGCGCTGATCTTTTCAAATTCGACCCGCCCCTTCCCCAAGGTCGGTATCAAGCGGCTGATCCCAACACCGATCAACCTGCCGGTGCTGCGCTGGCTGGGCCCGATCCGGCTCGACTTCTTCGGCGGCGTGCTCGACGAGACCCGCGACTTCAAGAACACCATCGTTTTCGGCACCCGCATCAGCTTTGCCCCGGCCAAGGGCTTCGAAGTCGGCCTCAACCGCGCCCAGCAGTTGTGCGGCCGCGGACGGCCATGCGGGTTCAAGCAGATCACCAAATCCTTCATCGGTCTTGGTAACGCCGACAATCCCAAACCCGGCGACAGCGCTGCGTTCCTGCAGCAGGCGGGCAACCAGCTTGCCGGTTATGACATGAGCTATGTGCGGCGCTTCGGCAAAGTCTCGGGCAAGGCCTATTTTGAGGTCTATGGCGAGGACGAGGCGCATATCCTCATTGAGCAATATTCCCGGCAGATCGGCATGAACTGGTCGGGGCCATGGGGTACCAAGGGCGCCAGCTGGACCGCGACGCTCGAATACGCCGATACTTTTGCCACAGAGCTTTTCAACGGCACGCCGCTGGAGAAAGCCCTGAGCAGCCGCAAGCGCTACCCCTATGCGACCTACAATAACTCGCTCTACACCAGCGGCTTCACCTACAATGCGCTGCCGATCGGTTATTGGACGGCGGGCGATAGCCGCAATCTGTCGCTGGCAATGACGGTTACCGATACGCTCAACCGGCGCTGGTACGGATCGTTGCGGTCGGTGCATCTGAACATCACCAACCTCGGCAACCCGCCGCTGCGCGTGTTCCCGCTGTTCAACGGGGATCCCGGCGGCCTGTTCAGCAATCCGGTCTCAAAGGATTCGGAGAAGTTCGCGCTGCTGACCGGCGGCGTCGAGTTGCCGCTGGCATGGGGCGATGTCCATGTCGAGGCGCGATACCAGACTGATTCACCCAATACGCCGGGCACCCGCAGCCCGCAGGCCCAGATCGAAGTCGGCTTCCGCCAACGCTTCTAAGGTCGCGCCGCCGCGCGGATCAGCGGCAGCCGATCCTGGCCGAAGAACATGGCGTCGCCAATGAAAACGGTCGGCGTGCCAAAGCCGCCGCGCGCGATCAGTTCATCGGTATTGGCGCGCAGCTGCGCCTTCGTTTCGGGCAGATCGACCGCCGCCAGCACCGCGTCGGCATCGAGTCCGGCCGCGAGAGACGCCGCAGCGATCACTTCGGGCTGGGAGATGTCCTGGTCTTCGGCCCAATAGGCTTCGAACAGCCGCCGGGCCAACGGCTCGCAATGGCCCTGCGTGTCGGCAACCAGACAGGCCCGCATCGCCCGCGCAGAATTGACCGGGAATACGCTCGGCGTCCATTTGATCGTGACGCCATAGAACTGCGCCCAATCGGCCAGGTCCTTGGCCATATAGCGCGCCTTGGCGGGTACCGGGTTGGCGCGCATCTCATAAACCGACGGATTGACCGAGTTGAACACCCCGCCAACGAGGAACGGTCGGTATCGGATGCCGAACCCATCCGCTTCCGCCGCCCGCACCAGTCCCTCAAACCCCAGATAGGTCCAAGGCGAGGACACGTCGAAGAAGAAGTCGACGGTCATCCGATTCGCCGTTCGTCGCACAAAGTCCGCTTCCAAGGTGTGCCATGCCGGAACCATTGCCAGGTGCGGGCACGGCTCTGACCGTCGGCAGCGAGGCTGATCATTTCGATATAATGCCCGCCCGGATCGTCGCGGCGATCGAGCTTGAGCATCACGACGCCCTCGTTGGTTTCCCAGCCATAGCCGTGGAAGCGGTCGGTATCCCAGTGCAACTGCCCGTCGCGAAACACGCCACCGAATTCGAATTCTGCCGTGCGGCCATCGTCCCAGCGCATCTTGTTCGTCTGGATATAGGCGTAGGGGCCATTGTCCGGGAACGCGCACCGCGTCCAGACATGATAACGATCGAGCAGCGTGCCGTCCGACGCGATATGCGTGTAGACGCCTTCCCATTCGCCGGCGTGGCGGACCATGTTCGGCATGGCGTCGCGGAAGGCGCTCATCCGAACACCCGCTCGAAGATCGTATCGACGTGCTTGAGGTGATAGCCCAGATCGAACAGCGCCTCCAGTTCGGCATCGGGCAGCAGCGCCGTTACCTCTGGGTCGGCCTTCAACAGATCGAGCAGCTGAAGCTTCCCGTCGGCCTGCCAGACCTGCATCGCATTGCGCTGGACGAGTCGGTACGAATCCTCACGGCTCGCCCCGGCCTGGGTCAGCGCCAGCAGCACGCGCTGCGAATGGATCAACCCGCCCATCTTGTTGAGGTTGGCGAGCATCCGGTCGGGGTAGACCAGCAGTTTGTCGATAACGCCGGTCATCCGCACCAGCGCGAAATCCAGCGTCACCGTGGCGTCAGGCCCGATCATGCGTTCAACCGAGGAATGGCTGATATCGCGTTCGTGCCATAGCGCGACGTTCTCCAGCGCCGGGGTGACCATGCCGCGCACCAGCCGGGCGAGGCCGGTCAGGTTTTCGCTCAACACCGGATTGCGCTTGTGCGGCATGGCGCTCGAACCCTTTTGGCCCGGCGCGAAATACTCCTCGGCCTCAAGCACTTCGGTGCGCTGCAGATGGCGGACTTCGGTCGCCAGTCGTTCGACGCACGAGGCGACAACTCCGAGCGTTGCAAAGAACATGGCGTGGCGGTCTCGCGGGATGACCTGGGTAGACACCGGCTCGACGGTCAGCCCCAGCGCCTTGGCGACATGGGCTTCGACGAACGGCGAGACGTTGGCAAAGGTGCCGACCGCGCCGGAAATCGCGCAAGTGGCGATCTCTGCCCGCGCCGCCACCAGCCGGTCGCGGCAGCGCGCGAATTCGGCATAGGCCTGCGCCAGCTTCAGCCCGAAGGTCGTCGGTTCGGCGTGGATACCATGGCTGCGGCCGATGGTCGGCGTGTCCTTATATTCGAACGAGCGCCGCTTCAGCGCCGCCAGCAGCGCGTCGGTGTCGGCGATCAGCAGGTCCGACGCGCGCGCGAGTTGCACCGCCAGACACGTATCGAGCACGTCCGACGACGTCATGCCCTGATGGACGAAACGCGCCTCTGGCCCCACATGTTCGGCAAGGTTGGTCAGGAAGGCGATGACATCATGCCTGGTCTCGCGCTCGATTTCGTCGATCCGCTCGACCTCGAACTTGCCCTTGGCCCAGACGGCGGCCGCCGCCTCACTCGGCACCACACCCAGTTCCGCCAGCGCATCCATGGCGTGCGCCTCGATCTCGAACCAGATCCGGAAGCGGGTTTCCGGCTCCCAGATGACGGTCATTTCGGGGCGTGAATAGCGGGGAATCATGCAGCGAATGTCCTCATCGCCGCGCGGTTAGCATGGGGCGCGGCCAGCCGCCACCGCCGCCTAGATCAGCCCCTGCGCCTTCATCGATACATGCCCCGACCGGCCGATGATGACGTGATCATGGACATGGAGGCCAAGATGCCGCCCGGCCTCCATCACTGCCTTGGTCATGACGATGTCGTCACGGCTCGGGCTCGCATCGCCCGAAGGGTGGTTGTGAACCAGAATCACCCCCGACGCGCCAAGTTCCAGCGCGCGCTTGACGATCTCCCGCGGATAGACCGGGGCGGCGTTGACCGTCCCCTCGCCCATCGCCTCGTCGCGGATCATGATGTTGCGGTTGTTGAGGAAAATCACGCGGAATTCCTCGGTCATGCGGTGCGCCATCGCGGCGTGGAGGTAATCGGTCAGCGCCTGCCAGCCGCTCAGCACCGGCCGGTCCATGGCGGCGGCCTTCAGTGACCGCAAGGCCGCAGCCTCGACGAACTTGATCGCCGCCACCGCCGTTTCGCCCAGCCCGTCGACGCGCGCCAGTTCCGCAGGCGACGCTGCCAGCAGCCCCGGCAACCCGCCGAACTCGGCGATCAGCCGCTTGGCCAATGGCTTGGTATCGCGGCGTGGAATGGCAAGGCCGAGCAGATATTCGACGAGTTCGTAATCGTGGAAGCCGTCACCGCCACCTGCCAGCATGCGCGCCCGCAGGCGTTCGCGGTGGCCCGCCGTGTCGGGGATCGGCTCGCTCACGAATAGGGCGGCGCAGTGTATCCAGCGGGCGAACGGGTGAACACCTCGACCCCGGTTTCCGTAATCCCCACCGAATGTTCGAACTGCGCCGACAGCTGGCGGTCCCGCGTCACCGCCGTCCAGCCGTCATCGAGCAGCTTAACCTCCGGCCGCCCCGCGTTGATCATCGGCTCGATGGTGAAGATCATGCCGGGCTTGAGCAGCACACCCCGCCCCGGCTTGCCGTAATGAACGACGTTGGGCGCATCGTGGAACACCTGGCCGACGCCATGTCCGCAGAAATCGCGGACGACGGACATGCGGTGGCGTTCGGCGTGGAACTGGATGGCGTGGCCGACGTCGCCCAGCGTCTTGCCAGGTCCCGCCGCCGCGATGCCGCGTTCAAGGCATTCGAAGGTGATCTCGACGAGCTTGCGCGCCTTCAAGGGCACGTCGCCGACCAGATACATGCGGCTGGTGTCGCCGTGCCAGCCATCGACGACGACGGTCACGTCGATATTGACGATGTCGCCGTCCTTCAGCTTCCGCGCCGACGGCATGCCGTGGCAGACGACATGGTTGACGCTGATGCACAGCGAATGGCTGTAGCCGCGATAAAAGATCGTCGCCGGGACCGACCCCCGCGCCCGGACGAAATCATAAGCCAGCGCGTCGAGATCGGCGGTCACCACATCGGGCACCACGTGCGGCGTCAACATGTCGAGGACTTCGGCAGCCAGCGCCCCCGCCTTGCGCATTCCCGCGAACCCCTCCGGCCCGTGCAAACGGATGGGGGCGTTGGCCTCGGGGTCGGCGGTAACGGCGGCAGCGTAGTTCATGATGACCGGGATTTAGGGCGAGAGCGGCGCTCAGGCAATGGCGAGGGCGTCGCCGGGGCGTATCAAAGGCAGCCAGCGGGCCAGCACGTCACGTTCCACCGCGACGCAACCGGCGGTCGGGCGCTCGCGCCAGCAATGGAGGAAGATGGCGCTGCCCATTCCCGGCACCGGCGGCGCATCGTTGTGACCCAGGACGATGATGATGTCGTAGGCACCATGGTCCTTCCACAGATTTTCGGCGGCAAAGGGGTGAGGCAGGGTGACGGGGCGGTTGTACGCCGGATCGGCAGGGTCGTCGGACCAGCCATCGGCGAGGCGGATCCAGCGCCACGGCAGCGCGGACGCGGGCGCTGCGACGCGGTCAGGGCGCAGTAACGCGGCGCGGATCGGCCAGATGCCGAGCGGAGTTGCGCCGTCACCCTCATGCTTGGCGGCGGCGGGGATGGGGCCGGAGCGCCCGATGCAGCACGGGACGGTTTCGCCGAACGCGGTTACCGTGCGGGCTGCGGTATCAACCGCCAGCGTCACAACAAATGCCCCTGCCGGTCACGCTTGGTCGCCAGATACGCATCGTTATGCGGGTTCGCGGCCATATGGTGCGCGACGCGCGTCACGCCCAGCCCATGCGCCGCCAGCCCCGCGACCTTCAACGGATTGTTGGTCATCAGCGCGACCTCGCTCACACCCAGCTGCGCAAGCATCGCCGCCGCCAGCCCGAAATCCCGCTCATCGGGTTCGAAACCCAGCCGGGTATTGGCGTCAACCGTATCGAAACCCTGATCCTGCAACTGATAGGCGCGCAGCTTGTTGATCAGGCCGATGCCGCGCCCCTCCTGCTGCAAATACAGCAGAATTCCGCCGCCGGGGTTAGCGGCGATGGCGGCGATGGCGGTGCGCAGCTGTGGGCCGCAGTCGCATTTGAGGCTGCCGAGCACATCGCCGGTCAGGCACGACGAATGCAGCCGGGTCAGCACCGGACCCGACCGCGCCGGGTCGTTGATGACCAGCGCCAGATGCTCGGGCCCACCGTCGGCGGGGCGAAACGCCACCACCTCGGTATCCTCCGCCTCCGCAAGCGGCAGCCGTGCCCGCGCCGTTATGTGGACGCTGGCCGCCGACCCGGCGAGGGCGAACACCTCGGC
The DNA here is from genome assembly GCA_038211945.1 of Sphingomonadales bacterium. Classification (GTDB taxonomy): domain Bacteria; phylum Pseudomonadota; class Alphaproteobacteria; order Sphingomonadales; family Sphingomonadaceae; genus Sandarakinorhabdus. The sequence continues at coordinate 22,646 of JBBQVA010000022.1, forward strand.
GGCGGCAATGCCCCCCGCCCGCTCCACCGCATAGACTGCCGGGATCAACGCGGCGTGCTTGGCCAGCGCGATGGCGGCGCGCGCATCGGTCACCGCATCGCCCAGCGCCCGCGTCCGGAATGGGCCCTTCAGCGGCGTCGCCAGGTCCATCACCGGATCGGCGACGGCGCGCGCCCCCGCCAGATCGAGCCAGTCGGGCCGTTCGACCCACACCGGCTCGGCATCGGCAGCAGCGGCGGCAATCTGGTTGGCAAGGTTGAGCACCGCCGCCCGCCGCGCCGTGACGATCAGCCCGGCGCGACCGCCAGCCTCCAGTTCGGCCAGCGACGCCGCATCGGCCAGTTCTGCCGACAGGATCGCCAGCCCGCCGACGCCAACGATGTGGCCGCGGAGCAGGGCATCGACGGCGGCTTCGGCGGCAAAATCGCTTTTTACAGGCATGAACTTAACCCAAGCCGCTCATCCCGAGCTTGTCGAGGGACAACGAAAGCTTGAGCCTCGTTTGTCCCTCGACAAGCTCGGGATGAGCGGGTTTGGGTGTAACCCGAGCCGGACATACGATCGCGATCACAACGCAAACGTCGCGATCTGCGGCACATGATCCGACGGTTTGCCCCAGTCGCGCGCGTCCTCGATCACCTCGAACCGAGTCGCCGCCTTGGCCGCCCCCGGCGACGCCCAGATATGATCGAGCCGCCGCCCCCGGTCCGATAGCCGCCAATCCTGCGCGCGGTAACTCCACCACGTAAACAGCCGTTCGGGTGGTGCGATAAAGTGCCGGCCCAGATCGACCCAGTCATGGCTCGCCTGCAACCCCGCCAGCCGCGCCACCTCGATCGGGGTGTGCGACACCACGTCGAGCAGGGCCTTGTGGCTCCACACGTCGCATTCCAGCGGTGCCACGTTGAAATCCCCGACGATCACCGTGTCGTCGCGCAACCCCTCCGACCAGCGCGTCATGCGGTCGAGAAAATCCAGCTTCTGGCCGAACTTCGGGTTCAGATCGCGGTCGGGCACATCGCCACCGGCGGGCACATAGACATTCTCGATCAGCAGGCCGTTGGGCAGTCGCGCGCCGATGTGCCGCGCCTCGCCATTGTCCTGCCAGTCGCGCCGCGTCTCCTCGGTCAGCGGCAGCTTCGATAGCGTCGCGACCCCGTGGTGCATCTTCTGGCCGTTGAGCAGCCGGTGGCGGTACCCCATCGCCTCGAACAGATCGTGCGGGAAGCTGTCATCGACGACCTTGGTTTCCTGCAGGCACAGCACATCGGGCTGATGGTCACGCAGGAAGCGCTCGACGATATCGATGCGAAACCGCACCGAATTGATGTTCCAGGTCGCGATGCGAAGAGTCATTGCGGGTGATGTAGGCGAGGGCGGGCGCGGCGTCACCCTTTGGACGCGGCGGCGCCGTCGCGGACGGGTGTGCTCCGGTCAGCGGCGCGCTTGCGACCCGGTGCGTCGCTCTTGCCATGCTGGCCGCGCTCCCATAAGTTGAGTCGTAATCAAATAGGGGGCGAAATGCGCGCGGCTGCGGCGGTACTGACAGTTGCGCTCGCAGCATGTAGCAAGATCGCGGCAGTGCCGCCGGTCCCTGCCGACACGGTGACGATCGCGCTGGCAACGGCCGCGCCCGCCACCGGCGGCGACAGTCTATCGATCACCGGAACGGTCCGCCTGAAGCGCGAAACCCAGCTCGGCTTCTCGACACCTGGACGGATTGCGGCGATCAATGTGCTCGAGGGTCAGGCGGTGCAGGCCGGTCAGCTGCTGGCACGCCTCGACCCCACCGGGCTCGACGCCGCCACCCTGTCGGCCCGTGCGGAGGCGGTCCGCACCGACGCCGACCGCAACCGCATGGCCTCGCTGCTCGCCAAGGGCTGGGTGACGCGTTCCCGGATGGAAAGCGCCGATGCCGCCGCCGCTGCAGCGCGGGCGCGGGTCACGCAGACCGGCTTCGATTCGCGGCTCAGCCGGATCGTCGCGCCCGCCGCAGGGATTGTCCTGCGGCGGGCTGCCGAGCCCGGCCAGATCATCGCCGCCGGCACCCCCATCCTGACCATCGGCGAGATCGGCAGCGGCTATGTGCTTCGGCTGCCGGTCAGCGATAGTGACTTCACCGGTCTACGAATCGGCGAGCGTGCACAGGTCGTCCTGCCCGCGCTGTCGCCGAACCCGATTGCCGCGACGGTCAGCGAAATCGGCGCGCGCGGCGACGACCGCACCGGCACCTTTCAGGTCGAATTGCGGCTGCCCGCGATTCCGGGGCTGCGCTCCGGCTTGATCGGCAATGCCCGGATCGTATCGGGACGCGCCGCTCCGGCGGGCATGATCGCCATTCCTGCCACGGCGGTATTCGCCGCCCGCGCCGACGAGGGCTTCGTCTATGTTTACCGGCCCGGCAGCGGCACGGTGAAAGCGCGATTGGTGCAGCTTGGTGCCCTTGGCGATGAGGCGATAATCGTAACCGGTGGCTTGCAGCCGGGCGAGCAGGTCGCGCGCTCGGGGGTCGATCGGCTGCGTGACGGCAGCCGGGTGACGATCGCGAACACAACGGCACCGGTGAATCCCACGCGATGAACCCGATCGATTTCGCGGTCCGCCGCTGGCAGATCACGCTTGTCCTGTTCGCGCTACTGACCGCGATCGGAGCCAGCGCCTTTCTGAACATCCCGCGCTCGGTCGATCCGCATTTCACCGGTCCCAATGTGCTGGTCATCGTCACCCAGCCCGGTGCCGACCCGACCGACATGGAGCAGACCGTCGCCAAGCCGATCGAGGATGTGCTGCAGGGTCTTGATGACCTCAAATTCGTGTCGTCGACCTCGACCGACAGCACCGCGATCATCGGCGCCGAGTTCAGTTGGGAGAGCGACCCCGAAAAGCACTATGACGAGGTCGTGCGCGAAGTGAACGCGATCCGCAGCCAGCTGCCGGGGTCGGTGACGCGTATCGAGTTCAAGAAGTTTCGTACCACCGAGGCCGCCGTCCTGCAGTTCGCGCTGGTCAGCGACACCGCCTCGTTCCGGCGGCTGGAGAAGATCGCCAAGGACCTGCGCGAGCGGCTAAATCAGGTCGGCGGCGTGCGGCAGACCAAGGTGTGGGGCATCCCGGTGCCCGAACTGCGCGTCGCGGTCGATCCAGGCCGGCTGGCGCAGCTCGGCCTGCCGGTATCGGCGGTGACCGACGCGCTGCGGAACGGCGGCGCGGACTTGCCGCCGGGCGCAGTCCAGTCGGGCGACGCGCGTTATAACGTCGAGGCGGGCGGTGCTTTCCGCTCGGTCGCCGAGGTCGCGGCGCTGCCGGTGCGTGCGGATGCAGGACGCGTCGTCCGCGTCCGCGATATCGCGCAGGTCGGCTGGGATTATGAGGAACGGCCCTACATCACCCGCTACAACGGCAAGCGTGCCATCTTCGTGACCCTGACCCAGAAGGACAATCTGAACGTCCTCGACGTGCAGCGTGCGGCGCTGACGACGGCGGATGCGTTTCGCGCGCAACTGCCGCCCGATGTGACCCTGGAAAAGGGTTTCGACCAGTCGCGCGATATTTCGACCAAGTTGGCAGCGCTGAGCCGGGATTTCGCGATTGCGCTGGCGCTGGTGCTGCTGACGTTGCTGCCGCTGGGCCTGCGCGCCAGCCTCGTTGTCATGGTCGCCGTACCGCTCAGCCTGGCGATAGGGTGCGCGGTGCTGGCGTTTTCGGGTTTCACGCTCAACCAGCTGTCGATCAGCGGCTTCATCATCGCACTCGGGCTCCTCGTGGACGATTCGATCGTCGTCGTCGAGAATATCGCCCGCCGCCTGCGCGAGGGCGAGGACCGCGAGACCGCCGCCATCAACGGCACCCGCCAGATCGCCGTCGCGGTGCTCGGTTGCACCGCGGTGTTGCTGCTCGCTTTCTTGCCGCTCGCCTTTCTGCCGGAGGGGTCGGGCAAGTTCATCCGCTCGCTGCCGGTCGCGGTGTTCGGTACCGTCGCCGGATCGCTGCTGGTATCGCTGACCATCGTGCCGTTTCTCGCCAGCCGCGTCCTGCCACGGACCGAGACCGAGCACGGCAACCGCGCACTGCAAGTGATCCAGACCGGCATCCACCGTTTCTATGCGCCCGCGCTGCACTGGTCGCTGACCCACCCCAAGCGCGCGCTGGCTGCGGCCATGCTGCTGTGTGGGGCGTCGTTCGCGCTGCTGCCGTTCATCGGCACCAGCCTGTTCCCCCCCGCCGAGACCCCGTATTTCCTGGTCAACGTGCGGGCGCCGGAAGGTGCGGCGCTGGTCCAGACCGACCGCGCCGTGCGCTTTATCGAGGCCGAGCTGCGCCGCGAACCGGCGGTTAAGACGATCATGTCGAACGTTGGGCGGAGTAATCCCAAAATCTATTATAATCAGGGCGACTTCGACCAGCGCACCAGCATCGGCGGTGTGCTGGCGGTGATGGACCGCTGGGATTCGGCGACGAGCCCCGCCATGATCGACCGGCTGCGGCGGCGGTTCGAGACAAGTCCCGACGCACAGATCACCCTTCGGCTGTTCCTCAACGGCCCGCCGGTCGATGCGCCCATCGTCGCCAAGCTGCGCGGCCCCGACCTCGGCGTGCTGAAGACGCTGTCGGCGACGGTGGAGGCGACGATGCGCGCCGTGCCGGGCACCCGCGACATCGTCAACCCGATCGCCGTCGACCGGCCGCGCATCGACCTTGGCGTCGATGCCGACAAGGCGGCACTGCTCGGCATCGCACCCGGCGTGGTGCGGCGCGCGGTGCGGCTGGCCCTGGTCGGCGAGCCGGCCGGCCGCTTCCGCGACGCCGAGGGCGACAGTTACAACGTGGTCGTCCGCTTGCCGCTCGGCGACGTCCAGCCGGTGTCGGTTCTGAAGCAGATCTACGTGCCCTCGACCAACGGCGGTGCGGTGCCGCTGGGCCAGATCGCGACGCCGCGGCTGGGCAGCGCCCCGCCACGCATCGACCGCGAATACCAGTCGCGGCAGATCTCCATTTCATCGGACGTCCGGCCGGGCTTCCTGACCGCCAAGGTCAACGCTGCGGTGTTCGCCGCACTCGATAAGCTGAAGCTACCCACCGGCTATCGCTTCGTCGTCGGCGGCGAGGCCGAGCAGGCGACCAAGAGCTTTGGCGGGCTGGGGCCGATCATCGCGGTGGCGATCTTTGGTATTCTGGGCGTGCTCGTCGTCGAATTCGGCCGCTTCCGTGAAGTGGCGGTGGTGGCGGGCGTCATCCCGCTCGGCATCTTCGGCGGCATCGTGGCGCTGTTCCTGACCGGCAATTCGCTCAGCTTCACCGCGGTCATCGGCTTCGTCGCGCTGATCGGCATCGAGATCAAGAATTCGATCCTGCTGGTCGACTTCACCACCCAGCTGCGGGCTGGCGGCATGGAGCTGCGCGAGGCGATCGAGCGCGCCGGCGAGGTGCGCTTCCTGCCCGTGCTGCTGACCAGCGTCACAGCGATCGGCGGCTTGCTGCCGTTGGCCGTGTCGGGGTCGGGGCTTTACGGGCCGCTCGCCTGGGTGATCATCGGCGGGCTGATCAGCTCGACCATCCTGTCGCGGGTGGTGACACCGGTGATGTATCTGCTGATTGTCCGTGGCGCGGCCCCGCGGACGTAGCGGCGAGAGGCTTCAGACGCGCCCGCTGCGCGATGATCACTGTATCCCTTGCCTACGCCCCCTGAACCATGCAGCATCACGGCGGAAATGGTGAGGGTGGCGCGGTCGTCGCTCTTGCCTGTCATTCGACGCTTTTCCACCCATTTCGGGACCGCCGCCACGTGCTGAGAAACGATAACGCTGCCTGGTGGATGCCGTTTACGGCCAACCGCGCCTTCAAGGCCGAGCCGCGCCTGCTCGCGTCGGCCGACGGCATGTATTACCGGACGCCGGAGGGACGGCCGATCCTCGATGGCGTCGCCGGGCTGTGGTGCGTCAATGCCGGGCACAACCGGCGGCCGATCGTCGAGGCGATCCAGCGCGCCGCCGCAACGCTCGACTTCTCACCGTCGATGCAGATCGGCAATCCCGCCGCCTTTGACGCCGCCGACGCTGTCGCCGCGATGATGCCACCGGGGTTGGGCCGCATCTTCTTCACCTGTTCGGGCTCCGAGGCCGTCGATACCGCGCTGAAGATCGCCATCGCCTATCAGCGCGCCATCGGCCAGGGCAGCCGCACCCGGCTGATCGGACGCGAACGAGGCTATCACGGGGTCGGCTTCGGCGGCATTTCGGTCGGCGGCATCGTCAACAACCGCCGCGTCTGGCCGGGCCTGCCGGGGGTCGACCATATCCGCCGCGTCTGGCCGGGCCTGCCGGGGGTCGACCATATCCGCCACACGCATCTGCCCGAGAACGCCTTCAGCCAGGGCCAGCCCGAACACGGCGCCTACTTGGCCGACGATCTCGAACGGCTGGTGGCGCTGCACGGGGCGGAGACCATCGCCGCCGTCATCGTCGAGCCGTTGGCCGGGTCGACCGGCGTGCTGGTGCCGCCGGTCGGCTATCTGCAACGGCTGCGCGACATTGCCACCCGCCACGGCATTCTGCTGATCTTCGACGAGGTCATCACCGGCTTCGGACGGCTGGGTGCGGCGACGGCGGCGGAGCTGGTCGGCGTTACCCCCGACATCATCACGCTGGCCAAGGGCCTGACCAACGCCAGCGTGCCGATGGGCGCGGTCGCGGTATCGGAGGCCATCCACGCCGCCGTCGTCGACGATGCGCCGCCGGGGATCGAGCTGTTCCATGGCTACACCTATTCGGGCCATCCGCTCGCCAGCGCCGCCGCTGTTGCCACGCTCGGTGTCTACCGCGACGAGGGGCTGTTCGCCCGCGCCGCTGCGCTGGCGCCGCACTGGCAGACGGCGATGCACAGCCTGCGAGGTGCCCGCCACGTCATCGATATCCGTAATCTGGGCCTTGTCGCCGGGATCGAGATGGCGCCGCGCGATGGCGCTCCGGGGGCGCGCGCGATGGCGGCGTTCCACCGGCTGTTCGATACCGGGCTGCTGGTGCGCGTCACCGGCGACACCATCGCGCTGTCGCCGCCGCTGATCGTCGAGCCCGAACAGATCGACGAGATGGCGGAGCGCATTGCCGCCGTGCTGGCCGACCTCGATTGAGCGGCGGCGGCAACGACCTTGTCCGCCGCGTCGGCACGTTGGCGCTGGCGGGCAATTTCGTCGGCATCGTCATCGGATCGGGCATCTTTGCCGCGCCCCGCGACGCCGCCGCCGCCGTCGGGGCCTGGGCACCGCTGGCCTATCTCGCCTGCGCCATCGTTATGGGCGCGATCATGCTGTGCTTTGCCGAAGCATCGGCGCGCGTACCCGCGAGCGGTGGGGCGTACGGCTTTGCGGCGGAGGCGTTCGGGCCGTTCTGGGGCTGGCAGACCGGCGCGCTCAACTGGGTATCGAACGTGCTGGCGGCGGGTGCGGTCGCCGCCGCCGCCGCCGATGCCGCCGGATCACTGGTCCCGGCACTGGCGGCGGGACCGGTGCGCGCCGCCGCGATCATCGGCTGGTTCGCGGTGCTGATCATCGTCAACATCGGCGGCGTCGGGCTGGCGGCGCGGTTCGTCACCGCAGCAACGGCGGTCAAGCTGGTGCCGCTGCTGGCGTTCGTTGCCATCGGTGCGTGGTTCGTCGTGCCTGCCAACCTCCACGCGCCGCTGGCTGCCGGGCGGCCCGATATCGGCCATGCGGCGCTGCTCGGCCTGTTCATGTTTACCGGTATCGAGGCGGGGCTCGGGGTGGCGGGCGAAGTCACCGCGCCAGCCCGGACCATCCCGCGCGCCATCGCCATTTCGCTGCTGCTGATCGCCGCACTCTACATCGCCATTCAGACCGTGGCGCAGGGGCTGCTCGGCACCGGCCTGGCCGACGCAAAGGTGCCGCTGGCGGCGGCACTGGCGACGGTATCGCCGCCGCTCGGCCTGCTGATGGTCGGCGGCGCGCTGGTGTCGATGCTTGGCTATCTGGCGGGCGACGCGATGAGTTCGCCGCGCAGCCTGTTCGCCTTTGCCCGTGACGGCTTGCTGCCGCGCGTCATCGGTTCGGTCGATCCGCGCAGCCATGTGCCGCGGCTGGCGATCGTCCTGCACTGCAGCCTCGCCGCGCTGCTGGCGGTGACCGGCGGCTTCGTCGCGCTGGTCGTCGCCTCGACGCTGTGCGTGGTCGTTGTCTACGTCATCGGTTGCGCGGCGGCGCTGCGGTTGCGGGCGCGCGGCGTCGCGCTGGCAGGGCCGGTGACGCGGTTACCGGGGCTGGTCCCCGCTGCCATCCTGTCATTCGCCGCGATGGTCTGGGTGACGCTGCAATCGAAGCCCGCCGAAGCCCTTGGCATCGCCGCGCTGATCGGCGTCATCGGCCTGCTCTACCTGTTCCGCCGCCGTCAGCCCTTGGCCGACGCATAGGCCGCCAGCGCCCGCTCCCGCGCCTCGGCGTGTCCGATGATCGGTTCGGGATAGTCACGACCCAGCCGGATGCCCGCCGCCGCGAGCACCAGCGGCTCGGCCTCCCACGGCGCATGGATGGCGTCGTCGGGCAGCGCCGCGAGTTCGGGCACCCATTGCCGGATGTACCCGGCGGCGGCGAATTTGGCGCTTTGCGACACCGGCGCGAAGATGCGGTTGAACGGGGATGAATCGACGCCCGATCCCATGATCCACTGCCAGCCCAAGCTGTTGTTGCCATAATCGGCGTCGACGAGACAGTCCCAGAACCAGCGCTCCCCGGCGCGCCAGTCGATCAGCAGATGCTTGGTCAGGAACGACGCGGCGATCATGCGAACGCGGTTGTGCATCCAGCCGGTCGCCCAGAGTTGCCGCATCCCGGCGTCGACGATCGGGTAGCCGGTCCGCCCGCGCTGCCATGCCCGCAGGCCCGCCGGATCGTCGCGGAGCGGGAAGGCGTCGAACTGCGCGCGGCTGGCCTTCCAGCCATAATCGGGGAATTGGTCGATCAGCCCAGCCGAGAAGTCGCGCCAGCCGAGCTCGCGCAGATAGGGTTCAGCGTCGCGCTGCGCCGCATTGGCAACGGCGTGCCAGACGGTGGCGACCGAGATTTCGCCCATGTGCAGGTGTGGCGACAGACGCGACGAGCCGTCCTGCGACGGCAGGTTGCGCGCAGTGTCATAGGCGCGGGCGCGGGTGACGAATGCCTTGAGTTGCGCCTGCGCGCCGTCCTCACCGGGGGTCCAGACGTCGAAGCCCGGCGACCAGTCCGGCCTGGTCGGCAGCAGGCTAAAGTCCGCCAATGTGTGACTTTCCGGCGTTTCAGCGAAGTCGATGCGGCGCGGCGCGGGCCGCGGTTCGGCTGGAGGCAGACGTTCGCGCAGCGTCCGCCAGAATGGGGTGAAGATACGATACCGCCCGCCGGTCTTGCCCGTCACCGTCTCCGGCGGGGCGAGGTACGCGCCATCATGCAACACCAGCGTCGTCGCGGCGGCTACCTCCTCGGCCTGCTCGAGCGCCCAAGGTTCGGCGTGGCGCAGCGCGTGGACGGCGTCGGCTCCGGTCTCGGCAGCGAGCGCGGGCACCACCACCCCTGCCCGCCCGCGCCGCAGCACCAGCCTGCCGCCGTGCTGCTCCAGCGCCTTGGCTAGCGCGGCTAGGCTATGATGCAGCCACCAACGCTGCGCCGCGCCGATCCTGAAGTCCCCAGCCGTCTCGTCATCAAGGACATAGAGCGCCACCACCGGCCCGGCCCGCGCAGCCGCCGCGACCGCCGCCTGATCGGCAAGGCGCAGATCGTTGCGAAACCAGATGATTTGGGGGGCTGTCATTCCAGCGCGTCGGAGCCCGAGTCGGTGCCAGTCACCCCAAAATCGCTCCGTTCATAAAACTATCGTGTTAAACTGGTCACTTGTGCTTACGGACGCGAATCCGACGCGAGCTTCAACCGACTTTTTCTATCCTGCGTTCCGGGCAAATCTGACAGGCAGCTTCGCAACCCGGCAGCATATGTCCTATTTGGTTATATGTGTCAAGTCGGCGCAATCCTTGTTTGTCATGCCGACCTTGTTTCAGCATCCAGTTCCGTGCCAGTCGACATGGTGTCGCGGCTGATACGACTGCACAACGAAAGGGGCCCCAACCGCAATGCCGCAACTGGCCTATGTCGATGGCCGCATCGTGCCGCTGGACCGGGCGTCTGTGCATGTCGAGGATCGCGGGCTGCAGTTCGCCGACAGCCTTTACGAGGTCTGCGCCGTGCTGAACGGGCGGCTGCTCGACTGGCCGGGGCATCTGGAGCGGCTGCGGCGCGGGGCCAAGGCGCTGTTCATCGCGTTCCCGATGACCGATGCGGCGCTGGGGCTGGTGGCGCGACGGCTGATCGCGGCGAACGGCCAAGCCGAAGCGTTGCTGTACATCCAGCTGACGCGCGGCACGGCGCGGCGCGATCACGGCTTTCCGGCGGACGCACAGCCGACGCTGGTGATGACCGTCCGCCGCTTCGACTTCGCCCAGCGCGCGGCGCAACAACGGACGGGCGTGGCGGTAATCACGGTCAATGATCAGCGCTGGGGGCGGGTCGACCTGAAGACCACCGGGTTGCTCGCCAACGTCATGGCCAAACAGGATGCGCGCGCCGCCGGGGCGTTCGAGGCGTGGCTGGTGGCCGAGGATGGCACGGTGCGCGAAGGATCATCGACCAACGCCTGGATTGTACGCGGCGGCACCATCATCACCCACCCGCTGTCGGCGCACATCCTGCCCGGCATCGCCCGGGCCGCGCTGCTTCGGCTGGCAGCGGCGGCGCAATTTCGTATCGAGGAGCGACCGTTCACACTTGACGAGGCCCGGTCAGCCGATGAGGCGTTCATCACCTCGACCACCGCCCCGGTGCTGCCGGTTGTCACGATCGATGGCCAGCCGATACAAAACCGCCAGCCGGGACCGGTGACGGCACGGCTGGCGGAATTGTTCTGGGAAGATATCGAACGGCAGACGGGGTATTGCCTGCCCGGCTGATCACATCGGCGGGGGAGGCGGCATCATATCGCCCCCCGGACCGCCGCGCTTGCCGCGCCACGCGCCCATCCGCTCTTCCATCCGCGACTTCATCGCGCGCGCATCGGCCACGAATGCCTTGCGGTCGGCGACCGACAGCTTGGCAAAGCCGCCCAGCATCGCTGCCTGGACGCGTTCGCGGTTGGCGTTGGCGGTCATCCGCTCGTCGTCCATCGCGCGCTTCAATGCACCCATGTCGAGCCGGTCGGTATCGAGCACCGCCAGCATCCGCTCCCGCGCCGCCTTGACCTGTTCGTGGCTGCCCTTGTCGGCACCCGCCTTCATCGCCTCCATCATCGATGCGCGTCCGGCTTCGCTCATGTCGCCGAACATCCGCTTGCCCATCATCATGCCGTGCGGGCCGTGGCCCATGCGGCCACCCATCGCACCATCGGGACCGGGCATCCCGACCATCGGCGCGCTACCTGGCGGCGGCGGCGGCATCTGCGCCAAAACCGGCGCTGCCCCGGCCAGCAGCAGCCCGAGCGCCAAAGCGCGAACCATCGTCGTCATATCGCTTGTTCCTCATCGTAAGTCGGCGTGAAAACATAGGCAAAGGCGGCGTCATTGCCGCTCGCCGACGCCTTGACCGGCGTTGTAACCGCAACCGTCGGCGCGACCGGCCGGGCCATCGGAGTTGGCATCACCAAGGCGACGATCGCCGCCGCTGCCGCCGCCAGCCCGCCGCCGGCAAACCAGCGCCAACGCGTCGTCTCCGCCTTGCGCGTCACCTGCGCCGCGTCGAAGTCGATCACGCCCGCATCGGCGTGCGCCCATTCACCCAGCAGCCCATCGAGGGTAGCCGCCGCACGCAGGTCGGCGCCGACCGCGGCGTCATTCGCCGCCAGCGCCAGCGTGGGCGCGCGGTCGGCGTCGGGCCAGCGGCGTGCGTCGGCGCCATAGGCGTTGATGATTTCAAGGGCGCGGTCGCGGTTCATAGGGCGTCTTCGTTGGCATCGGGTTGCAACATTGTCTTGAGTTCCATACGGGCGCGGCCCAGCAATCCCTCGACAGCTTTCGCAGTGGTTTCCAAAGCGTCTGCGATTTCCGCCATGGTCAGCCCGTCGCCGTGGAACATGGCGATGGCGGCACGCTGGCGGGGGGCAAGGCGGGCCATCGCTGCATCGAGGCGGGCGCGACGGTCATTGATCAGCGCGGCCTGCAACGGATCGGGGCCGGTCGCGGCCACATGCGCCGCGTCATCGAGCGGCGAAACCAACCGCATCGAACGCCGCCGATCGAGACAGAGGTTTACAACAATACGCCGGAACCAGCCCTCGACCGACCCGCGTGCGGGATCGAAACGCGCCGCCATCGTCCACATCCGGGTCAGCGCGACCTGCAGCACATCCTCGGCACCGGCGCGGTCGTTCAGTGTCCGGTCGGCGAGGCGCAAGCCCGGCCCCTGCAGATGATTGACCAGCCGAGTGAAGGCCACCGCATCGCCACCCGCAACCTTCGCCATCAGCTGGGCGAGCGGGGCCGGATCGAACGGGCTGGCGGGCGCGGGGTTCATGCGGGAGAGGATACGCGGGGTGCGGGATTTATCCCCCGCCGCGCGTTACATCGAGGGCGCCATCGCTCCCGGCTTGACGTCCCAGCCCTGCCCCTTGCGCAGCAGCGCCGCGAGATCGCCGACCCGCCCGGCCGAGGCGCGTTCGGCCTGTTCGCTCAGCGCTGCCTCAAAGCTTTCGGCCGGGTTGCAGTACAGGACGCCCAGCGCCACCGGAAACTCGGGCTGCTTCATGTCGATCAGCAGAGACGCCAGCACATGGTTTGTCTCGTCATGGGTCAACACCGTCTCGGTCGCGCCTTCGTCGATGTCGATGACCTCGAGGGCCACGAGATCGCGGTTCAGCCGCAGGCCCTTGCGGCCATTGTCGAACAGCAACGGCTTGCCATGTTCGACCCACAGCTGGTTTGCAGCCGCATTGGGCTTGGCGGTGAAATTGGCAAAGACATCGTCATTATAGACGACGCAGTTCTGGTAGATTTCGACGAAGCTGGTGCCCTTGTGCTGATGCGCACGCTTCAACACGCCGGGCATGGTCTTTTGCGCCGTGTCGATAGTGCGGGCCACAAAACGCGCCCCGGCCCCCATGGCGAAGGCACACGGGCTGACCGAGCGTTCGACCGAGCCATAAGGCGTCGTCGGCGACTTGGTGCCGGGCCGCGAGGTCGGTGAATACTGGCCCTTGGTCAGGCCGTAGATCTCGTTGTTGAACAGCAGCAGCTGGCAATCCAGGTTGCGCCGCAACAGGTGCGCCAGATGATTGCCGCCGATGCTCAGCCCGTCGCCATCACCGGTGACGATCCACACATCGAGCTCGGGATTGGCGAGCTTGATCCCCGTCGCGACGGCGGGCGCGCGGCCGTGGATCGTGTGGAAACCATAGGTCTCCATGTAGTAGGGGAAGCGCGACGAGCAGCCGATGCCCGAGACGAACACGGTGTTCTCCGGTTTGACCCCGAGTTCGGGCATGGTCCGCTGCACGGCCTTGAGGATGGCGTAATCCCCGCAACCGGGGCACCAGCGGACTTCCTGGTCGGAGGCCCAGTCTTCGGGTTTCGTGGCGGGGACGATGGGGGTCATGGCGTTCATGGTTTTGCTTTCTCAACTGTCGTCATTCCCGCTTTGGCGGGAACCCAGCGGTCGTCATATGCGGGAGGGTTGGCGGCTATGTCGAACGCTGGGTTCCCGCCAAAGCGGGAATGACGAGGAAGAGGGGGCAAACCCAAATCTTCGCCCAGATCGCGCCAGTCCGGATTGTCCGCTTCAATCAGTTCCAGCTTCCAACTCCGGTTCCACCGCTTGATGTTCGTCTCGCGCCAGATCGCGTCGGTGATATCCTCGTGACGTTCGTGCCAGACCAGCATTTTGACACCGTATTTTGCAGTGAATTTGCTCGCCGTCCCATCACGATGTGCGATCAGCCGGTTGAGGATGTCCGCTGTCACGCCGGTATAAAGCGTCCCGTTGCGCTGACTGGCGAGGATATAGACGTAGCCGCCCTTTTCCATCTCACAACCCACTCTTCGTCATTCCCGCTTTCGCGGGAACCCAGGGCTTGCCGCTTGGACAGCAAGTTTCGTCGCTGCGACGACCGCCTGGGTTCCCGCTAAAGCGGGAATGACGGGAGAAGGGTATCACCCCAACATCCCCGCGATCGCCGCCTCGATCTCGGCGATCTTGAAGGGCTGACCACTCACCTTGTTCAGCGGTTTCGCATCGACCAGAAACTGGTCGCGCAGCACGGTCTTCAACTGGCCGGTGTTCATTTCGGGCACCAGCACCTTGTCATAGCCGTGCAGCAGTTCGCCGAGATTGGCGGGGAGCGGCCACAAATGCCGGATGTGGATGTGCGACACGTCCTGCCCCGCCGTCCGGGCGCGCTGGACCGCCTTGCGGATCGGGCCATAGGTCGAGCCCCAGCCGACGACCACCAGACGCCCGCCGGGAGCGCCGATCTCGACCTCCTGCAGCGGGATGTACTTGGCGATGCCGTCGATCTTGGCCTTGCGGATGTCGGTCATCGCCTGGTGGTTGGCGGGTTCGTAGTTGATGTTACCGGTATCGATGGCTTTCTCGATGCCGCCGATACGGTGCATCGCACCCGGCGTGCCGGGGCGGATCCATGGGCGCTTCAGCGTCTCCGGGTCACGGCTGTACGGCAGCAGCTTTTCGCCCTCTGCCGGAGACTCGGCGAATTCGACCGGAATCGGCGTATAGGCGGCGCGGTCGGGCACCTTCCATGGTTCGGCGGCGTTGGCGATATAGCCGTCGGTGAGCAGCATCACCGGCGTCATGAACTGGACCGCCAGCCGCACCGCCTCGATCGCCACGTCGAAGCTGTCGGTCGGCGAGCGCGCGGCGATCACCACGAGCGGCGCATCGCCGTTGCGGCCATAGACCGCCTGATACAGGTCCGACTGTTCAGTCTTGGTCGGCAGGCCGGTTGATGGCCCGCCGCGCTGCGAATTGACGATGACCAAAGGCAGTTCGGTGATGATCGCCAACCCCATTGCCTCGGTCTTGAGGGCGATGCCGGGGCCGCTCGATGAGGTGACGCCCAACTGCCCGGCATAGCTCGCGCCAATGGCCGAGCAGATCGCGGCGATCTCGTCTTCGGCCTGGAAGGTGGTGACGCCAAACTCCTTCAGCCGCGCCAGATTGTGCAGGATCGGGGAGGCCGGGGTGATCGGGTAGGAGCCGAAGAACAGCGGCAGCCCAGCGAGATGCGCGCCCGCGACCAGCCCGAGCGCCAGCGATTCGCCGCCGGTGACCGTGCGGTAATGGCCCGGCACCACCTCGGCGGCGTCGACATGATGCTGTTTCAGCGGCCCGCCGATCTCCGCGGTCTCGCCAAAGGCGTGTCCGGCATTGAGCGCGGCGATATTGGCGTCGGCAAGGATTTGGTTCTTGGCGAATTTGGTGTTCAGCCACGCCACCAGCGGCGCACGGTCACGGTCGAACATCCACAGCGACAGCCCCAGCGTCCACATGTTCTTGCAGCGCAGCGCGTCCTTGTTGCCCAGACCGAATGGTTTGACCGCCTCCAGCGTCAGCGCCGAAATGTCGAACGCCATGACCTGATATTGGTTGAGGCTGTCGCCATCCAGCGGGTTGGTTGCATAGCCCGCCTTGGCAAGGTTGCGCGCGCCGAACTCGCCGGTGTCGACGATGACCAGGCCACCGCGACGCAGCGCGCCGATGTTGGTCTTCAGCGCCGCCGGGTTCATCGCCACGAGAACATCGGGCTCGTCGCCTGCTGTCTCGATGTCGATGGCGCCAAAGTTGATCTGGAACGCCGAGACGCCGAAGGTCGTGCCCTGCGGCGCGCGGATTTCGGCGGGGAAATCGGGGAAGGTGGCGAAGTCGTTGCCCGACAGCGCCGCCGACAGGGTGAACTGCCCGCCGGTCAGCTGCATGCCGTCGCCGCTGTCGCCGGCAAAACGGACGACAACGGCGTCGGGGTGTTTGCTATCGACGGGGTTGGTGGGCTGCGGATCGTCGAGTTTGAAGGCGGTGGCCATGTGGAAAGGCAGTCCGGACTGTTAAGTTGCCGGGGTGTTACGCCTGTGTGACCGTACGCCCAAGACAATATTTCTTGGGCGCGCTGTCCCTCCTCCTTGAGGGGAGGGCGAGAGACGCCGCCCTTGCGGCGGCCCGGGGTGGGGCCTGCCTACTTCGCGGCAAGGGGACTTACCCCCACCCCGCTCGCGCTGAGGCGCGAGTCGCCCTCCCCTCAAGGGGGGAGGGACACGCTTAAGCCGCCCGCGCCTTCACAATCTTGCCCGGCGTGCGCGGCGGTTCGCCCTTGGGCAGCGCGTCGATGTGCTCCATGCCGTCGGTGACCTCGCCCCAGACGGTGTATTGACCATCAAGGAACGACGACGGTTCGAAGCAGATGAAGAACTGGCTGTTGGCGCTGTTGGGGGCCGACGACCGCGCCATCGACGCAGTGCCGCGCTTGTGCGGTTCCTTGGAGAATTCGGCCTTCAGATCGGGCTTCTTCGATCCGCCCATGCCGGTGCCGGTCGGATCGCCGCCCTGCGCCATGAAGCCGGGGATGACGCGGTGAAAGACGGTGCCGTCATAAAAACCGTCGTTGGCGAGTTCGGCGATGCGCGCGACATGGCCGGGCGCAAGGTCGGGGCGCAGGCGGATGGTGACGTCGCCGCTGTCGAGGGTGAAGGTCAGCGTCTGCGGTGTGTCGGTCATGGGAAACTCCGGAAAAGGTCGCGTCCCCTAGCCGTTCAGCAGATATCCCTCAAGCACCGACCGCAGCGCCGCCGGGATCGGTGACGGCCCGGCGTCACCGCGATGGACCATGACGGTTTCGGCGAGCGCCACACATTGCCCATTCTGGAACATCGCCATGGCGTTGCGAAAGCTCGAGGTACCGATGGCGGCAATGCCATAGGTCATCAGCGTCGGTGCCGGGTAGTTGCCCTCTGCCAGATAGTCGATGCCGACATGGCCGACAAGGTAACGCGGCCGCCCGAATTCGGGATGCGCGGCGCGCAGTTCCATGTTGAACCGCACCCGCGTCTCCTCGAACAGCCGCGCGATGGCGACGTTGTTGAGGTGGCGATTGGGGTCCATGTCGCTGAACCGCGTCGGGATTTCGACGCTCCACCAATAGGTCGCGGGGTCATGGCGACGCGGATCGCTGCGCATGGCGGGGTCAGACAATGCTCTGCCCGGTCTTGGCCCAATCGGCGGCGAACATCTCCAGCCCCTTGTCGGTCAGCGGGTGGTTGGCGAGCGCGCGGATAACGGCGGGGGGCATCGTCGCCACATCGGCACCGATCTTGGCGGCCTGCAGCACGTGGATCGGGTGGCGGACACTCGCCACCAGGATTTCGGTGTCGAAGGCGTAATTGTCATAGATCGTGCGGATGTCCTCGATCAACGTCATGCCGTCCTGGCCGATATCGTCGAGCCGCCCGACGAACGGCGAGATGAACGCCGCGCCCGCCTTGGCCGCCAGCAGCGCCTGATTGGCCGAAAAGCACAGCGTGACGTTGACCATGACGCCCTCGTCCGCCAGCCGCTTGCAGGCGGTCAGCCCGGCCATGGTCAGTGGCAGCTTGATGCAGATATTGTCGCCGAGTTTGCGCAGCACCTCGGCCTCGCGCAGCATCGCATCGGTGGTGTCGGCGACGACCTCGGCCGACACCGGCCCGGTCGTCAGCCCGGCGATTTCCTTGATGACTTCCAGAAACTGCCGCCCCGATTTGTGGATCAGCGACGGATTGGTGGTGACGCCATCCAACAGCCCGGTGGCAGCAAGCGAGGCGATTTCTGCCGTATCGGCGGTGTCGACGAAGAACTTCATGGGATCGGCGCTTTCGGATGACTTGCAGCGGTCATAGCAGACGGCGCGCGCCCCGCCAGATGCAGGATGTCGACCATGACGCCGGTCTTGCCGTCGGCATGGGCGCGGGCGGCAAAACGCGCGGCGGCGGCGGCCAGCACATCGCGGCGCAGCGGCGCGCGCGACGCCAGCACCGACCGTCCACCCATCGCGGTCAGGTCGGCGAACAGCGCGGCGAGCGATGGATAGCGCACCGTCAGCCGCTCGACCGCGGCGACAGGATCGGCGAACCCGGCGCGCTGCAGCAGCCCGGCGGCGGCGGACGCGTCGACCATCGGATGCGTCCGCGCCGCCGCGCCGCCGGCGATTTCGGCCTCTGCCGCGATGAAGTCGCTGCGCACATCGGCTAGCGTCATGCCGCCCGCGAACGCGGCGACCAGCCGCCCGCCGGGCCGCAGCACCCGCCGCGCCTGAATCAGCGCGCCGGGCAGGTCACCGACGCTGGCCAGCCCGGCGACGGACACGACCAGATCGAAACTGGCATCGGCGAAGGGCAGCCGGTCCTCATCGGCGACGACGCTGGCGGGCGCGGCGAGCGCGAGACGGACCGCGCCGGGCCAGACCGGAGCGGGGCCGCCGAGGTCGAGAACGTCCACCGCTGTCTCCGCTTCGGCGCGGTCGCGCACCTCCGCTGCCATCGCCGCGTGGAGAAAGCCTGCTTCGGCGAACCCGGCGGCGGCACGGGCATGGCGGTGGCGGCGCAGCGCACGGTCAAAGGGTTCAGCGGAAGACACCACAGCGGCTTAGGCGGAGATGACGTGTGATGGAACGTTCGATAGGCTGCGGCCATGACCCACGTCCTTGCCCGCCCGGCGCTGTTCGTGCTCGATCTGGTGTTGCCGCCGCGCTGCCCCGGCTGCCGCCAGATCGTCGCCGTCAATCGCAGCTTCTGCGCGACCTGCTGGCCACAACTGGTGTTTCTGACCGCGCCACTGTGCGCCTGTTGCGGGGCACCGTTCGATCACGACCGCGGCCCGGGATCGCTGTGCGGGCCGTGCCTCGCTGATCCACCGCGCTTTGCCGTCGCCCGCGCTGCCTTTGCCTATGATGGCCCGGCGCGAAAGGTGCTGTTGGGCTTCAAACATTCGGATCGCCAGCATTTGGCCGGCATGATGGCGCCGCACATGGTCCGCGCCGCAGCAGGGCTGATCGGGGCCGACAGCCTGATCGTGCCGGTCCCCCTGCACTGGACCCGGCTGTGGTCGCGCGGCTTCAATCAGGCGGCGCTGCTGGCGCGGGCGGTGGCACGGCAGGCGGGCGCGACGCTGGCGGTCGATGCGCTGATCCGCAGCAGGCGGACCCAGACCAGCAAGGGCATGGGCCGCACCGCGCGCGCCGCCAATGTCCGCGCGGCGTTCCGGGTGCGCGACAAGACGCGGGTCAAGGGGCGCGATATCGTGCTGGTCGACGATGTGCTGACGACCGGCGCGACCGCCGATGCCTGCGCGCGTCATCTGCGCCGGGCGGGGGCAAAATCGGTCCATGTCTTGACCTTTGCCCGGGTTGTGCGCGACCTTGGTTAGAGTTCGTGCGTTCGGCGGGGGTTAAGCCGGGCCGTGCGACGGGGAATGATGATGCCAAAGATTGAAATCTACACCAAATTCCTCTGCCCGTTCTGCACGCGCGCCAAATCTTTGCTCAAAAACAAGGGCGTCGCGTTCGAGGAACATGACATCTCGATGGGCGGCCCCGGCCGCAGCGAGATGCTCGAACGCTCGGGCGGACGCATGACCGTGCCGCAAATCTTTATCGGCGACCGACACATCGGCGGCAGCGACGATCTGGCGGCGCTCGATCGGGCGGGTGAGCTCGATCCGCTGTTGACCGCGTGACCCTGCGCATCGGCCTGATCCAGACGACGACCGGCATCGATCCGGCGGTCGAATCTGCGGCGTTGGCGGCGAGCATCACAGCACTGGCGAAGGACGGTGCGCAACTGATCTTCACGCCAGAAATGAGCGGGTTGCTCGATCGCGACCGGGGGCGCGCGGCAGGTACTGTGCGCAGCGAGGCCGACGACATTGTGCTGGCGGCGGTGCGCGCGGCGGCAAAGGCGGCGGGTGTCTGGGTCCAGCTCGGCAGTCTGGCGCTGCGCGATCCCGGCAGCCAGCGCCTCGCCAATCGCGCCTTTCTGATCGACGGCGGCGGCGAAATCCGCGCCCGTTACGATAAGGTCCATCTGTTCGACGTGACCCTGCCCGGCGGCGAAACGTACCGCGAATCATCGGCCTATGCGCCCGGCGAACAGGCGGTCGTCGCCGATACGCCGTGGGGCGGGCTCGGCCTGACCATCTGCTACGATGTGCGCTTCCCGACCCTGCACGGCGCACTGGCCCAGGCGGGCGCACGCATCCTCAGCGTCCCCGCCGCCTTTACCCGACCGACCGGGGTCGCGCACTGGCATGTGCTGCTGCGCGCCCGCGCCATCGAAACCGGCTGCTTCGTCGTCGCCGCTGCGCAGACCGGCATCCACGCCGACGGACGCGCCACCTATGGCCATTCGCTGGTCGTGTCGCCCTGGGGCGAGGTGCTGCTCGATATGGGGGAGGCGACGGGGACGGCAACGCTCGATCTCGATCTGGCGGCGGTCGATGGCGCGCGCGACAAGGTCCCGGCGCTCGCCCATGCCCGCGCCTTTGCCCCACCCGAGCCACGCGCCGCATGATTGTCTTCGACCTGAAATGTGGCGGCGATCATGTCTTCGAAGCCTGGTTCGGATCGTCGGCGGATTATGAATCGCAACGGACACGCGGGCTCATCGAATGCCCGCTGTGCGGCGACGGCGACATCGGCAAGGCGGTGATGGCCCCCGCCGTCCCGGCCAAAGGCGGCGGCCTCGACCTCGGCAAGCTGCTGGCGGCGCAGCGCAAGATGGAGGCGGCGTCGGACTATGTCGGGCTGAGCTTTGCCGCCGAAGCCCGCGCCATCCATGACGGCGATGCTCCGCCGCGCTCGATTTACGGCGAGGCGACGCGCGCCGACGCGCTGGCGCTGGCCCGCGACGGTGTCCCCGTCGCACCGCTGCCGTTCAAGCCGCTGGCCAAGGCCGACGCCTGATGTTTTCGCTTGAACCCCGGCGCGTCCGGCGCGATGTGCGCCACAGCGTGCGCCCGTAGCTCAGCCGGATAGAGCAACGGTTTCCTAAACCGCAGGTCGGGGGTTCGATTCCCTTCGGGCGCACCA
>JBBQVA010000023.1:0-43366 GCA_038211945.1 Sphingomonadales bacterium
CTAGTGTCGCAATTAGCCTGCGACAAAACCGTTACGGGAGCGGGCTGCTTACTCGCTGTGCGGATATTTGTCGCAGATAGAGTCGCAGTCCCGCCAGCCAAGTTAGGCTGCAACGCGCAAAACCGAACGGACGGGCGAACAGGCCCGGCGGCGGTTCGCAAAGAGGGGACGGACGATGATGCTCAGGACAATCCTGCTGACCGCGACGGCCGTGTCGGCGCTATCGGCAGCACCAGCTTTCGCGCAGGCGGCACCGGCCGTCGCCAGAGCAGTCGACGCGGCCGATTCCAATGAAATCCTCGTGACCGCGCGGAAACGCTCCGAAGATATTCAAACTGTGCCGATTTCAATCACCGCCTACACTGCGCAGGATCTGGTCGATCGCAACATTGCGAACCTCAACGACCTGACCAACGTCACGCCGGGGATTGCCATCACCTCGATTTCGGGCGGCACCGTCCTTAGTATCTAACTGCGCGGCTTGGCGCCCGCCAACACCGCCAACGACCTTAACGTCGATGCCAACGTCGGCGTGTTCATCGACGGCATCTACCAGACCAGCCGCAACACGCTCGACATCATCTCGGTGCTCGACATTGGCCAGATCGAAGTTGCCAAGGGGCCGCAGTCGGCGCTGTTCGGTCGTTCGACCTTTGCTGGTGCCCTTGCCATCACCACCAAACGTCCGTCGCACCAGCTCGAGGGCAGCATTCAGGGCACTATCGGCCAGGACAAGGATTACCGGGTTCGCGGCACAATCTCCGCCCCGCTCGGCGGCGGCCTGTATGTGCGTGTCGGTGCCGGTTACATCAGCTATGATGGCTATGGCTATAATCGCGCCGAACCCGGCAACAAGCTCGGCGGGTCCGAGAAATACGCCGTGACTGCGGCACTCGAATACTCGCCGACCGAGGAGTTCACCGCCCGGCTCGCCGGCTTCTACACCCATACGAAGAACGAGGTAACGCCCGAAACCCTGATGCCCATCGCCGCGTTCAACTGCGGCACCACCAACGCCGCCCTCGGCTTGCCACAGCTGTTTTGCGGCACGGTGCAGGCGCAGACGACCAGCAACGTTCCCGCAGGCATACCAAAGACGCTGGCCGAAACCGGTCAGATCTCGCTCGACGTCAGCTGGCATCATGACGGTGTCGCGGTGACCAGCGTGAGCGGCTTCACCATGGGCCAGGACCGTGCCTTCAATGACTACGGCGGCAGCACGGGGACGACGTTCGGGGTCTGCGTTTTGGGCGCAGCCTGCTCACCCTTTGCTCCCTATACGCGGCTTGCCACACCGAACCTGATCAGCACCGCTGCCGAGCGGGTGCGGACGTTCAGCCAGGAAATCCGGCTGCAATCCGACAATCATTCGCCGTTTCAGTGGCAGTTCGGCGGCAGCTATTTCAGCTCGAGGATTCCGCTGGCAGCGGGCGGCATCGGTGTCGATGGAGCCGGCCTCGCGGCCAACGAACGCTATGTCCAGGTTACGCAGGTTGGCACCGTACCTACGACCGGGGCAGGCGCCTATGACTTTACCGCCAACCCGTTCACCACTTCGAACGGGCTGACCGCCCAAGTGTTCAGCAGCTATTCGAGTTCGGCGACCAAGACGTTCGGCATTTTCGGCTCGATGGGCTATCGTTTCGGCAAGCTGCGGGTGAACGCAGAAGGCCGCTACAACATCGATCGCAAGACGGCACAGGTGTTTTCGATCAACAACTTCACCAGCGCGCCTGGCATCTATCAGCCAATCGACGGCTTCAGCGTCCCGGCGGCGGGCGTGTTCCCGGTCGCTGGCCCTGAGTTTGCGCGGACTTTCGAAAGCTTCGCGCCGCGCTTTACCGTCGACTATCAGGCAACGCCGGACATCTTCCTGTTTGCTTCGGCGGCAAAGGGCGTCCGCTCTGGCGGCTTCAACACCGCCAATGCTGTCAGCGTCACGGGCATCCTCGCCAGTGAGGTCGCCTACAACGAGGAAACCAACTGGACCTATGAGGGGGGCTTCAAGACCCGGTTGTTCGACCGGCATCTGCTGCTCAACGCCTCAGCCTTCCACATCGACTGGAAGAATGCTCAGGTTTCGGGCTTTACCGATAATCCGACCGCGGTCAGCCCATCGCGAATCGTCCGCAACATCGGCAACATCAAGGCCGATGGGTTGGAAGTCCTGGCCGAACTCAAGCTCAGCGACATGTTCGGCGTCGGCGGCAGCACGACCTATTCGAACCCAAAGTTCCAGACTGGCGTCTATGACGGCGGGGCGATCACCGTCTGCCGGGCCGGAACCACGCCGGCGACCTATACCGCCGCCCCCGGTTGCCCGCCGATCATCGCGGTCGTCACCGGCAACGGCGGCTCGCAATATGTGCCGTCGCTGGCCGGCCTCCGGCCGCAGCGTTCGGTCAAACTGCAATGGAATGCGCACGCTACGGCCAATGTGCCGCTGACCGGCGACTGGAAACTCGCGGCACGGGTCGATGTCAGCTATACCGGCCCGGCTCCCTCGAACCTGATCAACACCATCTACTTCGGCGAGCGGACGCTGACGAACTTCCGACTGGGCGTTGAAAACAACAGGTTCAGCGTCAGCCTTTGGGGTAACAACGTCTTCAACGTTACCTATGTCGAAAACTCGATTAACCAGCCGCGCGGCGGGGTGCCCTTCGCTTACAACGTACCCGAAATCTATCTGGCCGAAGGCCGCCGCATCGGCGTGACGGCCACGGCGAAATTCTGATCGCCAAGACGGGGCCCGGCACATTGCCGGACCCCGTCTTGGCACAGTTCCATTTCAACGAGCACGCACCGATCCTCAACTGATCGCGCGTTCCTGCTTCAGGCTTTCGTACATCGACTGGTGAAGCAGATAGGCGCGGCGGCTCGCCGGATCGGTAGCGATGGCGGCCATGCGGTCCTCCCGGACCGCGGTGATTTACGGCCTGCTCTATGTGCCCTTCGCGCTGGGGTCCGGGGCAGCACCGCTGGTGTTCGGGCGCTGGTTCGATGCGCACAAGGATTACAACGGTATATTGATGATTTCGGTCGGCATATTGATCGTCAGCGCGGCGTTACTGCTGCTGCTCGGTCGCTACCGCGTCTATGCCGATGAGGCGATTTCGTCGACGAGCGCGACCTGAAACTGGCCGGTGCCAGCGCGGAGTTGCTTGACCTCGGCGTATTCGGGCGAGTTCCAGAAGGTCAGCGCCGCGTCGCGGCTCGGCCAGCGTGAGATCACCGCGCCGCCGCCGCCGGGGAAGTCGCCTTCCAGCATCTGCAGGCCACCGCCGACAAAATCATATGCGCCGCCGAAGCGCGTAATCAGCGGCGCGACCGCAACTTGATAGGTCGCCATAAAGCGATCGAAATCGGTGAACGCACCGAAAACGATCATCAGGCAGGGGGTGCTGGCCATGCCGACTCCGGATCGCGGGCGTTGACTTCGATATAGATGCCGTTGGGATCGAACAGCGACATGGTGCGCAGCTTGATAACCTCGCCCGGGCGCTCGCCGACGACTTCCCAATCAGCTGGGGGGCCGATGACGACGGCGTCGGTCGCCTTGATGCGCTCGTAACAGGCGTCAGGGTCAGCGCTGCGGATGACCAGGATTGCCTCGCCCTGCCCCAGCTTGCCGCGGTGCTTGCTCGGCCCTGCAGGGATTTCATCGTCGAGATATTGCATGAAGCCGAGCGTCCCCAGTTCCGGATCATCGATCTGGAATACCGTCAGCCGCGAGCGGGCACCATCGGGGGCGGCGGGAGGAAAACGTCTGTCGACCTTGATGACCTGATCGAAGATCACCTGCCAGCCAAACACGCCGGTATAAAAGCTGACCGCGGCATCCATGTCGGCGATGATGAAGGTTGGCCGCAGGAGCTCGTTTGCGGGCATCAACCTTTCCCCCAGCGTGCGAATATTCCCACAGCGGCAAAGTTGAGCAGCGCCGGCAGCACGCCGAAGGCCAGCATGATGCCGGTCAGAGCCGACGCCGGTTGCGCCAACCCCGCCACCGCCCGCGCACTGTCGAAACCAAAGCCCGACAGTACCAGCCCGGTCAGCAGTGTGCCGCCCAGCGCAAAACCGATCTTGTCGGCGGCAATCCAGGCGGCGGAGTACAGCCCGGCGCGCTCCTCGTCTTCGCCCGCAATGTCGGATAGCATCGAAAAGCCGAGCAGCGCCCAGCCCGAGTTGCCGACCGCCGCCAGCCCCGACAGCACATAGGCGAAGCCCGCGCCAGCCTGCGCGCTGAAACCCCAGATCAGATAGATCGTCGCATAAAGCGTCGTCGCGGCGATCCAGACCCGCTTTTTGCCGAACCGCCTGGCCAACGCGACCCACATCGGCTGCGCGACGACGATACCGGCACACGCCATCAGGATTAGCCCGCCGATCAGCGTAAAGGCATCGCTGCGCGCCATGTTGTACGTCAGGAAATAGAGCATCGACGCATACGAGAAACCGCCGCCAACCAGCTGGAGCACAGTGACGCCGAGCAACACCGAAAAGCGCGGTGCACGCAGCGTGGTCAGCGCCGCGCGAAACGAGAAGACGTTGCCGCTCGGTTCGGCAAAACTATGCCCCGCCGCGCGAGACGCGGCGCCCGCGCCAAAAAAGGCGATGACCAGCGCCAACGGGCAGATCACCGCCAGCGCCACCGACATTGCCTCGAACCCCGGCTGGCCGCCGCCGAAACGCGCAATAATCGCGGGCGCCAGCGCACCCATCACCAACACGCCTACCGCCGTAAACGCCAGCCGCCACGCCATGACCACCGTGCGCTGATGCGGATCGACCGATAGCTGGCTGGCTATGGCAAGGTAAGGCACCGAAAAGGTCGCAAAGACCATCATGTACAGGCTGAACACCGTCGCCACATAGGCGATGCGAACGCCATCCGACGCATGCGGCACGTGAAACAGCAGCAGCATCACCACCGGTGCACCCGCCGCTCCAGCAAGTAGCCACCAGCGCCGCTCGATCCGGCGTTTCCATCGGTCGGAGACGACCCCGGCTGTTGCGTCGCAGATCACGCCGAGGATCAGCTTGGGGACGAAGATGACCGTGCCGGCGATGGCCGGGCCGATGCCGAGCACGGTCGTCATGAAGAACAGCAGCAGCAGCGACGGCAGATCGCGGAATACCTGACCCGCAATCTGCCCGACGCCGTAACCCGCCTGCGCCGCGACGCCGAGGCCGGGCCGGGGCACTGCAACGGCGGCGGCGGCGGCGGTCACGTTCTAGCTCTTGCGCAGCGCAGGGACTGGCGGCGGCTGCGGCGCGGTCCATCCTGCGGGCAGAGGCGCAGGCTTTTGGGTGCGTGCATAATTTTCCAGGCTCGACAGCGATGGACCGTAGTCCTCGGTCGGTGCCGACAGAAATTTCGGATCATAGGCCCGCGCCGCCGCGACCAGATCGGCAGGCAGTGCATGCAGGCCGGGCAGCGTCGCAAAAGTGTTGAAGTAATTGATATTGCCCGGAGCCTGGCCCATCAGCATCCAGGGCAGCCACGGCGTGATCCGCGACCATGATCCGGTGATCGGCAGGTTGGTCAACGCCGGATTTTCAACGTCCTTGCGGTTGATGACATAGATGAACAGTTCGGTGACCCGGTTCATCGGCCCCGCCGATTCGCGCGGCCATTTGTCGGGCTGCAGCGCCGCCGGATAATAGAGGTTGATGCCGGTATTGAGGATCAGCGTGCCGTTTGGCCCTTCGCTCCAGTCGAGCATGAACGGCCGCTTGGGCGGCTTTTCGGTGTTCAGCCCGCCATAGCTCGGCGGTTCCGGGGCGTATTCGCTGATCGTGAAGTTGAACGGATCATTGGCGATCGGCACCACCCGCACGTCTTCATTGGTGTAAGGGTTATGCCAGGTCTCGAGGATCTTGCCGGTGGTAAGATCGCGATAAAACACGATCTCGCGCAGCATCCGGCGCCAGCTGCCATCCTCCAGCCGCTTGGTGCGGACCAGGCTGAAGCCTTCGGTCTGGAACAGCGGGCGGACCTTTTCATTGTCGCGAACGCCGTATGCCGTGCCCTTCAGCCAGCCGAGCTTCTCCTTGGTCGGATCGAGATCGGCATCCATCCGCGCATAGGTGTCGCGATTAAACTTGGGGTTCTTGAAATCGATCTTGGTGACGAAATCGATCGCCGGACGCTTGGCGACTGCGGGAGCGGCGATTGCCGCTGCGGCTGACAGCGCGGCGAGGCCAAGGCCCTCGCGCCGGGTAAATTCGGGACCGCCCATCGTCATTGCCTCCACTGCCGCGCTGCAGTCGTCAAGGATCGGCGCGACCTGCGCCACGCCGCCTCGGTCGATGGTCGCAGAGCGGATAGGCTTGCGCCAGTGGCCTATCGCTTCATCAGCCGCACTGCCCCGGAGTCGGCAAGCTGCTTATCGAGCGCCGCGCGGGCAGCCGCGTTCCCCTGCGCAAAAGCCTCGATGAACTGGCTTGCCAGGCTCGCCGCCGCCGCAAACTGTGCGATCTGCGGTGGCTCGCCGCGTTCGGGGCGGCAGATGATGTTGCCGAAATAATGGTCCGCTCCCGCCAGCACCAAGCCATATCGATTGCCGCCCGGTGCCGGTGCTTCATAGGCGCTGAGGTGCGCCCGCCAGCCGTCGGGCGCACCGCCGGGTGGGACGTCATGGTCGCCGGTTTCGATAATGGCGGGTACGGCCAGCGCCGCATAGCCTGCTGCGTCGATGAGTCCCGGTGCAGGGCCCGGCGGTGAAAAGGCAACGGCGACCTGCGCACGCGGGTCGCGCATCGGCCCGGTATATCCGTCGGGTCGCACCGCCGCCGCGCTCGCCACGACCAGACCGCAATGCCACGTCCATCGGGTGCCGCGAGGGTCAACAGCTCTGACGCCCGTGGGCCACTGGCAATCGCAGCACGTCCCGCCAGCGCGCAGCGATTCCGATCAGGCTGCGTCGTGACAGAAGAAGGGCGCTCATCGTGCCAGCCTATCGGCCTCTTGCCCGGTCGCCGCCAGCGCTTCGCGGCTGTTCGCGCAACGGATAAACAGCGGTGGCGCTCGTCGGGTGGTCCGGCGCTCCGCTACCGTCGCCGCATGGCACACGCGCACCAGGCTCGTCCGGCATGACGGCAGCTGGGCAATCCTGTCGACCCGCGCCGATCTGGAACGAACCTTTGCGGGCTGGAGCCCTGAAGTCATGGCGATGATCACCGCCGCGCCCGAGCCAAGCCTGTTCAAATGGGCGATCAACGCGCGGACGCCGCTGAAGGATTGGGTGATCGGCGACAAGATCGTGCTGATGGGCGACGCCGCCCACGCCATGACGCCGTTCTTGGGCCAAGGCGCTGCCTGCGCCATCGAAGACGCCATCGTCCTGTCGCGCGCCTTGGCGGCATCGCCGTCGGTCGCCGAGGGTTTGCGCCGCTACACCGCCGCCCGCCACGACCGCACCAGCTTTATCCAGGCCGAATCGATTGCCAACGCCGACCGGATGCAGGGTGACGATGCCGACCTGTTCGGCCTTGGCAAGCTCGTCAACGAGGAAACACTGGGGCTGTTCGACTATGATTGCGGGACGGTGGCGGTGTGATCCGTCGGGGCTATGCCGATACGCCGTCGGGTGAAGTGCATTACCGGCGTGTCGAGGGGCCGGGGCTGCCGCTGATCCTGCTCCACCGGACGCCCACGTCATCGGCCTCGTTTGCGGCGATGCTCGAACTGATGGCGGGCCAGCGCACCGCTATCGCACTCGACACGCCGGGTTTCGGCCAGTCGTTCGCACCCCGGGGCATGCCCTCCACCGGCGAATATGCACTCTGGTTTCTCGCGGCTCTCGATGCGCTGGGAGTGGAGAATTTCCACCTCTGCGCCCATCACACCGGTACACATTTCGCTGCCGAGATGGCCGTTGCGGCACCCGGCCGCGTCAAGTCGCTGCTGCTCAGCGGCGTTCTCTACGCCGATGCCGATGACCGCGCGACGATGCACGCCGACATCGGCAAGGCCGAACGTGTCCAGGCAGACGGCTCCCACCTGACCGCCATGTGGACCCTGATGCAGGCGATGCTGCCGCCCGGCGATCTCGACCTGGTGCAGAGCGAAACGCTTGGCGCGGTGACAGCGATGGACGGGCGCGATCAGGCGTTCGGGGCCATATTGGAACAGGATTTGGTTGCCACCGGGTTTATTGGACGTGAGGGCCGCTCCAGCCCGGCATGAAGTTGGCGTCAGGCGATTTCGCCAGCTTCAGCGCCGTTGCGAGACATGTCGCAAACTCCTCATCGAGTTGGCGCCGCTTGATCCGTCGCCGAAAATAATCCGCCCAGATGAATTCGCTAAAAGGCGTCGTCTCCTTGGCATAGCCGCCGGCTTCCCGGACCTCGCCAGCGAGCGAGCGAAAGGGGTCGTCTATAAGCGACTCCAGGGTTTTAGGAATGGCCGAATAGCTGCAGCGTTTGCCTGACGCGTCGAACGGATGCAGCCAGCCGCGATTGTCGAGAAAGACCCAGAACGCATCGCCTTCAAGCCGAGTCAGATTTGCGACCACCGATGTCTTAACGGTTTTGACACCCTCCTCATGAAGGGCACGCGCCAGATGGTGATGATCGATGACGTAGGACCGGCCTTTGGGGCCTAGCACAACCGGAACAAGATGCTGGGCGAGGTACGCTTTGCGCCCTTTGCCAAGCGTCTCCCAATGGGCCCGCTTGGCGGCGACTTCACGCAAGCCGACAGTGATTTGGGTCGGCCGGAGGTCGGCGATGGCGACTTCCGTCAGCATTGGTTCGCGGGGCTCGTGCATTTGCTAATCCTTCTGATCGGGGTTCAGGAAACTGCGGGCAGTGGCGACGGCGGCAGCAACGGTGCGTGAGCCATGCTCGGCAAGTTGGGCGAGAACGTCGCCGGCCAACAGCAAGAGGTCGCGGACGGGGTCCTTCAAGTGAGCCAGAAACAAGACCTGCCCCCGCGCGGCAAGTCGCGTCGTACTTTCCGCAAGCGTGTCAAGCGCGCTGCTATCAAGGTCATTGCTGGCTTCGAGGCTGAGGACGACGACTTTTGCTGCCGTCTGATTGGCGAGCACTTCGATGGTTGCGAAGATTCGCTCGGCGTTGGCGAAGAAGATCGGTACACCGGGTCGCACAACCACAATACCGAGGTCGACGATGGCCTCAGGATGCCGGGCGACCTCGACATAGTCACTGCTGGTGCCCTGCCTGCCCAGCACAGCAACTTCGGGCGTCGACAACCGCTGGACCAGCGCCACGACCGACAGCAACACGGCGATAAGCATCCCATTCAGGACGCCTAACAACAGCACCGCGATGACGGCGACACTTGCAACGATGGCGTCGCGGCGGAGATGCCAGAGCCGCAGGATTGGGCGGAGGTCGAGCGCATGAAGCAAGGCCGCGATGACCACGGCAGCGAGCACGGGTTCTGGCATTAACGCGATGAGCGGGCGACCCACGAGCGCCATGACGGCTACGGCGACGCCGGCGACTGCCCCGGCAAGGCGGCTGGAGGCACCCGCAGCTTCGGCCGCCGATGACGCGGATAAGCCGGCACCGACCGGCATGCCACCCGCCACTCCAGCACAAAGATTGGCAACACCCAGCGCCAAGAGTTCGCGGTTCGGGCGCAAGGTCTCACCGTGACGCAAGCCCAGTGAACGCGTCGTTCCCCAGGCCTCGACAAAGATAATCAGTGCCAGTGGTGCGGCCGCAACGGCAATCGCCGCAAATTGGGCCGGGTTGAGCATCGGTACCGACGGTAACCCGAAGTCAAAGTGGAGCGTTCCGACCAGCTCGATATGGTACGCAGGTAAATCAACGATCGCTGATAACGCGATTCCTGCCATCAACGCCACGAAGCCACCGGGGACCGATGGCCAGCGCTTCAATGCCAGCAACAAGACCAGTGCCGCCCCGCCAAGCGCCGTGCTGGCCCAGTGCCATTGGCCGCCCTGTGCCAGCAGGTGAAAGAGCAGCTCCAGCGGGTTGCGGCCCGCGGCGGTAATGCCGGTGATTACCGGCAGCTGCTTGATGACAATGGTCACCGCCAATCCCATCGCAAATCCGCGAAGCACCGGACGCGAGACGAAGCTGGCGACAAAGCCAAGGCGCAACAGGCTGGCGGCCAGGAACAGGCCCGCGGCCATCACGACCAGCAGCAGCGCCGCCTGTTCACGGCCGACACCCGGCAGGTTAAGGATGGCCAACCCTGCCGCAAGCACGGCGGCGGCAGAGGACGTCGGCGAGACAATCGCAAAGCGACTGCGTCCGACGATCGCATAGACGCCGAGGCCAGCGATGGCGGCGATCAGAGCATGCGAAGGCGGCAGGCCAGCGATGGCAGCATAGGCAACCGCTTCGGGCACCAACAGACCCGCTACCGCCAAACCCGCCAGCAAGTCCTGTCGAATGGTGTTCCCTTTCGTCAGCTACAAGGCAAGCGGTACCGACACGCACCTGGAGCATCCGCGCTGCCACGCCAGCGTGCTAGCGCAACGATACATATCCGCACCGTTATTAATTCTGGGACCTGATGCCCTCGCTTTAACCCTCGTTCGGCCCCTTCGCCTTGCCCGGCGCGCAAAGTCCCGAGCGATTGAGCAGTTCGGTTAGTTCCTGCAACGCATTCGTCAGTTTAAGCACCTCTTGTTCGCGCAGATTGTCGAGCTTGTGGTGAAGCAACTCGATCTCGAGTTCAGCCTTGATATTGATTTGATAGTCATTTTCCGCAGCCTTGCGGTCGATATCCTGCTGCCGGTTCTGGCTCATCATAATGAAAGGCGCCGCATAGGCCGCCTGGAAAGAGAGCGCGAGATTGAGCAGGATGAACGGGTACGGATCCCATGACTTGATATAAGCGGTGACATTGAGAACGATCCAGGCGATCAGAATCGCCGACTGGATGATGATGAACCTCCACGATCCCATCGTCGCAGCAACCGTGTCAGCGACGCGCTGGCCGACGGAGAGGTTAGAGGGATCTCGCTGCGCCCTCCCTGTTGTCCGAATGCTTTTCCTAAGCCTTCGAAGTTCCGCGAGAAGTACAGCTTCCGCCTCGTGGATTTCATCCTTCAAGCCAGCCATGTTCCGTCCTCCCCAATCAACCCAAAAGTTCTGCAGCCACATATGCGCCCTGATTGGCCTTTGTCACTTATCCCGCCATCCGCTGTTGAACGCCATTTGACGCAGCGCCGCTTGCCTTGCAGTTCAAGAGTAATCCAGCACGCGCTTCCCAATTATAGATAGTATTTATACGAGCGCAGAGCCAAGTCTCGAAGGTTTTAACGGGTAGATTGAAATAAGTTGCAGCGATTTTGCTTTTATCGAATAAAATACAAATAGAGAATCATTAGATCTAATCTCTGATTGGCAGTGTCTATTTATAACCCCAGAACGCCGGCAGATGCGAGATAGCGAACCAATTGTCGGCCCGGCACGAAGAAATAGCCCCCACCACGTAGTGTAACGAAGCGCGGCAGCGGATCGAGCGCAACCGGCCCTGTCCTGACCGGCACAGTGAACGCGTTGGTGCCGACGCGGCCGGTCACCGCGATGGGATCGGTTTCAGCGTTGAGGCCGTGGAATTTGGTACTGCCCATCCAGGTTTGCTGGATGAACTCGAACTGCCTTTCGATATCTCCGTTGAGACACATAAACATCAGGCCCGCCTGTCGTCCCGGCTTTGCCGCGAACCCGCGGCCGATGCGCAGGATACGGTGCCGGTTGGTAATTTCGACCTGATCCATCGAACCAGGGCTCAGGCTGTCGCGCGGGTTGGCGCGGCGGATGTGCGCGCCATAGGGACAGCGCAGGCCCTGCGGGTCCTCGGTGCCGAACAGGAAGTCGTTATCTGGCTGGGGCGGCTTGGGCATGGCTGGCGCACCGGTGCCGACCCGGTCACCAGGTTGGACCGGCGCGGCTGCAGGATCGGCGGGTTTCGCCGACTCGCGCATCGTCGCGGCTTCGCCGTCCGACCCGTAAATCTGCTTGAGCCGGGTCGCCGACATGTAGGGATTGCGCGCAAGCGAGGATCCGTCGGTCCAGCGGCCGATCATCTTGGCCGCGATAAACTCGCTATTGCAGATGGCGGGTTCGGGAAAGCGCGGCGCAAACTTGTCGGCCTGGCTCTGGCAATAGGCCCAGAAGCCGTCATGATCCTGTTCAAGCTGGCGGATCACCAGATAGCTGCCGTTGAAACCGATCAGCCGCGGATTCGACTTGATCGTTACGGTGAAGCCATGGTCATCGTCGGCAATCGGCAGCATCATGTCCGGGTCGTAACGCGCCTCGAGCAGCGGCCCGGGCGGAATACTGCCGCGATTGTCGGGATAGCCGACGATGATTTCGCCGGGTTCGACGAGGTGGATGGGGTCGGCGTTGCGCAAGCCGCGATAGGTTCCGCGGATTGCCGGCTGGGAAACTCCGTCAACGAAGCCGAATGGCTCTTTGCGGTCGACCAGTTTGTCACGAACCGGGACAAGGTCGATCTGGTCAACAACCGTGCCCGCGCCGATGAGGCTCTGTTCGATCTGCGCCGCGAGACAAGCGACGGCCTCAGCTGTATCGCCGTAAACCAGCAGGGTTGCGTCCACGGGGTCGGTGTCCCACCACCAGTTCGGCCCGGCGCTGTCATCGCCGAGAATACGGTCCCGCCCCTCACCGTGCATACCGAGCCGGAACGCTGCGGGAAAAGTCTCCAGTGCATCGTCGGGCAGCCCCAGCCTCGCAAGGCCGGAGGGGGACAGCGACAGCGTCACCACCGCGTCTTCCTTGATGTAGCGTCCGTCATTGAAGGTCAGCAGTGGAACCAGCGCGCGTAATGCCGCGCAATTGGCAGCAACGTCTGCGCCCAGCCGGATCGTCATCACCCGGCCCTCCGGTTTGAAGCCCAATCCGCCAAAGACGATGCTCTGAATTTGGGTCGTGTCGAGCTTCGTCGCCGGACGCCGGCACGATCCGAATAGCGACAGCCATTCGGTTGCTTCGGTTTCGGTTCGGGCATGGAGCCCGCGTCGCACCAGAGCATTGGTCCGGATGTTGGCGGTCGTCAGCGATGGATAGGCGCTGTACCAGAAGGGGGTATAGTCCATGCTGCGGCGGGCGAAGCGCTTGAACCGCTCGCCGTCGGTGGCGCCATCCATGAACAGGTTATTCGTCCGTGGAAAACCGACGGTATTTGACCAGACGCCGGTCAATCCGGCGTGCGCACGGGTAATAAAATCCTCGAGATAGCTTTCCCAGCTGCCGCCATAATTCGAAAAGAACAGCACATCGCGCGTCCCCGGAAGCGATACCCAGCGCGCGAAATGGATCGTGCCGATATCGCCAAGGAAGCCCGGCTTTGGGTTGAGCGCGGTCATCTTGGCGATCGCCCAGAATGCCAGGCGAATGGTGACATAGCGCAGCAGACCGGGCTTGCGCACCGTGTGGGAGATCATGTGATTGTGCGCAAAACCGGGCGCATTTTCATGGGCGAAGATACGCCGTGCCTGATCCAGCGTAGGGGCGGCATCGGACACCCAGTCACTGGCCTCGCCTTTGCGGAAGGCAGAATAGGCCAGCCCCAGCACGAACACGATTATCAACAGCGTCAGCGAACCCGCAAAGAGCAACGTCATGAAGGGCCCATGTCCAGCCAGCCGACGGCCAGGCGATCCATAACGAAATCGGCACGGCGACCAGCAGGATCGGCCATAGGAAAGTCGCGACGAGACTGGGTGCCAGTGCCATGATGATCTCACCGACGCTCGACTCCCGCGTTGGCCCGGGCGGCGGATTGGGCACGGCATCGAGCGCCCAGCGGCTATCTGGATCGGCCGCGATCACCCGCTTGACCGTTTCCAGCGTCGCCAGCGCGGAGACATAATCGCCCGGATCGGCGAGCAATCCCGCAATCGTCTCAGCCAGCGCCTTCTCATGCTTGATGCGCGGCACAGACATCCCCGGCACACCCGAAAAGGGCAGCCCGGCCGGCTGAAAAAGTCCGTAGCCAACGTTGATCCGGTGTCGCTTCAGGAACGCCGCCAGACCGGTCATGGTCAGTCCGGAATCGGCCAGTCCGAAGATCGGGAGCAGCATTTCTCCTGCCCTGAAGGTGAGCTTTTCGATTGCCGCGTCCGCCGCGCCGTCCGCCGAAAACTCGCAAACGATGAAGGCATGATCCGGCAGGTGCGACTGGATCGCATGCAGGCTGACAAAATGCACAAACTCGGTATCGGGCTCGCCGGCAATCAGCGCCGCGATCGGGCCCGCCGGATTGCCGAGCGCATCGATCCGTCGCAGCGCTTCGCCCAACAGATCGACCCCGATCCGCACGGCTATCGTCACCATCGCCTGGGTCATGTGCAACTCCCCCGGAATCAATCAATCGAACGTGACGACCAGCGAACTGGCGAAGGCACCGTGCTTCCGCAGCCTGCCCGCGCGCCCCGCCGCGCGGCGCAGATTGGGCCGTTTGAGCAATGGTTTCAACATCAGGTGCAGTGTCGCCTGGTTGATCCACATCCCGAAACATTGGTGCGTGGCGTAGCCGAAATGCAGATATTGGTCGGCCGGCCGCTGGGCATCGAAGCGTTCGGGTTCGGGAACGCGCCGCTCATCGCGCATGGCGGACGCGATGCTGGCGAGGACCTTGGCGCCTGCGGGAATTTCGCGCGCGTTCTTCCCTCGCCCGATGGTTCGTGCCGATCGCACCTCACGCGGCAACCAGGGTGCCAAAGTGTCGAAGCGCATCGCTTCGGCCACATGAGCAGCCAATGCGCGATCATCGTTTGTCCGCGCCGCCGCCTGTGCCGCAGCGAGCGCGATGGGACGCCTCAGCAATTGCTCCATCGCCTGCGGCACGACCATCGGCGGCTGCGGCGGGCCGCCCACCAGTAGCCCCACGACATTTGTACGAATCTGCGCGTCGCTGAACCCCGGTGTTCCCGCCGCCTGCAATGCCAGCGACCGCGCGATAACGTCGTCCCGCCCGCCCGGCTCGGTGCGGCACCGGTCAATCTCGCGCTGGACGTAATCACGCAGAGCCGGGGCGATCTGTGCGACTTCGGCTCTTAAAGCCTTGTCGTCGGCAACGAACTGATATTCGAACAGCCGCGTTCCCCACACGAATAATTCATCACCGGCGTGGCGCGCAACGCCAAGATAATTGGCGATGAAGTCGAACGCGACCTGTCGCACCAGCGTGTCGACGACATCGATCCGCCCGGGTGAAGCGGCGACGATCGTTTCTGCAGCGGCCTCGACGCGTGATGCCAGCATTGCCAGGTCAGCCCGGCGAACGACACTGCGCAGTGCGGCGAGGCTAGCGCGATAGTCCTCGCCATCGGCCATGCCAAGAATGAATGGTTCCCCGCCCATGATGACATCAAGTTTCTTTCGGTACGGCGCCTCAAAGGCATCGTCGGCGGCAAGAACCTCCAGCACATCTTCGTGGCGCGTCACCAGATAGCTGTTGCCGATCCGCAAGATCGGCTTGTGGTCGCGCAGCACCCTGAAGACGAACGGCAACATCGCCAGCCCGCAGTCCATCAACCACTGGCCAAACCAGCCCGGGCCTCGACGCAGAACTGTTTCGAAGGCTGCCATGTCCCTTCCCCGCAATAGCTTTTCAATAACAGAAGTTTCCTACCGTGACACTGACACCCGCGCCTTATGAAGGCAGACAGGCCGCTGCCGCACCATTTCAGATCAGCAAATCGTCGAACCTCAGCGGGAAATCGGCGGTGTGGGCTCGTCAGACCAATCGATTTTGGGGCTATTTGTCCGCGGCGACGCCAATAGACTGGCGATCCCGCCATGTGATAGATATGGCTGGTGCAGCGGGGCCGACTACGATGAAGAGTGCAGCACTCGCCATCACGGTTCTTTGGCGCAAACTTGTTCCGGCGATCAATCTCCAGGACTGTTCGCAGGGGGGCCTTGCTGTAACCAACCTCGATACAAAGGCTGGCGTCAGCGTGACGTTGCGCGGCGTGGGCTACACCCGCCGCGATGGCCACACACAGGTCTGGCGAGGGCTGTCATGGTTGCACGAAAATCTGGTGGGCAGTGCTCTATTGGCAGAGCCCGCATGTCACAAAATGGGCGCACCGCTGTCATTGCTCCGACAAGCCTTCAAACGGACAGCTTGGCGTCGCCCTCGAGCATGCGCTGCTCCAGCTTCGGCGCGGTGCCCACCTGCCATATGTTGGCACGATGCGAAACGCGGTAGCGCAGCGGGCCACCGTCGGGCGTGGTCGCGCGCGTAATCGGGCGGACGATGCAGACGAATTCGGTGTCGATCGCGTCCGGGCCGGCGGTGACTACTGCATAGCCGTGCCCGGCCATATCGACGAACTCCAGATGCGGCGCGACGTCGGGATTGGTCAGCGCCCGAGCCTTGGCGATGTCGCCGCTCGCTGCATATTCGAGCGCGCTGCGCACCCCGCGCTTGATCGTCAGATTTATCGTGTGCTCGGGCGCGGCGCCCGCCGTCTTGCGCACAAACAGTGGCAACACGGGAGAGTCCTTTTGATATTCGCTGGCCTCGCCAAGGCCGGGTGCCGAGATCGACCCGGTGATGAAGCTGATGCCCACTGGCGCAAACACGGCGGGGGGCAAGGCAGGTGCGGCATAGCCCGCCCAGAAGCTGTGGCGGTCGCCGGAGATGGTGACGAAGCCCGACACCTTGCGATCGCGGACAAGGTCATAAATCTCCGCACGCTCGCTGAACGCCCCACTGAAATCGCCGCCGCCGAAGGTGCCGAAGTCCCTGCCCATCCAGGACGCCTTCACCAGACCGGCAGGCAGGTTTTGCGGGTCGGTCCGCATGTCGAGCGTCCCGTTGGTCACGCCCCAGATCTTCCAGGTCGCAGGCGATTGGGTAAGCTGCTGTTTGAGCCAGGTTTTCTGCTCGCGCCCCAGCATCGTGTAGGCCGGTTCGTCCTTGCGGAAATTGGGGATGGTTTTGTCGCCGATCGCGATGGTTGCGGGGGGCTTGCCGCCGGCATAGTCCTTCCCACCGTCGACGATCTCCATCCACTCCTGCGGGAGAACCGGAAACTCTCCCGAGTCGAGCGCCGCCGCCTCGGGCCGATCGGTCGGGTCCGCCATTTTGTAGCTGTGCAGATCGGTCAGGATGAGGTCGACGTGTCGACCGTAACGCATTGCGCGGTAGGCGGTCATGCTCCCGACTGCGGCGCGGTTATTGACCTCGGTGCCGAAACCGTAATCGTCAAAGGTGTCGATCGCCGCCTTCGCTACGACGGGCGGCCCGAACGCCTCCAGCCCCGCGCCCGATACCTTGCGGACCCGAGAGGGAATATATTCCCACCACGCCTGGTTGGCTGCGACACGCAGCGGCTGCGCGGGCTCGACCTTGTCGCCGTATTTGATGAAGCTCTGCCAGCCCTGCCACGAGAATTCGTGATTGTCGCCGATCGACACGAACGGGAAATACGCCCGCGCGTCCTGGATGTCGGGGTCGTCGATATGCGCGCGATAAACGTGGCGATACCCGGCGAGATTGGTCGGCACATGGAAATTGCCGACCTTGCGGCCATCGGGGATGCGGCCGAGATCATAGACGGTGCGCGCGTACCGATGCGGCACTTCTTCCGGATATTCGACGACTTCATAGATGAAATCGCCCAGGTGGAGCACGAAGCCCAGCTTGCGGTCGGCGGCGGCTCGCTCGTCCTCCCAGATCATGCGGGCGTAAGCGTTCTGCGCGCCCTCGTTGACGCTGTTGCATGATACAAAGGCGAAGCGGACCGGGCGCGGATCGGTGGCGCTCGGCGCAGTGATCGTCCGCCCGACCCGGCTACCCGCACCGCTATCGTCGGTAAAGCGGTACCAGTAAGTCGTCGCCGGCGAGAGCCCACCAACGACCGCGCGGCACGTCCAGTCGGCTGCTGCCAGCACCGGCGCGCGCGCGCTGGCAACAACGCGACGGAAGTCGGCGTCCAGCGCGACTTCAACGGTAAGCGTGCGCCGCTTGCCAGTATCGAACGGCCGCCGAGTCCACAGTATGACGCTATGCTCGTCCGGGTCACCAGACGCGACGCCTTGGGGATACAACGCGCGATCCTCGCGCCAGCCGATGCGCGACGGGACAGCGGTCGACCGCGTCGCCCAGACGCCGACGATCCCGAGTGACGTGGCGCTCGCCAGAAACTGTCTTCGGTCCATCACATGCTCCGAGCCTGACTTGCGTGATAGTTTCGTAATACAGTCGTCAGGTCAAGTTGGTCGAAAATATAGCTGACGGAACGACGCCGCGCGATGAACCGCTCCGTAGAGGCCGCATGCTTCAGGTCGCTTGCCATCACCGCCCCCTTGAGCCAACAATACGGGGACGTTGCGCCAGATGGTGACCGGTCACGGCGCAAACCAGGCGTATCAGAAGGAGGGCTATGCATAGCATGGGCCGATCAGCAGCAATTTCCGCGGCGATTGCAAACGGGGTTGCACTTGCCGTCATTCTCGCCACGCCTGCGAACGCTGCTCCGTCGCAGACCGAAGACGGGGCCTACACGCGCTATGAACTGCTGGCGCCAGCGTCCCACAAGTTCCGGATTGTCTACGACATCACCGCAACATCGCCTGGTGCAACCGCCTATTTCAATCCCATCCGTCCCGGCAGCATCGCAAGTGATGAGCATGTCACCGATCGGGCAACCGGGTCACCGCTTTCCTTCGTTCAGGTTGGCGGCGCAGTAGCGCGCGCCGGCGGCGTCGACGATGCCATGCCCGAAAACCAGTATATTGCTGTGACTCTCGCGCATCCGGTGCCAGCAGGCGGTGGCGCCCGGATCAGGATCGAAAAGACGTATGAAGATCCCAAGACCTATCACACCGACGGCGATGCCATCGTCTTTGATCGTTCGCTCGGCGTCAAGCGCAACACCATCGTCCTGCCCACAGGCTATCGCCTGGCGGCAGCCAATGTCCCCGTGCAGGTCCTCCAGCAGACCGATGGCCGTATCGCCGTGTCATTCTGGAACGCGGCGCCGGTGGCGATGCCGCTGGTGATCCGCGCATTTCCCACCGGCAAGGCGATTTCGCCCGGTTCTGGAATGGCCGCACTGCTCAAGGAGCGCGCCACACAAACCCGCGAGATCGTCTATTATCTTGCCGCACCTGAAACCCACAGCTTTGATCTGACCCATGATTACACCGAGGATCGGCCGGGGGTCGGCACTTATGTCAACATCGTTCGTGCGGGCAGCACCGTCGCCAATCCATCGGCCCGGGACCTCGACACTGGCGCGGTGCTGCCGTTCGATCTGGTCCGCGGCGCAGCAATACGGGCACTGGAGCCGGAGGCGACCGATGTCACCCCCGCGACGACGGCGGTGGTGTTCCGCTTCACACCAGTCGCACCGGGCACCAGTCGACGCATCCGCATCGCCGAAACCTATACCGACGCCGAGCGCTACCGCGTTGATGGCGGGGAGCTCATCTGGCATCGGTCCTTCGGTCGCCCGGCCAACGCTGTCGTCTTGCCGTCGGGATGGGTACTGACGAACTGCTCCGTGCCCGCGACCGTGAGCGTTACGTCCGACGGCCGGACCCGGCTTGATTTCATCAACCCGCGCACCGACGAAATCGATGTCATCATCACGGCGCGTCGTTCGGCATGATTTTCTCCATAGAGGCCGTCCGGGCGTATTTCGATGCGCCCGGCGGCACCCAGGTCTGTGCCCCGCCATCGCTGCTCAAGCCTTATCCGCGAGTCTGCGCCCGGCAGCTTCACGCTATCATCGTCCCGAATGCAACTTCGCCAGGAAGATGCCTGCGAGGTTCTGGGTCCGCTTGATCCGTCTGACTTGCACACGATCAAAGCGCGACCGCAGGATTGCGAAAGCGGTATGGTGGACCTCTAAATCGGAGCGGCATTTAGAACGGCCGCGTACCTGACCGATAACCGTCGCGGAATCACCAAGGAGCTGAACGTCGAGCACACCAAGTCGGGCAGCGACCGTGAGCGCATGAATAAGCGCGAGCCACTCGGCGTCGTTGTTTGATCCGCGACCAGCGCCCGGCAGATGGTAGACGATACCCCGCGCTACCGCTGCCACCTCGATCTCGCCTGGATTGGGGCGGCATCCGCCATCAAAGAATATCTTGCAGGTTTTATCTGAAATTGTCGGCATAGGCCTGAAGTTTAAGCGTGCGCGGACCAAGTGGAACGACGTCGACAGAAATGCCGTTGGCATCCGCATAGGCCAGCGCCGCCTCGCGCGTCGGAAAGTTCAGCTGGACCTGGGTCTCGGTCGCGCCTGATCCGGGCCAGCCCGTCAGCGGATCGGGATGCTGCGGCTCGACACGTTCATGCTCGAGCACCCAGACACCGACGCGCGCGCGACCGGACTGCATGGCGCTTTTCGGGCGCTGAGTGAGGCGAGCAAGCATTTGGCATCCTTTGCCGATCACGCGGCGATGTTCAAGCAGTTGACGCGCCGCGCCGCGCCATAGACCATCCCCCCATGTTGCTGATCACCGGAACCATCCGCCTGCCGCCAAGCCGGCTGGCCGAAGCGCGGCCCGTAATGCGCGCGATGATTGAGACCAGCCGTGCCGAAGCCGGGTGCCTCCATTATAGCTATGCCGAGGACGTGCTCGATCCCGGCCTGATCCGCGTCAATGAAGCGTGGCGCGGCCGCGATGAACTGGCGGCGCATTCGGTATCGAGCCATATCGTGACGTGGCGCAGCCACTGGCCAGCGCTGGAATTTTCGGGTCGCGATCTGACGCTCTACGAAGCCGGTGAAGGCGAAGCCGTTTAGAACGCGCGGTGAATGGCGAACTCGACCGTTTCGGTCAGCGCCGCGCGCGCCGGACCCTTGGGGAAACCCGCCAGCGCATCGATGGCGCGGGCGCCGTAATGCCGGGCGCGCGCCAGCGTATCGGTGATGGCATTGCTTTTGACCAGCAACCCCCCTGCCCGGTCGAGATCGCTGTCGGCCACGGCGCGGCCCAGCATGGCATCGCGCCAGAACGCCCGTTCGTCGTCCGAGCCACGCGCATACGCCAGGATCACCGGCAGCGTCACCTTGCCGTCGCGGAAATCATCGCCCTTGTCCTTGCCCATCGTCCCCGCGTCGGAAACATAGTCGATGGCGTCGTCGACGAGCTGAAAGGCGATCCCGAGGTTGCGGCCATAGGCGGCGAGGCTGGCTTCGACGGCGTCATTGCGCTCGGCGACGACCGCAGCGATCTGGCAGGCAGCAGCGAACAGCGCGGCGGTCTTGGCAGCAATGATTTCGAGGTAGCGGTCCTCGCTGGTCTCGACATTGCGCTGGGCGGTCAGCTGCGCAACCTCACCCTCGGCGATGATCGCCGACGCCGAGCTCAGGATTTTCAGCACCCGCAGCGAACCGTCCTCAACCATGCATTCGAACGCCCGGCTGAACAGGAAATCGCCGACCAGCACGGTCGCCGGATTGCCCCACAGCGTGTTGGCGGTGACCTTGCCGCGCCGCAGGTTGGATCCGTCGACGACATCGTCGTGGAGCAGCGTCGCGGTGTGAATGAACTCCACCGCCGCCGCCAGTTTATGGTGCCGCGTGCCCGCGTAATCGAGCAGTCGCGCGCAGCCCAGCGTCAGCATCGGCCGCAGCCGCTTGCCGCCACCGGCGATCAGATGCCCGGCGAGTTCGGGAATCAGCGCGACCTTCGATTGCATCCGGTCGAGGATGACGTGATTGACGGCGGTCAGGTCAGCCCCCGCCAGTGCCATCAACGGCGCGAGCGTCGGTTCGGCGGCGCTATTGCGCAAGGGATGGACGGTGGCAGTCACGGTCCTGTCCTTAACGGCGCGGCGCGTCCGCGCAAGGCTGGCGCTTGCCTCGGCGGCAATCGGTCGCGATGGTGGCGACGATACGGGGAGCAGGCATGAGCGACGACACCTTGGCGCGTTACCGCGACAGCATCGACAATATCGATGCGGCGCTGGTCTTCATGCTCGCCGAACGCTTTAAAATCACCCAGGCCGTTGGGGCCTATAAGGCGGCGACCGGCCTGCCCCCCGCCGACCCCGGTCGCGAAGCCGAACAGGTGGCGCGGCTACGGGCGCTGGCCGCGTCGGCCAAGCTCGATCCCGAATTCAGCGAGAAATTCCTGCGCTTCATTATCGACGAGGTCATCCGCCACCACGCGGCGGCACAGGGTTAAGCGTAAATCGTCTCGATGGGAGCAGGCGGGTCTTTTGCATACCGATCAATTCCACGATCGAATGTCACAAAGGCCTCCGCCCGCCCGGATAAGGCGACATGAACCAGATCGGAAAAATCGCCGCCATTGCGGTAACATCCGGTTGCCCAACGCAATGCGTCGGAATCGGGGGCTACGAGTTGCTCAATCGCCAGAACAGCTTCGATTCCGTCAGCAATTCTTTCGCGCGACCAATTACGCCCGGAATTCAGAACCCAGACAATCTCCAGAACGACGGTTGATAAAAGCATCGTCGGGCTGCTGAGAATCTTTTCAGCAGCCTGCTGCTGGGCGGGGTCGTCTCGCAATAGCATCCGCAACAATATATTGGCATCGAGCGACTTCATCGCGGCGGCGGATTCTGACGTGCTGCCATCGTCAGCACGGCATCCCGCATTTCTTCGTCGGTCATCTTTGGGCCGGGATTTGGATTTATTTCGGCCAGCCGAGCAACCAGCTGGGCGACAGTCAACGTCGGCCGTGTTGCGACGGGTCGCAGTGTCACACTGCCACCGTGCTCAATCACCTCGAAATCTGTTCCAGGCCGCCAACCCAGCCGATCGCGCACGTCTTTCGGCAAGACGATCTGGCCTTTTTCAGAAAGTCTCGTCCAAGAGTTCATGGCGGTAAGATAGTCTTACCGCACCTCGTGTCAACCGGCCGCCGGCAGCCGCAGCGTCACTGCCAGCCCACCCAGATCCTCGCTCTCCCCCAGTTCGACCGACCCTCCATAAATCTCTGCCACGTCGCGGACGATGGCGAGGCCGAGGCCGGTACCGGGCTTGTCGGTGTCCAATCGCTCGCCGCGCGCGAACAGTTTGGCGCGCGCCGCTTCGGGGATGCCATGGCCATCGTCCTCGATCAGGATTTCCACCTCGCCAGCGTCGCCACCGATGGTGACGAACACGCGCCCGCCGCCGTGCAAGGCGGCGTTGTCGATCAGATTGCCCGCCATTTCCTCCAGGTCCTGACGTTCGCCGCGAAACACCTTGGTGTGATCGCCAGCCAGATCGATCGTCACGTCGCGCGCCAGATGGATGCGCGCAACGGTCCGCGTGATCGCCTCCAACGACGGCCAGACATCGGCACGCGAGGTGGAGGCACCGCGACGGCCGGCGGCCCGCGCCCGTGCGAGTTGGTGATCGACGTGGCGGCGCATCATGCCGACCTGGGTGGCGACGGCGCGTGACAGCGGATCGGTGCGGCCCTCGATCTCGCCCATCAACACACTCATCGGCGTCTTCAGCGCGTGCGCGAGGTTGCCGGCGTGCAGCCGCGCCGCCTCGGCCTGCGCCTCATTATGGTCGAGCAATTCATTGATCTCGCTGGCCAGCGGCGCAATTTCACGCGGCAAGTCCTCGGGCACACGCTTGGCTTGGCCCGACCGGATGGCGGCGATGGCCCGGCTGATCCGGCGCAGCGGCCATAGCCCAAAGGTCGATTGCAACGCCGCCAGCACGAGCAGGCCAAAGCCCAGCGCCGACAGTGACCACAGCAGGATCGACCGTAGCTTGGCGATCTGTTCGTCAAGATCGCGAGTCGATTGCGCCACCTGGAAGTGGAACAGCGTCGGCGTCCCCGGCAGTCGCACATCGCGACCGACGACGCGCAGCGGTTCGCC
This sequence comes from Sphingomonadales bacterium, assembly GCA_038211945.1. Classification (GTDB taxonomy): domain Bacteria; phylum Pseudomonadota; class Alphaproteobacteria; order Sphingomonadales; family Sphingomonadaceae; genus Sandarakinorhabdus. The sequence continues at coordinate 23,804 of JBBQVA010000023.1, forward strand.
GGGGAACCGCGCGCTTGCGTACCGACACGGGTTGAGGCAATCGCCCGACGGATGCGGCCCCAGTTCGCGATCCCACAGCGAGCGCGAGCGGAACGGCTCCTGACCCGACGCCGTCACCTGCCAATACAGGCCCGAATAAGGCTCGAAAAACCGCTGGTCGCCGAGCGGACGCAGGAAGCGCACCTCCCCCGCATCCCCCAGATCGGCGGCACCAACCATCGCCGTCAGCGCGTAATCGAGCTGCGAATCGAAGTTGCGGGTGATCGAACTGACCAGCACCCGGTCGAGCGCAAAGCCGCCACCGGCCAGCAGCACGCCGATCCACAGCGCCGCCAGCCCGATCATCCGCAGCGTCAGCGAGCGTGACCGCCCGGGACGCGTCACGGCGTCAGGGTGTGTCGTCGAGGCTATAGCCAAGGCCGCGAGTCGTATTGATCAAATCGGCACCAAGCTTTTTGCGGATGCGGGTAATGAAAACTTCGATCGTATTGGAATCGCGGTCGAAATCCTGATCGTAGATATGTTCGATCAATTCGGTGCGGCTGACCACCTTGCCCTTGTGGTGCATCAGATAGCTCAGCAGCTTGAACTCCTGCGCCGTCAGTTTCACCGGCTCGCCGTTGAGCGTTACGCGCCCGGAACGACCGTCGAGCCGCACACCGCCCGCCGTCAATTCCGACGTCGCCTGCCCTGCGGCACGGCGGATCAGCGCCCGCAACCGGGCGATCAGTTCTTCGGTCTGGAACGGCTTGGCAAGATAATCATCGGCCCCGGCATCAAGCCCGGCGACCTTGTCCGACCAGCTGTCGCGCGCCGTCAGCACGAGCACAGGCATGACCCGGCCCTCCTTGCGCCAACGGTCGAGCACGGTCAGCCCGTCGATTTCCGGCAAGCCGAGATCAAGGATAACCGCGTCATAGGTTTCGGTCGAACCGAGATAATGGCCGTCCTCGCCATCGGTCGCGGTATCGACAGCATAGCCCGCGCCTTCCAGCGCCGTCTTCAACTGCCGTGACAGGTTCGGTTCGTCCTCGACGACCAGAATACGCATGGATACCCTTTACTTCAGTAATGGCTTCGCACGACCTGTCCGGTGCGTGCATCGACCAGTACGTTAACGACTTCGCCATCTCTCATATAGCGTAATTGATAGCGGAGTGTCACGGGATCGAAATCTTCGCCGATATAATCGCCCTTGATCTGGGGCCGCACGAGCGCCTTGATCTGATCGAGAGTGCGAATCTCGCCGCGCTGAACAAGGACGTTGACGATATCCTGATCGCTCGACGCCAGGGCGGGCCCGGCGAGCAACAAAGCCAAAGGCAACAGGAAACGCATCCAGTTCATCGCCATGACATGATGCCAAGCCACTGAATAGGGTGTGAATGCTGGGCAAGTCGCCGTTGGGTGCCGATTACCGCCGCGGCGACCCGCCAGCGCGAGCGTTGCATCGGCGCCCGACTGACACTGTCGCGGCAATAACTTGACAAAAACGCCGATATGGTTAATAGCCTGTACGGGAGCCACATCAAAACTGAAATGCCGACCGAATGTTGCCTTCACCGAAGTTCGCTTTTTGCGCTCGAAAACACCACCGCATCTGCAGCAAAACGCGGCGCGGTTATAGGCGATTGCAGCACGCGTCAGATTCGCTTTAGCGCGCAGAGGATATTGTAATTGCGACAGAGTTTTATGAACGCAGCGATTCCGGGAAAACCTTGCTGCAATGCGGCAAATTGGACCTGAAACGCCCGCTGATCGAATGAATGGTTGCCCTGCACGGCGCAACCCGCCACTTGGCCCGCGCCATGCCCACCCCAATCCTCACCCTTGAAAACGCCGGCCTCCGTACGGGCACCGGCTGGCTGTTCCGCGGCCTCGATCTGACCATCGATGCGCGCGACCGGCTGGCGCTGATCGGCCGCAACGGTGTCGGCAAGACGACGTTGCTGAAGCTGATTGCGGGGGAACTTGAACTCGACGAGGGCCGCCGCGCCGTTTCCCCCACCGTGCGCGTCGTGCGGCTGCAGCAGGACCCGGCCGTCACCGGTTTTGCAACGCTCGGCGATTTCGCGCGCGCTGGCGGCACCATGGAGGACCACCGCATCGACAGCGTCGCCGACCGGCTCGGCGTCGATCTGCACCGCGATGCGGCCACCGCCAGCGGCGGCGAACGGCGGCGTGCAGCACTGGTCCGGGCGCTCGCCGAACGGCCCGATGTGCTGCTGCTCGATGAGCCGACCAACCATCTCGACATCGACGCCATCGAATGGCTGGAGAACTGGCTCGATCGCTTCAACGGCGGCTTCGTCGCGATCAGCCATGACCGCGCCTTCCTGACCCGGCTGACCAGATCGTCGCTGTGGCTCGACGGCGGCAGCCTGCGCCGCGCCGACGTCGGCTTCGGCGGCTTCGAAGCCTGGTCGGAGCGCGTCGCCGAGGAGGAAGCCAAGACCGCATCCCGCCTCGATGCCCGGCTGCGACAGGAGGAGCATTGGCTGCTGCGCGGCGTCACGGCGCGGCGCAAACGCAATATGGGGCGGCTGTCGAAGCTCGTCGAACTGCGTGCCGAACGCCGCGCGATGACCGGCCCGGAGGGTGTGGCGCGGCTGGCGACCGTCGCCGACGACACCAAGACCAAGGTGCTGATCGACGCCGAGCATGTCTCCAAATCGTTCGGCGGTCGCCCGATATTGAAGGATTTCAGCCTGCGTGTGCGGCGCGGCGACCGCATCGGCATCGTCGGACCCAATGGTGCGGGCAAGTCCACCCTGCTCAAGCTGCTGCTCGGCACGCTGGCGGCCGACAGCGGCACGATCAAGCGCGCGGCGTCGCTCGATCCGACCGTCATCGACCAGCAACGCGCGCGGCTGGATGGGGGCAAGACCGTGCGCGACGTGCTGGCCGACGGCGGCGACTGGCTGGAGGTCGGCGGCGTCCGCAAACACATCGCCGGGCATCTCAAGGACTTTCTGTTTGAACCCGGCGTTGTCGATGCGCCCGTCGACAGTTTTTCAGGTGGGGAGCGCTCGCGGCTGCTGCTAGCGCGCGAATTTGCCAAGCCGTCCAACCTGTTGGTGCTCGATGAGCCAACCAACGATCTCGATATGGAGACGCTCGACCTGCTCGAGGAGGTGCTCGACGACTATGCCGGCACGGTGCTGCTGGTCAGCCATGACCGCGACTTTCTCGACCGGGTGGTGACGGTGACGGTGGCGCTCGACGGCAAGGGCGGCAGCGATGTTGTCGTCGGCGGCTGGTCGGATTGGGTCGCCAAACGCCGTGAGGTCGCCGCCGCGCGCGCCCCCGTTAAAACCCATGCCGCGCCAACCGCCCCCAAGGGCAAGGCGGCCAAGCTGACCTTCAAGGACGCCCATGAACTGAAGGAACTGCCGGGGCGGATGGAGGCACTGCACGCGGCCATCGCCAAGGCTGAGGCCGGGCTGACGGATGCGGAGCTTTACGCGCGTGATCCCAAGCGGTTCGCCGCGCTTACTGCGGACATGGACAAGGCGCGCGCCGAACTGGCGGCAAGCGAAGAACGTTGGCTGGCGCTGGCGGAGAAGGAAGCAGCGCTGGCCGGTTAACCCGGCCAGCGTTTGGCTTCAGGCGAACTCGACGCCCGGTACGATCTCTGGCTCGGCATGGCTGACCAGGAACAGTCGCTCGCCGTGCTTGGCGGCTTTGGTGTCGTGGGCGAGAATGAAGTCCTCGAGGATCGGCGCAATCTTGTCGCGCCATTTGCGCCCGTTGAAGATGCCATAGTGGCCGACGCCTTCGGCCATGTAGTAAAGTTTGTCGGCTTCAGGCAGATTGACCGCCAGGTCGAGCGCCGCCTTGGTCTGGCCCAGCCCCGAAATATCGTCGCGCTCGCCCTCAATCGCCAGCAGCGCGGTGCGGGTGATCTTGGCCGGATCGGCAGTCTCGCCGTGATGGACGAACTCGCCCTTGGCGACGAGTTGGCGCTGAAACACCTGATCGATGGTCTGCAGATAGAATTCCGCCGTCATGTCCGACACGGATCGATATTCATCGTAAAACGCCTTGGTCGCATCCGCCGATTCGTCATCGCCGTCGACGAGGTGGCGGTACATCTGCCAGTGCGACTTCATGTGGCTGGCGAGGTTCATCGACAGGAAGCCAGCCAGTTGCAGAAAGCCCGGATAGACCTTGCGGCCCGAGCCGGGATACATCGCCGGGACGGTCGCCACGACGTTATTCTCGAACCACGCGAATGGCCGCGTCGTCGCCAGATCATCGACCGACGTTGGTGCCTGCCGCGTGTCGATCGGCCCGCCCATCATGGTCAGGGTCGCGGGCGTAGCGGGATCGTTTGCCGCATTCATCAGCGCAACGGCAGCATAGGACGGGACGGCAGGCTGGCAGACCGCCAGCACATGCGTGCCCGGCCCGATCTCCCGGATGAAATCCATGACATAATCAACGTAATCGTTGAGATCGAACTTGCCATCCGACAGCGGCACCAGCTTCGCATCGCGCCAATCGGTGATGTAGACATCATGCGCCGGCAGCAGCCGTTCGACCGTGCCGCGCAGCAGTGTGGCGAAATGCCCCGACATCGGCGCAACGACCAGAACTTTGGGATCGTCGCGACCGGCAACGCCGCGCACAAAATGTTTGAGCTGGCCAAATGGCTTGCGGGCAACAATCTCTTCGCTCACTGCGACCGACACGCCGTCGACCATGGTGACGGCCAAGCCGAAATCGGGCTTGCCGCGCACTTCAACACTGTGCGCGAATACTTCGAGACCGCGCGCAACCGAAGAGCCCAAACCATTGTACGAAAGCGGGTTAATCGGCGACAACAGCCAATCCGACGACGCCTTGGCCATCGTCCCCATGCCACCGAGCAGGGCGCGTTGCCATTCATATGCGGTGTAAAGCATGGATGTTCCCTGTTCTTGGCACCGTGGCCAAGCTGCCACCTTGCCATATCGCAGGTGCAGCATAAAGCTTAAAACGGAAGACAGGCGGAAAGGTTCAACCGCATTGAGCGCTACTCAACTCCCTGCTAGAGGTTTCGGATGGCTGAAATCACTGTTGTCGAAGCGGCTCCTGAACCCCGCAAGCTCGCCCGCCTGCAGCTGATCTGGCAGTTCGTTCGCCGCTACCCCGGGCAGCTTACCGCTGCGTTGGTCGCGCTGGTCGTCGCCGCATCGGCGACGCTGGCAATCCCTCAAGGCTTCAAGCGCATCGTCGACCATGGCTTTGCTGCCGGTACTGATCCTGGATCGATCGCTCCTTATTTCTACGGCCTGCTCGGCATCGTCGCGGTGCTCGGGCTGGCGACGGCGGTGCGCTTTTATTTCGTCAGCTGGATCGGTGAGCGCGTCGTCGCCGATCTGCGGATGGCGGTACAATCGCATCTGATCACCCTCGACCCGGTTTTCTTCGAGGAAAACCGGCCGTCCGAGATTGCCTCGCGGCTGACCAGCGATACCGCCGTTATTGAACAAGTGGTGTCGACGTCTGCGTCGATGGCGTTGCGCAACCTGTTCATGGGGATTGGCGGCATCGCCTATATGGCGATCCAGTCGCCCAAGCTGACGATCATGATGGTCATCGTCATTCCGCTGACGATGGTGCCGATCCTGTTTCTGGGGCGACGCGTGCGCGCGATGTCGCGGACCAGCCAGGACCGCATCGCCAACGTCGGTTCGATGGTCGCCGAGGTGTTGGGCGCGATCAAGATCGTTCAGGCATTCACCCAGGAACGCCGCGAGGCGAGCCGTTTTGCCACCGCCGTCGAAACCGCTTTCGCCACCGCCAAGCGTCGTATTCGTTTGCGCGCAGTGATGACCGCCGTTGTTACCGCGCTGATCTTTGGGGCGATCACGCTTGTCCTGTGGGAGGGCGCGCTCGATGTCATTGCCGGACGCATGACCGGCGGCACCATCACCGCCTTTGTGCTGGCGTCGGCAATCGTCGCCGGAGCGTTCGGAGCGCTGACGGAAGTCTATGGTGACTTTATGCGCGCCGCCGGGGCGAGCGGGCGAATGGAAGAATTGCTCGCTGCCCGGGCGGGTATTCGCGCGCCGGTCAACGCCATCCCGTTGCCCTTGCCGGCACGCGGCGAACTCGCCCTTAACCACGTCACCTTCCATTACCCATCCAAGCCCGAAGGCGCGGCGCTGGAGGACTTCACGCTTCATGTCGCGCCGGGGGAGACAGTCGCCGTCGTCGGCCCTTCGGGTGCCGGCAAATCGACGCTGTTCCAGCTTGTCCAGCGCTTCTACGATCCGCAAGGTGGTGAAATCCGCATTGACGGTGTCGCACTGACGGCCGCCGACCCGCACGCCATCCGCAGCCGTATCGCCGTCGTCCCGCAGGAAACGGTGATCTTCGCCGCATCTGCCGCCGATAATATCCGCTACGGTCGACCCGAAGCGACCGACGCAGAAGTCTGGGCTGCAGCCGAAGCCGCCCATGCCGATATTTTCCTTCGCGCCATGCCCGACGGCATCAACTCGTTCCTCGGCGAAGCCGGTACGCGCCTGTCGGGGGGTCAACGTCAGCGGCTCGCGATTGCGCGTGCCATCCTGCGCGATGCACCGATCCTGCTGCTCGACGAAGCGACCAGCGCGCTCGATAGCGAATCGGAGCGGCTGGTTCAGGAGGCGCTCGAAGGGCTGATGCAAGGCCGGACAACGCTGGTCATCGCGCACCGGCTGGCAACTGTCCGCAACGCCGACCGGATCATCGTCATGGACGGCGGGCGGATTGTCGCCGAAGGCACGCATGATCAATTGATCGCGGGCGGCGGACTTTACGCCAAGCTCGCCCGGTTGCAGTTCGACGATGCGGCGCTTGAACCGGCGGCCTGAACCTTAGGACGAAACCCTGGTCAGGCGACGTGGTCTGGCGCGTGCAGCGCCGATGAGGATGGCGATGCCAAGGCCGCCGAGTAGCCAGTCGAAAGCCGGTGACGTGGCATTGTCAGAACGCGCGGCGACCGGTTCGGCCCGTTCGGCGACAGGCACAGGGCGCGCCGCAACCACAACCTGACGCAACGACCACGCTGGTCTGGTCGCCGACGCGGGCGTGGCGATCGACGCCGCGAGAGGAAGGAGGAGCAAACTAAGCTTCACTGGACACCATCCCGGTTCGGACCCAGAGATAGTGCTTACCGGCAATTTGTTGACGATTGGTGCACCGCACAAGAAACAATTGTTTCAGTCGATCGCAGGCCTACGGGGTGCACCCAGCCCGCGAACAATACCGCGCAGCGTTCTAACCTCGCCCGCGCTGAATTCAGGACGCGTCAGCAGATTGCGCATTGTCAGCCGTGCAGCCGCGGCGCGGCCCGGCACCGGGTTATAATATCCATTTACCGCCAGCCGGGCATCGACATCGGCGATCAACTCCTCAAGTTCGTCGTGCGGCGCGGGCCCGGCATAGTTGACGAGCTGCACATCGGCATCACTGCCTTGCCGGAACCATTCATAGGCCGCCACCAGAACAGCCTGCGCCAGGTTGAGCGAGCCGAAAGCCGGATTCACCGGGATGGTCAGGATGGCGTGCGCAACCGCAAGGTCTTCGGTCTCCAATCCGGTGCGCTCAGGGCCGAACATGATACCGCCCTGCGCGGCAATGGCGCGCAGTTCGGCGGCGGCGCGCGCCGGGGTTGCGACCTGGCGGGTCAGTTCGCGGTTGCGGACGGTGGTCGCGAAGACCTTGGTCAATCCGGCGCAAGCGGCGGCGACCGTGTCAAAAACCTTGGCACTTGCCAGCACCTCGTCGGCACCGCTCGCCGAAGGTCCAGCGTCGGGGTTCGGCCAACCGTCGCGGGGCGCGACCAGCCGCAGATCGGCCAGGCCGAAGTTTAGCATCGCGCGGGCGCAGGCACCGATGTTCGCGCCAAGTTGTGGGCGAACGAGGATGATCGCCGGTGCTGCCGCCGTCACTCCTCCCCGCCCGCAGCACGCCGGGTGAGCGGCACCACCGATCCCGTCGACAGCCCGCCGACAAAGGTTTCGAAGTCCCGGGCCTCACGAAAGTCGCGGTACACCGACGCGAAGCGGATATAGGCGACCGGATCTAGCGCCTGCAGCCCCTCCATCACCATCTCGCCGACCTTGCCCGCCTCGATATCGGTATCGCCCATCGATTCCAGCCGCCGGACGACGCCGTTGACCAGCCGTTCGATGCGCTCGGCCTCGATCGGGCGTTTGCGGCAGGCGATCTCGATGCTCCGCGCCAGCTTGTCGCGATCGAAGACCTCGCGCTTGCCCGATTTCTTGACGATGACGAGATCGCGCAACTGGATGCGCTCAAATGTCGTGAAGCGCGCGCCGCAGCCGGGACATTGCCGCCGCCGCCGGATCGCACCGCCATCCTCAGTGGGCCGTGAGTCCTTAACCTGGCTGTCGTCGTTGGCGCAGAACGGGCAGCGCATCAGCTTTTCTTGGTGATTGTACGCAGATAGCCGAGAGCGCCGCCGATGATCGCCCCAAGGACGGAGCCGATAATGGGGATCGGGATGGCGATGACCGCCCCCGCCGCCGCGCCGACCGCGACGTTGCGCGCCAGTTCGTTGGGGATCAGCTGCTTGGCCTTATCGGAAGCCTGCCCGGCGTAATCCATGGCCTGCTTGCCGATATCGCTGTCCATCGCCTTTTTGCCCAAGTCGCTGTCCATCGCCTTGCGACGCAGTTCTTCGGCCTTGGCGAAACCGGTGTCAGCCATGTCGGCGACCTTTTTGCCGGTGTCGGTTTCGATGAACTTGCGACCGGCGTCGAGCGCCTCATCGGCGAGCTGGTCGACTTTGCCTTTCGGCGTGGTGTCGTCGGTCATCGATAATTCCTTAGCCGTTGGGATAGATCGGGAAGCGCGCACACAACGCGCGCACCCGGACGTTAACGGCTTTCTCTACGTCCGCGTTCCCGCCCTCACCATTTACGGCCAGCCCGTCGAGGACATCGGCGATCATGTCGCCGATCGCAGCGAATTCGCTCTGGCCGAAACCGCGCGTCGTGCCGGCCGGCGAGCCGACGCGAATGCCGCTGGTCTTGGTCGGCGGCAGCGGATCGAAGGGTACGCCATTCTTGTTGCAGGTGATCCCGGCTCGCTCGAGAGCCTCATCGGCGTCGCGGCCGGTGATGCCCTTGGGCGTCAGGTCGATCAGCGCCAGATGCGTATCGGTGCCGCCGGCGACAACGGCGCAGCCGCGGTCTTTCAGCCGGGCCGCCAGCGTCTGGGCGTTGGCGACCACGCGCACGGCATAATCTTTGAAATCGGGCTGCAGTGCCTCCCCGAATGCCACGGCCTTGGCGGCAATGACGTGCATCAACGGCCCGCCCTGCATGCCCGGAAACACCGCCGAGTTGAACTTCTTACCCAGCGCCTCGTCGTTCGACAGGATCATGCCGCCGCGTGGACCCCTGAGCGTCTTGTGGGTCGTCGTCGTGCAGACATGCGCGTGGGGCAACGGCGACGGGTGGATACCCGCCGCGACCAGCCCGGCGAAATGCGCCATGTCGACCATCAGCTTCGCCCCGACCTTGTCGGCAATGGCGCGGAAGCGAGCGAAATCGATGATGCGCGGATAGGCCGAACCACCTGCGATGATGAGGACGGGCTCGTGTTCGACCGCCAGCCGCTCAACCTCGTCATAGTCGATCAGATGGTCTTCGCGGCGGACACCGTATTGCACAGCGTTGAACCATTTACCGCTCATCGACGGTGCCGCGCCATGCGTCAGGTGGCCGCCCGCATCGAGACTCATGCCTAGGATTGTCTCGCCGGGTTTGACCAGCGCCAGCATGACCGCGCCATTGGCCTGCGCGCCGCTGTGCGGCTGGACATTGGCATAGGCGCATTTGAACAGCGCCTTGGCGCGGTCGATGGCAAGTTGCTCGACCACATCCGACGGCGCGCAACCCTGATAGTAACGCTTGCCGGGGTACCCTTCCGCATATTTATTGGTGAAGACCGAGCCCTGCGCGTCGAGCACGGTCCGCGAGACGATGTTCTCCGACGCGATCAGTTCGATCTGGTGCTGCTGGCGATCAAGCTCCGAGGCGATGGCGCGGGCGACGTCGGGATCTGCCTGCGCGACCCCCGTGTCGAAGAAGCCCGACGGCAGCGTGTCGGTGACATGAGCGACGGCGGTCATTCGGCGGCATCCTCAAACAGATCAGCATCGTTCATCGGCACGAGCTTGGCGATGCGGGTAGCGTGCCGGCCCCCTGCAAATTGCGTGGCGAGGAACTGGCGCAGGCAATCGCGCGCCACCTCGACGCCGATGATGCGGCTGCCCAGCGCCAGCACATTCGCGTCATTATGCTCGCGCGCCAGCCGCGCCATCAGGCCCGAGGTGCACAGCGCGGCGCGAATGCCAGACTGGCGATTGGCGGCAATCGAGATGCCGACCCCGGTGCCGCAAATCGCGATGCCGAAGCGAGCCTTGCCGCTCGTCACGGCGCGGGCGATGGCATGGCCGAAATCGGGATAATCCACCGAGTCTTCGGAATTGGTCCCCAGATCGACGACAGCATAGCCCATGGCGGCCAAGTCCTTGACCAGCACAGTCTTCAGCTGGAACCCGGCGTGATCGGCGGCGATGGCGATGGTTTCGGGCATATGTCTATGGCCTGCGGACGAGTCACGGAACGGACGCAATATGTAGAGGCTCGCGCTGCGAGGGGCAAATGGTTTGCCGACATGGAAAGGCCCGGCGGATCGCTCCGCCGGGCCTTTTTGTGCGCTGGGCCGGAGTTAGCGGCGGGTGCCCATGATCGACAGCAGGAACTGGAACATGTTGATGAAGTTAAGATAGAGCGTCAGCGCGCCGAGGATCGCCGACTTGCCTTCGAAATCGCTGCCCGCGACCTGCGTATACAGGCTCTTGAGGCGCTGCGTGTCATAGGCAGTCAGCCCGGCGAAGATCAGCACGCCGACCAGGTTGATCATCAGCTGGAACGGGCCAGAGTGGATGAACATGTTGGCGATCATCGCGATGATCAGCCCGAACAAGCCCATCAGGAAGAACTTGCCCATCGCCGACAGGTCACGCTTCGTCGTGTAGCCATAAAGGCTCAGCGCGCCGTACGACGCCGCCGTGACGAAGAAAGTCTGGGCGATCGACTGACCGGTGTAGCGCAGGAAGATGATCGACATCGATACGCCCATCAGCCCGGCGAAACCGAAGAAGGTCATCCGCAGCGTGCTTTCGGACAGGCGATTGACGCCAAAATTCATCACCAGCACGATCGCCAGCGGCGACAGCATGGCGATCCAGCCGAGCATCGTTGGGCTGACCCGCCCAGCGGCGCTCTCCGCGAAAAACACGCTCATCAGTGCCGGGTTCGACGCCAGCAGCAACGCGACGACGCCGGTCAGCAGCACACCCGACGCCATGTAATTGTAAATCGACAGCATGTACGAGCGCAGGCCCGCGTCATAGCTGGCGGTGTCCGCCGTCTGCGGCGCGAAGCCGGTGCGGGGATCGACCGAATTGGCCATCAAGTCCTCCATGTGCCCCGCAGGGTTGCCGGGGACAGGCGCAATATCGTCTATCGCTGGGCGGAGTTCAATGGGCGCCGAAATCGGAAGGTTAGGCCCCAGGGCGGTTTTTCTAACCTTTCCATCCTACAGCTCGCGCAGCACCGTGTTCGGCCGCGCCGACAGCGCCCGCCACGACCCGGCCAGCCCAAGCACGACCGTCACCGCGCCGCCCGCCAGCACCGTCGCTGCTACGACGCCCCAACCCGGTTGCCATTCGAGCTTGAAGAGCTTGACGACGACATACCAGCCCCCAGCAGCCCCCAGGATCAGCGACACCCCTGAAACGATCACCGCCAGCGCGCCATATTCGGCGACCGTCGCCCGCGCCACCTGCCCGCGCGTCGCGCCGAGCAGCTTCAACAAAACCGCATCGTACGTCCGCGCCCGCGCGCCAGCTGCCACCGCGCCGATCAGTACGGCAATGCCTGCCAGCACCGTCACCGACGCCGCCGCGCGGATCGCCGCCGCGAGCGAGCCGAGTAGCTCGCCGACCTGGCCGAGGATGTCCTTGACCCGGACCATCGACACCGCCGGAAAGGCCCGCCCGACGGCGGCGGAAACGGCGGGCTCGCTTTCCGGCGGCACGGCGATAGTCGCCATCCAGCTGTGCGGCGCACCCTCCAGCGCCCCCGGCGCGAACAGGATCGCGAAGTTGAAGCCAAAACTTTTCCAGTCGATCCTGCGCGTCGATGCGACCGTCGCAGTCACATCGACCCCAAGCACCGATACCGTCATCGCATCGCCGACCCTGATCCCCAGCGCCCTGGCGGCGTCGGCGTCGATGGAGATGAGCGGCGGCCCGGCGTAATCGCGCGGCCACCATTTGCCGCTGACCAGCGTATTGTTGGGCGGAAAGTCTGCGGCATAGCTCAGGCCACGGTCGCCGCGCAGGATCCAGACGTCGGGCCCGGCGTGGAGCTGCGCCACGGGCACACCTTTTACCGCTGTCACGGGTCCGCGCAGCGACGGCACGCTGCGGATCGCTGCATCGGGGGCGGCGCTGCGTACGGCGGCGGTAAAGGCGGGAAGCTCGCCGGTCGGCACGTCGAGAACGAAGAAGCTTGGCGCGCGGGCGGGCACGCTGCGGTCGATCTGCCCGGCAAGATTGGTCTCGATGACCGCCAATGCCGCGAACAGTATCAGTCCAAGACCCAGTGCCACGATCAACTGCCGCGTCGGCGCGCCGGGGCGGTGGAGGTTGGCCAGTGCCAGCTTGGCCAGCACGCCGCGTGGCCGAGGGGCGCGTGCCGCCAGCCAGCGCACCAGCGCCGCCAATGCCCACAGCAGTGCCACCAACGCCAGCGCCGCGGCGATGAAGATGGCGACGAACTGCCGGTCGTCGGCCTGGCCGATCGCCAGCGCCGCGATAGCCAGCCCCGCCGTCGTCACCAGCACCAGTGTCGCGGCACCCGGCTGCGCTCGCGTCTCGGTCAGGCTGCGAAACAGGCGGGCAGCGGGCATCCGAGCCGCCTGCGCCAGCGGCCACAGCGCAAAGGACAGCGCGGTCAGCCCACCATAGGCGGCGGCGGTCAGCAGCGGGCGGGGGTAAAGCGCCAGTGTCGGCGGCACCGGCAGCGCGCTGGCGGCAGCGGCCGCCGCCAGCCACGGCATCGCCGCGCCCAGCGCCAGCCCGGCCAGCACCGCCGCCACCGTCACCAGCCCGATCTGCCACAGATAGACGGCGCGAATGGTGCGTGTGTCCGCCCCCAGCGCACGCAAGGTCGCAATCGTCGCGGTCTTGGCCGACAGATAGGACGAGACCCCGCCGGCGACGCCGACGCCCGCCACGACGAGCGCGGTCAGCCCAACCAGTGTCAGGAATTGCCCGAGCTGGTCGACGAACTGCCGCGTCCCCGGCGCGCCGTTGGAGCGGTCCTGATACTGGAACCCGGCGTCGGGCGCGGCGGCGCGCAGCCGGGTGATGACCGCCTCCGGGCTGGCGTTCGCAGGCAGACGGACGCGGTAGTGGGCGCGGAACAGCGTGCCCGGCGCCATCAGCCCGGTGGCAGACAGGTCAGCCAGATTAACAATGACCTTCGGGCCGAAGCCGAAACCATCGGCAGTGCCGTCGGGTTCGTCGGCGATTGTCCCGGCGACGGTGAACTGCGCGCTGCCGATGGTCAACGCATCGCCCGGGCGCAGGTGGAGGCGTTCGGCGAGAGCGGGGGCGATGGCGGTGGTGTGGGGGGCGAGCTTACGGCCGCCATCGATGCGGAACGCGCCATACAATGGCCAGCGCCCATCGACCGCCTTCAGTTCCGCCAACACGCGGTCATCACTGCCGCTGCGTCCGGTCATCGCGCGCAGCCGCAGCACTTCGGAGACTGCCCCCTCCGCCGCCAGCCGACTGCGCTCGGCGGGTGCCGCCTGGCGCCCGGTCAGCAGCGCCTCGACATCGCCACCCAATATCGTTTGCCCGCGATCACTGAGCCCGGTGGTGATTGCCGTCGCTAGGCTGCCGACGCCCGCCAGCGCGGCGACGCCGAGCACGATGCACACGGCCAGCAGCCGCAGGCCGCCCAGCCCGCCGCGCAACTCCCGGAGCGCAAGGCGAAGGGGCAGGGTCATTCCGCCGCGGCCCGCAACGCGCCCTGCCGTTCATCCCGAACGATCAGCCCGTCGCGCATCTCGATGACCCGGCTACAGCGCGCCGCCAGCGCCGGATCATGGGTGATCAGCACCAGCGTCGCGCCGGTTTCCGCCAGCCGCGCAAACAGCAGGTCGATGACCGCCGCCCCGGTCGCTGCATCGAGATTGCCGGTCGGTTCGTCGGCAAAAATCAGCGCCGGGCGCGGTGCGGTGGCGCGGGCGAGGCCGACGCGTTGCTGCTCGCCGCCGGACAGTTGGGTTGGGTAATGGTGCAGCCGGTGGCCGAGGCCAACCGCCTCCAGCTCGGCGCGCGCGCGGGCTTCGGCATCCGCCAACCCCGCCAGTTCGAGCGGCACAGTGACATTCTCCAGCGCGGTCATCGTCGGGATCAGGTGAAAGGCCTGCAGCACAATTCCGATCCGCCCGCGGCGCGCCCTGGCCAGCCCGTCCTCGTCGCGCGTCGAGAAATCGGCGCCTGCGACCAGCACCCGGCCCGACGTCGCGCGCTCCAGCCCCGACAATATCGCCATCAGCGACGATTTGCCCGACCCCGACGGCCCCAAGATGGCCAACGTCTCCCCCGCCGTCACCTGCAGCCCGACGCCGCGCAAGACCTGCACCGCGCTGTCATTCTTGCCGAAGGTCAGGGTGACATCGGCGGCATCGATGACGATATGGGGGGTCATGCAGGTCCGATGGCTGGAGGAAAACGCGTGCGAATTGAGCGGGACTTATATGCGAGGGCGAAACGGATTTACCAGTTGCTGGTCGCAGCGGCACTGATGTTGACGCCGCAGCTTACCATCGCTGCTCCGGCGAAGATGATCCTTGCCTTCGGCGATTCGCTGACGGCGGGCTATCTGCTGCAGCCCGCCGAAAGCTTTCCCGCCCAGCTTCAGGCGGCGCTGACGACCAAGGGGCGCGCTGTCACTGTCCACAATGCCGGGGTTTCGGGCGACACGACAGCGCAAGGCCGCGCCCGGCTGGCCTGGGTGCTGACCGGTCTCAAAACCAGGCCCGATCTCGCCATTGTCGAACTGGGGGCCAACGATATGCTGCGCGGCCAGCCGCCCGCCGCCGCGCGCGCCAATCTGGATGCGATCCTGGCAGAACTCGGCAAACGGCACATACCGGTGATCCTCGCCGGGATGCTGGCGGCCCCCAACCTCGGCCCGGCGTACAAGCGCGATTTCGAAGGCATGTATCCGGCGCTGGCGAAGACGCATGGTGCTGTACTGTATCCGTTTTTTATGGAGGGCGTGGCGGCCGTGCCGCGGATGCAGCTGGGCGACGGGCTGCATCCGACGCCTATGGGCGTCGGCGTGATCGTCAAGCGCATGCTGCCTTTGGTCGAGCGGGAACTCGACCGCCACCCCTGACATCCCCCGATGGCTTGTTAATATTTGAGCGTCGCCGCCGGGCCGATTTCGTAACTACGGCAAAAGGTTAATTTCCGCGTTAACACTTTTTCCACTTGTCAGATTGTTTCGGATGCGAGATACCGCGCTGCAGCAGGCCGACTCGGCCATGTGCAACAGGGGTCTATTCCATGCGTTTGCTTACCACTGCCGTCGGCCTCGCCGCGTTCGCCTATGCTTCTGCCGCCGCTGCGGTGCTGCCGTTCGATGTCCGCTACGAATCGGAAAGCGTCGGCATTCAGAATACCACCGCGACGTTCTCGGTCGGCGGAGTCGAAACCTTCGACACGCAGGCGCTAGGTTACAACAGCAGCTTCACCACCGATTTCGGCACCGGCGGCGCCATCTCCGGCACCTACACCGGCGCGCAGATCCTCAACGCCGACCAATATGGCGGCGCGGGCGGTAACGGGCAGTATGCCGTGACCTTCGGCACGGGCGGCTATGCGCTCGACCTGACCTCGACCATTCCTGGCGGCGTCAACTATTTCGGCTATTGGCTGTCGGCGCTCGATCACGGCAACGCGGTGACGTTCTATTCACACGGGCATCAACTGTTCACGTTCAACCCGCAGGATGTCATCGACGCGGTCAATGCCCACGCCGACCATGCCAGCTACTACGGCAATCCGAACGCCAACCGGCTGGGCCAGAACAGCGGCGAGCCCTACATCTTCCTGAATTTCTTCAATGACGCCGGAACCTTCGACCGGGTCGTTTTCGCCGAAAACCCACAGGTCGGCGGCTATGAATCGGATAATCACACTGTCGGTCACTTCCTTACAAAGGGCACCGGCACCGGCGTTCCGCTGAGCAACCCTGTTCCCGAGCCAACGACCTGGGCGCTGCTGTTCGCGGGCTTCGGCATGGTCGGTTTCGCCGCCCGCCGCCGTCGCAATATGGCGACCGTCGCCGCCTGATCCTGCGCGGGGGGCGGCCAGTGCTTCCCCCCGCCGCCGCCCCCTGCTAGCGCTGCGTCCAAGAGGCGGACACACGCTGGCGGGAGGATTTGCATGGCGCAGCGCGAAACGGTCGAACCACGCGCCATACCGCCGGTCGGCGGGGCCTATGCCAAATACGTCCTGGCGTTGCTGGTGCTCGTCTACATGGCGAACTTCATCGACCGGCAGATCATCTCGATCCTCGCCGAAGACATAAAACGCGACCTCGGGCTGACCGATTCCGAACTCGGTTTTCTGTACGGCACCGCCTTCGCCATCTTCTATTGCCTGTTCGGCATTCCGCTCGGACGGCTGGCGGATAACTGGTCGCGGGTGCGGCTGTTGTCGATCGGCCTTGCGGTTTGGTCGGCGATGACCATGGTCAGCGGCTTTTCGCGCAACTTCGTCCAGCTCAGCGCCGCCCGCATCGGCGTCGGCATCGGCGAAGCGACCGCCTCGCCTTCCGCCTTTTCGATGCTGTCCGACTGGTTCCCGCGTGAACGCCGGGCGACGGCGCTGGCGATCTATTCGGGCGGACTGTATCTGGGCGGCGGCGTCTCGCTGCTGATCGGCGCGCTGGTGGTGCGCGGTTGGGACACACATTTCCACGGCAACGCTCCGCTCGGGCTGCACGGCTGGCAGGCAGCGTTCCTGGCAGTCGGTTTGCCAGGGCTGCTGCTGGCGCTGTGGGTGTCGACGCTCAAGGAGCCGCCGCGCGGCCGCGCCGATGGCCTGCCCGAACCCGCGCCGGTGGATGACGTTTGGCGGCGCTTCGGCACCGACCTGTCGAGCGTGTTGCCGCCGCTGACCATCTTCCACGCCGCAAGCTTCGGCGCGCGGGCGCTGCGCACCAACGTCGTCGCTGCCCTGGCGACCATCGCGGGCGCTGCCCTGCTGATCCGCATCACCGGCGACATCGCGCAGTTCACCGCGCTCGGCATCGGGGTCTATGCGGTGTTCAGCTGGGCGCAGTCGCTGAAACTGCGCGATCCGCCGACCTTCAAGCTGATCTGGGGGACCCCGGCCTTTTTGTTCGCGCTGTGCGGGTTCGGCAGCATCAGCTTTGCCGGTTACGCCATCGGATTTTGGGGGGCACCCTATGCCATCCGCACCTTCCACATCACCCGCGAACTGGCCGGGCTGACGATGGGCGGCACCGGCGCGGCGGGCGGCTTCCTCGGCATCGTCATCGGCGGCTGGCTCGGCGACCGCGCCAAGCTGCGCAACCCCGGCGGACGCATATTAGTCGCCATGCTGGCAACGCTGCTGCCCGGTCCCTGCCTGATCGGCATGTTCACGGCGACGAGCTTCTGGAGCTATTATTTCTGGTATCTGATCCCGGCGAGTTTCGGCTCCATCTATGTCGGCATCGCCGCCGCTACCTCGCAGGATCTGGTGCTGCCGCGGATGCGCGGGGCCGCCACCGCCACCTATTTCATTGGCACGACGATGATCGGGCTGGGGCTGGGGCCGTGGTTTGCCGGCGCGGTGTCGAAAGTCAGCGGCAGTTTGGCGACCGGCTGCATGGCGCTGCTGGTGGCGGCACCGGTAACGCTGGTGTGCCTGTGGCAGGCCTATCGCCGCCTGCCCGCCGCCGAAGCCACGCGGGTCGAGCGCGCGGTGGCGGCCGGCGAGGTCATCTGAGGCCCATTCGCCGCCGAATGCCGGGTTTTCGGGCAGAAAGCTCGGGCGTTGGTTGCGTTTCGGGCGGCTTTTCGGCTCGCAAATTGCGGTTTCGCTGGTAAACCCGGCTGGCACGGCGCTTGCTTAGCGATCAACGATTATGCGGGGTGTGTGGTGAAAAAGGTCGAAGCGGTCATCAAGCCGTTCAAGCTTGATGAGGTCAAGGAAGCCCTGCACGAAGTCGGGGTCAGCGGCATCACCGTGACCGAAGCAAAGGGCTTCGGTCGCCAGAAGGGCCATACCGAACTGTATCGCGGCGCCGAATATGTCGTCGATTTCCTGCCCAAGGTGCGGCTGGAAGTCGTCGTCGACGATGATCAGGTCGACCGCGTCGTCGAAGCCATCGCCGCCGCCGCGCGCACCGGTCGCATCGGCGACGGCAAGATTTTCGTGTCGAGCATCGAGAGTGCGGTTCGCATCCGCACCGGGGAACGGGACAGCGACGCGATTTAGCATCACCCCGTCATTCCCGCGAAAGCGGGAACCCATCTCCCAAGGCTCGACCAGCAGGAGATAGTTTCCCGCTTTCGCGGGAATGACGGAATTTTCAGAGCGAAGGGGTTACGACCATGGCCAATACAGCATCGACCGTTCTCGACATGATCAAGGAAAAGGAGATCGAATGGGTCGATCTCCGCTTCACCGACCCCAAGGGGAAGTGGCAGCATCTGACCATGGTTTCGACCGTGGTCGATGAGGATCAGCTGACCGACGGCTTCATGTTCGACGGCTCGTCGATCGACGGCTGGAAGGCGATCAACGAATCCGACATGATCCTGATGCCCGACCTTGATGCGGTCTATATCGATCCGTTCTCGGCAACGCCGATGCTGATCCTGATCTGCGACATCGTCGAGCCGTCGACCGGCCAGCTGTACAGCCGCGATCCGCGCTCTACCGCCAAGCGCGGCGAGGCCTATCTGAAGGCCAGCGGCATCGGCGACACCGTCTACATCGGGCCGGAAGCCGAATTCTTCGTCTTCGACGATGTCCGCTTCGGCTTGGGTTACGGCGAGGGCTTCTATCACCTCGACGACATCGAACTGCCGGGCAACAGCGGCAAGGAATATGAAACCGGCAACATGGGCCACCGCCCGCGCGTCAAGGGCGGCTATTTCCCGGTCGCCCCCGTCGACAGCGCCGTCGATCTGCGCGGCGAGATGGTCTCGACGATGATCGAAATGGGACTGCCGTGCGACAAGCATCACCATGAGGTCGCCGCCGCCCAGCACGAACTAGGGCTGACTTTTGGCACCATGGTCACCACTGCCGACCGCATGCAGGTCTATAAATACGTCGTCCACCAGGTCGCCCACGCCTATGGCAAGACCGCGACCTTCATGCCCAAGCCGATCAAGGACGATAACGGCAGCGGCATGCACACCCATCTGTCGATCTGGAACGGC
>JBBQVA010000024.1:0-34156 GCA_038211945.1 Sphingomonadales bacterium
TCTTGGCGACCTGCTGACGGTCCTGCTTGCTCCGTATGACGATCTTGGCGCCTTTAGCGGACGGATCCGGGTATCTGTACCACGGATGCGGGTCGGTGAGTCGGCCACGACTATCCTTGCGCTGGTCGTGCACGAATTGGCCCAACCATTTCAACTCGCGGAGCGATAGTGTTTCGATAGTGGTGCAATCGTTGGCGCCGCAACTGGAACATTCGATTGACGTCGCCCTCAATACCGATTCAGCTTCACAGCAGTAGGCGAACAACGGCCAACAGGAGAACGGGATGGCATTCAAGCAAGATTTGGCTGCAGGCGCTCCTCTGCTGGGCACGTTCGTCAAAACGCCGCATCCCCACGTCGTCGAGGTGCTGGCGACGGGAGGGCTCGATTGCCTGTGCATTGATTCAGAACATGCACCGTTTGATCGGGCGGCGATCGATCTCTGCTTGATGGCGGCGCGCGCAGGCGGCGTGCCAGCGCTTGTGCGCCCCGCCAGCGGCGCGGCTCACGAAGTTTTGAACGCCCTTGATTGCGGTGCCGATGGGGTTGTCGTGCCGCACATCAGGTCAGCGGCGGAGGCGATCGAGGTCGCGAGCCATGCCCATTACGGCCGTGGGGGGCGCGGCTATGCCGGATCGACACGGGCAGCGGGCTATGGGCTGGTCGGCATCGGCGATCACATGGCCGTCAGCGCGGCGCGCACCGCCGTCATCGCCCAAATCGAGGACGCAGAAGCACTTGATGTGATCGATGCGATCGCCGCCGTGGAGGGGATCGACGCGCTGTTCATCGGGCGGATCGATCTAACCATCTCGCTTGGCTGCACATCGCCTGACGACCCGCGAGTCATCGCCGCTGTCGATCATATCGTCGACGCGTGCCGTTGCGCGGGCCGGGCGTCGGGTATGTTCTTAGCGCGCCCAAGCGATGTCCCCGAATGGCGCGCGAAGGGAGTAAGCCTGTTCCTGCTCGCCTCAGATCACAATTTCATCCGCGCCGGCGCGCGCGCGTTGCGCGGCGAGGCCGGGATGAGCTAGCTTTTGTGCCAGAAGTCAGGTCCGGTAGGCCTGCGCCAGCACGGCAACCTCGTCAAAGATCGTCCATTCCTCGACAACCAGCGGCCCGGCGAAGCGCATGTGGCTCATACCCATCACCGCGACCGGGCGTCCAGGCGGGACGTCGCCGAGCAGCCCGCCAGGGCGCGTAGTGCCTTCGAGCACCCATCGCACCGCCACAATCAGTCCGTCGGTTTCCTCCGACCAGCACACATGCTCGACACGCATGGTCGCGTCGGGCAGGCTAGTGAGCATCGCGATAACCAGCGCACTGAGGTTCCGCGCGCCCGCTGCAATCCGCCCGCCGCCCCAGTGTGCGATAATCGTCGGCGCATAGTGGAACGGGATATGGTCGAAGCGGCGCATGTTCCAAATTTGGCTGAAGTGATGCTCGACCCACCCGACTATCGTGTCGATTGGCCCGTCATAGCCTTTGCGCGGGACCTGCCCCCTTAGCCGCGTCGGTACCGACACGACCGGGGCCTCGGCGAGCGGCACTTCGGCGAGGCGGCGCGCGGTTTCGTGGATGTCGAAGCCCATCTGGCGGACGGCGGCGCCATTGTCGCGGACCAGCCATTCAGTGTGGATCAAATTGGCGCGCGTCACGCAGTCGGCGACAAAGAACCGTCCGAGACGCTTACCGGTGGCCGGGCCATAGGGTGAGGCACCGCTGTTGGTCGACCGGGCATAGCCAAGGTGCGACGTGTAGAACCCCTCTGCCTCGTCGCCGCTCCACGCGACGTTGAGGTGATGGGATTCGCCGTCGGGCGCCATGTGGATACCGGCGGTGGTCGAGGCGATGACCTCCTCAACCGATCGAACGACGCCGTTAGTCGTGTAGACCGTGCAGTTCGCATCATAGGTGTCGTAAATGCGCCCGACCGCGCGCTCCACCCAGATCTGTTCGGTAATGCGGACGATGTAATCTACAATGTCCGTGAAATCATCCTCAAACCCCTCCATCGGTTGGGTGCGCACGCCAGAGGAGACGGTCAGCTCGGCGGTATCGCGCTGGCGGATACGGGTGACTTTAGGGCGTTCAGGAACGGCGAACGGCAAACCTTCGTAACTCATCGCACACCTCAGAGATTCGGCCCGGGACCGCCTTTTAACAGCGTCCCGGGCCGGATGACGCGGATTATCAGAACTTGTACCCGGCCTTGATTCCCCACGTCCGCGGCGCGCCATAGCTGCCGCTGAAACCGCCGCCGCTGGCAACGGTGACACGCCCGATGGTGGCGTTGTTTTCAAGGTTCTCGACAAAAGCCTGCAGTGAGATGTTCTGGTCAGCGGTGCGATACGTCAGTCGAAGCTCGGTTTTGGTATAGGCCTTTTGCAGATAGTTCGGGAATGCACGGGACAGCAGATAGCTGCCGCTGAACAACGTTTGGAATTCTGGCGTCAAAGTACCTGATTTGCCGAGGTCGATTTCATATGCCAGCCCGAACTGAGCGCTGATGTCGGGGGTGTTCTGCACCCTGGATTTGATGTTGTAGCCAAGTGCTGTGTACTGCGGCACGCCGCCGACGACGATCTGGGCACCGTTGGCGTCACGGACCGGTACGAACAGTTCGGGGTTGCTTATCGGGTTGGGCAGGATGCCGCCGAGATAGCCGAGCTGAACGGCGGGGCTGGTTGTGCAGGTGCCCCCTGGCGCAACAATGCCGCAAATGCCATCATTGGTGACCGAAACCGGGAACGGGTCATCACGCGCGTGGAGGTAGTTGACTGCCAAGTTGAGCTTCAGCTTGGGAGCCGGGAAGGCGACGATCGAAAGATCGACACCCGGTGCTTTGCTCTTCGCTCCATTGCTCAGCAGGGTGATGACGCTGTTTGGAACGAGCGGGTTTGCAAAGCTCGTCTGCACCTGCAGGTTCGAGTAGACATTATAGAAGGTCGCGATATTGAACTGCAGGCGGCGATCGAAGAACGTCCCCTTCAATCCGGCTTCAAAGGCCTGGACGCTTTCCGAATCATACGGCGGCAGCGGCTGGCCAGCAGTGTTCGAAATCGGCGAATAGCTGAAGCCGCCTGAATGCTTGCCGGTCGAATAGCTGGCATACAACAGCACGTCATCGCTAAGCTTGTAATCCGCTGCCGCGCGGTAGGTGAAGTATTTGAACGTCTTCTGCCCGCAGCGCGTCGTCAGTGCATTGGCGACAACGTTCGCTGCTGCCGTCGACGAGGCATCAGCGGCGGTAACGCCGTCGCAGGTGTGGTTGAAATCGGTCGTCGGCAGATATGCAATATAGGTGCCCGCTCCGGCAAAGACGCCAGGTGTTGCCAACGCTGACCGCAGATCCTTTTCGTCGATCGTGTAGCGCAGGCCGCCGGTTAACGTCAGCCGGTTGTTAAAGGTATACGAGGCCTGAGCGTAGGCCGCATAGCTTGTGTTGTTGGCCCAGGACAGCGGGTTGAACGCATCACTGCCGTTCAAACCGATGTAAGCCGAGGGCGGCAGGTTGATGACGGCCCCGCCCGAACTGGGATAGGCCGTGAAATTGCTGCCGAAATACAGCGGATAGCTGCCGGTGCCCGCCGCCCCTGCCAGAGCGCCTGCTGTCGAATAGCCCTTCGTACGTCCGGAAAGGAATGCGTCAGGCACTTGATCGTGCAGATAATAGGCACCCACCGTGTATTTGAATGGATCGTTGCCCGTCGATTGGATCTGGAATTCCTCGCTGAAGGCTTTGTCCTTCGTCAGGAAATATCCGATGCCATAATTGGCTGCGGTACCATCGTTATCCGTGCTGCGAACCGCATCGAAATTATTATAGCCGGTGATCGACCGCAGCCGCATATTATCGGTCACGTCATAATTGACGGCGAGCGAAATCTCGGTCGATTTGATGCGCTGCTTCGATGGCGCATCATTGAGCACCTTGTACGGTCCCAGGACGGGATAGCCGATATCGAGCGGGACACCGTTAATTGTGGTGTCGACGAGACCGTCGCGGAAGGTGCCATAGGGATAGAACTGACCCTGAAAAGACCGCCCGTTAAAGCCATTCGGGAAGGTGAAGGTCGCGCCGCCGACATTAAGGGTGCCACCCGGCGCGGTGACCAGCGCTGGATCAATGAACTGGCCGATCGCCTTAGCGTTGAAGGTACCGTTGCCCTTGCTGTCGTCGTTCCAATAAGACGCCCGGACGATGACTTCCAAGCCGCTGCCCTGCGGGGCCCATCGCAGCGAGCCGCGAACATATTGCTGATTCTTGTCGTCCTGATCGGCATAACCCGGCGCCGTTACGCTTTGGATGTAGCCATCGCGCTTTTCAACATAGCCGGCAAAACGCACCGCCAAGCTGTCATTGATTGGCAGATTGATATAACCGTCGGCAAGAATGCGGTTGTAATTGCCATAAATCAGATCGACGCCGCCCTCGAGCTTGTTGGTTGGCTTGGCAGTGGAAACCGCGATGTTGCCGCCAAAGCTGTTGCGCCCGTAAAGCGTGCCCTGCGGACCCTTTTGCACTTCGACGCGCTCCAAATCGACGAATGGCACACTGGTCTGCGAGGTCCGCGACTGATAGATTTCGTCGATGTAAAAACCGATACGCGGATCGGCGTTACCCTGAATCGATTCGGTATAAATGCCACGGATCGCCGGGCGGGGATCAGCACCCGAGCGCCCGAGGCGCAGGCCGGGGGCGAGCTGTTCGAGGCGCGAGGCCTCGGTCACGTCGGCGTTGCGCAACTGCTCCTTGCCGATCGCGACGATCGACAGCGGAACGCTCTGCAATGATTCTTCGCGGCGCTGAGCGGTAACTATAATGTCGGCGACGCCGTCATCGACGGCAGCAGCGGTTGTCGTCGCGGGCACAGGCGCAGCGAGCGTAGGCGCAGCGAGTGTCGTGATAGTGGCGGCGGAGGCAAGCGCCATTGCGCGCCACGAGCGGACGTTGGTCGAAGTGATGGTCATGGTTTCCCCCTTTTTTGGAACCCATGCCCACTCTAAGCGGCAATGCCGCAATTGCAAGCGCAGTCATTTCGGGGTCATGCGACATGAACACTGCTTTTCAACGGTAGAAATTGCACGATTCATCGTGAGAGGCCACTGTGTCGAGCCAGTTCCAACTCCGGGTTTGCATTCGTAACCAATTTCACGGAATTGAGATTTTGGTAGGGGAAACGGGATGTTAGGCTGGACAATGATCGCGACGGGTTTGCGCTTTCCCGAAGGTCCAGTGGCGTGCGCGGATGGCAGTGTGATCCTAGTGGAGATCGCCGCCGGGCGACTGACGCGGGTGTGCCCGGACGGCAACACCGATACAATCGCTGAAACCGGCGGCGGACCGAACGGGTTGGCGACTGGTCCCGATGGCCATCTGTATGTCTGCAACAACGGCGGCACCACTTGGCGCGAATGGCGCGGGTTGCTGGTTCCAAGCGGCAAGGCCTCAAGCTATGTTTCAGGCTCAATCCAGCGTGTCGAAATTGCGACCGGAAAGATCGAGACGCTATACACCAACGGCACGACGGCGGGCGGCGAGGTTCCTCTACAAGGGCCGAATGACATCGTCTTTGACGCACACGGCGGCTTCTGGTTCACCGACAATGGCAAGTCCGACCGGCGGTCGAAAACGATCACTGGCGTATTTTACGCAACCACCGACGGCACATCATGCCGCGAGGTGATCTTTCCACTTGAGGGTCCCAACGGCATTGGCTTGTCGCCCGACGGTCGGACGCTTTACGTCAGCGAAACACCCACAGCGCGATTGTGGGCGTTCGACATAAGCACCCCTGGGAGGTTGCGCTCCAGCCCGGCTTGCGCGGGATGGGGGGCCGTTTCATTTATTCGTCGCCGGGTTTCGCCGCCTACGACAGCATGGCGGTCGAGGCCAATGGCAACATCGCGATTGCGACGATCGGTGATTGTGGCATCACCGTCGTGTCGCCCATCGGCACATTGGTCGAGTTCGTCGCAACCGAAGATCCGTTCACAACGAACATCTGCTGGGGTGGAGCGGACATGACGACGGCGTTCGTCACCTTAGGCGGCATCGGCCAGTTGGTACGCCGCGAATGGCCGCGCTCCGGTCTGCGGCTCGAATTTTAAAAACCCGTCACACCGGGTCGAACACGGCGATGCGAGGCTTTGAGCGGTCAGCAAAAAACTGCAAGTCGTGGAATATATCCATGCCCATCTGGTGAACGATGTGCGGGACGTCCATCATCACCCAATTGTCGACGATCTTTTTTTCGTTATCGAGTCTGTACCAGTCAGCGACCCGCATCTCGACTCGACGCCCAGTCGGTGGCAGCCCAAGCCATTCGGGGCCAAGATGGGTGGCGTTAAGTGAGGGCCAGCCACCGGTGACGGCATATCGCCCATCGCCCATGCGAACATAATGGCCCGGTGCCGTTTCGGGTCCATCATGGTCCCGCACCCAGCCGGTGCGGTCCGAGAACCCCTGCAGGAACAGCGAACCGTGAAAATTGCGGAAGCCGCGCCGCCCCCGCATCGACCCAAGACCTGCGGGGCCATACCAGTTCATATTCCTGTGCCAGTGCGGGCTGTGTCGGTCAGGCGCGTTGGCGATTTGTTTGATATCAGCCTGCTTGACCAAGCCCATCTGCATCTCGCGGATGATCCGTAGCGATTCGGCGCCCAGCACCGGATCGTGCCCGAAGGCAGTTGTGTTGGTGTCACACGGCGGGAAGGCCCATTGCTCCGCCGATCCCGGCATGGCGCGGAAAGGATAATGCCCAGCCTGGCGCATTACATCGACCAGATCGAGCAGCACATAGGCCTTGGCGATCTTGCCGTCGCGGACGATGCAGTTGAAGCCGAACTTCATCGTCACCAGCCCGTGCGTCGACGGAATGCCGAGCAACGGCGTGGCGAACGTTCCCATAATCTGGCCCCAGGTGCTGACTTGGGTGCGCCCTTCGTAATCACCGCCGATGATCAGCCCGATCCGCTGCTCGTAATCGGGGAAGGCGTCGCGCAGCGGTTGCCAAAAGTGCGCCAGTCCCGCTTCTCCACCGTGGATGGTGTTGAACGGGTGGAAGACTTCCCACCAGACATCGGGGTGGCAATGCGCGGCGATCACGGCGGCCGATTCCTCGGGCGGGCGGTCGGCGATTTCGGTTAGGAACCGCGCCACAAGCGCCTTGTTTTCGGCGTGAACGGTCATCGTTTTGGCTCCGCTTCGATGCATCAGGAAAGGGCCGCCGCCTTGGCGAATATGGCGGCTTGTGTGGTCGCGTGCGTTTCGCGTGTGACGCGCAGCAGGGTATAAAAGATCGTCGCAATGAGCCCGGGGATCGTCGCGAGCATGAACGCAAACGCAAGCCCCTGCAGCGTGCCGTGATCGATCCGCCCGGGAACTGCCTTTTGCGGGAAAGCCACCAGCGTCAGCACCCAGCCGGCAAGCGCAGTGCCAAGTGCAGTATCGACGCGCTGAAAAAACGTCCGCGCAGAGAACAGCAGCCCTTCCTGACGCACGCCGAACCGCAGCTCGACCTCGTCGGCGATATCGGCGAGGGCCGACCGGATCGTCGTCGAGATGATGCTGTAGGGTGCGTACTGGAAGATCGATAGTGTGATCAGGATCGGCAGCAGTCCGGGCGTGGATGCCTTGAGGATGCCGAAATATCCGAGCGTCAATGGGATCGCAGGGCAAATCGCATAGCAAAGAGCGGCGGCCGCCCCGGTCCAACGCTTGTCGAAGCGCCGGTGCAGCCATTTCACGGTCGCTCCGCCGAGCAAATATCCTCCGGCTGTCCCGACCGTGAGCCAGCTGATCTGGGCATTGCTGAGCTGCCAGTAATAGGTCGAAGCATAGAAACTAAGGCCGTTGCGGGCGCCGATCATCAGCGACGTGAACAACAGCGCGAACAGCAACACGACATAATTGCGGTTCCGCAGCACATAGCGCAGATCGGTCATCAACCCAGATATTCCGACCGATCTGGTTTCGGTTGCAGCCATCGGGAGGTAGCGGATCCGCGAGCGCGTCCACCATGCGGACGCGAACAACAGCGCGACAATGGCCGCCGCCATGCCGATCGCATACGCAGGATATCGCGTTGCATCGAGCGCCCCGTTGGCAAAACGCGCCGTGGGAGCAAAGAAATATCGTAGTGCGAGCACCAGCCCGACAGTATCGCCGATCCACAGGCATAACGTATTGTAATTCATGACGCTCGACCGTTCGATATAGTCGTTCGACAGTTCCGCACCCAGCGCCAGATGCGGGGTGTGGAATAGCGACATCGCCTGCAGCAGCAGGGTGTTTATTGCCGCGAGCCAGATCAGTTGGCCGGTTGCTCCCAGCAACGCGGGCGGATTGTAAAGCGCGAAATAACACAGCGCGACCGGGATGATTGCGGCAAACATCATCGGATGCCGCCGCCCCAGCCTCGACCGCGTTCGGTCGGACCATGACCCAACGGAGGGATCGAATACCGCGTTGACGATGAGGCCTGCCGACAGCGCCAACCCAACCAAGGCGGGTGAGAGGCCCTGCACCTGATTGTAAAACAACAGCAGAAACGTCGCGTTGGTGGTGAAGGTGATGCCCTCGGCAATGCTGCCAAGGCCGAATGCTGTCTTGATTCCGATCTTTAGGGGCGGCGACCGGTCGTCCCGGGAGAGGATCGGTATCGTCGCCATGCCGACTGCCCACCCTTCCGACGGATCAACGGATGCAGGCTGACAGCATTTGCATTCGAATGCAACAAAACGCGCGAAACGTTGTAGATCCTAACTGCCGGGGGTGTATTCGCGGATGCGCTGCATACGGGCGAGCACGTCGAGGCCCTGCACCGCCAGATAATTCAGGATATCGATGAAAATCCAGTTTTCCGCCAACTTGCCATCCTGTTGACGGTATAGATCGACGACGCGCATTTCAGACGGGGCCGCGCCCTTGGTCATGCCGAGATATCCGCCCGAGTTGAAGACCGTCAGGTTCGCCCAGCCAAAAAATCCGCCAAAATTTCCCTCGGCCATGCGGCAGAGGTGACCGTTGAACTTATAGCCGGTGTGCAGGGCATCGCCGAAGGGTTCGGAATGCTGTTTGATATAGCGTGGGATGGTATAGGTCGCGCCGATCCCGCCCGGGCCCCACCAAATCATGTCGTCGTGCCAAACCCGCGACAGTCGCTCTGCCTCGGTGATGCCATCGACGCGCGCCCGTGGATTCTGCAACAGCGCATTGATAGCCGCGAGGGTGCGCACGCCAGTCGCCGGGTCCTGCGCCGAGTACATTAGCCCTTCGTGCGTCATCGGGCCGGGTTGGACCAGCATCGCGCCGGTCTGCGGCGGCAGCGGATACTGGCCGACCTGCATCATCAGATGAACCAGATCGATGAACATCGCCGTTTCGGCGATGCGGCCGTCTTCGACGCGGTTGAACTCGACAAAGCGCAACATGACAATCTTGCCTGTCGGCAGGATGCCAAGCCATGGGCGGTCAAACAGCGCCATCAAATGACCCATCTGCACGACCCAGCGCCCCTGAAAACCATCGATCTCGTTGAGCCCTGCCATGAAGATATCGGCGCGGCGCTGGAACCGGGTCATCGCGGTGAGAAACGGCTTCCAAAAGACGTCAGCAACAGCCTCGGCACCATGAAGTTCGTGGAACGGGTGCATGCCCCGCCAGTGCCATTTATCCCCAACATGCTGCGCCAGAATGTCGGCGACGCTGTCAGCCGTCGCGCTCGCCAGAGCATCATGATAGGCGCGGACGACCTGTTTTTCGGCCTGGAAATCGGTCAATTCACTCTCCTCATGCGAATGTTCGGCGCTTCGAAATGGTAATGCATGCGCTTGCAAAAATATCCCCTTGCCCGCATGGATTTATCGAATCAAGCGTATGAGGCGGGCGGCATGACCGACCATCATCGGAACCCGGACCATGTCGACGTTGCGGTCATCGGGGCTGGCGTCATCGGCCTGTCTTGTGCTGCTCGGCTTCAACGCCATGGGCGCGCACCGGCGCTGTTCGACGCGGCCGGGCTGGCCAATGGCGCATCGTTCGGGACGGCAGGCCTTATCAACGGCGATGCCCATTTGCCGGTTGCGCTGCCGGGAATGCTGCGGCGGGTGCCGGGCTGGCTGATGGACCCGCACGGGCCGGTCAGCGTCCGCCCGTCGTATCTGCTGCGCGCCGCGCCGTGGTTGCTGCGATGGGTGCTCGCCAGCTGCGCGACTGCGGCGCGACGTGGCGCACGCGCTCTTCACACGTTACACTGCGGCGTCTTCGACGGCTATCGCGAATTGCTCGGTGAGGCCGCGTTTGGCACGCTGTTGCGGCAATCGGGCGGGGTTGTGCTGGCGCGCGGCGAACGTCCGGGGAAAGATGAACTGTTCGCCAATGCGATCCGCGATGAACTGGGCATCGGCTGCGAAACGCTGGGGCCCGAGCGGCTGCGTGAACTGTTTCCGGGCATCGCCACATTCGCGCGGCGCGGACTGCTATTCCCCAACAATGGCTATACGCTGTCGCCGCACCGGCTGGTCGAGGCGTTGTTCGACGATATTGTCGGACGTGGCGTGACTCTCCGACACGAGCGTGTTCTAAAGCTTATTCCGGGGATCGACGGTTGGCAGTTGCTGACCAGCAAGGCCAATGTGATCGCCCGGACCGTGGTGGTGTGCGCAGGCGCGTGGTCGAAGTCGCTTCTCGGTCCGCTCGGCGCACGTATTCCGCTAGAGACGGAGCGCGGCTATCATCTCCAGCTCGGCGCGCCGTCTATTCCCATCGCGCTGCCAATCATCCACCGCGCGCGCGGCCTGGCAATTACGCCGATGGGCGAGGGGCTGCGGCTGGCGGGAACGGTCGAGATCGGCGGGCTCGATGCGCCGCCGGAGGAAACGCGCGCGATCGTGCTGCGGCGGCATCTCGACGAACTTTTTCCAGGCATGGAGGCAGAAGCCCAGCGGCTGTGGATGGGCTTTCGCCCATCGCTGCCTGACAGCGTCGCCGCAATAGGGCCGGTCGCACATCATGTTGGACTGTTCGCTGCAGTCGGGCACGGCCATGATGGCATGATTGGGGCACCATCGACGGGCCGCCTGATCGCCGAGCTGGTCACCGGTGCGCCGCCGCATATCGAGCCCGCACCCTACAGCCTTGAGCGGTTTGGCACTTGATCGCGTGCCAGGGTTTCGGGTAGGCGCAACCAGATCGTGGCTGATAGCGCAAAGGCTACCACTGACAGACCCATTGCCGAGGGGAGCCCCCAGCGCGCCGCGATACTGCCGGTCGCCAGCGGTGCCAGCAGGCTGATGAAGCGCCCCCATTGAAACATCGAGGTGGCCGCAGTGCGGAGCTCGACCGGATAGAGCTCGGCCAGCCACGGCCCGATCGACACGACTGCTGAAAACGCAATTCCGAACATGGCGGCGCAGGCTCCGAGCACCAGCGGCACAGGCGGCGCGAGCAGGAAGGCAATCGCTGCGGCCCCCGCTCCCAACAGCCCAAACGCACCCGCGCGTCGACCATGGCGATCAATCGCCCAGCCCCAGCCGATGCAGCCGATGAAGCTGCCAAAAAACTGGCAGGCAACGATCGTGCCGACTTGCGGGCCAACCAAACGCGCAACGTCGTAGAGGTAGGTTGTCAGCCAACCAGTGAAAGCCTGCGATCCGCATGCGTTTGCGCCCATCATCGCCGAGAGCGCGAATGTCCGCGAGCGCAAAGCGGGGGCAAAGAGATTAGCAATCGAGGGGCGGGGCTTGTCGCGCGCCGCCGTGCCATGCCTCGCGTATTCTGGAACGAACCGATAGGCCGCGAGCGCGAACAGCAACGGCGGCAGGCCACCGATCCACAACATCGCCCGCCAGCCTCCGATCCCCGCTTGCCCCGCCGCTAGCCCAAGCACGACCACTGCGCCAAAATACGTCCCGTCGATCAGGCTTGCGAGCCGGCCGCGGATCCGGCTGGCGAACAACTCGGCGATCAGCCCGATGGTCAGCGGGAACACCGCACCGCCGAACACGCCGACCGCGAACCGCTGAACGAGGAATGCGCCCCAGCTCGTGACAAAGACGCCGGCAACGAGCGATGTGCCCGTGCCGACGCAGACAAAGGCGAGGGTATGTTGCCGGCCAAGACGATGTTCGAAACGCACCACTGTCATCGCTCCGGCGAGTGCACCGACCACCTGAGCCGAATAGCCGGCACCGACCTGCGTAAGGCTCAGCCCGAGCGCGGCCCGAAACGCCGGGCGCAACACATCGCTGCTGTTCCATGCCCAAGCATAGAAAAATTGTAGGAGGATCAGGAAGGCGAGCGTCTGTGCGCGCGGCCGGACATGCAAATCAGACACCTGAATTGTGATCAGGGGTGCACGTGGAAACGGGTGGTCATGCTGTGGCCTGCGCCAGCGCGTCAGGTACGCGCCGTGCGTCGAGTGCGGCGCGGGTGATGGCGTGCGTCGTCCGCGTCACATGCAAGAGGGCATAGAAAATAACGGCGACGAGTCCAGGTATTGTCGACAGGACAAACGCTGCCGCCAGTCCCGTTAGCACCGCCGGGTCGATGCGGCCCGGGACGGCTTTGACGGGGAAGGCGATCAGGGTCAGAACCCAGCCCGCCATCGCGGTACCGAGCGCCTGATCGACGCGTCCGAAAAAGGTACGGGTTGAGTACAGGATCCCTTCCTGCCGCACGCCGAATTTCAGTTCATTCTCGTCGGCGATGTCGGCGAGCGCCGAATAGATTGTTGTTGTCATGACGCTGTATGGCGCGTGCTGGAGTATTGAAAATCCGATTAGGATCCACAGCAGCGCCGGCGTCTGCCACGACAATATACCAAGCCAGCCGAGTGACAGCGGAACCGCCGGGCCAATGGCATAGAACAGCAGCGCGATCGCCCCCGTCCAGCGCTTGTCGAAGCGCGCATGCAGCCGCTTCACCACGAAAGCCGCGACAAGATAGCCGCTGAAACTGCCGAGGACGAAATAGCTGATCTGATCGTTGGTCAGTCGCCAGAAAAACGTTGCGCCATAAAGCCATAACCCACCCCGGACGCCGACCATCATCGATATGAAGAACAGCCCGAGCAGCAGCATGACATAATTGCGGTTTGAGACTGCGCGTCCGACGTCGCGCAACAGCTCGCGCGCGCTGAACCCCGGTGTGTCGGCGGCGGGTTTTGGCAGGTAAGCGACGCGCCCGCGCGTCGACCAACTCGAATAGCCGAGCAGGGCCACGATCGCGAGCGTGATGCTCCCTGCAAACAGCGGCCAGCGCGATGGATCGAGAGCGCCGTTGGGGAATCTGGCGGTGGCAGCAAAGAACACGCGGAACGACAGCAGCCAGCCCAGCGTGTCGCCGATCCACAGGAAGAATGTGTTGTACGCCATTACGCTCGACCGCTCGAGATAGTCGTCGGACAGTTCGCCACCGAGCGCGAGGTGCGGCGTGTGGTAAAGCGTCATTGCCGCCAGCAGCAACGTGTTGGTGACCGCTAACCAAGCCAGCTGACCTAATTCGCCGAACGATGGCGGGTTAAAGACTGCCCAAAACAGTCCGGCGGCCGGCAGGATCGAAGCCAACATGAACGGGTGTCGCCGCCCCCAGCCCGACCGCGTCCGGTCCGACCATGACCCCACCAGCGGATCGAACACTGCGTTGAAGAACAGGCCCGACGCGAGCGCGATACCGACATGGGCGGCAGGGAGACCGCGCACCTGATTGTAGAACAGCAGCAGGAAACTCGTCGTCGCGGTAATGACCAGCGCTTCGGCGGTGCTGCCAAGGCTGTACGACAGCTTGAGCCGCCTGGTCAGAGGCGGCGCAATCACGCAACGAGCCTGACACGCCCGTCGCCGGGCAGTGGCACCGCATCGAGTGCCAGCTTGCACGCGCTGCCCTCCCAGATTGCCACCGCATAGCCAAAGCCACTGGTACGGACCTGCCCGCCGCTCATCCGATAGAGTGCAAACAGCGCGGCACCGCGCGACGCGCTGCCAAAGGTGCGGACGCAGAACACGCGTGAGCGCCAGGCGGAAGGGTCGTGGGCGAGGATTTCTAAGCCTGCTACGCGGACACGTGCGGCCGCGTCGGACGCAAGCAGCGGGTGATCGGTTGCGGAGAACTGAACGTCGCCGCGCGCCTGCGTCAGATCGGGATCGAATGGCACCGCAACAAAGGGCTCGGGAGCGTGGGGGGCCGTACGCCCTGCCCGCCACAGTCGTCCGATGTTGCCGTCGTACAAATCGGCAAAGACTGCCTGATCGTCGACAATCGCAGCGAAACTCTCGGCATTCTCGACGACCGTCGCATAGTCGAGTGTCACCGGGTCACAGCGAAACGCATCGCTGATCGCCTCGACGCCGAACGCGTCGAATCCGCCGACTTCCAGCCGACACGCGTGTAGCAACTGCACCGGGACCCGGCCGATTGCGACCTCTGCGATGGCTCCGAATGCGCTCATGCCCCAAGTCCCCCTGCAATCTGGCGAAGCACCGCGAGTTCGTCGAATATTGTCACGTCCTCGACAATCATGTCGCCCCGTATCCGGTAGTGCGAGATTGCCATGATCAGCAGATCGCGCCCCGTCGCCGGGCCCCAGATGCCGGCCCCGACATGCCGACCCGCCAGCGACCAGCGCAGCGCGACCGCCACGTCGCCGCGCGGCAGCGGCCGGGCAGCAGCATGGTCGAGCGAGTACGCGACGTCGTGGAGCACTGCGCGCAGCTGGGTCGCGCAGCCGATCCAATAACCGCGCCCATAGCCGCGTCGCATCGATGGCCAGCGGATTTCAGCGGTGGACGAGAGCGCCTCTGCGGCATCTCCGAACATATCGTCGCGAAACGCGCCCGCCAGCATTGCCGCCGGGATCGCCGCCGGGTTATCCGCGGTCATACCGACGTCCGCGCCGCTGCGAACTGCGGCAATCGCATCGGTACGCCATTGGTGCCGGAAGGCCTCGCCCTCGTGGTCAGCGGCGGCCTGCATCTGCGCGACTGCCCAGGGATCGCCGCCGACTTGCGCCACCGCGCGCCAATTGTCACGGACCAGCCATTCCTCGACGATGCGGTTTTCGCGGCACAAGCAGTCGGCGATGGTCGTCGCGCCGGTGCCACGGAACGTCGCGGTCCCTAACGTTGCGTCGTCGCCCATGTGCGTCATCTGGCCGGTGATCCGGTGCGAGCTATGCAGTAGCCCGTCGCCATCGTCGCTCCACACCACGTCCTGCCCGATGACTTGCCGGTCACTCGACATGCCGAGGGCGCCGATTGTGCCCTGGACCACCGTCTCTGCGCCGGTGGCGGGGCCTGCAAGCGTGTGCATTACGACGTCATCTGAATAGTGAGTTCGGCACAAACCGATATTTTTTTCCTCCCAGATACGGTGGGTGCAGCGCATGATGTAGTCGACGAAATCTCGATAAATGGACTCGTAGCCCGGCAATTCCTGTTGGCGCGGCCCTTCGGCGAGTACATCTGCAAGTCGCCGTCCAACCGGCGATAGCACATCGGGCAGGTCGTTCCAGACCATCATGGCCAGAACGGCTGCGCTTGGACGCCAACGTCGTTGAACACGCTCCGCTCCCTCACCAGATGTCCGTTTCGGCGTGCTGCCACCCGCAAACGGCGGTGGCAAGTGACTTCGTTTGCAATCGACTCTCGGCTGGGCCGTGCCTGATTTCCGCGAACGCTGGTAATGCCCGGACAAACACGGCAATCTGCGGCAAATGACGAAAGCAACCGAACCGCGCGGCGCGCCGACTTCCTATGACGTGGCGCAGCGCGCGGGCGTGTCGCAGTCTGCGGTCTCACGTTGCTTCCGCCCTGGCTCAAGTATCGCACCAAAGACCCGCGCGCGCGTGCTCAGCGCAGCGCGTGAACTCGGCTATCACCCTAATGCAATGGCGTCGGGGTTGATCACCCGCAAATCGAACCTGGTCGCGGTCATCATCTCGAACTTGACCAACCTCTACTATCCCGAAGTGCTTGCTGAATTGACGCGCCGCCTGTCCGACCGTGGCATCCGTGTCCTGCTGTTCACCCTGCAGGCGGAAGGTGAGGTCAATGCGATGCTCGACCAAGTTTGGCGCTACCGCGTCGACGGTGCGATCGTTGCCGCCCGCCTTGCGCCGGAACAACTTCGTGACTTTGCTCGCCACCGGGTTCCCGTCGTACTCTACAATCGCTTTGGCGAAGGCGAACCGGTGGCAAGCGTAGGTTGCGATTCGGTCGGCGGCGAACGCCAGCTGGTCGACCGCTTGGTCGCCGCGGGACACAAGGTCTTCGGCATCATATCCGGGCCTGTCGACAGCTTTGTCGGACAAGAGCGCGTGCGCGGAGCTGAACAGCGCCTGCATGAACTCGGTCACAAGGTGCTGACGGTCCAGGGTGCATTTAATTACGAGAGCGGCGATGCCGGGCTGCGGGCGCTGATGGACATGACCCAAAACAAGCTCGATGCGCTGATCTGCGCCAATGACCTGATGGCGATCGGCGCCATCGACTGCGCGCGCGAGGTTTTCGGGGCCCGGGTGCCACACGACCTGTCGATCGTTGGATTCGACGGGGTCGCGGCCGCGATGTGGGCGAGTTATCGGCTGTCGACGGTGCGCCAGCCGGTCCGCCGCATGACCGAGGCGGCAGTCGCCATGCTGATGGAACGCATAGCCGATCCCGACCTGCCG
Source organism: Sphingomonadales bacterium (assembly GCA_038211945.1). Lineage (GTDB taxonomy): Bacteria > Pseudomonadota > Alphaproteobacteria > Sphingomonadales > Sphingomonadaceae > Sandarakinorhabdus. The sequence goes on from JBBQVA010000024.1 coordinate 16,677, forward strand.
CCCGAAGTGCGGACTTTCGCCGGGGCATTTATCGAAGGCACGTCGGCTAGGTTTGACGCCATCTCCGCCTGATTTTCGCACACGTGCCGACGATATGGCCGTTGCAATTGCATTCGCATGCATTCATGCTGCTTCGCTTGGGGAGTATCCGGTTGGCGACGCAGCATCCGACATCGTCGTGGCTCAACGCCGCCGATATATCCCCGACGCGGCGCTATGTTGCGCTCGGTTTCCTGCTCATTGCCTATTTTTGTTATGCATGGTCGTGGAACACGGTCGATATTCTGCGGCCCTATATCAAGCAAAGCCTCAACCTTACACTGACTCAGTCGGGTTCGCTTTACTCGCTACAATCGGTCGGCGCGATTGTCGGCGCAGTAGTGATGGGGCAAGTTGCCGATAAAATCGGGCGGCGCAACGCGCTCAGCATCGCAATGATCGGTTATGGGACCGGAATTCTGGCTGCGTTGGTCGTGCGCGATTACAGCGAACTCATAATCCAACGCGCTTATCTTGGCTTTTTTATGGGGTCGATGTTTCCGATCGCGGTCGGCATCTATTCTGGCCTGTTCGCGCGGAGCGTGCGCGGCACGATCGCCGGGGTGGTGTTCTTCGTCTATAATATTGCGGTTGCGACCCTTGGTTTCCTGTCGGCGGCGGCGTTCCGGGCCGGCTATGACTGGAAGGTGCTGTTGTGGATCGGAGCAATCCCGGTCAGCCTGTCGCTGTTCGCGCCGTTCTTCATCCCCGACGACCGCAAACTCATTCCGATGGACGGACTGTCCGGAGGCCAGGCGGTTGCCAAGGCCAAGCTGCCCATCACCGAATTGTTCGCGGCAGGTGTCAAACGCCAGACCATCATGCTCGCCGCAATGATGGGCCTCAATTTTTTTGCCTATCAGGCGTTTACTGGTTGGGCGACGACCTATCTGAAGACCGTCCGGCTGATCCCCGACACGGTCATTGGCGACGTGCTGGGCTGGCAGTTCGTCGGTGCGGCGTTTGGAGCATTGGCCTGGGGCTGGATCAGCGACCGATTTGGCAGGCGCGGTGCCGCGTGGGGCTTTATTGCAGCCGCTGCCATCATTCCGGTCTACCTGTTCATCCCCATGAGTGTGCTGCTGCTGGAGCTGACCGGCTTTGCCTATGGGGTGATGCTGTCGTGCAGCGCGACCTGGGGCCCATGGCTGTCGGAGCTCTACCCCCCGTATCTGCGATCTACCGCCGCGTCGATCTTCAATTGGGGCCGCGTTGTCAGCATGACCGCCCCGCTGATCACTGCACCGCTGGCTGAACAATTCGGTCTCGCGCCGGTGATGTGTCTTGCTTCGGTGAGCTTTATCGCTGCAGCGGCGGTTTGGCTGTCGCTGCCCGAAACGCATAAGCGCACGGCGTGATGCGCTGGGACGCGCTGCCCGAGGTCGGTTCGCCGGTTGGTAGACCCCTCGCCGATCTGCTTGCTCCCGGGGCTTCACGCCAATCGCTGGCAGGCTATGAGCCGGTGTACCGGGATTTCGTCGACTACATCCTCCGCTGCACCCACCGCATCTGGGAGGAAAAGAACGTCGGTCTTTGCCGCAGCCATTACGCCCCCGATTGCGCGATCCACACGCTGGCTGGCCCGGTATCAGGGGTCGAGGCGGTGGTTCAAAACACCATCACGACGCTGGCTGCGACACCCGACCGGCTGCTGATCGGCGAGGACGTTATCTGGTCCGACGACGGCGACGATCCGGTGTCGGGGGGGCTTTATAGCTCGCACCGCATCGTCAGCCGCTCGACGCACCTTGGCGACGACCCGCTGCTCGGGGGTGCGACGATGGCGGGCAATGGCGTAATGACCATCGCCGACTGCCTTTGCCGCGAGAACCGGATCGTCGAGGAATGGTTGGTGCGCGACAATCTGCGCGGGGTGCTCCAGATCGCTGGTAATCCTTGGGGCGTCGCACGGGCGCAGGCCGTTGCTGACGGCACGGGTGACCCGGCGCGACACAGTTGGCGGATCGCTGCCATCGCCGCGACGCGCGAAAGTATCGATGCTGCCATCCCCTCGGGTCATCCCGCCGAAGGTCCGGCGGCGATGCTGACACGGGCGTGGCGAGACGATTGCTTCGGCGACGCTGCTCAGGCGCTCTCTCCGGCCGCCGAAATCCGCTGGCCTTCGAACCGGGGCGGTTTCGGACGGGGATTCTGGATTGGCTGCCTGACACAGATCAGGACGTTCCTGCACGACACGTCGTGGCGGCTCGAGCATGTCGCCGCCCGCCCGCTGCCATACGGTGACATCGCGGTCGCGCTACGCTGGTCGTTGGCGGGTACACATCGCGGTATCGGCGTTTGGGGGCCGCCGAGCGGGCGGGAGTTGCTGGTGATGGCGGTGTCGCATTTCCGGGTGCGAGGCGGGGCTATCGTCGAGGATGTGACGGTATTCGACGAACTCGCGGTGCTGCGCCAGATCGCGGGCGGCCTCGGCGCGTGACCCCGGTGTTGTTGCCCGGCAACATGTGTGACGCCCGCTTATGGCGCGGCGGGCGTGGCGTGGTCATCGATGTGTTCGCCAAGCACAGGCTTGGCGCGCCAGTCGATGTCGGGCTAACGCATGACGACAGCATCGCAGCGATGGCGACTCGAGCCCTGGCTGCGGCGCCGGGACCGTTAGTGCCGATCGGTTTCTCGATGGGTGCCATCGTCGCGGTCGAAATGTGGTGCCAGGAACCCGAACGCATCGCGGGGTTGGTTTTGCTCGGCTATAATGCCACCGCCGATCTGCCCGATCGCGCCGCGCACCGCCCAATCCAGCAGGCCAAAGTTCGTGCCGGCGGGCTCGAACGCGTGCTGGTCGAGGAGCTTAAGCCAAATTATCTAGCCGCTCGCCACCGCAGCGACGTCGTGTTGCTCGACCTGCTGCGCGACATGGGGATGGGGCTCGGCGCCGAGGTGTTCGTCCGGCAAAGCGAGGCGCTGAGGCTGCGCGCCGACCGCCGTGACGTTCTGCCCGCGATCAGGGTGCCGGTATTGATGGGTTGTGGGGATGAGGATACGCTTTGCCCGCCGGCTTGGCACGCCGATTGGGCGGCCCGGATCAGCGACGCCACCCTGTTCACCGTTTCAGGCGCGGGACACATGCTCCCGCTCGAGGATCCGGTCGCGCTTGCCGCCCGGATCGATCGCTGGCTCACTGAAGAGGACATAGTATGACCGACCGCATCCTCACCACGCATGTCGGCTCGCTACCGCGTTCGGCTGCGGTCACCGACCTGATCTTTGCAGTCGAGCGTGGGGATATTGTCGATGCCGCGCAGTTCGACGCGGTGATCGGCGAGGCGGTCGATGACGCGGTGGCGCGGCAGGTCGCAGTGGGCATCGACCTCGTCAGCGACGGCGAAATGTCGAAGATCAGCTATGCGACCTATATTAAGGACCGCATCACCGGCTTCGACGGCGACAGCCCGCGCACGCCCCCGGCCGACCTTGAAGACTTTCCGGTCTTTCTCGAACGCCAGAGCAAGGGTGGCGGCACCCCAACCTATCGCCGTCCCAAATGCGTCGGCCCGGTTGTTTCCAAAACGCTGGCGCCGCTCGACGACGATCTAAAGCATATGGCGGCGGCGCTGGCGAAGCATCGCCCTGTCGGGGGGTTTATGAACGCCGCATCCCCCGGTGTTATCGCGCTGTTCCAGCCAAACGAACACTATCCGACGCAGGACGCCTATCTGGAGGCGCTCGCCGAAGCGATGCGCCCCGAATATGAATCGATCGTCGCGGCAGGTTTGATCTTGCAACTCGATTCGCCTGACCTCGGCCTGGGCCGGCACATGATGTACAAGGATCGCAGCGATGCCGCGTATCTGACGCTGATCGGGCATCATGTCGCGGTTCTCAACCACGCGCTGCGCAACGTTCCCGCTGACCGGATGCGGATGCACGTGTGCTGGGGCAATTACGAGGGGCCGCACACGCATGACGTGGAGATGGGTGTCATCCTGCCGACGCTGGTGACCGCCAAGCCCGCCGGACTGTTATTCGAAACATCGAACCCGCGGCATCAACACGACTGGAATTATTTCGTCGAGATGATCGACCTGATCCCGGACGACAAAGTCCTTATCCCAGGCGTCATCGATTCGACGACGAACTTCGTCGAACATCCGCGCGTGGTGGCCGAACGGATCGAACGGTTCGCCAACATCATCGGTCGCGAGCGCGTCATCGCTGGCACCGATTGCGGGTTTTCGACCTTTGCCGGGTTTGGCGCGGTCGATCCCGATATTGTCTATGCCAAGCTCAGCGCGCTGACGGAGGGTGCGGCGCTGGCGAGCCGCAACCTTTGGCACGCGGCGGCCTGACGCCGTACTAGCCGCTGACCCGGTAAACGACGCACTCGCCCGAAAGTCGCCGCTCGACATTGACCGGCAGTGTCATCGTATCGCCCGCGCCCAGCACCATAGCGTTGCCGTCGCATGTTACAGTAAGTGTCCCCGACTGGACGAACACGACCTCTGGAGCGGTCGGGGTGCGACTGTCCTCCGCTTCCCCCAGGTCGATCCGACCGAGCGTGAAGGGGTGTGGCCAATTCAGCGGGGCAGTCCTGCCGATGATCGGCGTCGTGCCCCGACCATTGTGCGCGCGCCACACCAGGCGCTCTGCATCGTGCGCCGTCGCTCTGGTTAACGCTGCGGCCTGTTCGGCGCTGGTCCGTGGCATCGTCCGGGCATCGACAGGGACCGACTGACCGGCGACGGTATCGATCAGCCGGCCGCTTTCGAGCAGCACCAGACCATGTTCCGCCGCCATGTCGAACACCTCGGGGGCCCACAATACCTTGCCCGGATTGTCGCCACCGAGCACCGCAAAAAGATAGCCGATATCGGCGCCGATGTTGGTAAATCCGCGAAACATGCGCGTCGGCAGCGAAATGACGTCGCCCGGACCGATCACGACCTGGGCATCGTCGCCATGCTCGCCCAGATCGAAGCGCCAGCTACCGGTGTGGACGACGAACACTTCGGCGGTGTCGTGGCTGTGCTGGGAATTCACACACGCCGGGGGCTGGCGCGCGCCGCCGATGTTGAAGCCATGCGGTTCGGTAATGTGAACATATTGCTCGGGATTTTCGGACACGCCCGGGCCGATGATCGTGAAATTCTCCTTCGCTTCAGATCCCGGCGAGCGGGTATCTATAAAGGCATTGTAACAGGGTCGCAGATCGGCATAACGCACGACGCGCGCCTCCATAGCCTCGATTGTCCAGCGCGATCGCGTCACTACTGCGCTCACGAGAATCTCCCCTGCGATAAGAAACGCGGTTGCAGCTTTTTGCATTCGCAGTCAATACAGCGAAATGGCAAATGACGTCCAAGACCATTCCGATCCGCGCGCAATCTTCGCGCCTGGCGCGTTGGCAGTTCTGGACGAAGCGCATATTCTGGCGGCATGCCGCCCGATCGAGCGCGGGATCGGTGCAGATTTTGTCGCGGCTCGGCTGCTTGCGCCCTTGGCGGCGGCGATCCCCAACTACGAAGTGCGTGTAGGTATCGCAATGCGTGGGCGATTCCAGGATGGCGATTGGACCGCATCGAGCGGCAATATCTTCGGCGTGTTTGCGGCCCCACTCTTCGGCATCCTGGCGACACAGCGGGTCGTCCACCTGCGTTTCGGCTGCTTTCAACGCTGGTTGGGGCAGCGTGCCGTTGAAACTCTGGTCATCCTCGATCTGCCATCGCTGATGCTGCAGGCGGGGGTCTGGCCGCTGGCGACGCCGCTGGGGCCGGATCCGATGGCACCGCCGCCGATTATCGGGAACGCCATTTGGCCGAGCGGCGACGGTGCGGTCGGCCTGCAAATTGTAGAGCGGATGATCGGCGGGCTGATGAAGTTCGACGGGTCGCTCGCTAGGATGAATATGCGCGACACGTTCGCTGAGCATTTCTGCTGGTTCGGTCCCGGCCCGATCGGCAGCTTTCGAGGCTTTGCAGATTATGAGCGTGGCCATGCGATGCCGTTCCTGACGGCCTTCCCCGACCGTGTTGGCGGCAATCACCGCGCGCGTTTCGGCAACGGCAATTTCGTCGCGTCGACCGGCTGGCCCAGCATAACCGCGACGCATCGGGGCGACGGCTGGCTCGGTGTGGCGGGCAGCGACCGTGCGATCACCATGCGAGTCATGGACTTTTGGAGCGTCGCGGGCGGGATGCTCGTCGAAAATTGGGTGATGATCGACATCCCAGACGTGTTGAATCAAATCGGCATCGACGTGTTCGCGGCCGTAAGCGACAGGAGCTGACATGGCAGAATATCTGAAACGCGGCGCAACCGCCGAGGCAAAGGCAGAGAGCGACCGTAAAGTCCGCGATACGGTCGAAGGCATCCTTGCCGACATCGCGGGTCGGGGCGATGCGGCAGTGCGCGACCTGAGTATCAAGTTCGATGGTTGGGACCGCGAATCCTACCGGCTGACTGCGGTTGAAATTCAGGGCTGCATCGATCAGCTTACCGGGCAGGACCTGAAAGACATCGAATTCGCCCAAATGCAGGTCCGCAATTTTGCGCAAATCCAGCGCAACAGCATGACGGATGTCGAGGTCGAGACGTTGCCGGGCGTCGTGCTCGGGCACAAGCATCTGCCGGTCAACAACGCCGGCTGCTATGTCCCCGGTGGCAAATATCCGTTGCTGGCATCGGCGCATATGAGTGTGATCACCGCCAAGGTTGCGGGGGTGCCGCGTGTCGTCACCTGCGCGCCGCCCTTCCACGGCATGCCGGCGCCGGCCATCGTCGCAGCCCAGCACATGGCGGGTGCCGACGAGATCTGGTGCCTCGGCGGTATTCAGGCGGTCGGCGCAATGGCGCTGGGAACCGCGAGCATGGCCCCGGTCGATATGCTTGTCGGCCCCGGCAATGCTTTTGTCGCTGAAGCCAAGCGCCAGTTGTTCGGACGGGTCGGCATCGATCTGTTCGCCGGGCCGACCGAAACCCTGGTGATCGCCGACGAAATTGGTTGTGACGGCGAACTCGCCGCGACCGACTTGCTGGGACAGGCCGAGCACGGCCCCGATTCACCCGCGGTGTTGCTAACGACGTCACGTCGGCTCGCCGAGGATACGATACGCGAGGTCGAGCGGTTACTGACGATTCTGCCAACCGCCGACATCGCACGGCGGGCATGGGAGAATTTCGGTGAGGTCATCGTCGCCGAGAATTATGCCGAGATGGTTCGCATCGCCGATGAAATTGCGTCCGAGCATGTCCAGGTGATGACCCGGGACCCGGATTACTTTCTCGCCCGCATGACCAATTACGGCGCGCTGTTCCTTGGGGCGCGCACCAACGTCAGCTATGGCGACAAGGTGATTGGCACGAACCACACCCTCCCGACCAAAAAGGCGGCGCGCTACACAGGGGGCCTGTGGGTCGGCAAATTCCTGAAAACCTGCACCTATCAACGCGTGCTGACCGACCAGGCGAGTGCGATGATCGGTGAATATTGCAGCCGGTTGTGCGCGCTGGAAGGCTTCGCGGGCCACGGCGAACAGGCAAATATCCGGGTTCGCCGGTATGGCGGGCGGAACATACCCTATGCCGGAAAGGCAGAAGCGCTCGCGTGATCCTGCCGCGAACTCCAAGCTTTCGCCTGGACGGTCAGCGCGCGGTAGTGACCGGGGCCGGGCGGGGGATCGGCCTCGCGTTGGCCGCGGCGCTCGCACAGGCGGGCGCGGCGGTGGTGGTGGTCGCACGCTCGACGAGCGAGATCGAGGCCGTGGCTGCGGCAATCATTGCCGGGGGCGGTAATGCTGAAGCCGCACGGCTCAACGTGTCCGATCTCGGCGATGTGGCGGCGTTCTTCGCGGCGCGCCCCGCGTTCGACATCCTCGTCAACAACGCCGGGACTAACCGTCCAAAGCCGATGCAAACGGTTACCGAAGCCGACTACGACGCGGTGCTCGACCTCAACGTCAAGGCCGCTTTCTTCGTGGCGCAGGCATGCGCGACGCGGCTGCTGGCTGAAGGCAAGCCTGGCAGCCTTATCCACATCGGCAGTCAGATGGGGCACGTCGGCGGGCCGAATCGCAGTCTGTATTGCGCGTCAAAATGGGCACTCGAGGGTATGTCGAAAGCCTTTGCGTTGGACCTTGCGGCGCACGGCATTCGGTCAAATACGATCGCGCCGACGTTCATCGAGACGCCGTTGACGCGCCCGTATTTTGAGGACCCGGCCTTCAAGGCATCGGTTCTGGGCAAGATCAAGCTCCGACGCCTGGGCCAGGTCGAGGATTTGATGGGGGCAGTGTTGTATCTGGCATCCGGAGCGTCGGCGTTGGTGACGGGCACATCGCTCATCGTCGACGGCGGCTGGACGGCCGACTAGGCTTGGCAGCTAGTGCTGGGTTTTGCGTCGCGCTCGGCGCGGTCGCTTGTCGGGATTTGCTACGCTGATAAAGCAGGCCATGGTCGACCTCGTCGTTTCCAATCTAGATGCGACTCTCGCTGCGGCGGCCCGCGATCCGGAGTTGCGCGCGGCGGCGGCGGCGCTACGGGCGGGACAGTTGGCAGTCGCCGAGCGCAGCCTGAAAGCGGTGCTGCGCGCGAAACCGACAAATATCGCCGCGATCCGGATGCTTGCGGAGGTCGCCGGGCAGTTGAGGCGGTACGGCGACGCCGAAACCCTGCTTCGGCGTGCGCTTGAAATCGCCCCTGATTTCAAGGCAGCGCGCGGAAACTATGTCACCGTGTTGCAACGGCAGAGCAAGTTCGCCGAGGCACACGTCCAAGCGGATCAATTGCTTGCCGCCGATCCGACCGATCCCACCGCGCTCTCTATCAAGGCAGCCGTGGCGGCACGCACGGGCGATTACGACACAGCGATCGCCGCGTATGAATCGATCCTCGATCGCTTTCCGGCGCAGCCTAAACTGTGGGTGAGTTACGGTCATGTTTTGAAGACAGTTGGGCGCACGACCGACAGTGTCGCCGCCTATCGCCGTGCTGTCGGATATCAGACGACGCTCGGCGACGCATGGTGGAGCCTCGCCAACCTGAAGACCGTTCGCTTCGATGCGGCGGACATGGCGGCAATGACCGTGGCAATCGATGCGGCGCGTGAACCCGCCGACCGCTATCATTTGCATTTCGCTTTGGGCAAGGCGCTCGAGGATGCGCGGGACTGGCGACGATCGTTCGAGCATTACAAGGAAGGCAACCGGTTGCGGCGCGGGGAGCTGCCTTATGATCCGAACGCTACATCGGCGCATGTTGAACAGACCCGGGCTCTGATGACCCGGGAGGCGTTAACCGGGAGACCCGGCGGCCACGCTGCGCGTGATCCGATTTTCGTCGTCGGCCTGCCCCGCGCTGGCTCGACGCTGATCGAACAAATCCTCGCGTCGCACAGCCAGGTCGAGGGTACCATGGAACTGCCCGATATTGGCGCAATTGCCGCCGACTTAAGCGGGCGGCACGGCAAGCGCGGCGAGACTGACGATGAGGCGGGGGGTTATCTTCCTCACCTTCTGGCCCTTTCGGTCGATGAGCGCCGTGCACTCGGCCAAGTCTATCTCGACCGCACCCGAATCCAGCGCAAGACTGCTGAGCCCCGGTTCATCGACAAAATGCCGAACAACTTCGCGCATATCGGCCTGATCCATTTGATCCTGCCGAACGCCATCATCATCGACGCGCGTCGGCATCCGATGGCCAACGGCTTTTCTGCATTCAAACAGCATTTCGCCCGTGGCCAAGGCTTTAGTTATGATCTTGGCGAGCTTGGGCGCTACTGGCGCGACTATGCGACGCTGATGGCGCATTATGATGCTGTGCTGCCGGGGCGCGTTTACCGCGTCCACCACGAAGCTCTTGTTGCCGATCCCGAGACGCAGATTCGTGCGCTGCTAGATCATTGCGGATTGGATTTTGAGCCGGAATGCCTGGCTTTTCATTCGAACCCCCGTGCTGTGCGAACGGCAAGTTCCGAACAGGTCCGCCGCCCGATCAGCGGCGAAGGGCTCGATCAGTGGCGCCACTACGCGGAATGGCTTGGGCCATTACGCGAAGCGTTGGGGGACGCGGCTGACGCTCCAGCCGTTTAGCGGAGGGCGGCCGAGTTTAAAATTTCTGTCCGAACCGCACGCCGATCGTGCGAGGCTGAATATATACGCGGTAGACCTCGCCGACCGGATCATAGCTCGATGGGCCGCAATAATTGATGTTGCACTCCGCCGCCCGCGATTGCTGGCCACGCGAATTGGTCAGGTTACGAACATATACTTCGAAGCTGAAACCGCTCTTGTCCGCTCCGGCCGACGCCTCCAGCGTAAAATAGCTTGGTAACTTCCCGAGCTTGGTGGCGTCGTTGACGACGATCGAAGCGGTGCGTTCGCCGGTATAGGCACCCGCCAGCTGACCGTGGAGGCGATAAGTCCCGGCGTCGAATTCATAACGTCCGATCAGATTACCCTTGAACTGCGGGGTCAACGGCAGCCGCGTGCCCGAGGGCGCCGACGGGATCGGTGATCCGGTGAAGAGCGGCGCGGTCAGCTTGGCATCGGCATAGGTCGCCGCGCCAGTGAGTGAAAAACCCCCGTCGGTACGGACGCTGAAGTCGCCTTCGATGCCTCGCGACCGTGCGCCGCCGGCGTTGGTGATCTGCGCGACGCCGCTGCCTCCGGGGACCTGATACGTCACCTGAACACCGTGCCAATCCTCCCAGAAGGCCGTCACGTTGAGCGTGATATGGCGATCCATAAAGTTGTTCTTGGTGCCGATTTCGTAGTTAAACAGATGATCGGCATCGAAAGCAGACGCGGCGCCGGCGCGGTTGATGCCGCCCGGTCGAAAGCCAGACGATGCCGTCGCATAGAGCAGGTGATCGCTGTCGAACTTGTAGGTCGCATTGGCGCGCCAGGTTCCGCCTGTGCCCTTCGATCGCTTGGGCGAAATCGTCCCGTCGGCATTCAAAACGCCTAGATTAGTGCACGGAGTGCCTGGCACGGCGGCTGGGCCAACGCCATAGGGTCCGCCCCCTGCAGCGCGCGCAAGGCACTGGCGCACGCCGGTCCCGAAAAAGGTTGTGTTGACGCCGTAAAAGCCGATCAGCGTATTGTCGAATTTATAGGCGCGGGCACCGGCGGTCAGCGTCAGCTTGTCCGTCACATCGAAATCGAGTTGGCCAAATGCGGCATAATCGCGATCGACGCGGTTTTCGAGCGTCAGCCATACTTGCCCCGGCCGCCCTGGCACCGAAAGGTTCGTCGCAAACCCGGGCGTGAGGAAATCATTTTCCTCAAGCTGGGTCTGGCGCTGGTAGAACAATCCGGCGATCCCGCGCACGCGCTTGTCGGACGGCGAGGCGATACGAAGTTCCTGACTCAATTTGGTTGAATGGGCGTGATCGATATCGAGCTGAGACGGGTCAATCAGATGGCCGGCGTTGTCTTTGATATAGGCGCCGGATCCGGCGATAGCGTCGTAATAGAAGCCGTAATCCGAATAATCGTGGTGATCGCCGCGGTGTCGATCGGCATAATAGCCGGCATAAGTGATGTCGAAATCAGAGATCTTGCCGGTGATCGTCAGGCCGGTCTGATAAAAGCCGTCATGGCCGAATTCCGGAAAGAAGTGTCCGACCTTCAATTCACCGACCTTGGTATCGTCAGATCGGAAGCTGCCGTTCCAGTGGGTATCTTGCGCCATGATTGAGGGAGTGACAGTCCAGTTGTCATCAAGATCGATGCCAAGCTGGGCGCGCAGGCCATAAACATCGGTGGCATTGAGGTCATTGCCCACCAGCGCCTTATTGTCCTGGGTAATCCCAGACGATGCGAAGGTGCGAATGTGGCGGGCGTTGTCGATGTAACCCCCGGTGCGTTCATACCATCCGACGGCGCGCAGCGCGACTTTTCCGTCGACGATCGGCACGTTGACATAGGCTTCGGCGCTGCCGCCCGAACCATGGCTCAGAATATGATTGCCCTCCAGCGTGTAGCTAGCGCTGAACTTGTTCGGATCGGGCTTGTTGGTGATGATCCGTAGCGTGCCCGCTTCGCTCGATGCCCCGAACAGCGTGCCTTGCGGTCCGGCGAGGGCTTCGACGCGAGCGATGTCGTAAATATGGATGTCGAGCGCACCCGACACAGAGGTCACCGGCTGCTCGTCAAGATAGACGCCGACGGTCGGCAGGGTGGCCGATGCGACCAGCCCGCCGTCGGTCGCGATGCCGCGGAAGACAACAGAGGTATTTCCAGGCAGGCCATTGCTGCCAGTGGTGAAATTGACGCTTGGCAGATACGCGACATAATCGACGAAGTTGCGCACCTGGAGCTGATCGAGCTTCTGCGATGTCAGCGCCTGGATGCTGATCGGCACATTCTGAAGGTTCTGCGCACGCTTCTGCGCTGTGACGACGATCATGCCGTCGTCTGCTGCGGTGGCCGCACCCGCTCCCAACACAGGAACGGTGTTGCTGGGCGCCGCTTGAGCAGCTGCGCTCAAACCCGTGGTAGCGAGCAAGCTTCCGACGACACGGGCACCGACCCTGCTGCGAACCATCTCAGACCCCTTTAAATAGCGGTATTTAGAGCTCAGCGAGTCCGGCTGTTATTCCGCATGACAAACTCGCACGCCACGAGTGTTGCATAACATGACTGCGGATGCAACAACGCGCTTTGCAGCCATCGGAGACGAGTGCGGTCAATGAATAACAAACATCCACGCACGGTTGTGGGGCCTTACGTGGTCCCCGAACGCCCGCTCGTTACGCGCGTCAGGCACAGCACCGAACCCGAAATTTTGATGGGCAACGGCATTCCGCGCCAGCTCTCACCAGGCTTCCCAGAGGAATATCGCGACATCGTCGATTACATCGTCAAGATCACCAGGCGGATCTGGATCGATGGCGCGGTTGGACTGATTTACGACACTTATGACCCGAACTGTGTCGTCTACACCGCTGGTGATGTCGGGCGCGGTGTCGAGCCGGTGGTAGCCGGCACGATTGCCTCGATGGTTGCCATGCCCGATATCGACAATCATTTTATCAATATCGCCTGGGACAGCGACGGGTCCGATTTCTACACCAGTCACCTGGGTTTTGGCACAGGGGTTAATATCGGCGCCAGCGCCTACGGCCCAGCGACGGGTCGCAACGCCACATTTCGCTTTTGTGCCGATTGCATCAGCCGCGATGGGCGGATCCATACCGAATGGCTCGCACGCGACAATGGCGGCCTTATCCGGCAATTGGGCTTAGATCTGCATGCCACGGCGCGCCTTGTTGCCGCATCGCCGGTGCGCGAAGTGCAGATGCGCGGATCGCCGTCTCGGCTCGATGGCCAGACGCCGCCGCAACCGCTCGATCTTCCCCGCGAAGCTCTTGGCGACCATCTGCGTCACCTGTTTCACGATATTTGGAATCGCAGGCGTTTCGACGTGATCGCCGAGCACTACGCGGTCGATGTTATCGCGCATCTGCCGGGCGGCCGGGTCGTCGAGCGCCTGGCAGGTCTACGCGCCGCCCATCTCTCGCTGTTGGCGGCGATGCCGGATGCGTCGATGACCATCGCCAACATCTGCTGGGGCGACGAGAGCGACGGCCTCATTGGCGCAGTCCGCTGGGAATTGGCAGGTACAAGCCGCGCCGGAGGCTGGTTCGGCGATATGCCCGAGGGACACCCGATCCGCGTCCCCGGCATGACCCATTGCCGCTTCGACAGCAGGGGTCGCATTGCCGAGGAATGGACGGTGTTCGATGAAGTAGCGGTGCTGGCGCAGGTGTATCGCGCAGCTGGGTAGATCCACCGGTTGGCGGCGGCCTGGCGTCAGGTGGCGGGGGCCATCGGCGTGCGCACCAGCGTCTCGGGGAGGGTCAACCAAAGCGCCGTTCCCACCACATAGACGATCGCTGCCGCAGCCATCGTCCAGGTCAGGCCATAGTGGACACTGGTATAGGCGACGAACAATGGCGCCCCCATCGCAATGATATGTCCCGCATGGAACAGTGCGGCCCCGTGCGGGCGCAGGTGTGACGGGAACATTTCGGAAAACCACACCCCCCAGGCGCTTGTGCAAGACAGGCCGACTCCAAATAGCACGGCGACGGCACCGCGTGCTGCAAAGCTCAGCGGCACGAACAAAAATAGCAGTACCGCTATAGAGCAAAGCAGATAGCCGCCTGCCGCCGAGCGCCGTCCGTATCGGTCGGACAGCCACGCCCAGGCAAAGCCGCCCGTTAGCGATCCACCGCTGAGCAGCGCGATGGTGTAGCCGGTATCAGCGGCGGTGAAGCCAAGGTTGCTTTTGAGGTATAGCGTCACGAACGACGCGAACAATTGATAGGCATTGAAATCGATGCCCGATAGCAAAATGCACGTAAGGGTTAGGCGGGCAAAGGGCTTGGACAGCATCTCCCGCCATGTCCCGGCGCGGACCAGCGCGGCATTTTCCGTGGGCGCGCGCACACCGGGGATGACCACCAGCAGCACCGGAGCAAGGAAAAGCGGCAACGCGCCGATCCAAAGCAGCCAATGCCAGCGCGCGTCACCCAACGCGGCACCGATCAGGCCAAGAAGAATGTTTGATAGGGGATACATCGCTGAGTTCAGCGCGATAAGTTTGCCTCGCATCGATACCGGGAACAATGCGACCACAATCCCGGTCGCCATGACATAATAGCCGCCGAGCGCCGCCGCCAGCAGACCGCGCAGCACGAACCATGCCGGGTACGTGATCACCAGCGCCTGCGCCGCCGCCAACGCGCCAATCGCGGCGGCGATCGCGCCACCCGCCCGCCGCAGCCCCACCCGCGAGACGAACCCGGCCCAGACGAACGCTCCACCAGTAATGCCAATATTGGCGGCGATAGACAGGTTCGCCGTTTGCCCGATGGTGAACCCGTCGGCCCCTATCAGATAGGGCCGAACGTAATCTACGAGGTTGAAATTATAACAGTAAAGGATGTAGCCGAGGAGAACTGCGATGTAGGTCGCTACCCGGCGCATCAGCGAAACGCCTGCACCAGGGCTGTCGTCGTCACTATCAGGCCGGACTGTGTTCAAAGGCTTGTATCTGCTCTGGAGACGGTTAGTGCATTCGTAGTCAAACCAAGCCGCCTCGGCAACAGCGACGTGCCAGGATGTGGAGCAACCGCCCATGATCGATTTTCAGCCTGCGAAGGCCCTTGTCCGCCGCTATCACGCCGACATCGCCACCGCCTCACCCTCCTGCGTCGCCGAGGTGTTGGCGCGCTACGTTGTCCCCGATTGGCATTGGCGCGGCATGCATCCATTCAACGAACAGTATGGCCCGGAGGCGGTTGCCAAAATTTTCTGGGCCCCGCTCATGACGGGCCTCACCCGGCTGCAGCGCCGCCCCGACATCTTTCTTGCTGGTCTAAACGAGATCGACGGCCATAAAAGTATTTGGGTCGTTCAGATGGGCCATCTGATGGGATTGTTTGACCGGTCGTGGCTAGGCATCCGCCCGACCGGGCGCATCGCGATGCTGCGCTTCGTCGAGTTCAACCGCATCGAAGGCGACCGCATCGCCGAAACAGCGATGTTCTGCGACATTCCCCACCTGATGATACAGGCTGGGCAGAATCCATTCAAGCTGCTGGCTGACCTCCTGCTCGGTCTGACGGCCCAGCTCCAGCGTCACGATCTCGCTCGCCCGTTCGCGGACACCATGGGCGATGTAGTCGCCTGCGATGTTGAGCATCTTGCCGTCGTCGGTGACGCCACGCATCAGGATATGGGTATGCGGGTGGCCGGTGTTGTGGTGATCGACCGCGATCCAGTCGAGCTTAGTCCCAAGGTCCGCCTCCATCTGGGTCATCAGGTCGCGGGTGGTCGAACGAAGTTCGGACAGCTCCACGCCTTCCTCGGCGGAGACGATGAAGCGAAACTGGTGGCGATCCTTGCGGCCTCGGTCGAGGAAGGCCGGGCCATCGGTGATATCCTTGTCGGCGGAATACACCTGGCCCTTCTCGCCGTCGCGGGTCACGCCGTCGCGCTCCAGATATCGAAGGTGTGCGTCCACCGCCTTGCCGCTGACGAAATGTCGTCCCCGCGTCGCGCCGCGCTGCGGATTGAGCTTCACCACACGGGCCTTCACCGCCACCCGGCGCGAGCGGGTGCGGACCCCGCTCCCGTCCCGGCTCCACCCGTTCCGGCTCTTCAATCCCGCCGCGATCTGAGCGCCCCGCCCGCGCGCGTTGCACCGCCCGCTTCCCTTCCCCGTCCCGGCCAGACGGTTGGGGTTGCCGCCCGCCCGGCGGATGGCCTGATGCACCTCGCCGATGAATGTCTTCGGACGCTGCCGCACCACCCTCGGCAGACGGGTCGCCCCCCGGTCGCGGACCTTGCCGGGACGAATGCGGAATCGGTCGTCATCGTTCGCCATGACGTGACGATTGAGGGTCGGAATCAGCCGCGCAAGACAGCAAATCGAGGCGTAGGGCCGTGGCGTACAAATACTTGCGAACGGTGGCAAACGGCGGCATCGAATTGATGGCACATCGTCGATGGTGCATGTCGAAGCATTGATAATAAACGAGAAAGTGGCATGAGCGCCACCCACGCACCTCGCCAGGACGGTCACAGATCGCCAAAAAACAATGTGCAGACAAACACTTAGGAACGACGTTCCGGTAGCGAGGAATCTCGCTTTATCTTGCCGTCTCTTCTCTTCTGCAAATCACATCCGAAACTCCCCCAGTCCCCTGATCCCCGGCCAGCGCTCGCACCCAAAAGCATCGTTTGGTAAAAAGAGCTATTTCGTCCTAAATGGACGCATGGATTGCCACGGTATTCGACCATGAAAACCATGTCAGCGCGGGAAGCGAAGAACGGTTTTGGCCTTATGATCGACACGGCGCGTGCAGAGCCGGTGCTTATCGAGAAGCACGGGCGCGGCGTTGTCATGGTTATCGCCGTGGAAGAATACGAGCGGCTGAAAGTTGGCTTGGTCAGCAAAGGGAAGACCGCCGAACGGGGCATGGAGACTACCAAGAAGTGACGAACGAAGCCTTCGCCCGGATCAAAATCGATCAGCTTCTGAAAGACACCGACTGGCGTCTGACCGATGGTATCAGCGTGCGTTACGAGTATCCGCTCGATGACGGTGGCCGAGCCGACTACGCGCTGTTCGATCGCCAGGGTCGTGCCCTCGCCGTGCTCGAAGCCAAGAGCACGAGCGTCAGTCTCAGCGCGGGCGAAACGCAAGGCCGACGCTACGCCGATCTGCTTGACGTGCCATTTATCTTTCTTTCGAACGGCGAAGAAATCTGGTTCTGCGATAAAGGCCAGGACGCCCATTTCCGCATGATCGAGACTGTCTTTAGCCAGGACGATCTCGCCCGCCGGAAAGCCGCCCGCGATATCCGCCGCAGCCCGCTCGACATCCCAATCGATAGCCGGATTGCCGGCGGCGGCGGCCGTTTGCATCAGAGCGCATGTATCGAGGCGGTCTGTCGGGAGATCGTCAACGGGCGT
>JBBQVA010000025.1:0-33956 GCA_038211945.1 Sphingomonadales bacterium
GGTCAATGATTCCAAGGCAACAAATCCCGATTCGACCGCCCCGGCGCTGGCCGCCTATCCGCGCATACACTGGATCGCCGGGGGCCGGGCGAAGGGCAGCGAACTCGACGCGCTGACGCCGCACCTCGGCCATGTCGCCGCCGCATATCTGATCGGCGAGGCGGCAGCGGTGTTCGGCGAAATTCTGTCGCCGCATGTGCCGGTGGTGCAGTCGGGGACGCTCGACGCCGCCGTGGCCGCTACTGCCGCCGCCGCGCAATCGGGCGACACCGTGCTGCTGTCTCCGGCCTGCGCCTCGTTCGATCAGTTCAAGGACTTCGAAGCGCGCGGCGAGGCCTTTCGCGCGCTGGTGGGGGCATTGCCATGAAGGCACTATCGCGCAGCGACCGTTCGGCGTTCGGCAACTGGTTCTGGACCATCGACAAGGTGCTGTTGACCCTCGTCATTGCGCTGATGGGCTGCGGCATCATCGCCGTCGCCGCCGCGTCGCCCGCCATCGCGCAGCGGCTGTCGGGCGGCAAGGTCCACATCAACCCGCTGCATTATCTGAACCAGCAGATCCTGTGGGTACTGATCGGCGTGCCGCTGATGCTCGTCGTGTCGATGCTCAGCGTGCCCTGGGCAAAGCGCGCCGGGATCGCGGCGACCATCGCCTGTCTGGCGGCGCTGCTGCTGGTGCCGCTGTTCGGCGTGGAGACCAAGGGCGCGGTGCGCTGGATCAGCATCCTCGGCTTCCAGTTCCAGCCGTCGGAGTTCCTGAAGCCCGCCTTCATCATCGCCTCGGCGTGGCTGCTGGCGCTGCGCTTCGACGACAAGAGCCTGCCGACGATGCAGGCCAATTTCGCGCTGCTGGCGATCATCGCCTTCCTGCTCGTCCGCCAGCCCGATTTCGGCCAGACGGTGTTGTTCGTCGCGGTATGGATCGTCCAGGCCATGCTGGCGGGGATGTCGGGCTGGGTGCTCGGCGGCATCGCAGCGGGCGGCGCGGGGCTCGGCGGGCTGGCGTATCTGACCGTGGATCACGTCTCGCAGCGCATCGACCAGTTCGTCATGGGCAAGGGCAACACCTTCCAGATCGACCGCGCTCTCGATTGCTTTCGCGCCGGCGGGCTGTTCGGCGCGGGTCCCGGCGAAGGCCAGATGAAATTCCGGCTGCCCGAACCGCACACCGACTACATCTTCTCGGTGATCGGCGAGGAGTTCGGCATGATCGCCTGCCTCGGCATTGCGGCGCTGTACATCGCCATCGTCGTCAGGGTGTTCCTGATGCTGCTCGACGAGGAAGAGCCGTTCATCATGCTCGCCGCCGCCGGGCTGGCAACGCAGTTCGGCCTGCAGGCGGCGATCAACATGGCGGTCAATCTGAAGATGGTGCCGTCGAAGGGCATGACCCTGCCGTTCATCAGCTATGGCGGGTCGTCGTTCCTCGCGCTGTCGATCGGCATGGGGCTGCTGCTGGCGCTGACCCGGCGCAACCCCTACGCCAAGGCGTCGCCCTACGTCGACCGCTGGCGGACCGCATGAGGCCGTTCGTCCTCGCAGCCGGTGGCACCGGCGGGCATATGGTCCCGGCGCATGTGCTGTCGCTGGAGCTGCAGCGGCGCGGGCATGCCGTGCATCTGGTCACCGACACGCGCGGCCTGCGCTTTCCGGGGCTGTTCGAGGGTGTACCGCGCACCGTCGTCGACAGCGGCTCGCCGGGGCGCAGCGGCTGGCGGACGCTGCCATCGGTGGGGGTCAGCATCTGGCGCGGACGCGGCAATGCGCGGCGGCTGTTCCGCGACCTGAAGCCCCGCGCGGTCATCGGTTTTGGCGGCTACCCGGCGCTGCCGTCGCTGTTGGCGGCGCTGTCGCTGAAGCTGCCGACCGTCATCCATGAACAGAATGCCGTGATGGGCCGGGTCAACCGCCTGCTCGCGCCGCGCGTCGCCGCCATCGCCACCAGCTATGCCAGCGTGCGCCGGATGGCGGCGAGCTGGGTGGGCAAGACCGTGCTGACCGGCAACCCGGCACGCGCCGAAGTGATCGCGTTGCGCGACGTGGCGTTCGATGCCGCGATGCCGCGCCTCCGCCTGCTGGTCACCGGCGGCAGCCAGGGTGCGCGCGTGCTGTCGCAGATCGTCCCCGCCGCCGTCGCTGCGCTGCCTCAAAGCCTGCGCGACCGCCTCGACGTCGCCCATCAGGCGTCCGATACCGATGCCGCCGCCGTTGCCGCAACCTATGCCGACGCGGGCATAACCGCCGATATCCGCCCCTATTTCACAGATCTCCCCGCCGAAATCGCCAAGGCCCATCTCGTCGTCGCCCGCGCCGGGGCGTCGACCGTCGCCGAGCTTGCCGTTGCCGGTCGGCCCGCCATACTCGTACCGCTGCCCATCGCCACCGACGATCACCAGACCGATAATGCCAAGGCGCTGGTCGACGCAGGCGGAGCCATCGTCATCCCCCAACCGCAGTTCACCGCCGAAATGGTCGCACAGGCCCTTGAAAACTGGCTAAGCGATCCCGCGGCGCTCGCTGCAGCGGCGGCGGGCGCACGCTCGGCGGGCCATCCCGACGCGGCGCAGCGCCTCGCCGACCTTGTCATCGCCACCGGATCCCCCGCATGAGTTCGCATCCCCGCCCCGCCTTCGGCAAATCGCTCGGCACGATCCATTTCATCGGCATCGGCGGCATCGGCATGTCGGGCATCGCCGAGGTCATGGCGAACCTGGGCTTCAAGGTGCAGGGCTCCGACAGTGCCGAAAGCTATGTCGTGCAGGGTCTGCGCGACAAGGGCATCACGGTGTTCATCGGCCAGGACGCGGCCAATGTCGCCGACGCCGCCGTCATCGTCACGTCGACTGCGATCAAGCGCGACAACCCCGAAGTCGTCGCCGCGGTCGCCCGCCGCATCCCGATTGTCCGACGCGCCGAAATGCTCGCCGAACTGATGCGGCTGAAATCCTGCGTCGCCGTCGCCGGCACCCACGGCAAGACGACGACGACCTCGATGGTCGCCGCCCTGCTCGATGCGGGCGGCATGGACCCGACCGTCATCAACGGCGGCATCATCAACACCTATGGCTCCAACGCGCGGCTGGGGGCTGGCGAATGGATGGTCGTGGAGGCCGACGAGAGCGACGGTTCGTTCCTCAGGCTCGGCGGCACCATCGGTATCGTCACCAACATCGACCCCGAACACCTCGACCATTGGGGCGATTTCGACGGCATCCGCGAGGGCTTCCGCCAGTTCGTCGAGAACGTGCCTTTCTATGGCGCGGGGGTGCTGTGCATCGATCATCCCGAGGTCCAGGCGCTGCTGCCCAAGGTGCAGGACCGGCGCATCATCACCTATGGCTTTGCGGCGTCGGCGGACGTGCGCGGCGAAGCGGTCACGCCGGTGCCGGGCGGCAACCGCTTCGTGGTGATCATCCGCGACCGTGATGGTGAGCGCCGGATTGAAGATCTGATGCTGCCGATGCCGGGGCGGCATAACGTTCAGAATGCGCTGGCGGCGGTGGCGGTGGCGGTCGAGCTCGGCATTGGTGACGACGCCATCCGAACCGGTTTCGCGAAGTTCGGCGGGGTCAAGCGGCGCTTCACCAAGGTCGGCGAGGTGGACGGCGTCACCATCATCGACGATTATGGCCACCATCCGGTCGAAATCCGCGCCGTGCTGGCTGCAGCCCGCGAAGGCGCAACAGCCCGCGTCATCGCCGTCGTTCAACCGCACCGCTACACGCGGCTGCGCGACCTGATGGCCGACTTCCGCGCCGCCTTCAACGACGCCGACATGGTCTATGTCGCCCCGGTCTATGCGGCCGGCGAGGCCCCCATCGACGGCGTTTCGGCGGCAACTTTGGTGACCGGATTACGCGAAGCCGGCCACCGCGCGGCGTTTGTGATCGACGGCTCGGACGACCTTGCCGCCAAGCTGGCCGCGGAGGCCAAACCCGGCGACATGGTCATCTGCCTCGGCGCGGGCGACATCACGAAATGGGCTGCGGGGTTGGCAGCGGCAATCGAAAAGGTACGCGCATGACCAATTGGTGGGACGCCTCGCTGAAGCTGCAGAAGCAGATGCTCGATGCGCAAAAGGCGTCGCTCGGCGCGGGACAGGCAGCGGTGTCCGCTGGCGATCAGTTGGTCAAGCTGCAGCAGGCGGCGGCCAAAACTGCCGGAGCCAATATGGCCGCGTGGAAAGCCTGGGCCGGGATGTTTGGCATCAAGTGACCGCAGCGCTCGCCTCGCCGATGGTCAGCGGTCGTATGACGGCCGCCGCGCCGCTTGGTCCGCTGGTGTGGTTCAAGACCGGCGGGGCGGCGGAGTGGCTGTTCGAGCCCGCTGATGTCGACGATCTCTGCGGCTATCTGGCCGATCTAGATCCCGCGACCCCAGTACTGCCACTCGGATTGGGGTCGAACCTCATCGTCCGCGACGGCGGCGTTGAAGGTGTGGTCGTTCGGCTCGGCAAGGCGTTCGCGGGCATCGCGATCGAAGGCGACCACGTCCGCGCCGGAGCCGGAGCGCCAGGCATCGCAGTGGCGTCGGCGGCGCGCGATGCGTCGTTAGCGGGACTCGAGTTTCTGCGCGGCATCCCCGGCACAGCTGGCGGCGCCGTGCGGATGAACGCCGGAGCCTATGGCAGCGACGTGTCGGATTGCCTGGCCGAAGCGACCGTGGTGCGTCGTGACGGGCGCGTCGAAACTATTCCCGCGTCGGCTTTCGGTTTCAGCTATCGCCACTCGGCGCTGCCGGGGGGCGACATCGTGGTCAGCGCAGTTTTTCGGGGCACCCCCGGCGACCGCGCCACCATCGCCGCTGAAATGGACCGAATCGCTGCAGAACGCGAGGCGTCACAGCCGCTGCGGTCGCGGACCGGCGGGTCGACGTTCAAGAACCCGCCTGGGTCGAAGGCTTGGCAGCTTGTTGACGCCGCTGGTTGCCGGGGCCTCAGGCTCGGCGGCGCGCAAGTTAGCGAGAAGCACACAAATTTCCTGATCAACACCGGCGACGCGACGAGTGCCGACATCGAAGCGCTGGGCGACGAAGTCCGCGCGCGCGTGCTGGCCCATTCGGGGGTGACGCTCGAATGGGAAATCGAACGCGTTGGGGTGGCACTGTGAAGGTCACAGTCCTCATGGGTGGCTGGTCGGCCGAGCGCGAAGTATCGCTTACATCCGGTAAGGGCATTGCCGATGCCTGCCGCCGCCTGGGCCATGACGTCACCGAAATCGACATGGGCCGCGACGTGGCGCAACGGCTGGCCGACGCCGCCCCCGATGTCGTGTTCAACGCCCTCCACGGCACCCCCGGCGAGGATGGCAGCGTGCAGGGCCTGCTCGACCTGATGGGCCTCAGATACACCCATTCCGGCGTCGCCGCCTCGGCCATCGCCATCGACAAGCAACTGACCAAGCGGCTGCTCGCACCGCTCAGCATCCGCATGCCGGGCGGGCACGTCGTCGCCAGCGCCAGCCTCCACGACGGTGATCCGCTGCCGCGCCCCTATGTGCTGAAGCCGGTCAACGAAGGCTCATCAGTCGGTGTCGCCATCGTCACCGACCAATCCAACTACGGCAATCCGATCGCCCGCGATGCCGAGGGGCCGTGGCGGCATTTTGACCATCTCCTGGCCGAACCCTTCATTCCGGGCAAGGAATTGACCGTCGCGGTGCTGGGCGGCGAGGCGCTCGCGGTGACCGAACTCAAGCCCGTGCAGGGCTTTTACGATTACGACGCCAAATATACCGATGGCCTGACCGTCCATGTCTGCCCCGCCGAACTTCCCGCCGATGTCGAAGCGGCGGCGCTCAACATGGCGCGCAAGGCCCATGACGCGCTTGGCTGCCGGGGCACTTCGCGGTCGGATTTCCGCTGGGACGACACACAGGGCGAGGCCGGGCTGTATCTGCTCGAGGTCAATACCCAACCCGGCATGACGGCGCTCAGCCTCGTGCCGGAGCAGGCGAAGTATCGCGGTATTTCCTATGACCAGCTTGTCCAGCGGCTGATCGACGCGGCGGTGGAGGCGCAAGCATGACCGCTGCCGTCCTCAAGCGCGGCGTCGCTCCGCCGCGCGGTGCTCGCGCCAAGCCGACGACGCGCGCGGTGTACAAACCTGCCCCCGTCACCGTTCGACTGCCAATCGAACGCAAGCTATTGATACGCCGCACGGTGATCGGCTTTGCGGTGCTGCTTATCGCCGTCGCGCTGTTGCTTGCGACGCTGGCGGGCGTTCCGCAGCGGCTATGGGCGGGCGTGCTCGCCGCCAGCGCCCGCCAAGGTTTCGAGGTTCATCAGATCGAGGTCAGCGGCAATCGCGAACTATCGCGGCTCGATATCATCGGTGCGGCGTTCCGCGATCCGTCGAGTGCGATGCTGACCACCGACCTTGGGGCAATGCGCGAGCGGCTGCTGGCGCTGCCGTGGGTTGCTGATGCCAGCGTATCGCGGCGGTTGCCTGACGGCATATCGATCTCTGTCGTTGAACGGCGGCCGATTGCGCTGTGGCAGATCAATCGCCGCTTCAAGGCCATTGACGGCACCGGCAAGGACCTGACCAGCGACCGGCTCGATCGCTTTGTGCGACTGCCGGTGGTCATCGGTCCCGGTGCCAACCTGCGGGTGCGCGAGGCGCTGGGCTTGCTGGCGCGCCAACCGCGTCTGGGGGCCAAAACCACGGGCATCACCCTTGTTGGCGCGCGGCGCTGGGACGTCAAATTTACGGGTGGCGAGGTGTTGATGCTGCCGGAGGTCGGCGCGGATACGGCCCTCGCGCATTTCGCGCGGATGGATGCGCACGGCGATGGGCTGCTGGGGCGTGGTTTCGACCGCTTCGACATGCGGCTGCCCGGCAAGATGGTTGTGCGCGGCCCGGCGGTGAAGGCGGCAATCGACGCCGCCGCAAAGGCTGCCAAGGCAGCGCAGAAGCAGTTGGCAGTGTAATGGCACGCATCCCTCTCGTCCCCAAAGCGGCGTCGGCGGAGCGCACCATCGCGGTGCTCGACGTCGGATCGTCGAAGGTGGCGGCGCTGATCGTGCTCGTCGGCGGCGATGGTGAGCCTCGCGTTATCGGCACGGGTCAAAAGCCGTGCGCCGGGCTGCGGCGCGGCACCGTCGCCGATTTCGAAAAGACCGAAAGCGCCATTCGCGGCGCGATGGATCAGGCCGAGCGAGCGGCGGGCATCCAGGTCGAAACGGTGACCGCCTCGATTTCGAGCGGCAACCTTGCCTCGACCATCGTGACGGTGGAGATCGACATCGCCGGGCACCGGATCAGCGCCGACGATATGGTGACGCTGGGCCAAGCGGGGCGGGCGCGCATCGACGCGGGTGGGCGCACCGTGGTTCACGCCCAACCGGCGCTTTACGCCCTCGACGGTCAGGCCGGGGTCGAAAGCCCGATCGGTTTCCATGCCGACCGGCTTGGCATGGATATCCATGTCGTCACCGCCGACACGCCGCCGCTGCGCAATCTCGATCAGGCAGTGCGCGCGGCGCATCTGGGGCTGAAGACCCTGGTCGCCTCGCCGCTCGCCGCCAGCCTGTCGACGCTGGCGCGCGAGGAACGTGAACTGGGCGTGGCGCTGGTTGAAATCGGTGCCGGGGTGACGACGGTCGCGGTGCACAGCTTTGGGATGCTGGTCGGCGTCGCGGCGATCCCGATGGGGTCGAACGATATCACCAATGACATCGCCTCTGCGTTCGCCACCAAGCGCAGCATCGCCGACCGATTGAAGGCCGTCGAGGGCGCGGCGATCACCGCCCCCAAGGACAATCACGAACCGGTCGAGGTGCCACCGATCAACGACGACGGCATGACCGAACCGGCGCGGGTGACACGGGCGCAGATCATTGGCGTCATTCGCCATCGGCTCGACCTGATCTTTGGCGAAGTGGCGACCAAGCTCGATCAGCTGGGCTTCACCGGCCCGCAGGCACGGCAGGTCGTGCTGACCGGCGGTGGTGCCGAGCTACGCGCCATCGCCGATTTCGCGCAAGGGGCGCTGGGCCGCAACGTCCGTATCGGGCGTCCGCGTGGGCTGACCGGACTGCCCCAGGCGCAGTCCGGCCCGGCCTTTGCCACGCTGGCGGGCCTGGCGCTTTTCGCTGCCGCCGACATCCCGGACATCTGGCATTCGGGGCCAGCGCCGGGACCAAAGTCGCCGCGCGGGGGCGGCAGGGTCTTGACGATGATTGAAAAATTACGCGGCAGTATCTGATTGGTGCTTGGAAGCTGCGAATCGCTCATATAGTATGTGGTTAGGGACGGGAGACACGAAATGCTGGAATTTGAACGGCCGGAACTGACCGAGCTGAAACCGCGAATCTCGGTGATCGGGGTTGGTGGTGCGGGCGGTAACGCGGTCACCAACATGATCAACGCCGAACTCCACGGCGTCGATTTCGTCGTCTGCAACACCGACGCCCAGGCGCTGTCGCTGAGCCAGGCCGAAACCCGCATCCAGCTCGGCCTCAAGATCACCCAGGGCCTTGGTGCTGGATCGCGACCGGAGATCGGGCGCGCGGCGGCCGAGGAAACCCTCGATCAGCTCGAGGCGGCGCTCGACGGCGCGCATATGTGCTTCATCGCGGCGGGCATGGGTGGCGGCACCGGCACCGGGGCGGCTCCGGTGGTCGCCCGGGCGGCGCGTGAAAAGGGCATCCTGACCGTTGGCGTCGTTACCAAGCCTTTCGCCTTTGAGGGCGAGCGCCGGATGCGCGCCGCGGAGGAAGGCATCGCCGAACTGCAGAAGCACGTCGACACGCTGATCATCATCCCCAACCAGAACCTGTTCCTGATCGCCAACGCCACCACGACCTTCAAAGAGGCGTTCGCGATGGCCGATCAGGTGCTCCACCAGGGCGTGCGCGGCATTACCGACCTGATGCTGATGCCGGGGCTGATCAACCTCGATTTCGCCGACGTCCGCACCGTCATGTCGGAAATGGGCAAGGCGATGATGGGCACCGGCGAGGCCAAGGGCGAACGCCGCGCCATCGAGGCCGCCGAAAAGGCCATCGCCAACCCGCTGCTCGACGAAGTCAGCATGCGCGGTGCCAAGGGTGTCATCATCAACATCACCGGTGGCGAAGACATGGGGCTTATGGAGGTCGACGAGGCTGCGACCCACATCCGCAACATGGTCGACAAGGACGCCCACGTCATCTTCGGTTCGGCGTTCAACAAGGATTTGGACGGCGTGCTGCGGGTTTCGGTCGTCGCCACCGGTATCGACGCCGCCGCGCGTCCGGCGGTCCCTGCCCCGGCGCCGACGCGGCGCGAACCATCGGTGTTCACCCCGCAGCCCAACATCTTCGGCGGTCCCGCGCCAATCCGCACACCCGAACCCGCCCTCGCCGAACCCATGGTCGCGGCGATCGACGACCACGAGATGGTACCAGAGCCCGAAGCCGAGCCGATGGTCAGCGCCACCGCCGAAGCCGAGGAACTCGATCTCGCCGCCTTCGAACGCGTCGAGGATGACGACGACATCTCCCCGGCCGCTGTTATGCGCTTCACCCCCGTCGCGCCGGTGGTGCCGATCTCCGCCGCGCGTCCGGAACCCGAACCCGAGGTCGAGGAACGCCCGCTCACCCTGTTCGAAAAGATGATGAACCTGTCGCGCGGTCCCAAGTCCAAGCCCGCGCCGGTGGCATCGCTGGCCCCGGAACCCGAGCCCGGCGTCGCCGAGGTCGAAATCCCGCCGTTTTTCAAGCGGCAGGTCAATAGCTGAGGGCGGACCCGGCAACACCCCCCGCTAATCCTGAGCGCAGCGGAGGCGCAGTCGAGCCAAAGGCGGCCGAAGGTCTACGGCGGTAGGCATGCGGACCGTGCTTCGACGACGGCTCAGCACTAGCGGGGATTTTGGCTTACGCTATGGCTGAAATAATCGCCGATGTTTGAAATCGCCCCCGCTGCCGCGCCCTTCCCCGATCCGCCCTATGCGCGCGATGAGCTGCTCCACGAGCTGTTCATTGCGACTGCCGAACGCCAGTCTGATCGCTCCGCCGTGCGCGCCGCCGATCCCGACCCCGACCTCGGCCGCAAATCCAGCCTGACCTATGGCGAGCTGAGCCGCCGCGCCGCGCAGGTCGCGCATTATCTTAACGGTCACGGCGTCGGTCGCGGTGACCGCGTCGTGCTGTGCCTGCAGCGTGGGCTCGACCAGTTCGCGGCGATCCTTGGGGTACTGCAGCTTGGCGCGGCGTACGTGCCCGTCGACTGGGGCTTCCCCGCCGACCGCATCGACTTCATCGCATCCGACAGCGGTGCCAAGGTCATCGTCACCCAGCAGGAGCGGCTGGGCGACTTCGGCGCTGCCAAGGTCGTCCCGTTCGATGACCGGCTCGGCGAAATCGCCACCGGCGAGGCATGGAGCTATTCGCGCGCCTCGACCGGGACGACGCCCGACGACCTCGCCTATATCATCTACACCAGCGGTACGACGGGGAAACCCAAGGGCGTCGCCATCCGCCACCGTAACATCTGCCATCTAGTCCGCGCCGAAAGCGCCGTGCTCGGCATTACCCAGTCCGACAAGGTCTTCCAGGGCTTCAGCTTGGCCTTCGACATGTCGGTCGAGGAGATGTGGTCGGGCTTTTTCGCCGGGGCCGAACTGATCGTGTCGAGCGAGGCGCTGGCCAAAAGCGGGCCAGACGTCGCCCATGCCATCGTCCGCGAGGGCGTTACCGTCTGGCACCTGGTGCCGTCGCTGCTGGCGGTCGTCGAACTGCCGCTGCCGGACGTGCGCCTGCTCAATCTGGGCGGCGAGGCGTGCCCGCCCGAGCTGGCGCGGCGCTGGGCAAGGCCGGGGGTGCGGGTGCTCAACACCTATGGCCCCACCGAAACCAGCGTCACCGCGACCTGGGCCGAACTGGCGGCGGACCGGCCGGTCACCATCGGTACGCCGCTGCCCGGCTATCGCGCCTGGGTCGTCGATGCCGCGCTCAAGCCCCTCGCCCCCGGCTTTCAGGGCGAGCTGATCATCGGCGGGCCGGGCGTCGGCGAAGGTTATGTCGGCTTGGCCGAGCTGACCGCGGCCAAATTCGTCACCGCGACCTTCGACGAAAGCGTTGGCCCAGAACGCGCCTATCGCACCGGCGACCTCGTCTCGGTCGATCCGGATGGGGAGATCGTCTTTGCCGGGCGCATCGATACCCAGGTCAAGATCAGGGGCTACCGCGTCGAACTCGGCGAGATCGAATCTGCCATCGGCGACGACCCGGCGGTGGCGCAGGCGGTGTGTTCACTGTTCGCACTGGACGGCATGGAGACGCTGGTCGCCCATGTCGTGCCGCGCACCGGGGCGACCGTCGATACCGCGCGCATCGCCGCCGCGCTCCGGGACCGCCTGCCCGCCTATATGCGCCCGGCGCTGTACGAGATCGTCGACAAGCTGCCGCTGTTGGTATCGGGCAAGGTCGACAGGAAGGCGCTGCCCGCCCCCGCCGCGCGTGCCCCCGCTGCCGATCTGGAGCCGCCCGAAGGCCCGGTCGAAACCGCGTTGCACACCGCCTGGAGCGAGGTATTCGCGCCGCTACCGGTATCGGTGACGGCGGATTTCTTCGAGGATCTGGGCGGACATTCGCTGCGCGCCGCCCGCGCCGTGTCGGCGGCGCGGCGGCTGCCGGGGCTGGCCGACCTGTCGATCAACGACCTGTATGCCGCGCCGAATATCCGCGCGCTGGCGGCGCGGCTGGCGGCGCGGACGGGACATATCGGCGTCACCCCCGCTACGCCGTTCGTGCCGGTCGATCCGTGGCGGTTCCGGCTGTGCGCGCTCGGCCAGGCGCTGGCGTTGCCGTTCGTCTATGCCTTTGCCGGGCTGCAATGGCTGCTGCCCTATTTGGCGTACGTCTATTTCGCCTCGAACGGGCTCACTCGAATTCAGGCTGGCCTTGCAGCCGGCGCAGCGTTCATCGCGCTGCCACCGGTCCTGCTGCTGATGTCGGTGGCGTTCAAATGGATTGTCATCGGGCGGACGCGGGCGGGCGAGTATCCGTTGTGGGGCAGCTATTATTTCCGCTGGTGGTTGGTGCGGCGGGTGCTGCAGACGGTGCCGTCGCACTATCTGGCGGGCACTCCTGTCTATGCGCTGTATTTCCGGCTGCTCGGCGGGCGGATCGGGCGGGATGCGCTGCTGCTGTGCGATTTCATCGATACTGTCGACCTGTGCCACATCGGCGATGACGCCAGCCTCGATGCCGGATCGATGCTGGCGACGAGCGCGGTCGAGGGCGGGCTGCTCAAACTGGGTCCGGTCACCGTCGGCGCGCGGGCGTCGCTTGGCGCGATGGCGGTCGCCGGGCGCGGCTGCGTCATCGGCGACGGCGCGGCGCTGGATGAGCTGTCGGCACTGCCCACCGGCATGGCGATTCCGCCCGGCGAGCGCTGGGCCGGGTCACCCGCTGCACCCGCCGGACGCAATAACGCAACGCCGCCCCCTGCTATCAGCCGCGCTCACCGCAACGCCATTGCGGTCGCCCTCGCCATTGCCGCCGGGCTGCTGCCGATCGCCGCGCTGATCCCTATTGCGCCGGGGCTGGTGGCGATGATCGAGGCCGACTGGGCGAGCGAAGGCTATGGCTTCGTCATCTATTCGCCGCTGCTCGCGGCTATCTACGTCGTGCTGATGTGCGTGTTGCTGGCCGCGGTGAAATGGGCGCTGCTCGGTCGTGTGAAGCCCGGCGTCTATCCGGTGGCGAGCAGCTTCTATGTGCGCTTCTGGATCGTCCGCCAGCTGGGCACCCTGGCGCTGGAGCTGCTGCATCCGATCTATGCGACGCTGTTCGTCGGCCCATGGTTCCGGCTGATGGGCGCCAAGATAGGGCGGCGGGCGGAGATTTCGACCGCCGCGTCGGTGGTCCACGACCTCGTTACGCTGGGGCCGGAGAGCTTCATCGCCGACGGCGTCGTGCTGGGTGCGGCGCGGGCGGAGGCCGGAGCGATCAGCCTGCTGCCGACCATCATCGGACGGCGCAGCTTTGTCGGCAACTCGGGACTCATTCCAGCGGGCAGCGTGATCGGCGACGACGCGCTGATCGGCGTGCTGTCGCGTCCGCCCGCCGATCCGGCGCTGGCGGCAACGGCGGGGGCGACATGGTTCGGCTCGCCGCCGCTGAAGCTTCCCGCGCGGCAGATCGCGACGATGTTCGACGAGGGCGCGCGCTTCAACCCGCCTGGGCGGCTCATCGCGGCGCGGCTGGCGATGGAGACACTGCGGACGATCCTGCCGCTGTCGATCTTTATCTCGCTGCTCAGCCTGTTGCTGTCGGCGGTCGGCGATCTGGCGGATTTGCCACACCCGGCGCTGGCGATCGCGCTGTGGTTCGGGCCGCTGTATCTGGCGTTCGTGCTGACGGCGGGGCTTAGCGTGACGGCGCTGAAGTGGATCGTCATCGGACGTTACGGTCAGACCACCAAGCCGCTGTGGAGCTTTTTCGTCTGGCGGTCGGAACTGGTGACGGCGGCGTATGAGAACCTGGCGGTCAATCTGCTGCTCGAGCCGCTGCGGGGGACGCCGTTCCTGGCCTGGTATCTGCGGCTGATGGGCTGCGAGATCGGCGCGCGCGTGTATCTGGACACCGCCGACATCACCGAATTCGACCTGATCCGCATCGGCGACGATGCTGCGCTCAACGACGCGGCGGGCCTGCAGACGCATCTGTTCGAAGACCGGGTGATGAAGGTCGGGCCGGTGATCATCGGCGCGCGGGCGACGGTCGGGTCGCTGGCGATCGTGCTGTACGATGCGGTCGTCGAGGACGGTGCCGAACTCGGCGACCTGTCGGTTTTGATGAAGGGTGAATCGCTGCCAGCCGGCACGTCATGGGCGGGATCCCCGGCACGCCCGGCGTGATCTGGGCGCGCGGGCTGGCCGAGGTTTCCGCCGGGCTGGACACGCCGGTCGCGCTGATCGTGCGCGCGGAGGCGATGGCGAACTTCCCCCCCGCCCCGCCGGGCTTCACCGGAGACCGGGGCGCCCGCCGTCGTGTGCTTGCGGCGCTGGCCGCGCAGGCTTTGGGGGCGCATCCGGCGATGGTGGAGTTGGTGACCGGAGACGACGGGGTGCGGTGGCTGCAATTGCTTGCGCCCGACCAACACCAACCCGCTCAGGCTGAGCCTGTCGAAGCCGGGTTCCGAGCGGGATACGGCTTCGACAGGCTCAGCCTGAGCGGTGGGATTTTCGCCAGCATGGCGTCGCGCGGCGGCTGGATCGTCGCCGTGCTGGCGCGCGAACCCGTCGGTATCGATGTCGAGACGATTGCCGAGGCCGGGGCGGAGGCGGCGGGCGCGGCGGTGCTGGAAGGTTTCGACGGAGAGCTCGCCGACTGGCACGGCGCGGCCGGCGTCTGGGCCGCCAAGGAAGCGGCGCTCAAGCTAGCCGGGCGCGGCATCGATACGCCAGCCCGCTGGCAGTTCGGCAGCGGCGGGCGACTGACCCGCGACGATCAGCGCCTCGCCATCGCGTTCTACCCATTGCCCGGCGCAGTCGCTGCGGTCGCGCTGTCCGGGAACAACACCCATGCCGCCCCCGCCGCGAGCAGCGCCCCGGCCAGCTGAGCCGCAACGAACCCCGGCACATCGACGGGACGGATGCCCGCAAAGCTGTCGGTCAGCGAACGCGCCAGAGTGATCGCCGGGTTGGCGAAGCTGGTCGACGAGGTGAACCAATACCCCGCCGTGATGACCATGGCGACGGTCGCCGGGACCCAGGCCGGACGGTGGCGGACGGTGCCCAATATCGTCAGGACCAGCGCGAAGGTGGCGATGCCCTCCCCCAGCCAGATGCCCGCGCCGGTGCGCACCTTCATGCCGCGTTCGATCAGCGGCAGGCCGAACATCGCATGCGCCGCCAGCACGCCGACCAGGCCGCCGCCAACCTGCGCGACCGCATAACAGCCCGCATCGTACGCGCCGAGTTCGCGCCGGATCGCCGCCACCAGCGTCACGGCGGGATTGAAATGCGCCCCCGACACCGGGCCGAGAATGGTGATCAGGACGAACAGCATCGCCGCCGTCGCCATGGTGTTGCCGATCAGTGCCACCGCCGCGTTGCCGTGCGCCAGCGCCTCCGCCATGATCCCCGATCCGATGACACAGGCGAACAGCAGCGCGGAGCCAAGGCCTTCCGCAAACAACCGGCGGGCGAGCGGCGGTGTCACAGGCTGCGCTGCATATAGACAACGTCGAGCCGCCGCCCGAACTTGATGCCGACGCCGCTCAACAGCCCGGCCTCGACGAACCCGCTGGCGCGGTGCAGGCTGATCGAAGCGGCGTTGGCGCTATCGCCAATGACGGCGATCATCCGGTCGAAACCCGCCGCGGCCGCCGCCGCAACCAACGCAGCCAGCAACGCGCGCCCGACGCCCTGCCCCTGCCCGGCAGGCGATACATAGACCGATGTCTCGCACGTCCGGGTATAGGCGGCGCGATCGCGGAACTGGCTGGCATAGGCATAGCCGATGACCGCGCCGTCACGCTCGGCGACGAGCCACGGCCAGCCAGCGCCTTGCACCTTGGCGAGGCGTGCCGTCATTTCGGAGACCGACGGCGGCTCGACCTCGAAACTCGCCGTTCCCGTCAGCACGGCGGGTGCATAGATCGTCGCCAGCGCGGAGGCGTCGGCCGGGATCGCAGCGCGGACGATCACGGCCTGCCAACCCGCTCGCCGTCTTCCTTGATGAAATCGGTGGGGAGTGCAGTATCGAGTACGTCCAGCACGCGTTCCGATGGCCGTGCCAATACGACGCCCTTCGGCCCGAACACTACAGGCCGCTCGATCAGGATCGGGTGGACCATCATCGCCGCCAGAATGGCCGCGTCGCTCGCATCGGTCAGCCCCAGCTCGGTGGCAGGCGTCCCCTTCACCCGCAGCAGCGCCCTCGCCCCGCCGACCTTCGCGGCAACGTCCGCCAGCGTTGCCGCATCCGGCGGAGTCTTCAGATACTCCACCACGACTGGCTCAACACCGGTCGCGCGGATCATCGCCAGCGTGTTGCGCGAGGTGCCGCAGGCGGGATTGTGCCAGATGGTGACGGTCATAAAGCGTCCAGGGCTTCGGTCTTGCCGATGGCGTTCAACCGGCTTTGCAGCGAGATGCCGTCGAGCGAACGGAACGGCAGGCTGCAGAAGATGCTGATGCGGTTGAACAGCATCCGATAGCAGTCGTAGAACTCGATGTAGCGTTGGGGCTCCGGCCCGACGAAAGCCGCCTGATCCGGGACGCCCCAATGCGCCGTCATCGGCTGGCCGGGCCAGACCGGGCAGACTTCATTGGCGGCGTTATCGCAAACCGTGAAAACGAAATCGAGCTGCGGCGCACCGGGAGCAGCGAACTCCTCCCAGCTTTTCGACCGGCACCCTTCGACGCGGTAATTGAGCTTTTGCAGCACATCGAGCGCCATCGGGTCGACCGTGCCACGGGCCATCGACCCCGCCGAAAATGCCTTGAACCTGCCCGTGCCTTCACGCCCGAGGATAGCCTCGGCCATGATCGAGCGGGCGCTGTTAGCGGTGCACAGGAACAGCACATTGAGTTCGCGGTCCCAGGTCGTTGCCATGTTGTCCCCCAAGCCGATCAAGCCGCCGCAGCAATGGTGTTAGGCGACGCACAATCGGCGCCGCCGCAGCAGTTTTCGGACAGAAACTCGATCAGCGACCGCATGGCCGCAAAATCCGCGCTGTAGATCAGCGAGCGTCCGCGCCGCTCGACCGCGATGAGCCCGGCGCGCTTCAGATGCGCCAGATGGAAGGACAGCGACGACGCGGGTACGTCCAAGGCGTCCGCAACATCGCCCGCCGCCAGCCCCGCAGGACCCGCCGCGACCAGCGCGCGAAACGCCGCCAGCCGGTGCGGCTGTGCCAACGCGCTCAGCCGATCGACCTCCAATATGGCAAACGATTCGACCATTCGATCATTATCGAATTGTCAGTGGCAGGAGTCAACATCACTTAACTCGGTACCGACGCCTGAACCCGTCTCGATGCAAAACGCACCGCAAACAACCGTTATTCAGCTCAATCATTTCTGTGTACCTTTTAGGTTCGTACTTGTCAAGTTTTATCCCTATCGGGACGAAATATAGGCCAGCGCGCCTGGTTGCTGACAACGCGACTTGACCACGCCAATCCGAGCGACGACGACGCAAGCTTCGTCGAACAGGATTACCTCATGGCCGGACCGCTGCAGGGGCTGACGATCATCGAACTGGCGGGGATCGGGCCGGGGCCGTTTGCCGGGATGATGCTTGCCGACCACGGGGCGGAGGTCATCCGCGTCGAGCGGCCTGGCGCGCGCATCGACACCAAGGATCCGCTCGTGCGGTCGCGCCGCATCGTCACCGCCGATCTGAAGACGCCCGAGGGCATCGCCGCCGTTCGCGATCTCTGCCGCACCGCCGACGGACTGATCGAGGGGTTCCGGCCCGGCGTCACCGAACGGCTCGGGCTGGGGCCGGACGTGCTGCTCGCCGACAACCCCCGGCTGGTCTATGGGCGGATGACCGGCTGGGGGCAGACCGGGCCGTATGCGGCGGCGGCGGGGCACGACATCAATTACATCGCGCTGGCGGGCGCGCTCCACACCTATGGCCGCGCCGGGGAAAAGCCGACGCCGCCGATCAACATGGTGGGCGACTTCGGTGGCGGCGGCATGATGCTGGCGTTCGGCATGGTGTCGGCGTTGCTCCATGCCGCGCGCACCGGCGCGGGGCAGGTCATCGACTGTGCCATGACCGATGGGTCGGCGGTGCTGATGAGCATGATCTGGGGTTTTCGCGCCAATGGCATCTGGTCCGACGATCGCGGCACCAACCTGCTCGATACCGGCGCGCACTTCTACGACACCTACGAGACCAGCGACGGCAAATGGATTTCCATCGGCAGCATCGAACCGCAATTCTATGCCGAGCTGCGCGCCCGCGCCGGCCTGGCGGAGGACCGCGATTTCGACGCGCAGATGGACCGGGCGGCGTGGGGGCCATTGAAGGCGAAGCTGACCGCGCTGTTTCTGACCCGGACCCGCGACGAGTGGTGCGCGCTGATGGAGATGACCGACGTCTGCTTCGCCCCGGTGCTGTCGATGGCCGAGGCCCCGGGGCATCCGCACAACGCGGCACGGAGGACCTTCATGCAGGTCGGCGGCGTCACCCAACCCGCGCCGGCGCCGCGCTATTCTGTGACGATGTGCGATGCGCCGCGGGTGAGTGCGACGTGACCTATGCCTCCGACCCCGCCCATTCGCGGGGCCGTCTGTATCCGGAAGCACCGTCTGCCACCCGCACCGCGTTTCAGCGCGACCGCGACCGCATCGTCCATTCGTCGGCCTTCCGCCGCCTGCGCTACAAGACCCAGGTGTTCGTCGCACCCAATGGCGATCACTTCCGCGTCCGCCTGACCCACAGTCTGGAGGTCGCCCAAATAGCCAGGACGCTGGCCCGCGCGCTCGGGCTCAACGAGGACCTGACCGAGGCGCTGGCGCTGGCGCACGACCTTGGCCATCCGCCGTTCGGGCATAGTGGCGAGGATGCGCTGGCCCGCGCCATGGCCCCGTTCGGCGGCTTCGACCACAACGCCCATACCGTCCGCACCGTGACCCGGCTGGAAACGCGCTATCCGGGCTGGGACGGGCTGAACCTGACGTGGGAGACGCTGGAGGGGCTGGCCAAGCACAATGGCCCGGTTGCGGCACCCAGCTGGGCATTGGCCGAGGCCGATGCCGATTTCCCGCTCGACCTCGCCAGCTGGCCGGGGCTGGAGGCGCAGGTCGCCGCGCTGGCCGACGACATCGCCTATGACAATCACGATCTTGACGACGGCATCCGCGCCGGGCTGTTCAGCGTCGACGAACTGACGGCGGCTGTGCCGTTCAGCGCCGACAGCTGGCGGGCAGTGACGGCGCGCTGGCCGGGGGTGGCGGCGAGACGGCGGCTGGTGCCGGAACTGGTGCGCGACCAGATCGGGCGGATGACGGATGACCTGCTGGCGGAAACGCGGGCGCGGCTGGCCGATGCTGCTCCGGCAGGGGTCGACGACGTCCGCGCCGCAGGGCGGCCACTGGCGGGGTTCTCTGCGGCGCTGCTGGCGGAGACCGGGACGCTAAAGGCGTTCCTGCGCCGCGCCATGTACGCCTCCCCGGAAGTCGCCCGGCTGCGCGATCCGTCGGAGCAGGTGGTGACAGCGCTGTTCGCGGCGCTTCACGATGACCCCGCCATGCTGCCGCCTGACTGGCGCACTCGATTGCCCGACGCCGACCCCGGTAGCGCGCGCCATATCGCCGACTATATCGCCGGCATGACCGACCGCTTTGCACTGCGCGAACACGAACGGCTGGCAGGCCCGGTGCCCGAGGCGCTGTGCGGGATACTCAGCTGACGCTTCCCGCTTCCCTTCCGCGCCCCCATCGCTAGAACGGCCAGCGTGCTGCGCCACCTGCTTCTTGCGTTCCTGCTGATCGCCGTTCCCGCCGTGGCGCAGGATGCCGGCGGCTCGAGCGCCTATGCCATCGGCGGCATCGACGTCGATGTCGTCGCCCGCACCGCGCAGGACGCGCGCATGACCGCCTATCATATCGCCCAGCGCAAGGCGTGGCCTCTGCTGTGGGCGCGGCTGACCGGGCAGGGGGCCAGTGGTGCTCCCCACCTGTCCGATGGCCAGATCGATTCGATGGTCGCCGGCGTCGAAAGCCAGGGCGAGCATTTCTCGACCACTCGCTACATCGCCAAGCTTGGCGTCATCTTCGATCGCAGCCGCGCCGCCGAATATCTGGGTGGCACCGGCGGTGCGGTGCTGCATTCGCCGCCGATGCTGTTGCTGCCGGTGTTCGACGATGGCGGCGCCAAGGTGATCTATCAGGCCAAGACGCCGTGGCGCGCCGCCTGGGTCCGCTTTCGTGAGGGCATCAGCCCGATCGATTACGTCATGGCGAGCGGTTCGGCGGGCGATAATCTGTTGCTGACACCGTATCAGGTGACCCGCCCCGACCGGCCGTCGTGGCGCAACATCCTCAACCGGTTCGAAGCCGTCGATGTGTTGACCGCCGAGGTCCGGCTGATCCGCGAATGGCCGGGTGGGCCGATCAACGCGCAGTTCGTCGCCCGCCACGGCCCCGATGCGACCGAGCTTGGCCGCTTCGCCCTGCACGCCGACAGCGAAGCCGGGCTCGACGCCATGCTCGACGCCGGTGTCCGCCGCATCGACGATATCTACACCCAGGCGCTGCGCGATGGCCGGTTGAAGAGCGAGGCCGATCTGTCCATCGACCTCGCCCCCATCATCGGTGCCGCCCCCGACATCGGCGGCGCGACGGACATGGCGGTGGCGACAGGGGCGGGAGCGATCGAGGTTGAGACCGCGACCGCAGATCCCGCCGCCGTCAACAGTGTCGAATCGATGCTGCGGGCGACCCCGACGGTCAGTGGCGTCACGATCACCAGCCTGTCGCTGGGCGGCACGTCGCGGATCGTCGTCGGCTATGGGGACAGCTATGAAATGCTGCTTTATCAGCTGGATCAGAAGGGCTGGCGCATCGCTTCTGAAAATGGCGTGACGGTGCTCCGCCGCCGCCTGGCCGGTGAGCCGCCGTTGCCCAAGCCCGCGACCGCAGCCGATGTGGCCGGGGCCGAGGCGATCGACGAACCCGACGCGTCCGGCACCAAGCCGCCGCCGAACGCCGCCAAGCCGCTGCTGCCCAAACCCGCCGACCCGGCGCGCGATCGCCGTTTGCCTGCCCCGCCCCCCCCGGTCGCCACCGCGCCGGTCGAACTGGTGCCCGAAGCGCCGCGGCGTTCGCGTCCGCCGCGTTCCGAACCGCCGCCGCCCGCCAGGCCCAAGCCCGGCGATACGCCGGCAAATGCGCCTACAAACGCACCCGTCGACCTGCTCCCCAAGCCTTGATCGGCGCACATTGAGCCAGATCGCCCTGCCGCTGGCCTGGCCCGCGCGGCACGGCGAGGCCGAATTCTTCGTCTCTGCCGCCAACCGCGAGGCCGTCGCCTGGCTGGCGGAACCGGCGCGCTGGCCGATGCCGCGCACCGTGCTGGCCGGGCCGCCGGGCAGCGGCAAGACCCATCTCGCTGCGATGTTCGCCGCGCGCCACCCGGCGACGATCATCGACAACGCCGATACCGCCAGCGATGCGGAGGCGCTGTTCCACGCCTGGAACGCTGCGACCCCGGACCGTCCGCTGCTGTTGACGGCGCGAACGGTGCCGTGGAGCCATGGCCTGGCCGATCTCGCCTCGCGCCTCGCCGCGACGCCGCTGGTTCGCCTTGCCGACCCCGACGACGCGCTGCTGGCGGCGATGTTTGCCAAGCATATGGCCGACCGCGGCCTGACCGTGCCGCCCGAAGTCGCCGCCTATGTCCTCGCCCGGCTGGAACGCAGTGCGGCGGCGGTCGGCGCGGCGGCGGCGGCACTCGATACGCTGGCGCTGGCGGAAAAACGCGCCATCACCGTGCCGCTGGCCCGCGCCGTGCTGGAAGAACAGTTCCGGCTGGAGCTTTAGGCCGCGCGGGACCGGAAGTCCGCGCGAGAGGTGGCGAGTCGGACGGCCGAAACCTGACAGAATAGCGCCGAAGGAGAGGAAAGAGAGGATACCCTAGCATCTGTACCTTCTCCGGCGAGGGGCTGCGCGTTTCGGCGGTCACAGGCAGGGGACATAGCGATCATCGCGGCATGATATCGCCATATAGGTTATTTGTCAAGCGCAGTTGTTGGTGGTGAACCTCGCCTGGATTTGACTATGGGTTAGCCTAGCCTGAGCGACGATATAGGTGAGAAACGGCCTGTCCGCTTCGGCCATCGAAGGGGACAGGCCGTCGCTCGACAATGCTATTTCAACGGCAGGAAAAGCTCGGCGACCGCCTCATTCTCGGGCACTTCCGGGAAGAAGGCCAGGCGCTGGCAATAGAGCGGGAAATCCCTCGCCTCCTCGCCGCTGGCCGGTAGCCAGTCACGATAGAGATAAAGCGCGGCCGGCTCCAGATTATCGGTGTACCCGACGACGCGCAGCACCGCGCAGCGTCCGCCCGGGATCATACCCGGCTTGATCTGATCCGCATTTGGCTCAATCGACCGGTTGGTGCCGACACACAGGTCCATGCGATATTCGGCCAAAGGCGTGGTGCGCGGATCGGAATGGAAGACGTTGAAGGTCGGGCTTGTCTTGGGGGACAGGCCCATAGCCTTTCGCCAGGCAATAAACCGCTGGATGGTGGTACCGATCGTCGCCGGGTCGCCCCGATGCTCCATGATTGCCACAGGCGTCGGCGGTACATCGCGCAACGTCACGTCGTCCGGGGTGAAAGTCGTCTGCATGAGCTTGCTCCTCGCATCGTTGAAAGGCCCGAAGGCCGCAAGCCACGGTTCCCAATCGGGAGATTTCCGAAACGACGACGGCGATTGTCCGAACCGTTGCCGAAAGGCGCGGGCGAAGGCATCCGGTGCGTCGTAACCGGCATCCATCGCTATACCCGTAACGCTTTGCGCGTCCCGGTAGGCCAGCCGATACGAAGCGCGCTTCATGCGGGCGAGCTGGACATAACGATACACGGGCAACCCGAAGACTGCCGTGAATTGCCGGTGGAAATGGAATTTTGAGAAGGCAGCGACGGCGCTTATCACGTCCAGGTCCAGATCCTCGTCAAGATGACGATCGATATGATCGAGCACCCGCTGCATCCGGCCATGGTAGTTATCAACCGCTGCCGTCATCTTCCCGTCCTCCGTGGCAACACCAGCTAGGCGTTCCCGGACATGCCGCGCTCGACCGATCTTGCGGTTTCGCATGGCATCAGCCGATCCCCCACGGCAGCCTACAGGTGCGCGCGCCATGCTCATCAACGGCAAGCCATGGGCTGGAAGCGGTTGTTCAGGCTGCCGCCGCCGACCATCCTGGAGCCGCCCGCCCTATACCGGTCGCATCGCCCGCCGTTCCCCCTCCGGCAACTCGATCATGATCGCATCCCCCGCCCGAACCTCGCCGCCGGTCAGCACCACCGCCATGA
Source organism: Sphingomonadales bacterium (assembly GCA_038211945.1). GTDB lineage: Bacteria > Pseudomonadota > Alphaproteobacteria > Sphingomonadales > Sphingomonadaceae > Sandarakinorhabdus. Next base: position 22,996 of record JBBQVA010000025.1, read on the forward strand.
CCCCGGCCTTGCGGATCAGCCCGCCGTCGGCGTCGCGGCCCAGGCACGCCGCCATCAGGCCGGGCATCATGCGTTCCAGCTGGATGCACGGATTGCGTAAGCCCGTCAGTTCGACGACCGCATCGCTGCCCAGCCGCAGCCGCGTCCCCTCCGGCAGTGCGAGCAGATCAAGACCCGCCGTAGTGACATTCTCGCCCATCTGCACCGGCGTCAGCGGGAAACCGGCGGCGTTCAATTCCTCCAGCAATTCGGCTTGCAGCAGATGGACCTGCCGCAGATTGGGCAGCGACGGGTTGAACCGCGCCCGCGACCGGTGCTGCACCCGCGCGCCGCTGTGGGCGTCGCCGTCGACACCCTGACCCGCGATCAGCCGGATCGACAGGGCAGGGGCCTTGGTCAGGCCGTGGCGACGGCCTGCGCCGACGGCGATGATTTGCTGGGTCATGGAGCCTCAGTACATGTCCTCCCCGGCTTCGGGGAGGGGGACCGCTCTTGCGGTGGAGGGGAGGTCGGGCGCATTACGCCCGTCGCCGCCCTTCACCCGACCTCCCCTCCACCACTTTGTGGTCCCCCTCCCCGAAGGCGGGGAGGAATAGGGCGTCATCGACCTGTCACACCACAGGCGCTACACTGTGCGCCATGGCCACCCAGCTTCGTCCTGTCCCCGAACCGGCGCCCGAGCGTTACTTCAACCGCGAGCTGTCGTGGCTGGCGTTCAATGACCGTGTGCTCGAAGAAGCGACGAATACCGCCCATCCCGTGCTCGAACGGCTGAGATTCCTGTCGATTTCGGGCAATAATCTCGACGAATTCTACATGGTGCGCGTGGCGGGGCTGCGCGGCCAGGTCCAGGCGGGCATCGAGACACTGAGCGCCGAGGGGGCCACCCCGGCGCAGCAGCTCGCCGCCATCGCCGCGCGCGCCGACGGGCTGATGGAGGCGCAGCAGCAGGTCTGGGGCGATCTGGTCGCCGAGCTGGCGCGCGCCGATTTCCATGTCATCGCCGCCGACAGGCTGTCGCTGGAGGAACGCGTCTGGCTCGAACGGCACTTCCTCGAACAGATTTTCCCGGTGCTGACCCCGCAGGCGATCGATCCGGCGCATCCGTTCCCGTTCATCCCCAACAAGGGGTTTTCGCTGATCCTCGAACTGCGCCGCCAGTCCGATGACGAGGTGCTGCGCGCGTTGCTGATGCTGCCGTCGATGCTGCCGCGCTTCATCCGGCTGCCGGGCCGCCAGTGCCGCTTCATCAGCCTGGAAAACACCATCCGCGCCTTCTTCGGCCAGTTGTTCCCCGGCTACGACCTGATCGGCGACGGCGCGTTCCGGGTCATCCGTGACAGCGACATCGAGGTCGAGGAAGAGGCCGAGGACCTCGTCCGCTTCTACCAGTCGGCGATCAAGCGGCGGCGGCGCGGCGAGGTCATCCGGCTGAAGATCGAGGCGATGACGCTGCCCGAACTGCGCCTGATGGTGCAGCAGGCGCTGAACGTCGAGGACCGCGACACCACCATCGTCACCGGCATCCTGGGCATCGCCGACCTGTCCGTGCTGGTCGACGAGGACCGCCCCGACCTGAAGTTCGAACCCTATACGCCGCGCTTCCCCGAACGCATCCGCGAGCATGGCGGCGACTGTTTTGCGGCAATCCGCGCCAAGGACCTGGTCGTCCACCACCCGTACGAAAGCTTCGAGGTGGTGCTGGCCTTCCTCAAGCAGGCGGCGGGCGACCCCGATGTCATCGCCATCAAGCAGACGCTATACCGGGCGGGCAAAAACTCCCCCATCGTCCGCGCGCTGATCGACGCCGCCGAGGCCGGCAAATCGGTCACCGCCGTCGTGGAATTGAAGGCGCGCTTCGACGAGGAGCAGAACATGCTGTGGGCGGCGCAACTGGAACGCGCCGGGGTTCAGGTGGTGTACGGCTTTGTCGAGTGGAAGACCCACGCCAAGCTGTCGATGGTCATCCGGCGCGAGGGCGGCGGCATCCGCACCTATGTGCATTTCGGCACCGGCAATTATCACCCGGCGACGGCGCGGATTTACACCGACCTGTCGTTCTTCACGTCCGATCCCGTGCTGGCGCGCGATGCGGCGCAGGTGCTCAATTACATCACCGGCTACGTGCAGCCGACCAAGCTGGAAAAACTCGGCATGTCGCCGCTGACGCTGCGGGCGACGCTGTACCGCTGCATCGATGGCGAGATCGCCAATGCGCGGGCGGGGAAACCGGCGGCGATCTGGGCCAAGATGAACAGCGTCGTCGACGTCGGGGTGATAGACAAGCTGTATGAAGCCAGTGCGGCGGGGGTGGAGATCGACCTGATCGTCCGCGGCATCTGCTGCCTGCGCCCCGGCGTTCCCGGCCTGTCCGACAATATCCGGGTCAAATCGGTGATCGGGCGGTTCCTGGAACACAGCCGCATCTTCGCCTGCGCCAATGGTGAGGAACTGCCGTCGCGCGCGGCCAAGCTGTACATCTCATCGGCGGACTGGATGCCGCGCAACCTCGACCGCCGCGTCGAAGTGCTGGTGCCGATCGAAAACCCCACCGTCCATGCCCAGATCCTCGATCAGGTCATGGTTGCCAATCTGAAGGACACCGAACAGTCCTGGGAACTCGGGCCCGATGGCCATTACACGCGCGTCACCGACCGGGTGCCGTCGTTCAACCTGCACCGCTACTTCATGACCAATCCGTCGCTATCGGGACGGGGCGCAGCGCTGCGCGATACCGGCGCGGTGCCACATCTTGTGCTCGACGAGGACGACGACTGACGTGCCTTGGTCCTCCCCTCCTTCAGGGGAGGGGACCATGCCCTTGCATGGTGGAGGGGCGGCGGTGCTTACCGCCGTCAAGTGGCGGCGCCCCTCCACCGCCAGAAGTGGCGGTCCCCCTCCCCGAGAAGACGGGGAGGATCAAGGGTGACGCCGTCGTCCCAACCCGCTAAGCCACTCCCACGTCGCCGATAACCGGAGCCGCCGTGGCCAGCCTGCCCCTGTCCCATACGGTGCCTTTTCAGCCGACGTTGATTCCCGGCCTTGCGCCGACGCGGACCGGGCACAATGCCATCATCGACATCGGATCGAACTCGGTTCGTCTGGTCGTCTATCACGGCATGAGCCGGACGCCCCCGGCCGTATTCAACGAAAAAGTCATGGCCGGGCTTGGGCGCGGTCTCGCCGCCAACGGACGGCTGGGCAAGGGCGCCATGGACACCGCCGTCGAAGCGCTATCGCGGTTTGCAGCGCTCGCCGCCGACATGGGGGTGGAGACGCTCAACACCGTCGCTACCGCTGCTGTCCGCGAGGCGTCGAACGCGGCTGAATTCATCGAACGCGTCCGCCGCGATTGCGGCCTGTCCATCGAAATCATCAGTGGCGAGGCCGAGGCGCGCGGCGCGGCACTGGGGGTGATCGCGGGAATTCCGGACGCCGATGGCATCGTCGGCGATCTGGGCGGCGGCTCGCTCGAACTGATCCGGGTGGCGGGGGGGGAGGCGCATGAGCGCATCTCGCTGCCCATCGGGTCGCTGCGTCTCGACGCCCAGCGCAAAAAGGGTCCGCGCGCGCTGCGGCCGTTCATCAAGCGCGCGCTCGACCAGGTCGGGTTCGCCGAGCTGGGCCGGGGCAAGCCCTTCTACACCGTCGGCGGATCGTGGCGGGCGCTGGCACAGCTGCACATCTGGCAGACCGGTCATCCCCTGCCGATTGTCCATCAATACGCCATGCCCGCCGAGGCCCCGGCGTCGCTGGTGCGGACGCTGAGCCATATCGAGACCGCAACACTGAAGCAGGTGCCGAACCTGTCGTCGTCGCGGTTGCCGTCGTTGCCGGGCGCCGCGATGCTGCTTGCCGCCACGGTGCAGCGGCTGGGGTCGTCGTGCGTCATCGCCAGTGGCTATGGCCTGCGCGAAGGGCTGTTGTTCGGCCAATTGCCGCCTGAACTGCGCGCGCAGGACCCATTGATCGCCGCCGCCCGCGCGACGGGCGAGCGCGACGGGCGTTTTCCTGAACACGGTGACCGGCTGTTCGCCTGGATGGAGGGGCTGTTCGATCCCGAAGACTTGGCGCAGTGCCGCATCCGGCTGGCCGCCTGCCTGCTCAGCGATACGGCATGGCGCGCCCACCCCGATTTTCGCGCCGAACGGGGCGTCGATCTGGCGCTGCACGGCAATTGGGTGGCGGTGACCGCGTCGGAACGTGCGTGTCTGGCGTGTGCGCTGCATTTCTGTTTCGGCGGCGCGGCACAGGCCCCGGTGCTGGAGATCCTGTCGCAGCTGGCGTCGCCCGAAGAACTGCTCCGCGCCCGCGCCTGGGGGCTGGCACTGCGGCTGGGCCAGCGGCTGACCGGCGGCACGGCGGCGGCGCTGGCGGCCAGCCGGTTGACCCGCGACGATTCCGGGGTCGTGCTGCTGCTGTCCGAAGCGCGCAAGGCACTGGCGGGGGAAACGGTGGGGCGGCGGCTGAAGACGCTTGGGCAGGCGATGGGGGCGGAGGCGCGGCTGCGGCTGGTGTGAATTTGGGTCAGAGGTCGGAGCCAGGAATGGCCGCTTTCGTGCCATCTCCGTCAGCAAATAAAAATCAGACCGGCATGGGTCGAAACCACGATATTAGCCCGCGCTGTCCAGATACCCGAAAACCGCCCTGCTGACGCGTCGCCCAAGGCTTGCCTGGTCGAACTCGCCGCGCTCCCCGGCGGCGTCCACCATCCCCTTGATGATCGCCAACACGTCGTGCGCTGCGGCATCATAATCGGTTTGGGGGCGAAGATCGGGACTGGTGAGCACATTGAGCAGCAGGGCGTGAAGGCGATGTGTGACGTGCTGGGTATCTCGATCGAACGGCAACCGTGCTTCTTCAAGATCGAGCAACAGGGCCAGCGCAGGTCGCCGCAGCTGGTGGGATACAGCCGTTACGATCAACTCGGATAACGCAGCTTTCCCGGTTGGCGCAGTAACGGCCGCTTCGGCACCGGCAATCAGCAGTGAGGTTTCCCGCACGATCAAGGCCCCGATAAGTGCCTCCTTGCTGGGGAAATATTGGTAGAGTGAACCGATGCTAACGCCGGCACGCTCCGCCACAGCGTTGGTCGTGAAACTGCCCAGCCCAGCCTGTTCCAGAACGCGAGCAGCCGCCTCGACTATAATGCTTAGTGTCTCGGTAGAGCGGGCCTGCCGTGGGGTTTTTCGAAGGGCTGGGCGCTGTTGTGCTGGTGTTTTCGCCATGGGGTGAACGCGAGTAGCCAATCATGAGGGTTTGCTCGCATTCTAGGTGCGCCACCCGATGATGCAAGGAAGCACCATGACTTCAAAGCCGACAGCATTTGAACCTGACCTGACAGTATTCATGTTGGTGAAGACCTCACCAGAATGGCTCAGCTTTACCATAGACCGCAGGTTTGCACTACTGGGCGAGCAAATTACACCCATCCTGAAGAAGCATGCGGCAAATATCACTCTTCGTTTCTTTGACGTCGAGTTCTACGCGACCCGCGTCACCGACATATGGATGTGGGACGCGAAGGATCACCACTCATACCAATTGCTTGTCGAGGATCTGCGAGAGACCCCCTTCTGGGATCGCTATTTTGATATTGTGGAGATACTGACCGGCGTCGAAAACGCTTATGCCAGAAATTACGATCGGGCTGCAGTCAGTTCTTGAAGTGCGCCAAGGGCGGATAGTCTCGCCCTCTATCCGTGCGGCTGTGGCCGGTTCCGGACATTTGAGCAGGCCGCGCCCCTAAATCGTCGAGGCAATTTCCTTCATCACCATCCGCCCGTCCTCAACCGCAAACCCCAGCCGTCCCTCGACAAGCGCCAGCGCGTCCCGGCCGAACGCATCGAAGCGCCAGCCGCCCAGGATCGCCAGTCCGTCGCGCACGCCTGCGGCCAACGCGTCGAGCTCCTCGCCACGTACGATCAGCTTGGGGGCGACGCCAGTTTCGCGCGAGCGGATTTTGAGCAGCAGTTTCAACAGGTCGGCGATCAGCGCGCCTTCGCTGGACAGGCCGGGGCGCTGTGCCTCGCGGACCGGCATTTCGTCGGCCGGCAACGGCTCGGCCGCCTCCAGCGCCGTCATCAACCGCGCGCCGATGCCGTTTGCCCCCCACGCCGCCGACAGGCCGCGCACCTTGGCGAGATCGGCCTGCGACTTGGGCGGAGACCCGGCCAGATCGCCCAGCGTTTCATCCTTGACGATGCGCCCGCGCGGCACATCCTTGTCCTGCGCCTCCAGCTCGCGCCACCGCGCCAGCGCTTTCAGCTTGCCCAAAGTCTCAGCCTTGCGGCTCGGCAGGCGCAGGCGCTGCCACGCACGTTCGGGGTCGTTGGCATAGGTCGCCGGGTCGCCAGCGCGCGCCATTTCGTCGTCGAGCCACTCGCCGCGGCCATTTTTGCGCAGCTTTTCCAGCATTTTGGGGAACAGCAGCGCCAGATGGGTGACGTCGCCGATGGCATAATCGAGCTGGCGGTCGTTCAATGGCCGCCGCGCCCAGTCCGTGAACCGCGCGCCCTTGTCGACCTGATGCCCCGAATAGGCGGCAACCAAGTTGGTGTAGCCGATCTGCTCGCCCAGCCCCAGCGCCATGGCCGCAATCTGGGTGTCGAACATCGGCTGCGGCGTCTTGCCAGTCAAGTTATAGATGATCTCCAGATCCTGCCCGCCGGCATGGAAGACCTTCAGCACCTCATCTTCGACCAGCAGCTTCAATAGCGGCGCGAGATCGATACCCGCCGCCTTGGGATCGATGGCGGCGGCTTCGTCGGGCGAGGCGACCTGGACCAGACAGAGATCGGGGTAATAGGTGTTTTCGCGCATGAACTCCGTATCGACGCAGACGAAATCGGCCTGGGCGAGACGGTCGCAAAGTGCGGCAAGGGTCGCGGTATCGGCAACCAGCGGGTGGATGTGCATGGCGGCTCTTAGCGCGATGAACGGCTAAGGGCAAAGGCGCGGGACATGAAAAGGGGCACCATCGCTGGTGCCCCTTTCCGATCGTTGATGCCAGCTGGTTCAGGCAGCGGTGGCAGCCATCCGACGGCGACGGGCAACCGCGCCGACAAGGCCGAACCCGGCAACCAGCATAACCCAGGTGGCGGCTTCCGGGACGGCGACCAAGGCGACATTGTCGAGCAGCGCGAACGGCGGCGCACCCGTTGGCGGCGTGCCGATCGAGGTGAAGAACAGATCTTCGACCGACCCCGTGGCGACGAAGCGCGCCTTGGCCGACTGCCAGCCGCTGAAATGATGTTCGGGCAGGCTGATGATCGACGTGTTCTGCGTGCTACCGCCAGTAACCAGCTGGTTACCGTCGATGGTTCCGCCCAGATTGACCGACCAATAATCTGTCGTGTCGCCATTCCACAAATGACCATCGGGGAAGCGCAACTGCGCCGCTGCCCAGTTAAAGGTGACTTCGTAGGTGCGGCCCGCATTCAGCCCGCTGATCGTCTGACCCAGCGTCGACTGATTTTCATAGGCGCTGTCCGAAGCCCAGATGTTGTTGGCGCCGCTCGGTGGATTGACCGGGATGGTGCCGGTGCCGCCGTTCGACGAATCCCACAGCTTCCAGGTATAGGTGTTGAAATCGCTGAAGCCCGAACCGGTCGCCGCACCCGGGGTCAGCACCGCCGACACACCATTGTTGCGGCCCGGCGAGGCATAATAGTTCCAATTGGCGAGCTTGGTGTTCGAATCGCGGATGAAGACGCTGTTATAGCTGCCGTAATCAAGAGCCGAAAACGTCCCATTCTGGACGAGGTTGGATGCAGACGCCGGAGCCGTGAAACCCAGGCCAGCGACCGCCGCCATGCCAAGCGCTATTGCGCTCGTTTTGATAGCCATGATCGACATACTAATACTCCCCTACAATGGCGCCCGTACTTAAAATATCATTAATCTACGATTCATCGCCGGTCAACACGCATTTCAACAGCACAGCGGCATTCGAACGAACGGGCAATGCCAACAAAAAGGGCGCCATTTCTGGCGCCCTTTCCGCAACAGATCGGATCGCTTTTAGGCGACTGCGGCGTGGCGACGCCGCGCGGCGGCACCGACGAGGCCGAAGCCCGCCACGAGCATCGCCCAGGTCGCGGCTTCCGGCACACCGCCGGTCAACGAAACGCCGTCGAGCACCGAAAACGGCGGCTGGCCATCGGGGGTCCCGGTGGCGAGAAACGACAGAACCTGCGTCGAACTCGTCGCGGTGAAGCTGTGCGTGACATGCTGCCAGCCGCTCCAGCCCGCTTCCGGATTGGCAACCGTCACCGTGTCGAACGAATCGGCGCCAAAGCCATAGGTGAACTTTTCGGTCGTTGCGCCACCGAAACCATATTGCTGACCGCCACCCCAATAGAAGCTGAGGTGATAGGTGTTGCCAACCGCCAGGCCCGAAATCGACTGCTGAATTTCGGCCTGGAAGGTCGCGGCACCATCGAGGGCGACCATCGCGCCGCCATCTGGGCTGAGCCCGAAGCCGTTGTTCGAACCGTTCTGCGGGCCATAGATCTGCGCCGTCACGTTGTTGTTATCTGCGGTTCCGGTCGGATAATACCAAGCCAGGCCGCAGCAAAAACCATGGCCGACCAGCGTCCAGCCAGTGATCGATGTGCTGTCGGTGCCAAAACCAAGGCCAAGCACGCCGGACGTTGGGTTGGCGGCCTCAAAGCTACCGTTGACGGCAAATTGCGTGGCCGAGGCCGCACTGGCGGACGCGAGACCGAGCGCCGCGAGACCCAGAATAACTGCTTTATTCAACATGTTTTGCAAACCCCGTATTTGGTTGGACGATAGCCACCAATTGAAGCCACCCAGCCAAAGCTGGACGGCGTCCCCCGACCGCTGTCGTTCCGTTCAGAGCAAATTTCGTGCCAAAGACTGCCGACGCGCGGGCTGCAGATACGGCGTTGAAAAACCAATACTACGCCCAAATCCGGAAAAGCGCGCGGTCGCGTCTGTTAACCAATACTCACCGCATAGTGTCGGAATTTTTTACAGATCGTTTCTTAGGCGAAACGCCAGCCCGCGGCGATCTTTCACAGAATTATGCGGCGATGGCGCTCGCCTCGCCGCCGCGCTGCCGCACCGACAAGACCGAACCCCGCGATTATCAACGCCCAGGCACCCGGTTCGGGGACCCCGACGAACAGCGCCGTAGGCCGTAGATTGCCGTAAGCATAGGTACCCGGATCATTGACGCCGCAACAATGCAGGATCTGGAACGCGCCATGAACCTCGTCGCCGATGCGCACACGGTAGCTCAGCGGCGTGTTAGTTTGCCGGCAGGAAATCGCCGTTGAAACCCAGATAATTCTCAACATAGTCGTTTTCGGTCACCGGGTCGATGATGCTTTGGTGTGACGCGCTGTGATATTGATAAGCAAAAGGCGGATCGAACAGCCCGGGTGGGTAATAAGCCGAAACGATGAAGCTTGACCTGAGATAGCCCAGGGTTGATCTTCCCTCGGTTTGACGGACACCAATGATTGGCTCTGCGGAGCCAGGAGGTGTATGATGGCGAGTACCAAGAAGCGTCGGTTTACGGACGAGTTCAAGCGCGAGGCGGTTGCGCTGTGGGAGACGAGCGGTCGCATGCAGACTGAGGTGGCAGTTGAGCTGGGGATCATGCCCACGATGCTGCGTCCCTGGCAGCGTGAGCAGCAGGAGGGCAGCGCTCCGCCGACGGGCCTGGCGGCGAAGCCGCCAGTTCCAGTTGGACTAGGTCAAATAAGCGCTTACGGCTCTGCTTTTGTCGATCCGTAGAGGGTCGAGATGATGTGTTCAACATCGTCAGGATCAACATGTATGATCCGGCCACGATGGCAGTTGTCGAGCGGCTGTTCCAAGCCGTCGCAACGCCGATCCGGTGGCCGACTTCATCGCACCGCGATGTTTGTCGTCGCATGGTCAGCAACGGCCCTGCACTGATGTGGCGACATCCAGCGGTGCAAGCGATACTCTCGCAACGGGCCAATCCCATATGCCGTCGTCAGGCAAACTTTGTATCTTGGCCCGAAGCCGAACAGACGATTGCTGCCGCTTGCGTTCAGCATCTGGCCACGGCGTCTGCGCAGCTGTGGGTGGACCTCAAGCGTCTCGGCCTCATCAGGCTGGGCGATACGACCCTCGCCCGGCACCTGTTCCGGCCGTGAACATTGACGTTAATTTGCGATTCGCAGATTTAATCGACATTTCCCAGATGGAAGGCTGTTTTCCCCGATTTCCCATGCAGAATAGCGCACCTGAACGGGAAGGGAACCCCTTTTTTGGCGTGTCACCAGCAGGTTCGGCGGGTTGGTTCGTGGCCGGCCCATATCGAAGGCGTTTTGTCTCTGCTCCTGGCACGTTTGTCCGGATTTCGGGCACGGTCCCGCTGTCGTTGTCCCCGAAATTAGTGAATGGCATTGTCGTCAGCATGGCGCCGGTGTTCGTTGTCGAAGATCCTCGATCATTGCGAGAATGCTGGCAAACAGATCGCGGGACACCACGACCTCGGCCATCTGGAAGACGGTACGGCGGGCGTGGGTAATGACCTTTGCGCCGATCTTGATGAGCTTCTCGCGGATCGTTGTCAGCGACCAGCTTTCCACCTCTTTGGGCAAGGCCAGCGTGCGCAGGAAGTTGGCCAGATTATAGGCCAGGGCATGAAGCTGAAGCCGCACCGCGTTTGCCTTCATCGCGCGGCATGACAGGCGGGTCCATTTTACCGCGTTCTTGCCTTCCTTGATGTACTGCTCGGCCGTGCCGCGCTGGTTGTAGAAGAGCACCACCCGATTGGCTGGCCGGCCCAGGTTCGTGACTATAAAGCCAACCCGCAGATAGAGCTCACCGGGATGCCATTCCACCTTGGCCACTACACGGCGTTTGCGGCTCCACGATCCAGCCCGGTAGCTGAAGCTGGCGTAGAACCGCTGGACATGTTTTGGGGGGCGACCGACCGGGCGCTTGAGCAAGTG
>JBBQVA010000026.1:0-29207 GCA_038211945.1 Sphingomonadales bacterium
CGAGCACCACCGCGCCCGCATCGGCCTCGCGCAAAATCCCGATGATCTGTTCTTCCGTGAACCGCTTCCGCTTCATCGTCCGTCCCTCCGTCAGGGTCGGACTCTAGCTTCAACTGGAGTAAAATACGGGGGTCAGGTCAAGCTCCACCAATTAATCGCGGTGTGCGATGCCCAGCGAATGCGACAACCGGTGTTCAAAGCGCTCGACCAGTTTTGCGAACAGCGCCAAGTGCAGAGTAGCGATCGGCAAGGCGATTTCGGCCATCGGCAGTGGCGTCTGCGACAGCAGCGCGATCACTATGCCTCCTAAAATCAGCACTGCTCCGATGTAGAGCATGGGAGCGATGAGGAGTTCACCGAGCGGCGGCAACGTGTCGACCAGTTTGGAGCACAGCCAGTCCCACAACCGGCGCATGATGAAGACAAGCAGGGTCGAAATGACGACGACGGCCGCCCACCATAGCGGCGACGGCTCGGAGCGCGGGAAGCTGTCGCCCCGGGTCAGAAGGTTTTCAACGGCTGCCGCGTGAATGTAGACCCCGGGAATCACGCCGTTCACCGGCGACTGATATTTGTCACCCGCCTGGACGAGGTCGACGCCAATGAGCACGATGCGATCACGCAGAAACAGATTGCCGATATTCAGCCGGGGCGTGAGTGAACCCGGCGCGCGTTCACGATGCGCTCGCCAGTCAGGGATCGTCTTATCGAGCCGGTCGGCACCGATGGTATCGATATAGGTACATGGTCGGAACATGCTTGCTTCGGTGCGGCGCTCGATGGAGCCGGAGAACATCGAGGCAAACAGCATCAGTGGCTCGAACGGGTTCGCCTTGAACTGGGCCGCGCAGGACGCGGCATCGGGAAGATTGGCGTAAGCCGCTATCGTCAGTGGCGACAACCGCGTCCCCCAACGAAGATCGATCGCTTCGTCGGCGGCGTCCGGGGTCATGGCAAAGACGTGAGGCAATGCCGGCGTGACGGTAATCGGCTGCAGACCGTCGGGGCGGCGTGGGCCAGTATGTATCCGCGACAGCAGAGCGCGCATTCGTGGTTGCCCGCACAGATCGGCGTGCAGGCCATCCCGACAATAGGCGGTCAGCAGCGCCAGTGCCGGAGAGGCGATACGCGGCGCAGCAGTGTCGCCACGCGTTTCGGCGTTCGGGTCGCAACTGATGGCGGCGGGGGTAAGCAGATAGCCACCGGTTTTCGTTTCGACGAGGCTGTCGACCAGCGCGATTTTGCCCGCGCCCTTGAATGTTGAAGCCCTGGCCGCATCTGCCATCAGACCAAGCCTCAGACCGTTTTTGCACCGCGCGTCGGGGCTCTCCACAAACACGTCGGACACAAAGACCGGGACGTCGCCGCCATCGATCTTTGCCAGTTCCGCGACAAGCTTGTCCCGGCTGGCGTTAACACTGACATTGCTGTCCGGCGTCACTTCACGCGGTGCGTTGGGAAATGCCAGATCGATGAACACGGCCGCCGGTTTCCGTGCCAGGACCGGTGCAACGACATCGTTCATCAGCGTGTTGACCGGCAACGGCCAGACCACCGTGTTGTCGGCTGGGCGGGTCGCCACGCTTTCGTTGATAAGCACAACCGTGACCCGCTGCTGCCCGGCGGTTCCGGCGCGGTCGTGGATGCCATAATAGGGAGCGGCAATCTTCTGAACCACGAGCGCCGCCCGCTTGCTTATCGCTTCTTCGATGCCGAACGGGTTGAGGATATGGACAATGAATTCGCTGATCAGTGTGATCCCAAGGGCGAAAATCAATTCACGCCATGGTGACATCGCGTGAGATCCAGCCGACGGTCGGACCATCAGAAAATGTCATGGAACGCTGACAGCCACGACCAGCTTTTTTCAAAAACTTTACCTGAAAATGCCGCAATCCCTGCCGGGGTTTGGGCCGGCGTGTCCTTGTTGAGGGGATCATAACCAAGGAACAATATGCAGCGCGGATAAAGTCGGCCACCATCGTAGGTCGCGCATCGTGCGGCGGTCGTTTCGGCACCCGCGACGTCGTTGCGCGCCAGCGCCAGGGCGACACTTAGATCGAGTACCACATCGCTGGTCCCAAGGGTCTTGGAAAAATGTTCGATCACGGCAGGGAGTTGGGCGGCCTGCTGTTCGGGCGTCAAAGTCTGCACCCAGTAGAATGCCGATACGGGCCGGGAATATTCGGACTTCAGACCATTTTGCCATGACCGCCGGGCGTTATCGGCATCGCCGGTGGCATAATAGAGCATGCCCTGGACGTGCCATGTCGTGGCGGCGTTGTCATCGGCGAACCCTGCCGGCGATGCGGCCGCGGTTATGGCGGCGACCACTGGGCGGCGGCCTTTTATGGGTTTGCGCGGCGCTGCGGCGGCGGCCCTCACTACCGGCGTGTTAAGGTTTGCCTGCTTCATCAGCTTAGCCAAATTGGCATCGCCCTCGCTGGGATTGTCGATCGACGTTTCGACAATTCCGTCGCGGGCGTCGGCCGCCTTTTTGACATGGTCGACAAGCGTCAACATCGACGCGCTATCGGCGAGCGTCGTCACGCTGGTATCGCGCTTTTTCAACTGGCCGCTGACGGGCGCAGCGGCGTCACTGCCATCCCTGTAATTGTCACCGATATATTTGGCAGCAAAGGCCCGGCGCTGTTCGGGGTCGGGATGATCCTTCGTGCGCTTGATGATCCACTTCACCGCTTCCTCGATCGCCTTGTCGGCGAGCACGGCGCTGCCTTTGGAAACGACGTCGGACCACATGCCGCCGGCCTTTTGCCCCGCCCTTGCCGCAGACTGTTGGGCGAGCGCGTGGAGCACAAAACCCAGCGCCCTGGTGCGTGCCGCGTCGCCCGCTTCGTCGGGAGCCTGATGTGAGAAAAAGTCGGCCGCCGTTCCGGGCGTGACCGAATAACCGGCGCGGCGAGCCAGATCGATGCCCAACTTGTCGGCGTCGAGCTCCTTGCTGCGGCCAAAGCTCGGCACCAGCAGATCGGTGATCAGCGATTCACTTGCCAGTCGACCAATCAATCCCTGCCGCACCGCGTGCGGATCGGCAACGATCTGCAACTGCTTGCCGACGACATGGCTTTTGCTAACCTGACCATAGGTCACATAAGACGATGCCGCGACACTGAGCAGTTTGGCGACGCCTTCGATAGCCCGTCGGCTTTCGATATGGCCGAGCAAAAAATGCGCCAGTTCATGACCCAGCAGCAGCGCCAGTTCGTCGGTCGAATAGACGCCATAGGTCTTGTCGGTACTGAACGTGCCGATGCCGATTTCCATCAACCCGCCATTCTTGCCTTCGCCGTGGGCGGATTTGTGCGCGGTGATGCGGACAGTGATGACCGGGCGTGGGCCCTTCCAACCGTCGAGCAACCGGTTGACGATTGCCTGGCACATCGCCTGTGCGACGGGCGCGTTGACGAATTCGACGCCGTTTATCATCTCGACAGCGACCGGCGCGGTGACGCTTGCGGCGGCAAAGGGCTTAAACGGCACATCGGTCGGCGATATTGTTGCGAACTTGCCGCGCGCTTCGATCGTTTCGATCAACCTGCCTTTGCCAAGCTCCTTAGCAAAATCCTTGTTAAGCACGACCGGCGGATCCGGTTCAGCGGGAGCCAGAAGCGGAGGCGGCACGGGCGGTGGCGGTGCCGCGCCTGCCCCGGTCAACAACAGCAGGGCAGTAATGCCCATGGCGGTGGTTGACAAAAAGCGGCGCCGAACGCCGCGCCGGGCTACTGACACTCGGCCCCCGAAGCGAAGCCGGTGCGCGGCACCGACCCTGGCTTTCCGGTGGAGACCGACGATGAGGTTTTGCATGGCTCAAGCTTCAGATCGTCGCGCAGCACCCAGCGGCCCTCGCCGATATCGATGATGTTATATTCTGGATTAAAGGGATGCGATCCTACGATGTTGACGGTTGCGAGGTTCTGGCTGCCGCGCAACGCGCCTTGCTGGGTGTAGACATTCACCACCGCGCCACGGGCCCAGCCAACAACCTTGACGCTGCTCGATTCGACTGCAGCCGCCGACGTCGCCACGACCAGCAGTGCACCGACCAACCATGTTCTTTGCATCGTCGCCCCGTCCGATTTGCCCTTGGCAAATATGAACGAAGACTAGCGCATTTCAATCGCGAATCCGCGTCGTCACAAAAAGTTTTCATCACGGCGACCGCGTTTTGCTGAGTTGCGCTTAAAAGCGTAAACGCGTATCGCTACTCCGCATTCTCCGGAGCTGACAGATGAACGCGATTACCGCCGCTGCGAGCTTTGTTCCCGCCGATCTTCCCGAAGTGTCGTTCGAACAGCTGACCCATGTTCCCGGCCTGAACCCGGCGAGGATCGGTGCGCTGCGCACAATCGACTTCATGCGCGACCCGCTGGGCGTGTCGCAGCGGATGACCGAACGCTTTGGCCGGGTGTTCCGTCGCCAGGATTTCGGCGGCTGGGGCGTTTCGCTGATCGGTCCCGAAGCCAACGAGCTGGTGCTGTTCAACAAGGACAAAATCTTCTCATCCGAACTCGGCTGGGGGCCGGTGCTCAATCTTGTGTTCCCCAAGGGCCTGATGCTGATGGATTTCGATCAGCACCGCGTTCACCGCAAGGCGTTGGGCGTGGCGTTTAAGCCCGAGCCGATGAAGCATTATCTGGGTCAGTTGAATGCAGGCATCGGGCGCGGCATCGCCGACTGGTCATCGCGCGGCCAGTTCAAATTCTATCCCGCAATCAAATCTCTGACGCTCGATCTGGCTGCCGCGTCGTTCCTTGGCATGGAATGGGGGCCGGAAGCCAAGAAGGTCAACCGCGCCTTTGTCGACATGGTGATGGCGTCGGTGGGCATCGTTCGCAAGCCGTTGCCGTTCACCCAGATGCGGCGCGGCGTGAAGGGACGGGCGTTCCTGTGCGAATTCTTCGGGCGTGAAATCTCCAAACGGCGCGGTGCCAAGGGGCAGGATATCTTCACCGCGATCTGCAACGCCACCGACGATGATGGCGTCCAGCTGACCGACCAGGAGATCATCGATCACATGAACTTCCTGATGATGGCGGCGCACGATACGCTGACCTCGTCGCTGACCTCGACGGTGTATTTCCTCGGCAAGAACCCGGAGTGGCAGGACAAGGTCCGCGCCGAGATCATGGCGGTCAAGGCCGAAACAGGAGGCGAACTGACCTATGAAACGCTCGGCAAGCTCGAGCTGACCGAGATGGCGTTCAAGGAGGCCCTGCGACTGATCCCGCCGGTGCCGTCGACGCCGCGCCGCGCGCTCAAGGACTTTGTCTTTATGAACCATCACATTCCGGCCGGGTCGCATGTCGGGATCAACGTGATGGTTTCCCACCGGCTGCCCGATATCTGGCCTGACCCCGACCGCTTCGACCCGATGCGCTTTTCGGCCGAACAGGTTCGGAACCGCCACAAATATGCCTGGGTGCCGTTCGGTGGCGGTGCGCACATGTGTCTGGGGCTGCACTTTGCCTATATGCAGGCCAAGGCGTTCCTGTTCGCATTGCTCACCGAGAACCGCATCGTGCTCGATGCCGGTTATGCCTGCGATTTCCAGATGTTCCCGATTCCCCGCCCCAAGGATGGCCTGCCGCTGCGGATCGAGCGGCTTACAGCATGAGGCGCTGGCCGCTCCGCCTGGCCATCGCCATTGTCGCCATTCTGGTCGTCGCCTGGGCGGTGTTCCGCACCCCCGATGTCCCGGTCGCGGATCTCCGCGCCAAATATGGCAGCCCGGCATCGCAATATGTCGAGATCACGCCCGGCCAGATCATTCACCTCCGCGATGAAGGACCGCGCGACGGCTTTCCGGTGCTGTTGCTGCATGGCTCCAACGCCTCGGTCCACACCTGGGAGCCCTGGGTGGCGGCGCTCAAGGGGCGTTACCGGGTCATCAGTTTCGATTTCCCGGGCCATGGCCTGTCCAGCCCGGCACCGTCGGGGCAATATGGGCGTGAGGCGTTCACGACGGTCGTCGAATTGATCGCGGCGCGCGAAAAGCTGACGCGCTTTGCCATCGGCGGCAATTCGATGGGCGGCGGCATCGCTTGGACCTATGCCCATCGCCACCCTGAACAGATCGCCGCGCTGATCCTGGTCGATGCTGGGGGTCAGCCCGATCCGGGGCAGCGCAAGCTGCCGATCGGCTTCCGCATCGCGCTGATGCCGGGCGTTCGGACGATCGCAACGTCGATCACGCCACGGTCGATGATCGCCGATTCACTCCATCAGACCGTCGCCGTGCAATCGGTCGTCACTCCGACAATGATCGACCGCTATTGGGAACTGCTGCGCTATCCCGGCAACCGCCAGGCGACGATGGCGCGGTTCGCCGGTTATCCGCACGAAGCCCGTGCTCCGGACACCGCGCTGCCGGTCCCCGCCGCCATCGTCTGGGGCCGCGAGGACAAGCTTATTCCCGTCGCCTCCGCCGCGTGGTTCAAGGCGCGGCTGCCGAACGCCAGCGTGACGATCCTCGAAGGCGTCGGCCATATCCCGATGGAAGAGGCCCCGGCAGCGTCGCTGGCCCCGGTCCAGGCGCTGCTCGACCGGGTCAGCGCGGGGTCTGAATAAACAGCCGCAGCCAGCCCAGGACCGCATCGGCAGCGGCATCGGTCAGCCTGATGTGCGAGCGCCGCTGATCGGTGGGATCGGCATGTCTTTCGAACAATCCCGCCTCGCTGAGGGTGCGGATCCAGCGGAGCGCGGTCGTGGTCGGGACGGCCGCTGCGATACACAGGCTGCTGATCGGCACATCGATACCCTCCAGCCGCGCCGCCATCAGATCGAGAAGCATGTCCCACGCCGGATCGGCGAACAGCATGGCGGGGAGGAAGCGGTCGCGCTCACGGCGCAGACGGATCAGGCGGCGCACGGTCGCAGCGGTGACGGGCTGGGGCGCGGCGGAAATCTCGCGCGCCGCGATGTTCTGCAGGGCTTCGGCGATGCGGCTGGCTTCGGCGGACAGCGCACCGATGGCGGCGGCGGTATTGTCGGACAGGTCCGCAACCTGAAGCCCGCGGGGCGCCACCGCCGCCGTCAGCAGGCGTGCGATGGTGGCTGGCGGATCGCCCGGCAAAACCCAGGCGTCGGCTTGATCGAGCAGCGCCAGCGGCACGCTGTCGCCATCACCAACGACGACGACCAGCGGCGCTCCGGCGGGGACGGTCCCGCCATAATCCGCATCGGCGAGCCAGGCGTCGCCATTGGTCTGCCCATCGCCCGCTATCAACTGCCAGCCGCTGATTTCACCCTTCAGAGCAATTTCGCCAAGAACAACGCCAATCCGATTATTCATTAATTACCTTTAACCTGTCTTAAACTGCCGAATACAATCCTTTTGCATTCATTTCGGGCGCGATTCAATCGGGGATAGTTTGTGGATTGTCATAAAACATCAATGTCGTTTGGAGGGATGGCTGGGTCGCGTCACCGTGTAGCGCCGAAAGGTTTTTGCGCAATGTCCCGGCCCGCTTCTATCGTTCCTGACCTTGCAGTGCTGATTGGCGACAGTCCGGTCATCGCGGCAATCCGCCGTCAGATCGATCAGCTCGCCGACGCCGATGCCAGCGTGCTGATTACCGGCCCGTCGGGCAGCGGCAAGGACATCGTCGCGCGGCTGCTGCATCAGCGCGGCAAACGCGGGGTGCAGCCATTCATCGCACTGAATTGCGCCGCCGTGCCGCGCGACCTGCTGGAAAGCGAATTGTTCGGCCATGAAGCGGGGGCGTTCACCGGCGCAGTCAAGGCGCGCGCCGGACGCTTCGAAGCGGCGGGCCGGGGCACGGTGTTTCTCGACGAGCTTGGCGACATGGGTGTCGAGATGCAGGTCAAGCTGCTGCGGCTGCTGGAAACACGGGTTGTCGAACGCGTCGGGGGGATGCTGCCGGTGACAGTTGGCGCACGGGTGGTCGCTGCAACAAGCGTCAATCTGGACGCGGCGGTGGCGGCGGGGCGGTTCCGGTCGGACCTGCTCTACCGGCTCGACGTGGTGCGGATCGAAATGCCGTCGCTTGCCAGCCGGCCTCAGGATATCCCAGCGCTGGTCGAACACTTCGCCGACGGTCAGGGCTTCGACCCGGACGCGCTGGCGGCACTGCGGCGGCATGACTGGCCGGGCAATGTCCGCGAATTGAAGAATGTTGTCGACCGGGCGAGGGCGCTGCATCCGGGGCAGCATATTGGCGGTGATTTGATCGACACCATCCTGCGGCCCGAACAGCGGCGGGTCCGCGCCGTTCCGGAGACGTCGTGGCACGATCGCCCCAACGCCGTCGCCGCGCCGGTCAATTTGAAGACCGTGCTGGCCGAGGTCGAACAGGCGTATATCCTGGACGCGCTGAGCCGTTCGGGTGGGGGCATTGCGGCATCGGCCAAGCTGCTGGGGCTGCAGCGCACGACGCTGATTGAAAAGATGCGACGGCTGAACATCGGGACGGCGTGACCCTAATTCCCGGTTTGCTGCCACGCCTTGATCTGTTCGGTCAGAAAACTGCCGACCGCTTTCGACGCGGCCACTGCCGTTTCCATCGCCGCATATTGGGCGACCAGCTGGGCGCGATAGGCCGCACTGTGCGCGTCGAGCTTGGCGCTGTCCGCCGTCACCGTCGTCTTGCGGGTCGTGTAGCCGGCAGTGGCGGTATCGGCGATGGTACTCAGCGCGGACAGGGGTGTGGTGTGGCCCGCCGTCGCAGTGCCCAACCCGCCGATCAGCGCGGCAACATCGGCGGCGCGGGTATCGCCAAGCACATCGAGCCGTGCTCGGTCAAAGGCGATGCTACCGTCGCGGGCAATGCTGAGACCGCAGTCGCGCAGCGTCAGCCCGCCAGTTTCTGCCGGCGCCGACAGCAGCGCCACCAGTCGACTGTCGAAACTTGCTGCACTGGCGTCGCCTGACAACGGTCCCGCAGCTGCGCCGGTGCTGCTGTTGGCGTTCTGGCGGTCGCTGCCGACGAGCGAACGTAGCGCCGACAGCGCATCGGCGAGATCGGACAAGGCCGACGACGCCCCACTGCCGTCGCGTTGGCCGACGATCCGCACCGCCTGCGTCGGGGCAGCGGTGTTCAGCGTCAGCCGCGCGCCGGGGATGACGTCGTCGACGGTGTTACTGGCGCGGCGGATGGCGACGCCGTCGACGTGAAGCTGGGCATCCTGCGCGCTTTGCGTCAGCGTCAGCGCGGCGGCATCGGGGCGGTAGTCGAAGCGCGCGAGACCGGTGTCCCCATCGGCTGGCGCAGCGGTCAGGGAGAAGGCGCTCGTGGCGCCGGTTGCGCCCTTTAACACCAAACTGCCGCCATCGACATCGCTGACGATCGAGGCGCGCACCCCGGCACCGCTGGCGTTGATCGCATCGCGCAGGCCGGCGAGCGTGTTGTTGGCGGCGGTGATAGTGATCGCTACCGGCGGCGTAGCCCCGGCGGCAAAGCTGAAACCGGTGTCGGTCGTGGTGCGTGTCCCGGTGGCGATGGTCAGCGTCCCCAGCCCCACCGTCGCACCAGTCGCCAGCTTGCTTGCGTTAAGCTGCTGCCCGGCCGCCAGCAGATCGACGGTAACATTGCTGTCGAACGCCGCCTGCGGCCCTACCCCCAGGCGCGCGATGCCGAGCGTCGTACTGTCGCTGCTCGCCACCTGGACGCCCAGATTGCCCGCCGACACCCGCGCCGCCAGCGACGAGGCGATGCTGGTGGTCGCGGACTTGAGCTGCGCCATGGCCGAGATGCGGGCGTCAAGATCCGTCGTTTTCCTGGTCAGCGCGGTGCGCTGCGTGCTGGCGTCGGCGGTGACCAGACTGTCGATCAACGCGGTCGTGTCGATGCCCGAACCGACGCCAAGGGTAGTGAGGATCGAAGGCATGACCGAGCTATAACGGCGCGGGGGTGCCGGGCTTGCGGCGTGCTCCGGTCTCGTCGAAATCGAAATCGCGAGGGACCGCAACCGACGGCGGCGCGTCCGGCGCATCGAAGCTCAACACATAGGCGATGACGATGGCGACCGCGCCGAACAGTTCCTCGCGCACCGTGTCGCCGATGCGCCCGGTGAAATAGACGGCGCGGGCCAGGCGGGGCGCGCGGACGATGGGGATGGCGAACTCGGCGGCGACGGCGCGGATGGCGGCAGCGGTGATCTCGCGGCCCTTTTCGACGAGCACCGGGGCAGCGTCGACGCCGGGACGGTAGCGCAGCGCGATGGCAAAATGCGCCGGGTTGACCACCACCACCGTCGCCTCGGCCAACGTCTTTTTCATGCGGCGCGAGGCGGCGGTAATCTGGGCCTTGCGGATCTGCGCCTTCAATTCGGGGGCGCCATCGTCCTGGCGGCGTTCGCGGCGAATGTCGTCGGGGGACATGCGCAGCTTGGCGCGAAAGCTGCGGAACGAGGACCAGCCTTCGGCAGCGGCGATCAGCCCAAGCGCGACGGCGGCGAACAGCGTCAGCCGCGAGACGGCGGCGGCGACGCTGCTCCAGTCGCTGCCGTCCAATCGGAGCAGATGCGGCAGTTCGGGGCGGAACAACGCAAACCCCGTCGTCGCCAACACCGCCAGCTTGAGCACCGCCAACCCCGCCGCCATCGCTCCGTCCTTCGACACGATCCGCCCCAGCCCGGCGATGGGGTTCAGACGACCGAACTTGGGGGTCAGCCGCAGCCAGTTCGCGCCGTGCGATACCGCCAGCCCGGTCGCAATGGCGGCGACCGCCGCAGCACCCGCCGCGCCAATGCCGATCCCGGCAGGTGCGCGGGCGACACTCGCCAGCCCCATCTCGGCCCCCGGATCGGACGGCGCCGCCGCCAGATAGCGCGTCAGCGTCGCCCAAGCCGCGCCGCCGCCCACCGTCAGCAGCAGCGCCCCGGTGACCATGGCGACCGCGGGCGACATCTCCTTGGGCTGCCAGACCTCCCCATCCTTGCGCGCCTGTTCAAGGCGGCGCGGCGTCGGGGCTTCGGTCTTTTCGGATGCGTCAGCCACCGAGCAGGCCCCCCAGCACATTCCCGGCCCGCAGCAGCAGATCGTCCCACACCAAGGGCAGCGCGAGCAGCATCAGAAGCATCAGCCCGACCGGCCCGAGCGCCATGCCACCCAGCTGCGGTGCGGACCGCGTGATCACCGCCAGCAACAGATTGCCGAGCAGCAGCGCCGCCACCAACGGCAGCGCCAGCCGCACGCCGTCGGCAAACAGCGCCGCCCCCAGCCGCGCCGCCTCCGCCGCCCCGCCATCGCACAACGCCCCCGGTGCCGCCGCATGGCCCGCCGTCATCAGCGCGAACCAATGCTCCAGCCCGCCGGTGGTCAGCAACGCCAGCCACATCAGCATGGCATACAGCCCCGCAACCGCCGTCGGCGCACCGCCCGGCCCCGCAAACGCCGCAAACCCCAGGCCGAGCATCTGCCCGACCGTCTCCCCCGCAAAGGTCGCCGCCGCAAACGCCGCTGCGAGACCGAGGCCGGTCAGCAGCCCGGCGAGCACCTCGCCCGCCAGCACTTCGCCGCCCACCGCAACGGCTGGGGCGTAGGTCATGCCGAATACCGCCAGCGCCACCGCCAGCCCCAGCCGCGCCCGCCATGGCAACGCCTCTCCAGCAAAGGGCGGCAGAAGCGTCAGCGCCGTCAGCGGACGTATCGTCAGTATGGCGAGGCGGGCGAGTGGCTCAAGGCCATCGGGGATGGCCGGGGCGATCATTGGCCGTGCAGCGCCGCGACCAATGCCGTCAGGTTGCTGGTGGCGAAGTCGCCGAGTTCGCGCATCGCCATGCCGCCGCCGATGACCAGCACCAGCGCCAACGCCGCAACTTTTGGCAGGAAGCTCAGCGTTTGTTCGTTGATCGACATCGCGGTCTGGATGACCCCGACGATCAGCGCCACCGCCAGCACCGGCAGCAGCGGCATCGTCGCCGTACCCGCGAACAGCCCGATCGCCTCCCGCGCCGCATCGGCCAGCGCGCCATCGTCGGCGGTCATGTGCCAAAACTCCGCGCCAGCGACCCCATGACCAGCGTCCAGCCGTCGATCGAGACGAACAGCGCCAGCTTGACCGGCAGCGACACCGTCATCGGCGACACCATCATCATGCCCAGCGACATCAGCACACTGGCGACGATCAGATCGATTACGAGGAACGGCAGATAAATGACGAAACCGATCTGCAGCGCGGTCTTCAATTCGCTCGCCGCAAAGGCGGGCAGCACGATGGTCAGCGGCACGTCGGAGGGTTTGGCGAACGGCCCAGCGTGGCCGAGTTCGGCGAAGCGCTGCAGATCCTTCGCCCGCGTCTGGCCGAGCATGAAGCCCTTGAAACTGCCCCCCGCGCGGGCCAGCGCGGTTTCGGACGGGATGCTCCCCGCCATCAGCGGCTGATAGGCGTTCGCATAGACAGCATCGAGCGTCGGCCGCATGACGAACAGCGTCAGCAGCAGCGCCAGCCCGACGAGCAGCTGGTTCGGCGGCGACTGCCCCAGCCCCAGCGCCTGCCGCAGGATCGCAAGCACGACGATGATGCGGGTAAAGCTGGTCATCATCAGCACCGCCGCCGGGAGAACGGTCAGTGCCGACAGCAGCAGGATGATCTGGATCGACGACGACAGCGTCGGGATGGACTGGGCGAGAGTAGGCGCGGTCATGCGGCTATCGCACTGCCTTCGACGGATTGCGAATGCAGGACGACCAATCCCCCCCGCCCCTGCCCGACCAGCACCTGCGCGCTACCAAACTCCACCACCAGCAACCGCGACCCGCCGCCCAGCGGCAGCGCCTGCACCACCCGCGCCGGGCCGGTACCGCCGGGGAGCAGACGTTTCCACCAGTCGTTCACATCGGCAGCCCGGCGACGATGTCGACCAGCCGCACGCCGAACCGCTCGCCGACCGAAACGATCTCGCCGTGTGCGACCAGCCGCCCGTTGACATGGACCGCCACGGGATCGTCGACGCGGCGATCGAGTGGGTGGACCGACCCAGGCTCCAGCGCCATCACTTCGGCAAGCGTCAGTTCGACCGCGCCAACCTCGACCGAGACGCGGACCTTGATGCCGCCGAGCATCCCCAGATCGCTCGCCGCCGCCGTGATGCCGCCGGGATTCATCGCGCTCATCGGGCATCCCTTTGGATGATGACGGCCTGTTGGCGGCCGTCGGGGGTGGGTTCGATCCGCGCCGTGGCGATGCGCCGCCCGCCGATGCGCAGCGGCACCAAAGGCTGCGGCGAAATCGGCCAGATCGTCCCTGTAACGAACGGCAGCAACCGGCTGAGATCGACGGTCTCGCTCGACACCGCGAGCGGCAACCTGAACGGCAGCGCGTTCAGCGCCGCCGCCATCGCGGGGACCGCCGCGACTGGTGTTTCGGACCGCGCCGGAGCCGCCAGCCAGACCATATGCGTATCGCCGCCAATGGCGACCGACAGGCTCACGCCCGGCGTCGGTACATCGTGCGGCCAATGTTCGGCCGCCAGTGCATCGAGCCGCGCCGCCAGTCGCGTGCGCATCCGCCGCACCGCCGATCCACCGGGCAAGGGTGGCTCCCCGGTGCCGCCACCGAAGCGCACCGCGACAAGCAGGGCGGCAAGCGATGCGGACGCGGCGCTGGTAGCGCCGTCGCAGTCCTCGGCGCGGTCGCATCCGACGGGTTCGGCGGAGCAATCGGTTCCGGCCAGCGCCGCCAGCGCCGCGCCGACTGCGGCGGCAAGCCGAGTGAAGCGCGCCGGGTCGGCCGCGTCGGCGTGTTCGCTGACGGCCGGCAGAAAGCTGCGCACGGCTGGCGGCGACGGCTGATCGCGAATACGCGGCGATGGCTGATAGGCGGGCGCGGGCTGCGGTACGCCAAATTCATCTGCGGGGGCGATCTCGATCATTGGACGACCAGGCTGACGATGAACACTTCGCGCACCCCGCTGACGCCGGCGTTGCGGTTGAGCACCTCGTTGATGGCGGTGCGGATCTTGGCGCGCAGCCGGTCCTTGGCGGCGCGGTCGGCGACATCGGCCTCGCCCAGTTCGCCGAGGACGCTGAGCACTGCCGAAACGATCGCCGGCTTGTGCTTGACGATGGCGGCGGCGACCGGGGGCCCGCCGTCGCTGGAGACCGAAATGCGGACCTGCAGGTATCGCCCGGTGTCGCTGAGGTTGGAGGTGAAGGCGTTGTCGATCTCGATATAGTCGAGCGCCGTCGGGGCAGCGGCGGGCGACGGGGCGGCAGGGGCTTCGGCATGCGCGCCGATCAGGCCGGGGGCGAATTTGGCCATGCCGACCAGCGCTCCGGCCCCGCCCGCCGCCGCGCCGATAACGCAGCACAGGAAGACACCGATCATGCCGAGGCCGCCGCCCTTGGGCTTTTTGGCTTTCTTTTCGGGGGGGTCGGCGGTGGTGAGGGCGGCACTCATCGGATCATCCTTCAGGCGTAGCGGTGGGCGGCAGGGTCGGGCGCGGAGGCTGGCGCATCGTCGACGCGGAACCAGGCGCGCGCGGGGGTTGGCGGCGGCGCGTCACGGCCCTGGCGGCCCTGCCCGCCGGCCGGCGTATCGAAGCTGAGGCTGTGCAGCCGGTGGCCGGCGGCGGCGAGTTCGGCGGCGAGCTGAGCAACCAGGCGCGGCGCATCGGCGACGGCGACCGGCAGCACCGGCGCGTCGATGCCAAGCCGCACCGTCAGCGCGTCGCTCGCCCCGTCAACCCGCACCGTGACGTCACCAAGGCGGTCGGAGCGAACCGTCTGTTCGTGGAGGGGAAGCGGGAATTCGGACCGAAGCGGCACTTCGATGCGCGTCGGGCTGTCAGGGGCCGGGGGTGCGGTGGGGGCGGGCGTGGCAGAGGCAGGGAGCGCGGTGGCGTCGAGGGGCCGGGCCTGCCGGGCCGGACGAGGGGCGGGCACTAAGGATGCCGCGCGCACGCTGGGGGGTAGTTGCGGCGGAGGTGCAGAGAATGGCTGCGCAGATACCGCTGGAGCGGGACCGGCGACGGCGATGGCGGCAATCGCCGAATGGGCGGGCGCGGCGGCAGCGACAACCAACGCGCTGGGCGCTGGGGTGTCGCTGGGTGCCGCAGGCGCTGGGGGGACGGGCTCGGGCGGTGACACCGTGGTGACCGCCGGGTCGGGGGCGACGCGCGCGGATGGGTCAGAGAGCGAAGCGACAGCGATGCGCGGCAGTTCGGGATGTGGCTCACCCGCTGGCGTGGACGCAGGGGTGGTGCCTGCCGGGGCTATCGCAGGCGACGGGACTACTGGCGGCACAGCCAGAGCGGGGGGCACAGCGAACGGCTGGATTGTGGCTGTGTCCGGCAAATCGGGCGGAATATCGGCTGGCCGGGGACGCAAAGCTGCTGGTGGCTTGGGCGACGCTGGCCGCAACACGGAGGCGGGGACGAGATCCGGGGTCGGATGGTTGTGCGCGACGGGCTTGCCGCCCCACAGAGCGCGGTGCGCGGCCGGGGCTGGTGCCGCTGGCTCGGCCGACACCAACTGATCCGGCGCTGTTAGCGGGAGTGCATGCGGCAGGTCAGGGGCGGCGACAGTATCGGGAATCGTCGCTGCAAGGTCGTTCGCGATGACGTCAATTGCCTGCGGCGGGGCGGCTGGCTTGGCGACGGTGATCGCAGGTGGGGCGGAAGTCGCGGTTGGCGTCGCAGCTGCTGGAAGTTGCGGCCCTGCGGCAACGACGGGCTCAGCCGCGACAGCAGCGGCAGCGGCGGTTGGGTCGTCGCGATGACCCCCGATCGCCCCAATTGCTGGCGGACGGGGAACCGCGACTGGGGCGGCCATCGCAACCGGCATGATCGCCGACAGCGCTGGATCAGGCCGGTCGACCGTGTCCGCAGGTCCCGGCACGCCGGACACGGATAGCCGGTCGCCCAGCACAGGGCCGGATGATCTCTCCTCCAACCCCGGCAGCACGGTGGCGCTGACATTCCCCGTCTGCGCCAGCACCGCCGCAAACCCCGGCGGCGACGTGGTGGCGCGCACTGTTCCAGGCCGGGCGGATAGCGTCGCGCCGACCGGCACATTCAGCACCGCCAGCGCCAATACCGCCGTCATCGCCGCGCCTCCGCCATTATCTCGTCGCGGCGTCGCTCGGCGGCGGCGGCAGCGGCATCGGCATGAGCGGCGCGTTCGGCGGCGGCAGTGCGGTGTGCGTCACGTTCGGTCTGGCGCGCGGCGATGCGGCCAGCGGTCACGCGCAGCCGCTCGCGCCCCATCGCTCCAGCCGCGAGATCGACCGCGGCAGTCGGGCCCGCAACACCGGGGGCATCGGCAAGCAGTGCAGCCACGCGGCCCGCCAACACCCGATTGGCTGCAGCCTCGCGCGTCGCTGCTGCCAGTGCCGCCAATGCCAACCGGGCCTGCACCCGGCGCACTGCTGCCAGCCGCGCCATCGTCCGCGCGCTCATGCCGCCAGATCCTGCAGGGCGACCAGCGTCGTCGCCCAGTCGGCCACCTCGGCGCGGCCCTGCATCCGGAACATCTCGATCGCCGCTTGCCGGGCCAGCGCGGCGTCAAGCGCCGGGTCGCTGCCGGGGGATAGGCGCCCATCAGCACCAGATCGCGATTGGCCTCGATCAGCGCGACCATCCGCCTGACACGCACCGCGGCGCTCAGGTGATCGGGCATCGCGCAATCGGCCATCGTCCGGCTGATTGACGCGGCGATGTCGATGGCGGGATAAACACCGCGTGCCGCCAGCGACCGGTCGAGGACGATACGCCCGTCGAGCACGCCGCGCGCCGCATCGACGATGGGGTCGTTCATATTGTCGGCGTCGGCGAGGACGGTGGCGATCAGGCTGATCGCGCCGCCACCCGCTCGGTCGCCCCCGGCGCGTTCGACCAGGCCCGCGATCAGCGCCAGCGCCGAGCCCGGCAATCCCCCCGCGCCTGCTGCCTCGCCGCGCGCCAGGGCGACCTCGCGCTGGGCGTGGACGATGCGCGTCAGGCTGTCGAGAATGACCAGCGCATGGCCGCCGTCGGCGCGGACCTGTTCGGCGATGGCCAGCGCGCGCCGCGCCCCGGTGATGCGCAGCAGCGGCGGCGCGTCGGCGGGGACGGCGATGGTGACGATGCGCTGACGGGCGGGTCCGGCAAGTTCGGTATCGATGAAGTCGGCAATCTCGCGGCCGCGCTCCCCGATCAACGCGACGATGGTGACGTCGGCCTTTGCATGGCGCGCGATCTGGCCGAGCAGTACGGACTTGCCGACGCCGCTGCCCGCCATGACGCCGACGCGCTGCCCGCGCCCCAGCGTCAGCAGCGCATCGATCAGCCGGACGCCGCTGGGCATTGCTTCGGTAACGCGAGCGCGTGTGGCGGGATCGAGCGGCGGCGGATCGAGCAGGCGCTTGGCGCGGGTGACGACCGGCGGGCCAGCATCGGCGGCGCGGCCATGGCCGTCGATGACCCGCCCCAGCAACTCCGGCCCGGTCTGCGCCGTGCGCACCCGCGCCGCCAGCCGGACCATGGTGCCGGGCGCTATGTCGGGGAGCCGGTCGAGCCCCATCAGCAGGGCGCGATCGTGGCGAAAACCGGTAACCTCGGCAAGGCCGCCTGCAAGCCCGATGCGCGCCAGCGCGCCCGCCTCGCACGCCAACCCCTCGGCCTCGATGACGCTGCCATCGAATGCGGTGACGCGACCACCCCCCAGCGTTGGCGGCGCGACGGGGCGCGCGGCGGCAGCCACGGTCGCCAGAATTTCGGTCGCGCTCACAGCGCTTCGACCATGGCGGCGAGGCGCGCGGCGAGTGAGGTTTCGAGGCGATAGGCGGGGCCGTCGACGATGATTTCGTCGGGGGCGAGGTTGGGGTCGGCGATGAGGGTGATGCCGCCAACTATCGACCCGTCATTCCCGCGGGGGAGGGTTTCGGCCAATTCCAGACAGACATGGACATCGGGATGCACCCGCAGCACCGCCGGGCGGTGGCAGTCCGCCGCCGCCAGCGCCGCCGTCACCAGCGGCGTCAGCGCATCGGGGGACAATCGCAGTTCAGCCCGCAGCGCCGCTTCGCACAGCCGCCGGGTCAGCGCGGTGAACACCGGGGTCAGCGCGACCGGATCGATGATGCTCGCCGCCGTCAGCGCCGCCGCCGCGCGGTGCAGTGCCTCGCGCGCGGCCGCCGTCGCCGCTTCGGCCTCGACACGCCCGGCTGCCAGCCCATCGGCATAGGCGTCGGCCCGTAGTGCCGGCACATCAACCGCAACTTCGGGCAGCGGGTGGAGCGCACCCCACAGCCGCGCCAGACCACCATTTGCCGGGACCAGCAGCGCCTCAGACATAATTCGCCCCGGCCCCCGGCAGCATGATCGCGCCGCTTTCGCCAAGCTGGCGGACGATTGCGGCGACGCGGGATTGCGCGGCATCGACCTCGTCGCGCTTCAACGGCCCGCGCGCGGCCAGATCGTCCTGCAACTGCGCCGCCGCCCGGCTCGACATCGCGGCATAGACCTTGGCGCGCGTCGCCTCGTCGGCACCCTTCAGGGCCACCGCCAGCGTTTCGGCATCGACCTCGCGCACCACCTGCTGCAGCGCCCGCGCATCGAGTTGCAGCACATCGGCAAACACCACGAGTTGGTCGGCGATCAACTTGGCAAGATTGGCGTCGCGCTCCTCAAGCCCTTCGAGCAAGGCCTTTTGATTGGCCGACAGGTTGATCAGCTTGGCCGCGAAATCTGCGCCCGCTACCGCAACCGGAGCCGAGGGGGTCAGTTCGGCCAGCCGCGCCTCCAGATCCTCCTCCAGCTCGCTGAGCAGTTCGGGGTCGACCGTTCCCAGCCGCGCCAGCCGGAACACCAGATCGGTCCGCAGCGCATCGGGCAGCGCGTCGAGCACCCCCGCCGCCAACGCCGCATCAAGGTTAGCCAGTACGGCCGCCGCCGCCTGCGGATGTTCACCCTGCAGCAGGTGGGCGATAGTCGCCGCATCGAGCCAGTCGAACCCGGCAAAGCGGCGCGGCGCGGCGGGTGGCCCCAACCGGCCGATGACGCGGGCGGCGCGCGGTTTTCCCAGCGAGCGCGACAGCACCGATCGCAGCTGCCGCCCCTGCGCGTCCAGTGCGGCGACGCCTTGGGTGCGTTCCAGAAACTCCTCCAGCACCGCGTCGACGCTGGCCGGATCGATATCGGCGACCGACAGCATCGCTTCACCGACAGCGCGCACCTGGTCCGCCTTTAGCCGTCCGAGCAGTCCGGCCGCTTCAGGTTCGTCGAGCAGCAGCACCATCACGGCGGTTTTTTGCGCGCCCGACAATGGCGTGGCGATCATACCGCCTCCAGCATCTGGCGGACGGCGGCTGACGCACGGTCGGCGTCGCTGACGGCAAGGCTGCGCGCGGCGGCGAGTTTGGGCTGGTAGTCGATGGCGAGTGGTTTGGCCGGGGCGATGGTGCCGCCGTCGACCGTGGTGGACCCTGATCCATCAAGCGCAGCCGGTTTGCGCCGCAGCCGCAACGCCACCACCCCGGCAACGGGCAGCGCCAGCAAAAGCGGCAGCGCGGGGATCAGCTGCGTCACCGGCGCGCGTTCATACCACGCCGCGACCGGATCGGCGGGCGCGCTGGCAAAGGCCCGCGCCGATACCTCGACCACGTCACCGCGCGACGCGTCGAAGCCGGCGACGCCGCGCACCAACCGCGTCAGTTCGGCCAGGTCTGCGGGCTTAATCCCCGCCTTGTCGATGACGACAGCGACCGACAGGCGGCGCAGCTTGGGCGTGCCGAGATGGGTCACCGACACGTCGCGGCCGATCTCCCAGGCGCGGTTGGTGCTTTCGTTGGTCGGGCTTGACGCGGCGGGCGCGGCGGCAACGGGCGGCGGCGGTGTTGCGGTCAGCGATGCACCAGCCGGGGCGGTGTTCGACAGCGCCCCCGGGATGCCGCGCGCCGGGGGCGGGTTGTTATCCTGCGCCCGCGCCGCCGTCTCGCTGCGCAGCACCGCGCCGTTCTTGTCGAAGCGCTCCGACGTCGCATCCTGTGAAGCGAAATCCAGGTCGGCGGCGATTTCGGCGGTGAAGTGCCCCGCGCCCGCCAGTGGGGTCAGCACCCGCGCGACGCGTTCGCGGATCATCGCCTCCAGCCGCGTCTGATAGCCCAGCTGCGCCGCATCGCCGCCGTCGCCACCCGACAGCAGGGTGCCAGACTGATCGACAACGCTGACACTGGCGGGGGTCAGCCCCGGTACCGCCGACGCGACCAGCCAGACGATGGCGCGGACTTGTGCCGGTCCCAGCGCTCGGCCGGGCGCGAGGGTGACGAACACAGATGCCGTGGCAGGCGCGCGTTCGCGGACGAAGACGCTGGGTTCGGGCGCGGCAATATGGACGGTGGCGTGCTTGACGCCGTCGATGGCGGCGATGCTGGCGGCAAGTTCAAGCTCGTCGGCGGTTTTCAACCGGGCGGCTTCGACGGCGCGGCTGAGGCCCAGCGGCATCGCCCCGACGGGATCCAGCGGGGCCGCCGATTTGGGCAGGCCCTGCCCGGCCAGCAGGATGCGCGCCGCCGCGACATCGGCCGCCGGAACCTGAACACTGCCGCTGCCCGGATCGATCCGCGAGCGCACTCCAGCTGTGGTCAGAGCGGCGGCGACGGCAGCTTTGTCGGCATCGGGAAGCTCCCCATACAGCGGTTTCCAGTCGGGCGGCGACAGCGCGGCCCAGAGGACGACGCCGATCAGCAGGACGATGGCGGCGGCGATGGCGGGGCGCAGGCGGCGGAGTTGTTCGGACGCGGTGAACGCCCGCGCGCGGCCCCGCCAGTCCGTCGGCGCGGGCAGCGCGAGCGCGTCGCTCATACCGTCATACCGGCATGCTCATGATGTCCTTGTACGCCCCCATCAGACGGTTTCTCACCTGCAGCGTCGCCTCGAACGCAATCGAGGCTTTTTGCCGGGCGATCATCGCGCCTGCGAGGTCGTCGCTATCGCCGCGTTCAAAGGCTTCGGCCTTGGCCCCGGCGTCGGCCTGAACATTGCTGACGGCTTTGAGCGCATCACCCAGCGCAGTGTCGAACCCCGGCGCGGTTTTGTTTGGCCCCAGCGTTGTCGACCGCTCGAGTATCTGCTGGCGGAGGGCGAGAACGGAGCGCGCGTCGACCGGCGCAATCATTGGACGGTCGCTCCAACGGGAACGCCGCCACGCATCGCCGCCAGCTTGTACCGCAGCGTCCGCTCGCTGATGCCCAGTCGGTCCGCCGCCGCGCGCCGCCCCCGCGTTTCGGCCAGCGCGGCGCGGATGACACGGTCCTCGTGTCGGCGGATCAGCGGGGCGAGCGGGGCGGTGGTCGGCCCCACGGCAGGGCGATCGAACAACAGGTGCGGCACCTCGATCCGGTCGCCATCGGCGAGCACGCGGGCGCGGTCGAGCACATTGCCCAGCTCGCGGACATTGCCCGGCCAGTCGTGCGCCGCCAGCGCCGCCAGTGCTTCGGGCGACGGCCACAGGATCGGCGCCGGACCGCGCAGCAACAGCGTCGCAGTGATCGCCAACACATCTTCACGGCGGTCGCAGAGCGCGCTCAGCCGCAGCGGGAACACCGCCAGCCGATAGAACAGATCGGCGCGGAACCGCCCCGCCTCCACTTCCGCAGCCAGATCGCGGTTGGCGGCGGCGATGATGCGGACATCGACCTTGATGGCCCGCGTTGCGCCGACCGGCAGCACCTCGCGCTCCTGCAGTGCGCGCAACAGCTTGGCCTGCAGCGGCAGCGGCAATTCGGCGATTTCGTCGAGGAACAGCGTACCTTTGTCGGCGGCGCGGAACAGGCCCTGCCCACTGCCGACCGCCCCGGTAAAGGCGCCGCGCTCATGTCCGAACAATGTTGCTTCCAACATCGCTTCGGGGAGCGCGGCGCAGTTGACCGCGACCAGGGGGGTGTCGCGGCGGGGGGACAAGTGATGAACGGCCTGGGCCAGGCATTCTTTACCGGTACCGGTCGGCCCTTCGATCAGCACGCCGACGTCGGTGGCGGCAACGCGCGCGGCGGGGGTGAGCAGGGCGCGGCTGACGGGCGCGGTTCCGGCAGGCAGGCGGGGGTCGGCGCTAAAGGCTATGATGAGGGCGGCGGCGAATGCCTGATCGCCGGGGGCGACCTCGAGCCGCAGTCGGTCGCCGTCACGATACGCCGCGGATTGGGCCGCTGGTGCAGTGTCGATGTTTGGGTTGACCCCCGCCAGAACCGTTTGCAGCGCCGGGATGGGGGCGATCGCTGCTGCCGGTTCGGGAGGGACGACGGGGGTCATGCGCCGTGCTTCGCAAGCTTTATGCCAAGCCGCCGTTATCCGTGGTTACGAAGGTGTGAGCATCAGTTCGCTTGTGCAACTGTCAACGTTTTGACGAGGTTGGGCGTCAGTATTTTGACTGGCGTCAAGAAATTGACTGGACCGCTTCTGTCATTCTGGCGAATGCTGGAATGACAGGTGACGTTCGCGCGATCCGTCCCCCGCCTATCACCCTAGAACCGCGATACAGCACCGCCGCCTGCCCCGGTGCGACGCCAAACGCCGGTTCGGCAAAGCTCAGCCGCCCCGCCCCGTCCCAGTCCGCCGCTGCCGGCAGGGCGAGCGACCGCACCTTGGCGTCGACCGCGCCGGTGACATCGGCTAGCATATTAAGATCGTCCAGAGCCGCCGCCGCCACCGCCAGCGCGGCACGCGGGCCAACGACGACGTGGTTGGCCGGCGCATCGATAGCGATGACATACAGCGGAGCGGCGGTGCCGCCGATATCCAGCCCGCGTCGTTGGCCGACGGTGAAGCGGTGAATGCCACCGTGCTGCCCCAATACCCGGCCCAACCGGTCGACAATCTCTCCCGGTCGCGCGGCATTGGGGGCGATGCGTTCGACAAGCGCCGCATAATCCCCGCCGGGGACAAAGCAGATGTCCTGGCTGTCAGGTTTGGCGGCGACGGACAGTCCGAACATTTCGGCTAGTCCCCGTACCTCCGCCTTGGCCAGCCCACCCAGCGGAAAGCGCAGATACGCCAGCTGATCGCGTGTCGTCGCCCACAGGAAATAGCTCTGGTCTTTGCCCGGGTCGATGGCGCGGTGAAGTTCGGGACCGCCGGGCCCCTCGACGCGGCGAACATAATGGCCGGTCAGCAGAGCCTCGGCCCCCAGTTCGCGGGCCAGCCCAAGCAGATCGGTAAACTTCACCGTCCGGTTGCATTCAACGCACGGCACCGGCGTTTGCCCGGCGATATAGCTGGCGGCGAAGCGGTCGATGACAGCGGCACGGAAACGTTCTTCGCTGTCGATGACATAATGCGCGATGCCCAACCGGGCCGCGACGGTGCGAGCGTCCCGGATATCGGCCCCCGCGCAGCACGCCCCGGCTCGCCTGGCCGTGGCGCCCTGATCGTAAAGCTGCAGCGTCAGCCCGACGACCTCGCACCCCGCGTCATGGGCGAGAGCGGCGACGACCGAACTATCGACTCCGCCAGACATGGCGACGGCGACGCGGCGTCCGGCAAGGGCGGTCAGGTCCGGGAACATCGCCGCGCGGGTTTCACGGGTGCGCGGTCGCGTCAAGTCATTAACCATCCACCCGGCTCAACCCGCGCCCCCCGCCGCCGTCAACCTCGTCAGTAAAGCGTCAACCAAGGGTCGAATCATGATGGAGGCACAACGCCATCCCAGCGACGAACCGGCAGCCGCAGCGGAACCGCTGCCCCCGGCCAACACCCGGCGCTGGGTCGCCCGGCGCAAAGCGGCGGTGGTGACGGCCGTGGCGGATGGCCGATTGAGCCGGTTGGAGGCATGCGCACGCTACAATATCTCTGATATTGAGCTAAGACTTTGGGAACGCGCGATTGCTTGCGCCGGAGTGCCCGGTTTGCGCGTCACCCGCGTGCAGATTTACCAGCCAGTATTTGCGGCGCGGCTGCCATGATGCGCTCATTTCGTCACAGTATCGAATCTTTTGGTCGCTCAACTGTTAGTCGGGGGGTTTACGGCATCGCACAAATCGCGTTTGATGGCGTCGGGGTCGATGGTCTGCGGAGTAGGGCAGACATGGTCGGGGTGGACCCGGAAGGACGAGTTATGCGTGTTCTGTTGATCGAAGACGACAAGGCGATGGCGCGCGCCGTCGAGCGTATGCTCGACGAAGCGGGTTTTGAACATGAAACGGCTGCGACAGGCGAAATCGCGCTGGAATTTGCACGGTCCTATGAATTTGACTTGATTATGCTCGATCTGACGTTGCCCGATATGCACGGGCATGAAGTTCTCAAGCGGTTGCGGATGCTCCGCATTGCAACGCCGGTGCTGATCGTGTCAGGCGATGCCGAAACCGGGACCAAGGTCGTCGGCTTTGGTGCCGGGGCCGATGATTACGTCACCAAGCCCTTCGACAAGGAAGAGCTGATGGCGCGGCTGCATGCCCTGGTACGCCGCAGCCAAGGCCACGCCCAATCGTTGATCGTCACCGGTCCTGTCACCGTCGACCTGGCGGCACGGACGGTTCTGGTCGATGGAATGCGGGTCAATCTGACCGGCAAGGAATATGCCATCCTGGAGATGCTGTCGCTGCGCAAGGGCATGACCCTGACCAAGGAAATGTTCCTGACGCACCTTTATGGCGGTCGCGACGAACCCGAATTGAAGATCATCGACGTCTTCGTCTGCAAGCTCCGCAAGAAGCTCGCGCAGGCCGGTGCGCCCGCAAGCGGTTGCATCGAAACGGTCTGGGGCCGCGGTTATTCCCTACGCGATCCGCAGCCGGAGCGGTCGGCGGCCTAAGGCTTTCGGCACAATCAGAATATCCGCCGCCCTGTCGCGATATCGATCGCGACAGGGCGGTAGCCTGTTAAATGCGGGTAATTCGGGTACTTGATGTAGTTCCCGGCATCCGGACATAACCCCTGCCATGGACGCCCTTAGCCGCCAAGGGCCACCGCACCCTGCATCGCGCCGGTATCGGGCACCAGTTCGCCAGTCCGGTCGCTGATTTCGGCAAAGCGTGCCGCGACGGTTTCTGGCGTCATATCTTCCGGCTTCACATGGATGCCCTTGGTCAGCGTTACATAGGCGCGTTCGAACCCGCCGCCGCCGGCGTTGACGATGGCGCCCGACGGCGCATCGTCGCTGACCAGATACAGCGCCGCCGGGGCGACCGTCTCTGCCCCCAGCCGGGCGAGCAGTTCGGGGGGCATCAGATCCTCGGTCATCCGCGTCGCCGCGACGGGCGCGATGGTGTTGACGTTGATGTTGTATTTGGCCCCCTCCAGCACCAGCGTCTTCATCAGCCCGACGAGGCCAAGCTTTGCCGCGCCATAATTCGCCTGGCCGAAATTGCCGTAGAGTCCGGTCGACGAGGTCGTCATCAGCACGCGCCCGAACGCCTGTTCGCGCATCGTCTCCCACACCGCCTTGGTGCAGATCACCGACCCCATCAGATGGACGTCGATAACCTGACGGAAATCGTCGAGGCTCATTTTAACGAAGGTGCGGTCGCGCAGAATCCCGGCATTGTTGATCAGGATGTCGATGCGGCCCCAGCGCTCCTTGACCAGCGCAACCATCTTTTCGATGGCGGCCGCATCGGTCACCGACGCGCCATTGGCCATCGCCTCGCCCCCTGCTGCGACGATCTCTTCGACGACGTGCTCGGCCGCCGACAGCGACGACCCCGATCCATCGCGCGCCCCGCCCAGATCATTGACGACAACCTTGGCGCCGCGCGCGGCAAGGCCCAGCGCATAGGCCCGGCCCAGGCCGCCCCCGGCCCCGGTGACAATGGCGACGCGGTCAGTGAAGCTGATGGTCATCGGTAGGTGGTGCCCTGTTGTTGCGGAGCCGGACTTAGCGAATGGCGGGCGGCGGGGAAAGCCCGGCTCCGCGTCGCACCGCCGCCGCCACCAGATCGGCGGCGATGGTGCCGATCTCGGTCAGCGCCACCGGGTCGACGCCACTGCCGTCGCCTGTCGACAGCACGAACAGCGTGTCGCCGTCAAAGGGCGTATGGACCGGGCGGATGGCGCGGGCGAGGCCGTCGTGCGCCATCATCGCGACGCGCTTTGCCTGGGCACGGGTCAGCGGGGCGTCGGTGGCGATCACGCCGATGCAGGTGTTCTGCCGCGACAGGCCATCGACCCGCCCCAGCTTGGGCATCGGCACCGGACCGTCGGGCGGTGCGCCGTCATAGACCTCTCCAAAACTGTTGACCGCGACCAGCGCGCCGATGGTCCAATCGTGCAGCCGCTCCGACACGCTGCCGACTCCGCCGGGCCGCGACCCCGCCACTGCCCCGTATCCCGCGCCGACCTTGCCGCTGACATCGTTCGTTGCCAGTGTCGCAAAGGCCTTGCCAGCCAAGCGGCGGTAGGGTGGCTCCGCGCCCCAATTCTTGTCGCCGCCGTTGGCCAGATCGAACAGGATCGCGCCGGGCACGACCGGCACCGTCGGCAGGCCCGGCCCCATCGCCAGCCCCTGCCCCGCCGCCGACAGCGCCAGGCACAGCGCATCCGCCGCCGCCAAACCAAAGACCGTGCCGCCAGACAGACAGATGCCGTGGCAGCGTTCGACCAGCGTATCGGGTGCCAGCGCGTCGGTCTCGCGCGTCCCCGGCCCTCCGCCCCGCACATCGACCGCCATGATCGCGGGCGCATCGGGGACAATCACGGTGACCCCGGTGCGGACAAGAACATCATGAGCGTGGCCGACGCGGACGCCGGGGACATCGGTAAAGCGGGTGGTCAGGCCGCCCATCTCACCGTGTTGCGCGCGGTTCGCCAGGCGCGAAGCTGTCGCCGAAATAATCGCCGGAATACCAGCGCGGGGCCAGCGGATCATCGGCCAGTCGCCGGATGATGCCGATGTTCAGTCGTGTGAACTTGGCCGCGACCGCCCAGTCGAGTGGCAGCGACAGGTCGTCCGACGGTTCGTGATAATGGTTGAGCCGGAAATCCCGGTCCGCCGCCTGACACGCCATGCCGCCGTGCGCGTCGCGCCAGCCGGTTTTCAGGAACACCGCCGGAATCCCCGCCTTGATGAACGGGTATTGGTCGGAGCGGACGAAGATCGCCTCGATCGGCTGCGGGTCGGGTGAAAGGCCGAGCCCCTCGTCCTTTGCAGCGGCGCGCACCGCATTGGCGACCGTTGAGCGTTCCGCACCATAAGCGACGACATCGCCGAAGTCGCAGGTCAGCAGCGGCATGTCGATATTGACGTCGGCGACGACCCGTTCGAGCGCGACGGTCGGGTGGCGAGCAAAATAATCGCTGCCGAGCAAGCCGCTTTCCTCCCCTGTCGTCGCGATGAACAGCACCGTCCGCTTGGGGCGGAGCTTGGCCCCGGCCAGCGCGCGCGCGGTTTCGATCAGCGTCGATACCCCTGCCGCATTGTCGAGCGCGCCGTTGAAGATCTGGTCACCCCTCAGGTCGAGCCGCATGCCGAGATGATCGAGATGCGCCGAAATCACCACGATCTGATCGGTCAGATTGGGGCTGGAACCCGGCAACAGCCCGATGACATTGGGGCTGGTCACGCGCGCGATGCCGTTGGCACGGTGGATCGTCACGGCACCGGTCAGCGCGAAACCCCTGACCGCTCCGTTTGCCGCCGCTGCCTGCACCGCCGCAAAGCCCATCGGCGCGCCCGCGAACAGCGTCGCCGCCGCCGCTTCGTCGACGCTGGCACGCACCGCCATCCCGGCGCCGTCGCCCCCCAACTTGCCGTCGGGACTGATCGCCATGCGGCGCGGCTGGCGGGCGCGGGCGACCGATTTGGCCCAGGGCGCGCGCGCCGCGTCGGCGATGGTGCGCACCTGGATCAGCCCGACTGCCCCGCCAGCGAGCGCAAAGCCGCCCTTCGACCGGCTGAGATGCGCGCCGATCTCCCCATCCACGGCAGGCGGCGCGCCGCTCAGCACAACGACGATCTTCCCCGCAACATCGAGCCCGGCATAATCGTCGATGCCAAGCCGCGCGTCCTTCAGGCCATAGCCAGCAAAGATGATCGGCGCGGTGATCGTCTCCGCCCCCTCGACGCTGCCCGGCGACAGCGCCATTTCGACACCGTTGGTGAACACCGTCTTGGTACCCGCGCGGTCGAGCGTCAGCGTTTCCTTGTCGGACGTGAAACGCGTTTCAAGGAAGGTGATGCGCTGCAGATAGCCGTCGGTGCCGCCGGGTTTCAGCCCCATCGCGGCGAACTGTGCAGCGACATAGCGCGCGGCAATCTCGTGGCCGCGCGTGCCCAGACCGCGCCCCTCCATCAGATCGTCGGCAAGAAAGGTGACGTGGGCGCGCAACGCATCGGCAAGCAGCGGTGCGGGCGGCGGCGGTGCGGCGGCCAGCAACGCTGCCGCCATCATCAGCACACCAAATCGGAAAGGCCGTTCACCGGCGAGCAACACCATTGGCGCGAGGCTAGCAACCCCGCTACACGCAAGCAATCGCAATTCCTTAACCGGAGCCCGGATGTTCAAACCGCTTATCGCCGCCGCCGCGCTAATCTCCCAGCCTGTCATCGCCGCCACGCCCGCCCCCGTCAGCGAACTGATCAAGTCGGTCGACATTGCGCACAGCGATTTCACCCTGCCCAATGGCCTGCGGGTCATCGTCCATACCGACCGCAAGGCCCCCATCGTCGCGGTCAGCGTCTGGTACCACATCGGGTCAAAGGACGAACCGGCGGGCAAGACCGGCTTTGCCCATCTGTTCGAACATCTGATGTTCTATGGCAGCGAGAACAACGACGGGGTGTTCTTCAAAAAACTGGAAAATGTCGGCGCGACCAACGCCAATGGCACCACATGGTTCGACCGTACCAATTATTTCGAAAATGTGCCGACGCCGGCGCTGGAACTGGCGCTGTTTCTGGAATCCGACCGCATGGGGCATCTGCTGGGCGCGGTGACACAGGCCAAGCTGGATGCGCAGCGCGCCGTCGTGCAGAATGAAAAGCGGCAGAGTGACAACAACCCGCTCGGCCTGACCCAATATGCCACGCTGGCGGCGATGTTCCCCGAAGGCCATCCCTATCGCCATTCGACCATTGGCAGCATGGCCGATCTGGATGCCGCCAGCCTTGGCGATGTGCAGGATTGGTTCCGCGCCAATTATGGCCCGAACAATGCCGTGCTGGTGCTGGCCGGCGATATCGATGCCAAGAATGCCCGCAAACTGGTGACCAAATATTTCGGTGCGATCCCGCGCGGGCCGGAGGTCAAGCGCCAGACAGCGCCAGTGCCGGTATGGACCGAGACCCGGCGCGAAAGGCTGATGGATCGCATCCC
>JBBQVA010000027.1:0-27993 GCA_038211945.1 Sphingomonadales bacterium
TGGACCGGCCACGTCCGCGACACGGTGCTGTTCGCCATCCTCAAGGACGAGTGGCCCGGTTGACCGGCGCGATGGTAAGACGTATCTTACCACCATGAACGCTCGCACGAAATTATCCGCCAAGGGACAGGTCGTGATCCCGAAAGACGTTCGCGAGCGAATGGGACTGGTGATTGGCGATGCGTTCGAGGTCATTTCGCGCGGTGACGAACTCGTTCTTCGGCGAGAGACAAGGCGTCAGAAACTGACCTTCGAAGAGGCTACGACGCAACTGCGCAAGCTCGTTAAATACGATGGCCCACCGATCCCCGTTGAAAAGCTGAGCTGGCACGACATCGACGGCGATGACGATTATTGACCCGGGCAATCGATACCAATGTCGTCGTGCGCTGGTTGATTGGCGACGATCCCGGACAGTCGGTTCTGGCCAATGCGATTGTGGCGGAGGGTGCCTTCGTCCCGCTAACCGTGGCGCTTGAAGTGGAATGGGTTCTCCGAAGTGTTTTTAACCTTCCACGATCTGCCATTACGGACGCGCTGGAACGGATGCTCAGCATCGAAACGCTTGTGGTCGATCAGGGCGAAGAGCTGTTCTGGGCACTCGAACGGTTTCGATCAGGGGCGGACTGGGCCGACTGTATTCATCTGATCGGCGCCCGATCCGCCACGAGCTTCGTCACGTTCGATCGTAAGCTGGCACGCAAGGTCGGTCGTGAAGCGCCCATCGCTATCGAGACCATCCGCAACTGATGGAGGAAAGGATTCGCGTCCTTAACGCCGCGTGATCAACGGCTGGATCATTCTCGACAAGCCGCTCGGCCTGGGCTCGACGCAGGGCGTGTCGGCGGTCAAGCGCGCGCTGCGCGATGCGGGCGAGCCCAAGCATCGGGTGGGGCATGGCGGGACGCTCGATCCGCTCGCGACGGGGGTGCTGCCGATTGCGCTGGGGGAGGCGACCAAGCTCGCCGGGCGGATGCTCGATGCGACCAAGGGCTATGAGTTCACCGTGGCATGGGGGACGGCGACGGCGACCGACGATGCGGAAGGGGCGGTCGTCGCCACATCCGACGTTCGCCCCGATGCCGCCGCGATCGCCGCCGTGCTGCCGCGTTTTACCGGGCCAATTGTGCAGACCCCGCCCGCATATTCGGCGCTGAAGGTGGATGGCGAACGGGCCTATAAGCTGGCGCGGGCAGGGGAGATCGTCGAACTGGCGGCGCGTAATGTCACAGTGTTCGCGCTCGACCTTCTCTCCGTTTCACCCCAAACCACCTCGCTCATGCCGAGCGAAGTCGAGGCACGCACGACCGGCGGAGCGTGCCTCGACTTCGCTCGGCATGAGCGAGGTTTGGAGTCGGCCACCTTCTCCGCCACCGTCTCCAAGGGCACCTACATCCGCTCCCTCGCCCGCGACATCGCACTGGCGCTCGGCACCGTCGGCCATGTAACCATGCTCCGACGGACCAAGGCCGGCCCCTTCACCCTTGCGCAAGCAATAACGCTGGACAAACTGGGCGAAAGCGCCGATGGGGCCGCGCTTGAACAGGCTCTCCTGCCATTGACGGCAGGGCTGGACGACATCCCGGCCCTTGCAGTCGATCCCGATCAGGCGGCGGCGCTCCATATGGGGCGCATCCTTTCGGGACACCCCGCCGCACCCGGCACCTATCTCGCCCTACACGGTTCTGTTCCCGTGGCGCTGGTCGAGGTTCTCGGTAACGAGGTTCGTGTGCTCCGCGGGTTCAACCTTTGAATAAGGAGTCCCCCGATGTCGATTACTGCCGAACGCAAGGCCGAAGTCATCAAGGGCAATGCCCAGAGCCCCACGGACACCGGGTCCCCCGAAGTCCAGGTCGCCATCCTCACCGAGCGCATCGCCAACCTGACCCAG
Organism: Sphingomonadales bacterium; assembly: GCA_038211945.1. Classification (GTDB taxonomy): domain Bacteria; phylum Pseudomonadota; class Alphaproteobacteria; order Sphingomonadales; family Sphingomonadaceae; genus Sandarakinorhabdus. Next base: position 1,892 of record JBBQVA010000027.1, read on the forward strand.
CATTTCAAGACCCACGCCAAGGATAACCATTCCCGGCGCGGCCTGCTGGTGCTGGTCAACACCCGCCGCTCGCTGCTCAATTACCTGAAGCGCGAGGACGAGACGCGCTACGCCGCCATCATTTCGAAGCTCGGGCTTCGCAAGTAGGCGATCTTCGTGGAGCAGCTTGCTCACATCCGTAGGCTGCTCGATGAGGTCGAGGCGTCGATAGACACCAACGCGTCTGTGTTTCCACCTTTTTCGGGTGCCGAAATCGAATCGCTTTTTTGTGATGTGGTCGATCTGCTTCAACCTCAGCTCACGCCCTACGCAGCGGCTTTTTATTGGTATCTTCTTCGGCATTCCGTGATCTCAAACGGCTCGTCGCACATCAGAGTTGGAACGCGGCGACTGCAAACGGGCGTGGTCAAGTCGGCCCGTTCGTCGCAAGTGTCGCAGAGTCAGGTGCAAGAGCTTTTGGCTCAGCTTGAGGCAGTCGCGGCCATTCGGAAGGAAGGCGATCCGAACCGAAGCGGCACATTGTACCGCGTGATGGTGCCGAGCGAAATTCCGGCGTGTTCGGAAATGCGTTCAAAGATCGATGCGGCATCAACCATACCGGTGGTTGCGGACATTGGAGAGATAGACTTTTACAATGTGCGCGCAAATCGCGTGAAAATTTACGAACGAGACGACTACAAATGCCGCTATTGTAGCAAACTACTTACAGAGTACACCGTAACGTTGGATCACATAACGCCGGTGACTGCTGGCGGTGGCAATGGTTTTGAAAACCTCATAACCGCCTGCCTCCAGTGTAACTCAATCAAGACCTCCAGACGAGTCGGTGATTTTCTTATAGACCGTTAAACGGGCAAAGGTCGCGCCCGCCTGAAGCGACTTGAATAGGCTGCCCTGCACAATCCGGTGTCGGGCTATACGAAAGACGAAAAATGTTCACTATCCACAAACAGGAACTGGAATGGGGCGGGCGCAAGCTGACCCTCGAAACCGGCCGCATCGCGCGGCAAGCCGATGGCGCCGTGCTCGCCACCTACGGCGAAACCGTCGTGCTCTGCGCCGTCACGGCGGCCAAGAGCGTCAAGGAAGGCCAGGATTTCTTCCCGCTGACCGTCCATTATCAGGAGAAGTTCTCCGCTGCCGGGCGTATCCCGGGCGGCTTCTTCAAGCGCGAACGCGGCGCTACGGAACATGAGACGCTGACCAGCCGCCTCATCGATCGCCCGCTGCGGCCGCTGTTCCCCGAAGGTTTCTATAACGAGATCAACGTCATTGCACAGGTGCTGAGCTATGACGGCGAAAACGAAGCCGACATGATCGCGATGATCGCCGCGTCGGCCGCGCTGACCATCTCCGGCGTGCCGTTCATGGGCCCGATCGCATCGGCGCGCGTCGGCTTTGTCGACGGCGAATATATCCTCAACCCGACCAAGCCCGAAATCGCCGCCGGTCGTCTCGACCTCGTTGTCGCGGGCACCCATGATGCCGTGATGATGGTCGAATCCGAAGCCAAGGAGCTTTCGGAAGACGAAATGCTCGGCGCGGTGATGTTCGCCCATCGCGGCATCCAGCCGGTGATCCAGGCCATCATCGGCCTCGCCGAAAAGGCCGCCAAGGACCCCTGGGAACTGGCGATGCCCGACAACACCGCGATGCTGGCGCAGATCAAAAAGGCCGTCGGCAAGGATATCACGGCCGCCTACAAGCTGACCGCCAAGTCGGCGCGCCAGCAGGCGCTCGGCGATGCCAAGGCCAAGATGAAGCCGCTGTTCGCCGATGCCGACAGCGCCACCCAGCAAAAGGCCGGCAAGCTGTTCAAAAAGCTTGAGGGCGAGATCGTTCGCGGCGCCATTTTGAAGGACGGCAGCCGTATCGACGGCCGCGACACCAAGACCGTCCGCGCCATCGAAGCGATGGTCGGCCTGTTGCCGCGCACCCATGGGTCGGCGTTGTTCACGCGCGGCGAAACCCAGGCGATCGTCACGACGACGCTCGGCACCGCCGACAGCGAGCAGATGATCGATGGTCTCGACGGGCTGCGGTACGAACGCTTCATGCTCCACTACAACTTCCCGCCCTATTCGGTCGGTGAAGTCGGTCGCTTCGGCGCGCCCAGCCGCCGCGACATCGGCCATGGCAAGCTGGCGTGGCGCGCCGTCCACGGGGTGCTGCCGACCAAGGAAGCCTTCCCCTATACGATCCGCGTCCTCTCGGACATCACCGAATCGAACGGTTCGTCGTCGATGGCGACCGTCTGCGGCGCGTCGCTGGCGCTGATGGATGCGGGTGTTCCGCTGACCCGTCCGGTCGCCGGTATCGCCATGGGCCTGATCCTCGAAGGCAAGGACTTTGCGGTTCTGTCGGACATTCTGGGTGACGAAGATCATCTGGGCGACATGGACTTCAAGGTTGCAGGCACCACCGAAGGCGTTACCGCGCTGCAGATGGACATCAAGATCGCCGGCATCACCGAGGAGATCATGAAGGTCGCCCTCGGCCAGGCCAAGGCCGGTCGCGAGCACATCCTCGGCGAAATGGCCAAGGCGCTCGACCACACCCGCGAGGAAATGTCGTCGCACGCGCCGCGCATCGAAACGATGCAGGTGCCCAAGGACAAGATCCGTGATGTCATCGGCACCGGCGGCAAGGTCATCCGCGAAATCGTCGCGACCACGGGCGCCAAGGTCGACATCGAGGACGACGGCACGGTCAAGATCGCGTCGTCCGACCCCGAGAAGATCGCCGCTGCACGCAAGTGGATCGAAGGCCTGACGATGGAAGCCGAAGTCGGCAAGGTCTACACCGGCAAGGTCGTCTCGATGGTCGATTTCGGCGCGTTCGTGAACTTCATGGGTGGCAAGGACGGCCTCGTCCACATTTCCGAAATCAAGAACGAGCGCGTCGCCAACGTCAAGGACGTGCTGACCGAAGGCCAGCCGGTCAAGGTCAAGGTGCTCGCCGTCGACGAACGCGGCAAGGTCCGCCTGTCGATGCGCCTCGTCGATCAGGAGACGGGTGAGGAAATCGCCGACACGCGTCCGCCGCGTGAAGACGGCGGTGACCGTGGTCCGCGCCGCGAGGGTGGCCCGCGCCGTGATGGCGGCAGTGGTGGCGGTGACCGTGGCCCGCGTCGCGATGGTGGTGGTCGTGACGATCGCGGCCCGCGCCGCGATGACCGCCCGCGCAGCGACGACCGCGGCCCGCGCAGCGACGACCGTGGCCCGCGGCCCGAGCGCGCTGCCGAAGCCCCGGTGCGTGACGCCGAAGACGGCGGCAGCCTGCCGGACTTCCTGACCGGCAACCGCTAAGTCGCAACCGCCGCGTGAGAACAAGGGCCGCCCGGTAACGGGCGGCCCTTTTCTTTGCGCGCCGAGATAGCTATCTTGCGGCGTGAGAGGATCGCCAGATGGCCAGCTACAGCGTCGCCGAAGCCAAGAACCGCCTGCCCGCGCTGCTCGTGGCGGCGGAGCGTGGCGAGGCGGTAACGATCACCCGGCGCGGCAAGCCGATTGCGGAGCTGCGCGGCGTCGGTGCGGCACCTCCGGTGCGTGGCTCGACGGCATGGCTGCGCGCCGAACTCGACGCGATGGATATACCGCCCTCGCCCATCGACTCGGGCACCGTGGTGCGCGCGATGCGCGATGAGGTCGACGGCTGGTGATTTACCCCGACACCAGCGCGCTGGTGTCTTATTTCATCCCTGATACGCATTCACTTTCCGCAATCGCAGCCATCGACGCGGCGGGACAAACGCTGCGGATCGCAGATTTTGCCGTGGCCGAGTTTTCGGCAGTACTCGGAGGTTTCGTACGTGACCGCGCGCTCGCGCCGGTCGGGGCGCTCACCTTCAACGGTCTGATCGACGAATGGGCGGCGAGCCGGTCGGTGACTGCCACGCCTGCGGATCTTCAGGCAACCATCGCGCTTGTCCGCCGCGCCGAACTCGGTCTGCGCGCGCCCGACGCTCTGCATCTCGCCATCTGCCGCCGGATCGGAGCCAGCCTGTTGACCTTTGATCAGCGGCAGGCGGACGCGGCGGCGGTATTGGGCATCCGGCTGGCGGCATAGGTACTGCGGCAAAATGGCCGCATCTCGCCTTGAAGTCTAACCGTAACAGGACGCCAACGGCGGCGTAACAAAGCCTCCCCATGGCGAGATGCACTGCATCATGCCCTGGGAGCTGTCCGTGTCCTTCAATCGTTTTCGCGCTGTCCTGTTTGCGTCCACTGTGCTCGCGCCCACTGCACTGATGGCGCAGGCCGCCCCGGCGCCGGTCCAGCTCGCCGCTGCCGACGACACCGAGATTACCGTGTTCGGAAACGGTCAGATCCGTTCGGTCGCCGAAATCGGGCCATCCGACCTCAAGCTGACCACCCCCGGCACCAGCCCGCTTAAAGCCATTGAAAAACTGCCCGGCGTCAATTTCCAGTCGGCCGATGCGTTCGGCGTTTATGAATGGTCGACGCGCATTTCGCTGCGCGGCTTCAACCAGAACCAGCTCGGCTTTACGCTCGACGGCATTCCGCTCGGCGACATGAGCTATGGCAACACCAACGGCCTGCACATCAGCCGCGCCATCATCAGCGACAATATCGGCAATGTCCGCGTCAGCCAGGGTGCGGGTGCGCTCGGCACCGCATCGACGTCGAACCTTGGCGGCACCATCGAATTTTTCAGCCGCGCGCCGTCGGCAGAGTTCGGCGTCAGCGCCAACGCGACCTATGGCTCGTCGGAAACCGTCCGCGCCTTCGGACGCATCGACAGCGGTGATCTGGGTGGTTTCCGGGGCTATATCTCCTACGCCTTCCTCGATGCAGGCAAGTGGAAGGGTGTCGGCGCGCAGCGGTCGAATCAGGTCAACGCCAAGGCGACCTACGACCTCGGCGGGTCCGCCAAGCTGACCGGCTTCGTCAATTTCTCCGACAGGAAGGAGAATGACTATCAGGATCTGTCGCTCGATCAGATCCGGCGGTTGGGGTACGGGCTGGACAATATCTCCAACAACTTCGCTTTGGCCAAGACAGTGGCGCGCGTCTTCGAAAATCAGGTAGCAGCGACCAGCATCCCGCCGCAGCCGCTGCCCTATCCTACCTCTGGGCTCGCTTTCCCCGCTCCTTACACGACGCAAGATGACGTCTATTACGATGCGGGTGGCCTACGCCGTGACTGGCTGACCGGGTTGAAGCTGGAGGGCGAATTGGCGAAGGGCCTAACCGCCAGCATCCAGGGCTATTATCACGACAACAAGGGCCAAGGTTCGTGGTTCACCCCCTATCAACCATCGCCCGGCGTCGATAACCCAATCTCGTTCCGCACGACTGAGTATAATATTTCGCGCTACGGCGTGATCGGCAACGCCGCCTATGACATGGATCATAACAAGATCGCCGCCAGCATCTGGTATGAGAACAACGACTTCAATCAGGCCCGGCGCTTCTATGCGGTGACCGGCACCACGACGCCGAGTACCAACGCGCTGGCCTATCAGTCGAACCCGTTCTTGACGCAGTGGTATAACGCCTTCAACACCAAGACCTTCCAGATTTCGTTGCAGGATACACTCCAGATCACCGACGCGCTGTCGGTCAGCGCGGGGTTCAAAGGCAACAGCGTCAAACTGACCGGCACCCAGATCAGCCCGAGCGTACTGGCGTCGGGCAGCATCAAGAATGAAGACTTCTTCCAGCCGCAGGTCGGCGTGCTCTACCGCTTCGATGCGGGCAGCGAAGTCTATGCCAATTATACCGAAAATCAGCGCGCCTTCACCGCCGCGTCGACCGGCGGATCGCCGTTTGCCACCACCCAGGCCGGGTTCAACGCCATCCAGAGCACGCTGCGGCCCGAAACCTCGAAGACCGTCGAGGGCGGTTATCGCTACAATGGCGGCCCGGTCCATGCCGTCGTCGCCATCTACTACGTCGATTTCTCCAACCGCATCATCGCCACCTCAGCGGGTGCCGGTATCGTCGGCAACCCGACCGTCCTCGCCAACGCCGGTTCGGTGCGTTCGTACGGGATCGAGGGCGGGCTGACCTGGAAGATCGCGCCGCCGCTGACGCTGACCGCCAGCTACGCCTATGATAAATCGACCTATCGCGACAATATTGTCGGCAACCCCAACCTCATCGCGGGCAAGACCGTCGTCGACACGCCGCGCAATATCGCCAACGTTGAACTCGCCTTCGACCAGGACGGTTTCTATGCCCGCGCCAACGTCAATTACATGTCGAAGCGCTATTTCACCTTCACCAATGATCAGTCGGTGCCGGGCCACGCCGTTGTCGACGGCAAGATCGGCTACACACTGAAGGGCACCGGCAATCGCCACCTCGACGGACTGGGCATCGAGGGATCGGTCAACAACCTGTTCGACAAGCAGTATATCTCGACGATCGGTTCGAACGGGTATGGCTTTTCGGGTGACAACCAGACGCTGCTGGCGGCAGCGCCCCGCCAGTTCTTCGTGACGGTGCGCAAGGACTTCTGATCGGCTGCGGCGCGGCGGGGGACTTCCCTCGCCGCGCCGGTCGGGCGATAGCGGCGGTATGGACCGTCCGAAATACCTGCCCGCCTTTGCCGCGTTCAACGCCATAATCGCGCTGACCTTCGGGACGTTCGCCGCGCACGGGATCAAAGACCCGCAGGCGCGCGAATGGATCATGACCGGGGTGCTGTTCCAACTGCCGCATGTTGCCGCCGTGTTCGGGCTGCTTGGCTGGCGCGACACGGCGATGGTGCGCGGCGGGGCGTGGGCGGTCGCGGTCGGGTCGTTCGTCTTTGCGTTTGATCTCGATCTGCTGGCGCTGGGGGTGCCGCGCTGGATCGCGGCGCTCGCGCCGATCGGCGGCACGCTGATGATGGGCGGCTGGGCGTGGCTGGTGTTGGCGTCGCTGGCGGGACCGGGGCTGGACCGGATGCTGGGCGGGAAGCGCGATTGAGCTCGACCTTCGACACCCCCGAAGCCCTTGCCGTCTTCGGCCAGCAAATCGCCGCCGTCCTTCGCCCCGGTGACTGGATCGCGTTGTCGGGCGATCTGGGGGCGGGCAAGACGACGCTGGCACGGGGCATCGTGCGCGGCCTTGGCTGGGGCGGGGAGGTGCCCTCGCCGACCTTCACGCTGGTCCAGCCTTATGAGCCGCCCGATGTGCGTATTCCCGTCTGGCACGTCGATCTTTACCGGCTAGACGACCCCGCGGAGGCCGATGCGCTCGGCCTGTTCGAAACCGATGCGGCGGTGATTGTCGAATGGCCCGAACGGCTGGCGGCGCGGCTGCCGGGCGAGGCGTTGCGGCTGCATCTGGCGGGGGCGGGCGAGCCGACACGGCGCTTGACTTGGACGGTGCCCCCGGCTTGGGAAGGCCGGTGGCCGCCCCCCTCCAGATGATCCCGCTCGATACTGCGCCAGCCTTTCTGGCGGCCAACGGCTGGGGCGGCGCGCGCATCGCACCGCTGGCGGGCGACGCCTCGTTCCGCCGCTATTTCCGCGTCCACGCCGACGACGGGCGGACGGCGGTGCTGATGGATGCGCCGCCCGACAAGGAGGATTCGCGGCCGTTTCTGGCGGTGGGCAAGCAGCTCGCCGCGCTGGGCTTTTCGGCGCCGCAGCCGCTGGCGACGGATCTCGACAAGGGCCTGATCCTGCTCGAGGATTTCGGTGACGACCGGGTCAATCCAGTGCTGGCGCGCGACGCAAGCCGCGAGCTCGCCATTTACGAAACCGCCATCGACGTGCTGGCCGGGCTCCACGAACATCCGGCAGGCGATGTACCGCCCTATGACAAAACCGAGCTGCTGCGGGAGGCGCGGCTCTTCCCCGACTGGTATCTGCCCACCGTCGGCGTCGCCGAGGTGCCGGGTTACGACGCGGCCTGGGCCTCGCTTTGGCCGCACGTCATCCCCACTACGCCGGTGCTGACGCTGCGCGATTACCATGCCGACAATCTGATGCTGCTCGACCGGCCGGGGCTGCGCGGGTTGGGGCTGCTGGACTATCAGGACGCTTTGGCGGGGCATCCGGCGTATGATCTGGCGTCGCTGTTGCAGGATGTGCGACGCGAGGTTTCGCCCGAACTGGAGGCCGCGATGCTTGATCGCTACATTGCCGCGCGCCCCGGCATCGACGCGGCGGCGTTCCGCACGGCCTATGACATTCTGGGGGCGCAGCGGAACATCAAGATATTGGGCGTCTTTACGCGGCTGTATGTGCGCGACGGCAAGGCGAGTTATCCGGCCTTTCATCCGCGCCTGTGGGAACTGGTGACGCGCAACCTCGCCCGCCCGGCGCTGGCTCCGGTGGAGGACTGGTTCGCCGCCAACGTGCCACCCGAAGCGCGCCGGGGCGTTGTCGTCCGATGACCGCCCGTCCGCCGCTCGCCATCCGCCCGCGCGTCGATGTTGCCATGCCCGGTGCGGCGATGGTGCTGGCCGCCGGGCTGGGCAAACGCATGCGCCCGCTGACCGCGACCCGTCCCAAGCCGCTGATCGAGGTGGCCGGGCGGACGCTGCTCGACCGCGCGCTCGACCGGGTGGCGGCGGCGGGCATCCCACGCGCCGTGGTCAACGTCCATTATTTCGCCGATCAGGTCGAGGCGCATCTGCGGTCGCGGGGCCGCACGCCGGCGGTGACGGTGTCGGATGAACGCGCCGAACTGCTGGAGACTGGCGGCGGCGTCACCAAGGCACTGCCGCTGATCGACGCCGACCCGTTCTTTGTCGTCAACGCCGATAATCTGTGGATCGACGGCTCGGTCGATACGCTGCGGCTGTTGGCGCAACGCTGGGACGCGGCGACGATGGACGGCCTGCTGCTGCTGGTGCCGCTGGCGCGCGCGACGGGGTATGAGGGGCGCGGCGATTTCCACATGGATGCCGCCGGGCAGTTGCAGCCGCGCGGCGAAGTCCGGCTGGCACCGTTCGTGTTTTCGGGCATCCAGTTGATTTCCAAGCGCCTGTTCGATGGCGAGACGCCTGCGCCATTCTCGATGTGGCGGGCGTGGAACAAGGCGCTGGCCAGCGGGCGGCTGTACGGCGCGGTGCATCAGGGGCTGTGGTTCCATGTCGGCACCCCCGCTTCCGTCGGCGAGACCGAGGGGCTGCTTGCGACGGTCTGAGGTCTATAACATCCCGGCTCATGTCGCGTTTACCGACGCGCTTGCGGCGGGGCTGTTGGCGCGCTTTGGCGGCGCTGAGGGGGACGGGCCGGTGCAACTGGCGCGCGTCCATGTCTTCCTGCCCAACCGCCGCGCGGTGCGCTCGCTGACCGATGCGTTCGTGCGGGCGTCGGCGGATGGCGGGCTGTTGCTGCCGCGGATGACGCCGGTCGGCGATCTGGGCGATGATTCGTTCGAACGCTTTGCGGCGGGCGAGGCTCCTGCGGCGCGGCCGGTGACGCCGCTGCGTCGACGTCTTGAATTGGCGCGGCTGGTGCGGGCGTTTTCGGCGCGCGAACGCCAGCAGCGCGGGGCGGTCGAGGCGCTGCGGCTGGCCGATGAACTGGGGGCGACGCTCGACGCGCTGACGGCGGAGGAGATCGACCCGAAGCGACTGGCTGCCGAGGCGGTCGAAAAGGAACTGGCCGACCATTGGCAACCGACGCTGAAATTCCTCGACATCATCATTGCGGAATGGCCGCGTATCTGCGCCGACGAGGGGACCGGCGAGGGCGGGACGCGGCTGGCGGCGATGATCGATGCGCTGACCGGGCGCTGGGCGGCGGTGCCACCGGGACCGGTGGTCGCGGCGGGCATTCTGGCGTCGTCGCCGCCGGTCGGGCGGTTGCTGGCGGCGGTGGCGCGGCTGCCGGGCGGGATGGTCGTGCTGCCCGGACTGGACACCGCGATGCCCGATTATGTCTGGCAATCGATCCACTGTCGCCTCGCTGAAACGGCGACCGATGAGCGCCCCCCGCGCGATAGCGAAGCGCATCCGCAGTTCGCGCTGAAATGCCTGCTGGCGCGGTTGGGAGTGGAGCGCGGCGATGTCCGCGACTGGGGCGTGGCGACCGACCTCGATGGCCCGGCGGAGCGGGCGGCGCAGGTGGCGGCGGCGATGGCGTCCGCTTCTGCGGTCGCTGTGCCGCCAATCATCGCCGCTCAGGCTGAGCTTGTCGAAGCCGGATCAAGCAGCGCGATTGGATCCGGCTTCGACAAGCTCAGCCTGAGCGGAGGTCTTGGCGGAGCGGAGATGCTGACCGGCGTCACCACCGTCGAAGCCGCCACCCCCGCCGAGGAAGCGCAGGCGATCGCGCTCGCCCTGCGCCGCGCGCTGGAAACGCCGGGGGCGAGCGCGGCGCTGGTCACGCCCGACCGCGCGCTGGCCCGGCGCGTCGCAGCGCATTGCCGCCGCTGGGGCATCGACATCGACGATTCGGCGGGCACGCCGCTGCGCCAGACACCGCCCGGCGCGCTGGCGCTGGCGCTGGTCGAGGCGGCGGCACAGGGCTTTGCGCCGGTGGCCTTGCTGGCGGTGCTGAAGCATCCGCTGGTCATGGCGGGTGAGGGCCGGACCGGCTGGCTGGCCAATGTCCGCCGGCTCGATATCGCGTTGCGCGGGGTGCGGCCGCCGCCGGGGCTCGATGCGCTCGGCGGGCATATTCAGGACTGGGACCGCGACGAACACAACCGCGACCGCCCGCTGCTGCCGTGGTGGGAGACGGTCACCCCGCTGCTGCAGCCGCTCGAAACCGTCGCCGACGCGCGCGACACGACGCTGCCGCACATCGCCGCCGCGCTGCGCGAGACCGGCGACGCGCTGGCTGGCGAGCGTCTGTGGAGCGGCCCGGCCGGGCGTGAACTGGCGCGGCTGGTCGATGCGCTGGAGGCTGATGGTGAACCGTTCGGGGCGTTCGAAGCGGGTGACGCGCCGGGGCTGATCGGGGCGTTTCTGGCCGATGTTGCGGTGCGCCCGCCCTATGGCAAGCATCCCCGCCTCGCCATTCTCGGCCCGCTCGAGGCGCGGTTGCAGCGTGCCGATGTGATGATCCTTGGCGGCCTCAACGAAGGCACCTGGCCGCGTCGTCCGTCACCCGATCCATGGCTCGCGCCCGCCATCCGTACGCGCCTCGGCCTGCCAGGGACCCTGCGCGATGTGGGGCTGGCGGCACATGATTTCGTTCAGACGCTGGGGGCCAAACAGGTCATCCTGACCCGCGCGCGCCGCGACGACAGCGGCCCGATGGTGCCGTCGCGCTTCTGGCTGCGGCTGCATGCCTTTACCGGCGGCATTGCGCGCGACGACGACCTGCTGCGGCTGGCACGGCGGCTTGATGGCGGCGGGCGGATTGCCAGTGCCGACCGCCCCGCCCCGGCCCCGGCGGCAAGCGCGCGGCCCCGCTCGATCGGCGTCACCCATATCGACACGCTGGCAAGCGACCCCTTCGCTTATTACGCCAAGCAGATCCTGCGGCTGCGACGGCTCGACCCGCTCGATCAGGAGCCAACCGCGCTGGACCGGGGCAATCTGGTCCACAAGATCATGGAGCGCTGGACGCTGGGTGGTGGCGGGTCGCTCGACCGGCTCGAACAGATCGCCAGCGAGGAATTGCGCGACGCCGAACGCCATCCGTTGCTGCGCGCGCTGTGGGTGCCGCGCGCCCGCCGTGCCATCGCCTGGGCCGGGGAGACGGTCCATGTCCGCGAGGCGCTGGGCTGGAATGTGCTGGCTGCCGAGGCCGGGGGGCAGATGGTGCTGGCCAATGGCGTGACGCTGCGCGGCCGCGCCGATCGTATCGACCGCGACAGCTGGGGCGCGCTGACAGTCGTCGACTACAAGACCGGCGCGCCGCCCGCCAAAAGCCAGGTGCGCGGCGGTTTCGCCAACCAGCTTGGGTTGATCGCCGCGATGGCGAGCGCGGGAGCGTTGAAAGACGGCGATGGCAAGGTCGTCACGGGGACGGCAGCGGCGCTGGCCTATTGGCGGCTGTCGGGCGGCGCGAAAAAGCCCGGTGAGGAGATCGATCCGTTGAAGGGCCGCGTCGGTGGTGCGGAGCCGGCGTCGCCCGATGAACACATTGCCTTTGTCATGGCGCGGGTGCTGGCATTGACCGACCGATACCTGCTCGGCGATGCGCCGTTCACCGCCAAGCTGCGTCCCGAACTGGCGTGGGACGAATTCGATCACCTCGCGCGCGTCGCCGAATGGCTGGGGCGACCGGCATGAGGCTCCATGCGCTCAAGGACAATCAGGCGCGCGCTGCCGATCCGCTGGCCCATGCCTGGGTGTCGGCGTCGGCGGGGACCGGCAAGACGCAGGTGCTGTCGGCGCGGGTGTTGCGGCTGTTGCTTTCAGGCACGCCGCCCGAACGCATTCTGTGCCTGACCTTCACCAAGCTTGCCGCCGCCGAGATGCAGACGCGGATTTTCGACACGCTGGCGCATTGGGTGCGCTGCGACGATGCCGAACTGGCGGACGATCTGGCGGCGCTGCGAGCTGACGCCGATCCGGACACGGCGCGCGGGCTGTTCGGGGCGGTGCTCGATGCGCCGGGCGGGCTGCAGGTGCAGACGTTGCATGCCTTTGCCCAGTCGCTGATCGCCAGTTTCCCGCTGGAGGCCGATGTCGCGCCGGGCTTTGCGACGCTGGATGATCGCAGCGCGCTGACGTTGCGGCGGCGGCTGCTGACCGAGGCGATCGAAGCGGCGAGTGCGGCGGGGGACGACGGCTTCATGGCCGACCTGGCGGAAATTTCCATCGCCGGAGGCGAGCAGCGGCTCGGTCAGGTCGTCGCGGCGCTGGTGTCGCACGATGGGCTGTTGGCCGGGATGCGAGTCGAGGGGGCGGAGGCCGCCGTGCACCGTGCGATGGACCTGCCCGCCGATTTGAGCCCTGCGGCGGCGCTGGCGGCGGGGCTGGGACGGCTCGACCACGCGGAAATTCGCGCCATCGCCGACGCGCTGGCGGGCGACGGCGGGGCCAGTTTTGCGGCACGGGCGGCAGCGCTCCACGACTGGTTGGGGGGCGATACCGACGCACAGGTCGCCGGGTTCGAAACCGGGCTGTTGCGGCCCTTTACCACCGCCAAGCTCCAGCCGCTCGCCAAAATCCTGCCCGCGTCGGCGAGCAAGCGCGATGCGGGGTGGCCACCGCGTGCCGCTGCCCTTGCCGACCAGCTGTGTGCCCTTCACGCCGAACAGCAACGCTATGCCGCCGCCGCTTTTGCCGCGCGTCACTTGCGGATCGGCATCCGGCTGGCGGCGGACTGGCGGCGGGCCAAGGCGCGGCTGGGCGTGGTCGATTACGACGACATGATCGAGGCAGCGGTCCGCCTGTTGGGCAGCAATCGCGCCGCCGAATGGGTGCGCTACAAGCTCGACAGCCGCATCGATCACCTGCTTGTCGACGAGGCGCAGGACACCAATCCCAAACAATGGCGGATCGTCGAGAAGCTGGTCGAGGAGTTCTTCGCAGGCGAAGGCAGGCGCCCGGTCGACGCCCATCGCACCCTGTTCGTCGTCGGCGATTACAAACAATCGATCTTCGCGTTTCAGGGTGCGCGCCCCGATGTCTACCGCGACCAGCAGGACGTGTTCAGGCAATGGGCGGAGGATGTCAGCCAGGACTGGCGAACGGTCGACCTCGACGTCAATTTCCGCTCGGTCGCGGCGATCCTGACGGTCGTCGATCAGGTCATCGAGGAGGCCAGCCCGGCGGCGCTTGGCCTCAATCACGCCGTGCCGCGCCATGTCGCGCAGCGTGAGGGACGCGGTTCAGTGACGCTGTGGCCCGCCATCGGCCCGGCGGCAGGCGAGGAAGATGACGACGGCGACACCGACGCCGACAGCGCCAGCGACCGGATCAGCGACCGGCAGCGGCGGATGGCGCACCGCACGGCGGCGGCGATCCGCGACTGGCTCGATCCCGCAGCACCGCTGATGCTGGAGGCCAAGGGGCGTCCGTGCCAGCCGGAGGACATATTGGTGCTGGTGCGCAGCCGCAGCGCCTTTTCGGCGGCGCTGGTCGCCGCACTCCACGATTACGGCGTGCCGGTGGCGGGCGTCGACCGGCTGAAGCTGACCGCGCCGCTGGCAGTGCAGGATTTGCTGGCGCTGGTGCGGTTCGCCTTGCAGCCCGACGATGACCTCAACCTGGCGGCGCTGCTGGTGTCGCCGCTGGTCGGGCTGACGCAGGACGCGCTGTTCGGACTGGCGCACAAACGGCCGGCGACATTGTGGTCGCGGGTTCGGGATATGGCATCAACCACCGCTCAGGCTGAGCCTGTCGAAGCCGACTCCAGCGCGGAACCCGGCTTCGACAGGCTCAGCCTGAGCGGGTTTACAGCTGCACGAAGCACCCTCAACGCCGTCCTCGCGCTCGCCGATTTCGCGCCGCCGTACGAGTTTTTCGAAACGATTCTGTCGCGCCCGGACTTCAGCGGGCGGAGCAAATTGCTGGCCCGGCTGGGCGAGGAGGCGCGCGACGCCATCGATGCCGTGCTGGCGCAGGCGCTGGCGTTCGAAACCGCCAACGCGCCGTCGCTGCAGGGCTTTCTGGCGTGGGTCGAGGCCGATGAGATCGACCTGAAGCGTGATCCCGATGCGCCGACCGATTCGGTGCGGCTGATGACCGTCCATGCCGCCAAGGGCCTCCAAGCACCGGTGGTGATCCTCGCCGATGCGGCGGCGCGACCCCGATCGCGTAGCGATGCAGCGGTGATGTTGCCCATCGATGGCGGCGAGGCGCTGCCGCTGTTTCTACCGTCGAAGGTCGGGCTTATGGGGGCGCTGCAACGGCAGATCGATGACGACGAGGCCAATGCCGAGCGCGAACATTGGCGGCTGCTGTACGTCGCGCTGACCCGCGCCGAGGACATGCTGTTCATTGGCGGGGCGTGCACCGGCGCGAACGGCCCGGCAGAGGGCAGCTGGTACACCGAAGTCGAACGCGCGCTGGTTACGCTGGGGGCGGACGAGGTCGACGCGCCCGGCTGGGACGGCAACAGCCTGGTCTATGAACGCGGCGACGCTGTGCCCCGCCTGCCCGTCGCTCCGGACCCGGGCAGCATCGGCGTCACCGGCGGAATGCCGGACTGGGCGACCACTGCTGCGCCGCAGGAAAGTCGCCCGCCGCGTCCGCTGTCGCCGTCGCAGCTTGCCGCCGACGACCTTGCAGCACCCCCCGGCGGTCCGGCGGCCAAGGCGGCGGCGCGGCGCGGGTCGGCGCTGCATCTGTTGTTCGAACGCCTGCCCGATCTGCCGCCGCACACCCGGCGCGGCGCGGCGCTGGCCTGGGCGGCGGCGAGTGCGCCCGAACTCGATGCAGCGGCGCTGGCGGACACCGCGCTGGCCATCATCGACGACCCGCGCTTTGCCGCCGTCTTCTCGCCCGATGCGCTGGCCGAGGCCCCGCTGGCGGCGCTGGTCGGCGACACGGTGGTGGCGGGCAAGGTCGACCGGCTGCTCGTCACCGCTACCGAAGTCACCGTCGTCGATTTCAAAACCGGTCGCCGGGTGCCCGCCTCCGCCGAGGCGGTCGAACCGTACAACCTTCGTCAGATGGCGGCTTATGCGGCGGCGTTGGCGAGGGTGT
The DNA here is from genome assembly GCA_038211945.1 of Sphingomonadales bacterium. GTDB lineage: Bacteria > Pseudomonadota > Alphaproteobacteria > Sphingomonadales > Sphingomonadaceae > Sandarakinorhabdus. The sequence goes on from JBBQVA010000027.1 coordinate 17,414, forward strand.
TTCCGGGCCGAACCATCCGCGCCGCGCTGCTCTACACTGAGGGGCCCGCGCTGATCGAATTGCCGACCGAACTGCTCGCCGCCCATATGCCGTTGATCCCCCCGTTGATCGCGGGCGCGGCACCCCTTATCTCTCCATCCTGATCGCAAGGAGTTGCCGCCATGGCCACCAAGCACGTTACCGACGCCTCGTTCCACGCCGACGTCATCAGCGCCGACAAGCCGGTGCTCGTCGATTTCTGGGCCGAATGGTGCGGCCCCTGCCGCCAGATCGGCCCGGCGCTTGAGGAGATCAACGACGAGCTTTCGGGCGTCGAGATCGTCAAACTCAACATCGACGAAAACCCCGATGCGCCGACGCGTTATGGCGTCCGCGGCATCCCGACGATGATCCTGTTCAAGGGCGGCGAGATTGCGGCCACCAAAGTCGGCGCTGCGCCCAAGTCGCACCTGAAGGCGTGGCTGGAGGGTGAGTTGGCCGGGAGTGGCGCTGCTTAGACCTGCTTTAAATCCGATCGAATTGCTGCCTCTCCGCTCAGGCTGAGCCTGTCGAAGCCGGTTCTGAGGGAGCGGTGTGTGAACCGGCTTCGACAGGCTCAGCCTGAGCGGTTCATGCGGATTGTAAAGCCAGCCTGGACCCGCAAGCTTATGCCGCATGGCGGCGCTGTGCCGAAACGCCTAAACCGCCCCCATGGAAAGCCGCTCGATCGCCGCTGCCGCGTTCGACCGCCCCGGTGTGCGGGTGCGGACGTTGGCGTGGCTGCGCTGGATTGCCATCGGCGGGCAGTTTTTCACCGTCATCGCCGTTGGCCTTTATCTCCGTTATCCGCTGCATTGGCGCTCGCTGATCGCCGCCATTGCCGCGTCGGCGGTGCTCAACCTTGGGCTCAACCTGCTCTATCCGGCGACGGCGCGGTTGAACGGGCGCGACCTGACGCTGCATCTGGGCTTCGATCTGGTGCAGGCCGGGGTGCTGCTGTTCCTGACCGGCGGCCTCGCCAACCCGTTTGCGATCCTGCTCGTCGTACCGGTCACCATCGGCGCCACGCTGCTGCCGGCGCGGTCGATGGCATTGCTCGTCGCGCTGGCCGGGGTGGTGCTCGCGGTCCTTTGGCATTGGGCGCTGCCCCTGCCATGGCCCGGGCCACCGCCTGCTGTGCCCGCCATGTATCGCATCGGCGTCACCGTCAGTCTTGCGCTGGCGATCGGTTTCCTCGCTGTTTATGTCTGGCGCGTCTCCGCCGATGCCCGTGACCGCGCCCGCGCATTGGTGGCGACCGAAGCGGCGTTGACCCGCGAGACGCGGATGGCAGCGCTCGGCAGCCTGGCGGCCGCAGCGGCGCACGAACTCGGCGGGCCGCTGGGCACCATCTCGTTGATCGCCCACAGCCTTGCCGAAGCGCTGGAGGGCGACCCCGATTTCGGCGATGACATCCGCCTGCTTGAATCAGAAGCCGCGCGCAGCCGGGCGATTCTGGTCGGCATTGCGCGGCGCGCCGAAGCCGAAGACCCGTTCGCCATCCTGGGCCTGGACGCCCTGCTGCACGAGGTCGCGCATCAGATCGTCCCGGCGCGGGTGCCGGTGCGCGTGGTCGCCGCCGCTCCGCAGCCGCGCATGCGCCGTTCCCCCGAACTGCGCCACGGCCTTGCCAATCTGGTCGCCAACGCCGTCCGCCATGCGGGATCGTCGGTCGAGCTTCACGCCACCGCCAGCGGCTCCGACATCTGCGTCGCGGTCATCGACGATGGTCCCGGCTTTGCGCCGGGGATGCTGCCGCGTTTGGGCGAACCCGACCTCGGCCCGTCGCATTCAGGATCGGGCGGCACCGGGCTTGGCATCTTCATCGCCACCACCCTTATCGAACGCACCGGCGGGCGATTGACCTTTGGCAACCGTGCCGAAGGCGGGGCGCGAGTCGACATTCGCTGGCCGCGCGTTCAAATCGAAGCCTTGGAGACCTGATATGGCCACTGCATTTGCCGAACCCGAAGCCGCCGCGCCCGCCGCGGGCTTGCCGCTGCTGCTCGTCGATGACGATGCGCCATTCCGGCAGCGGCTGGCGGTGCTGCTCGAACGGCGCGGCTATGCGGTCGCTGCGACCGGCAGCCTTGCCGAAGCGCGGGCGGCGGCGGGTCCGCTCAAACCCGGCCATGCGGTTGTGGATATGCGGCTGACCGACGGCAACGGCCTCGATCTGGTCGCCGAACTACGCGCGCTCAATCCGGCGGTGCGGATCGTCATGCTGACGGGCTATGGCAATCTGGCGACGGCGGTTGCGGCAGTGAAGGCCGGCGCCGTCGATTATCTCGCCAAGCCCGCCGACCCTGAGGACATCGTTCGCGCGCTTGCCGCCGACGACGCCCATCCGCCCGAGGCTCCCGCCGAACCGATGTCCGCCGACCGCGTCCGCTGGGAGCATATCCAGCGCATCTATGAGCTGTGCGAACGCAACGTTTCCGAAACCGCGCGGCGGCTGAAGATGCACAGGCGGACGCTGCAGCGGATATTGGCGAAGCGTTCGCCGCGTTAGCCTCCATTTCAGTGTTGAAGAATCGCTGCCCCCACCGCTCAGGCTGAGCCTGTCGAAGCCGGATCATATAGCGCGCTGCTTGATCCGGCTTCGACAGGCTCAGCCTGAGCGGTTCAATATCGTCTCTACGATCGCCGCCGGATCGATCACCGCATGAACCCGCGCCGCCGCGCGCCTTGCAAAGCGCAGCGTCTCAGCCTTTCGCCGCGCCGCATTCAGCGGCACCCAGGGCGCGGGCCGCAGTTCCGCTGCGTCATAGCGGTCGGCGACGATCAGCCCGCAGCGCTGCGGCTGGAACCAGTCGGCCTCGAACGGCGTCAGCGGAAAGCCCTCGGGCACCGCCCAGAAGAAACGGTCGCAATAGTCCAGATACTCGGGCCATTTCAGGTCGCCGCGCAGATCGGCCATGCTGACCTTGATCTCGACGAGCGTCAGCCGCCCAGCCGCGTCGATGCCCAACACATCGGCGCGGCGTCCGTTACCGAGCGGCACCTCGAACAGCGGCGCGATCCCGGCGCGGGCGAACAGCCGTCCGACGCCGCGCGCGACGTCGGACGCGATCAGCGGGGCTAGGTCGGCGAGGGAGGCCATCGTAGCAAGATGGCAGAACAGGAAGAGAACGACAACACTTCCCTCTCCCCTTGCGGGAGAGGGCGGACTCGCCACTCGGCGAGCCGGGAGAGGGGATGTTGCCCAATCTCCGACGGTCCGCACAACCCCTCTCCCCGCTCGCGCAAGGGCGCGAGTCGCCCTCTCCCTCAAGGGGAGAGGGAAGAAGACACCACCACCTCGATCAAAGTCGGCGCGTTGCTGGCGAGTGCCGCCACGAACGCGGCGCGGACCTCGGCCAGCGTCTCCGCACGCACCCCCGCGACGCCATGCGCCTGCGCCAGCGCCATGAAATCCACGGCGGGCGCGTCGATATCCATCGCCACATAGTCGCCCGTCTCGGCGCTATGGCCGCCGATGGCGCGGGTGCGCTGTTTGAGGATGCGGTAGCCACGATTGTTGAAGATCACCGCGACCACCGGCAGCCGGTAATGCGCCAGCGTCCACAGCGCGGCGGCGGAATACATCGCCGATCCGTCGCCCGACAGCACGACGACGGGACGGTCCGGATGCGCCAGCTGGATGCCCGCCGCCTGCGGCAGCGCGACGCCGATGCCGCCGCCGCGCATGCCGAACCAGCTGTCGGGGCGGACGGCGGGGACCAGATGGCGGACGGTGTTCATGCCGCTCGACAGCAGTTCCTCGATGACGATGGCGTCGGCGGGCAGCAGTTCTCCGATGAGTTTCAGGACCGGCATTGGCTGCAGCGGCATGGCGTCCGCCAGCGCGTCGGCGCGGGCGAAGATGGCGGCCTTGGCCTCGGCCAGCCGGGTGGCGATGGCATCGCGGCGATTGGCCCCGCTGCCCATAACCTGCGCCGTCAGCCCCGGCAGCGTCGCCTTGATATCGCCCTGGATCGCCGCCTGTGCCGCAAAGTTCTTGCCGATCTGCCACGGATCGTCGTCGATATGGATGACGCGCGTGCCCGGCGCGAGCGCCTCGACCCCGGTCGCCTGCGATTGCGTCAACAGGTCCGCACCGACCGACACCAGCAGGTCATGCCCCTCCATCACCGCGCGCAGCGCCGGGGTCATGCGGGCGACCGTCCCGGCGTACAGCGGATGGTTCGACGGGAAGGCGGCGGTGTTGGCCATGCCCTCGAGATAGACCGGCGCGCCAATGGCTTCGGCCAGCGCCGCCAGCTCGGCATGGGCGTCCGACCGCGCCACAGCATCCCCAGCGAAGATCACCGGGCTGGCAGACGCGCGGATCATCGCTGCCGCTTCCGTCACGGCAGCGGCGTCACCCACCACCCGTGCGCCGATCCGCGTCGGCGCGCCGAAATCGAGATCGTCGGGTGCGTCGCTGGTCAGCACATCGCCGGGGATCGACAGGAATACCGGCCCCGTCGGCGCGGTCAGCGCGACTTTGGCGGCGCGGCGCACAGCGCGGGGCAGTTCGGCGATGCTGGCGACCTCGAATGACCATTTGCACAGGGGTCGGGCGAGGGTGGCCAGATCGTCCCACAACAGCGGCTCGGTCAGCCGGATCGACATGTCCTGCTGCCCGGCGGTGACGAGGACCGGCGCCCCCGCCTTCGCCGCATTATACAGCATCCCCATGGCGTTACCGAGGCCCGGCGCGGCGTGGAGATTGACCACCGCCAGCTTGCCGGTCGCCTGCGCATAGCCATCGGCCATGCCCATCACGACGACTTCGTTGAGCCCGAGGATGTAGCGGATGCGCGTTTCGACGACCATCGCATCCATCAGCGGCAGTTCGGTGGTGCCGGGATTGCCGAAGATGAATGCGACGCCTTCGGAGGCGAGGAGATCGAGGAACAGGTGTTTGCCGGGGCGGGTCATGGGGTGCCTATAGCATCCTCCCCGCCTTCGGGGAGTGCGCCTTTCCCTCCCCCTTGAGGGGAGGGCGAGAGACGCGCCTTCTTCAGGCGTTGCCCCGGGTGGGGTCTTCCCTGACAGCGTGAACCCCACCCCGCCGCGCCGAGGGGCGCGAGTCGCCCTTCCCTCAAGGGGGAGGGACAGGTTACGGTATCACCGCCTCGCTCACCACCGCAGGCAGGCGGAACGTTCCGTCGAGCATCGCGTCGCGCGGCAGATAGGCGCGGAACACCAGCACGAACTTGCCCTTGGGCGCGGGCAACCAGTTGACGACGCGCTCGCCGGTCGGCTTGGCTACCTGGACGAAGATGTCGAACGACCCGTCCTCCTCGGCGCGGATTTGCGGCGAGCGGTCGCCGATCGCAAAGCGTTCGAGCGCGTTGGGAACGAAATACAGCCCGCCGCCGGCCTCCTGCCGGTACATGGTCAGCGACCAGAACGCCCCCGCCGGAACATGCGCCGGGATGTGGACGCGGTAGGCTTTGGCCCCGTCGAGCGGCGCGCCATCCGCGCCGGTGCGGGCGGTCAGATAGATCGCCTCGACGCGCGGCAGCATGGCGAGGCCGCCCATCGCCACCAGCGCGCGGGTGCGGTCGTCGCCGCCGACTTCGCCGAGGCCGGGGCGCGGATAGGTCCAGCCGTCGACCGTCTCGCCGATCTCCGAAATGCCGCCCTTCAACTCGGCGCGCAGGCCGGGTAGCGAGGCGGTCCATAGCGCCTGCGTCTCGGGCGACAACTGGTCCCAGCCGACCGGCAGCCCGAGCGACGGGAACGCTTTGGCCCTGTCGATCAGCGTCGAATTCTGCCCGGAGCGCGCCAACGCTTCGGTGACGACATTGACGAAGGTCTTGGCATCGGGTTCGGCGACCGCAGCGACGGTGACGGGCGTGAACGCCGCGCCTGCCGGGCCTTCGACGCGGAAACCGCCGATGGCCTCCGATGCGGCGGCGAGATCGGCGGGGCCGTTCACCAGCACCCGCACCAGCAGCCAGGTGTCGTTGGTCGGCATCTTGATAAGCTGGGTGTCGGCAGGCGCTGGCCCGGTGAAGCCCGGCCCGGCGATGGCATAGCGTCCGCCCTGGCCGCCGGTGCGGGTGCCGACGACGGCGATATTGTCGGTCAGCGCCGACATCAGCGCGGCGGAGTGATAGCGGCGCGGCAGCGGAGGGACGGTCAGGATGACCGGGCCCTGGCTGAGGTCCAGAAAACTCGTCGCATACAGCGTGTCGTTGTTGGGCGTCGTCACATCATGGCTGTCGGCACCCTGGAGCTTGAGGCGGGGCAGCAGGATGTTGACCGGGTTGTCGATCCCCGCCGCCGCCTTGACCTTGGCAAAGGTCGTGGTGCGGGTCTTCATCACCTCATAGATCGGATAGGCGAACTGGAAGGCCCGGCGCAGTTCGGCGATTTCCGGGGTGTCGGGCAGGGCGGCAGGGGCGGCCTCCGGCTTGGGCGCGGCAGGTTTTGCGGGGTGGGCGGCATGGACCGCGCGCTTGACCGGCTTCGCATCTGCGGCCCCGGCCAGCACCAGCGCCGCAATGATCGTCCAGCCGAATATGCGCATCGAATAAATCCCAAACTCTGTGGCGCGTCCTTGCCGCCGGTTGCCGTTCGCGTAAAGACCGGGCGGACAGGAGACCGCATGACCTTCACCCAGATCGCCCTAGACATCGATGGGCCCGTCGCCACCATCACGCTCGACCGCGAGGCGAAACTCAACGCGTTTACTGCGACGATGGCCGAGGAATTGATTGCCGCTTTCGATGCGACCGATGCCGACGACAGCGTCCGCGCTGTCATCGTCACGGGACGCGGGCGGGCGTTCTGTGCCGGGGCCGACCTTAGCCAGGGCGCAGCGACGTTCGATTATGCCAACCGCCCCGATAGTCCGCGCGGCCCCGAAACCGCCGAGCGCGCCGATGGCAGCATCGATTACAGCCACGCCAGCGTGCGCGATTCAGGTGGGCGGGTGACGCTGCGCATCTTCGAATCGCTCAAGCCGGTAATCGCCGCGATCAATGGTCCGGCGGTTGGCATCGGCATCACGATGACGCTGGCGATGGATATGCGATTGATCGCCGACACCGGTCGTGTCGGGTTTGTTTTCGCCCGTCGTGGAATCGTTCCCGAAGCAGCGTCGAGCTGGTTTCTCCCCAAATTGGTCGGCGTATCGCAGGCGCTCGAATGGTGCTTTTCAGGGCGGGTATTCGACGCCGCCGAAGCGCTGCGCGGCGGCCTTGTGCGTTCGGTCCACACGCCCGCCGACCTGCTCCCCGCGGCGCGCGCTCTGGCGCTGGAGATTGCCGACAACACCGCGCCAGTGTCAGTGGCTTTGACCCGCCAGATGTTGTGGCGGATGGCGGGAGCGGCCTCACCCTGGGATGCCCACAGGCTCGACAGCCGCGCGATCTACAGTCGCGGCCGTTCGGGCGACGCCAAGGAGGGGGTCGTGTCGTTCATCGAAAAACGCGCCGCCGTTTACCCGGACAAGGTCAGCAACGACATGCCCGATTTCTTTCCCTGGTGGGGCGAGCAGCATTATGAATGACGCCGAACGCGCCGCCAATCGCCGATCTCCATTGGCGGTATTGGCCGGGGTCGCACCGCCAGCGCCAGTCTGGTTTACAGACGCATTGAGGGTTACGCCTGAAGAACGCCGGGTGACCGTTGCCGGGGCGAGCCTGGAAACCTTGATCTGGGGAGATGTCGGCAAGCCGGGCCTGATATTCCTGCACGGCAATGGTGCCCATGCCGGCTGGTGGCGTTTTGTCGCGCCCTTCTTCGCCGCCGATTACCGTGTCGCGGCCTTCAGCTGGTCGGGGATGGGCGGTTCCGACCACCGCCCAGCCTATACGATGGATGGATTTGTCGACGAGATCTTCGCCGTCGCGCAGGCGGCTGGCCTCGGGGCAAAGCCGATCGTTGTCGGGCATAGCTTTGGCGGTTTTGTCGCCACCGCTGCGGCACATCGGCAGGGTGGCGGCCTCGCCGGAGCGGTCATCGTCGACACGTTGTTCCAGCAGCTTGGCAATGCCCTGCTGGGGCCACCCCCCAACGCGACCAATCGACCCCACAAGCCCTATGCCAGCCTGGCCGAGGCGCTCGCCCGTTTTCGGTTCGCGCCCGAACAAAGCGCCGAACATCTGTTTATTGTGGACCTGATCGCGCGCGGGTCACTGGCCGAAAGCGACGGCACCTGGAGCTGGACCTTCGATCCGTATTTCTGGGAAAAGCTCGACAAGGGCAACGGCGAGCGGATCCAAACCAGCCCGAAGTGTCCTGTGGCGCTGATCTGGGGCGATCGATCGTTTTTTTACCAACCCGAACACCTTGCCTCGGTGCGCGGCCAGTTCCCGAACGACACCCCCGCCATCGCTATCCCCGATGCGGCCCATCACGTGATGATCGATCAGCCGCTGGCGTTCGTTTCGGCGTTGCGGGCGCTGTTCACGCGGTGGCCGGCATGAGCTTTACCGGCCATTGCCATTGCGGCGCGGTCACCCTGACCATTCCGCGCGCGCCCGATTACATCAATGAATGTTCGTGCTCGCTGTGCCGGACGCTCGGCGCACGATGGGGCTATTTCCCGCCAGCCGAGGTGACGCTGACCGGCGATCCCATCGCCTATGTCCGCACCGACATCGACGAGGCGGTGCTCGGCACGCACCATTGCGGCGTGTGCGGAACAATCACCCACTGGGCGGCGCGGGAAGGCTATGATTTCGGTCGCATGGGCATCAACATGCGGCTGTTCCCGCTGGACGTGGCGGCTGGCGTCGAAGTGCGCCAGGTCGGCGGGCCGCCGGGCAAATAGCCTGTCGCCTTACGCCGCGCTTTTCTCGCTCCACAGCGCCGGGAACTGCTTCTTCAGCGCCGCTACCTTGGGCATGTCGTTGACGACGATGTACGGGTAGTTCGGGTTCTGGTTGAGGAAGTTCTGGTGATAGCCCTCGGCGGCATAGAACGCTTTGCCGGTTTCGATGGTGGTGACGATCTTGCCCGGCCAGACCTTGGCTGCTGAAAGCTGGGCGATATACGCCGCCGCCAGTTTCGCCTGTTCGGGCGACTGGGCAAAGACCGTGCCGCGATACTGCGACCCGTCGTCCGGGTCCTGATGGTTAAGCTGTGTCGGATCGGTCGCCACCGAGAAATACACCCGCAGCAGTGTGCCGAAGCTGACCTGCGCCGGGTCGTATTCGATCTTCACCGATTCGGCGTGGCCGGTTAGCCCCGAGCCAACGACTTCGTAATGCGCCGTCGCGGCACCGCCACCGGCATAACCCGAGGTGACCGATTTCACCCCCTTCACATGTTCGAACACGCCTTCGAGGCCCCAGAAACAGCCCCCCGCCAGCACTGCCGTCTGCATCGGCCCGGCCTTCAGGGGCGCGTCGGCGGCGGGGACGGGGGCGGTGACGGTGCGGGTGGCGGCGGTGACTTCGTTCGCGGTCAGGCCAGCAGTGGCGAGAGCGGTAGCGGCGAAGATGGCGAAATGGATATTACGCATGTCAATTCTCCTAAATCTTTTCCCGCCAGCCCTGAGCGCAGTCGAAGGGCGGTCCGGGTGGGGGCCGTGCTTCGACAAAGGCTCAGCACTAGCGGGTGAAACTAAACCTTGGACGGCATAAAAGTCATCGCCGCGCCGTTCATGCAATAGCGCAGCCCGGTCGGCTTTGGCCCATCGTTGAAGACATGGCCGAGGTGGCCGCCGCAGCGGCGGCAATGGACTTCGGTGCGGGGGATACCGAGGCCGTAATCGGTCTTGCTGACGATTGCGGTCGGCAGCGGCTGCCAGAAGCTCGGCCAGCCGGTGCCGCTGTCGAACTTGGTCTTCGAGGCATAGAGCGGCAGCGCGCAGCCCTTGCAGGCGAAGGTGCCGACCCGGTGCTCGTCGTTGAGTGGCGAGGAGAAGGGCCGTTCGGTGTCTTCATGCCGCAGGATTTCATACGCCGCCGGATCGAGGCGCTTTTTCCATTCGGCGTCCGGATAGCTGACCTCGAACTTGCCCTGCGCTGCGAAGGCGCGCGGGGCGATGGCCGCCGCGAACGGCAGCGCGACGAGACCAAGGGCGAAGGTGCGGCGGGTGGTTATCATGCCGGGATATACGTTTGAACGCCGCGATTGGTTACAAACACTTCCCTCTCCCCTTGCGGGAGAGGGCGGACTCGCGGCGCTTGCCGTGAGCCGGGAGAGGGGTTGCCCCAACGGCGAGCCTCGGCACAGCCCCTCTCCCCGGGCCGCACCAAGAGGCGCGTCTCTCGCCCTCTCCCGCAAGGGGAGAGGGAAGAAACTACCAACCCTCGCGCAGCTTGGGTGACACCTCCATGCCCATCCGTTCCAGCCCGGCGATGACCTTGTCGCGGCCAACGTCGTTCTGCGCCCACCACATCGGGCCGCCGCGATAGACCGGCCAGCCATAGCCGTAAATCCACACCACATCGATATCCGATGCGCGCTGCGCCATGCCTTCTTCAAGGATCATCGCACCTTCATTGACCATCGTATAAAGCGTACGCTCGATGATTTCCTGATCGGTGATATCGCGCTTGGCCATGTTGGACCGTGAACGGAAATCCTCGATGATCTCGGTGACCCGTGCG
>JBBQVA010000028.1:0-23779 GCA_038211945.1 Sphingomonadales bacterium
CGCTCGGCTACGCCACACCGGCCGCGTACGCGGTCGGACTTCGACTGGCCGCTTCGCGGCCGGTTGCAACCGTCGCCGAGGACGGCGACAACATCGGTCGGTCTCTGGTTGCCGCTGGATGAAAGCCGGGGGTCAGGTCACTTTGGGCCACGCACTTCCGAGGCTGAAAGCTTTGCGATCCTAGATGCCGCCGTCGAAGCGGGCATAAATTTCATCGATACGGCCAATCAATACGGTGGCCATCTGGGCGTTGGCACGACCGAAACCATCATCGGCAACTGGCTGGCGCAGGATAGCCGTCGACGCGACCGGATCGTTCTCGCCACCAAGGTGCACGAACCAATGTCCGACGACATCAACGATCGCGGGCTGTCGGCACGGCACATCCAAATGGCGTGCGAGGCGAGCCTGAAGCGCCTTCAGGTCGACCATATCGATCTTTACCAGTTTCATCATATCGACCGCCTGGCGCCGATAGCGGAGATCTGGCAGGCTACCGACCGGCTGATCAGCCAAGGCAAAATCACCTATCTCGGATCAAGCAATTTTCCCGGCTGGAAGATTGCTCAGGTAAATGAACAGTCATTCGCGCGGCACCGGCTGGGCCTGGTATCGGAGCAGAGTCTGTACAATCTGATCGAGCGCCGCGCCGAACTCGAAGTCATTCCTGCCTGTCGCAATTACGGCGTCGGCGTGATCACCTGGAGTCCGCTCGCCGGTGGCCTGTTGGCAGGCAGCACGATGGATGGGGACGGTCGACGCGCCTCCGATGCCATGAGGACGGCGGCGGCTGCACGGGCTGAACAGCTGGCGCAGTTCGATCGGCTGTGCGCAGACCTGGGAGAGGCACCCGGCGCTGTGGCGCTGGCATGGACGTTGCACCAGGGCGGCATCGCCGCGACGATCATCGGCCCACGCACCCGCGACCAACTCGCATCGATCGCGCATGTGCCCGAGCTTCGCCTTGATGCCGCACTGCTTGCGGCGATTGACGATATCTTTCCGCCCTGTGGCGCCGCGCCAGAAGCGTACGCGTGGTAGCAGCGATAACCATTGAAGCGATGACAGGGGCGTGGCGGTCCGGCGCGATCCCGGTCGCGGGCGGTAGCATTGCCTATCGCCGGACCGGCACCGGGCCGACGCTGGTGCTGTCCCACGGCCTGACCGACAATGGCCTGTGCTGGGGACGCGCGGTCGCGGCGCTTGCGGGTGATTTCGACATGGTGATGCTCGACGCGCGCGGGCATGGCGATAGTTCGCGGATACCAGCTGAAGGCCATGACCCGGCCGCCGACATTGGTGCGGCGATCGAGCATCTGTGCCTTGAGGCACCGATCCTGATGGGCCATTCGGTCGGGGCGCTTGCAACGGCGGCGTTCGCCTGCCGCTTTCCGACCTCGACCTCGCGGATTATCCTGGAGGATCCACCGCTGCTGCCGCCGGCAAGCCAAGCCGAAATAGTCGCCCGCCGCGAACGCTTCCGTCATGAAGTTGCGCGCATTCAGGCGCTTTCGGATGCCGAGATCGCGGATTGGGGCCGGAAAGCCTCGCCGGACTGGCACGAGGACGACGTTCCGGCCTGGGTCCAGGGCAAACGGCAGGTCGATCCCGAAGCCATGCCCATTGCGGCGACAGCGTGGCAGGATGTCATCGCTGCGATTGCCGTGCCAACCCTGCTCGTGTCCGGTGAAGCCCCCCGCGGGAGCATGGTCAGTCCCGCGGCAGCAGCCGAAGCGATGCGGATCAACCCCCGGGTCCGCGCAGTTACAGTTGGGGGGGCGGGGCACAACGTCCGGCGTGACAATCTGCCCGGATTCCTGGCGGCCATACGTCCGTTTCTGGCGGCAAGCGATGTGCATGATCAATAGCGTCGACTGGATCGATCCTGCGCGGCGCCAACAAACGGCAACCGGCATGACGACCGGACCGCATGGGGGAGACGGGCTGTGCTGACCATTGACGAGCGGGACGAAGCGGCAGTTTCGGCACCGGCGCGCAAACCACCGCGCCTGGTCAAACTCGCCTATAGCCTGGGGCAGGCCGCCCAGAATGGCGGCTTTGACGCGGCCATCGCTTTTATCTTCTTCTACTATTCCGCCGTCCTGGGCCTGTCGGGGACGCTGGTCGGCGCGGCGCTGGCAATCAGCCTGGCCTTCGATGCTGTCGTCGATCCGGTCGTTGGATCATGGTCGGACAATCTGAAATCGCGAATGGGCAGGCGGCTGCCGCTGATGATCGTGGCGGTGCCGCTGATCTGCGTATCGGTCGGGTTGCTGTTCTCGCCGCCGCACGGGCTCGGTCAGATCGGGCTGTTCGGTTGGCTGGCGGCAATGTCGGTCGCGGTTCGCAGCTTCATCTCGCTGTTCAATGTGCCCTATATCGCGCTCGGCGCCGAAATGACGTCGGATTACGCCGAGCGCACTAGCGTCGTCGTCTATCGCGCCTTTGCAGGCATCTGCAGCGGCGTCGCGGTTACCGCAATCGGCTATTCGATCTATTTCGCACACGGCGGGTTGCAGCGTGCCGAAGGCTATCCGGGGTTTGGCTGGTCGGTTGCCCTGCTGCTATTTGTCTGCATGACGCTGTGCTGCCTCGGCGTGCGGCGCTATGCGGCGGCCTTGCCGCAACCCGAGCCGCGACAAGGCTCGATGCTGCGCCGATTGCCCCAGGAATTGAAGGAGATTTTCTCGAACCGCTCGTTCCGCCTGCTGTTCGTTTCGGCAGTCGTCATTTTCGTCGCCATCGGCGTCAACGCCAGTCTCAACAATCACGCCTTCATCTTCGTATGGCGCATGGCGAGCGAGAAGATCCAGTTCATCGGCTATGCCTATCTCATTGGCATCCTGCTCGGCGTGCTGGCCGCGCCGCTGCTGCAGAGGATCATGGAAAAGAAGAATGTCGTCATCATCGGCTTTCTGCTGTTGATCGCCAATTGGCTGGTGCTGCAGGGCCTGATGCTGGCTGGGGGATATTTCCCGATCGGCGACGCGGCGCTGCTGCCGATGCAGTTCAACTCGTTCATCGCCGGAATCGGCACCGGCTTTGTCTCGGTCGCCTATCCATCGATGATGGCAGACGCCGCCGACGAGCATGAATTCCTGTTCGGGACGCGCCGCGAGGGCCTGTATTTTGCCGGGCTCGGCTTTGCCGGCAAGGCAGCGACAGGGCTTGGCGTCATGGTCGCTGGCGTGGCACTCGACCTGATCCGCTTTCCGCGCAGCGTCGATCACGCCGCATCTGCCGTGCTGCCACAGGCCATGCAGGATCGGTTGGTGATGATCTGGGGGCCGGTACCGGCGATCATCGCAATCGTGTCGCTGATGATCCTGTTTTCCTATGGCATTACGCGAGCACGGCACCGGCAGATCGCCGCCGCGCTGGCCAGCGGCGCCACCGTCTGAACGGTCGCTCCTTACATAGGATAGATCGAATGGCCGCCATCGAGCACGAGCGACTGCCCTGTCATCAGCCGCGATTCAGCCGAAGCCAGAAACACCGCAACGCCTTCCAGGTCTGCGGCCGTGCCGATAGTGCCAGACGCTGTACGGCGCAGCGGAGCGTCACGAAACGCCTGCGGAGTGTCGAGCGACATTTCGGTTTCGATATAGCCGGGCAAGATCGCGTTGGTGGTGATACCGGCCGGGGCCAGTTCGATCGCCAGCGCCCGCACCAGTCCGGCAACGGCAGCCTTGCTCGCGGAATACCCGCCGCCACCGGGAATGCCGAGTAGCGCCGCTATTGACGATGTGACGATCAAGCGGCCGCCGCTGCCCTGAGTCACGAATTGCCGGGCGCTCACCCGAAACGTGCTGACGACGCTATGAAAATTAAGATCCATCGTCTGCTGCCACGCCTCGGGCGGCAAGTTCAGTAGCGGGCCGCGCACACCCGAGCCCCCCGCGTTAGCGAAGCAACTATCGAGTCGCCCGAACTGATCGAGGGTTGCCGTCATGGTGCGGTCGACCGCCTTGGGGTCGGTCACATCGCATTCGAACGCCGCAACTAAACCCCGAATGCCTCCAGCGCGCTCCGAGCCGCGGCATTCCGGTCGGCGTTGCGGCCCCAGATTACGATGCTGGCCCCAGCCTTGGCGAGGCCGCGCGCCATTCCCAATCCCAGACCCGCGTTGCCGCCGGTGACCAGCGCCACGTGATTTGAAAGGTCGAACACCCGATTTCCCCTTGGCCGTCGCTATTCCCACTGCTGACATGGCAGCCGCAGCAACGATCGCATTCACCATTGGGATGACATTAATTGTACTAATGGTCAATAATGCTTCGATGGGCTACTCGCGATCGCGAGCTAGGCGGTTCGCACTGGTAACGGCTGGCGGCGGATCATATATTCGCTCTTCAGATGGACTACGCTGCCGATGATCATCGTGACGGTCAGATCCTCGAGCGTCTTCAAATCAAGAGTGCCGCGGTTTAGGTAAGCGCCGGCCGATGCAGGTAGACCAAATGAGATGTCGGTCGCCGCGCGCGCGATATCGGGCGGCAGATCGAACTGCTGGATGACGATATCGGTCAGATAGTCGACTGCCCGGTCGCGGCTATATTCGGTCGGGTTTTGCGCCCGGGAGACACTCGGTTCGGCCTGCAGGCGTTCAATCAGCAGCCCGTTTTCATGCATATACGTCAGATAGGCGTGGGTGATCGCGCGAACCAGCCCTTCAAAGGTTGTCGCAGTCGCCGCGGCATCGGCCTGCAAACGGCGGAAGCGTTTCATTTCCCGCTGGTATAATTCACGCAGCAGTTCAGTAAGGTTAGGAAAATAGGCGTACACGAGGGACTTGCTGATCCCCGCCTCCTTACCGATCCGCTCTACCGACAATTGTGCGACGCCTTCGCGCGCGACGAAGTCAGCCGTGTGATCGAGGATCAGCGCTTTCCGAGCATCAGGCGTTAGACGGCGGCGCGGGCGCTTTGCTGCAATAGCCATGGCACCACGCTTATCACAATTCTTGCAACGCAATAGCGATTACGACGCGGCGAAACTCTGGCACCTGATGTAGACATTGGGACAATATGGCCTAGGCAGCCTGCCAGATCGCCAGATCGCGCGGCGCCACTACCCGGTCGCCTAACAGGAAGCGCGCCGACAACGGTGCCGGTGCTGCGACAGGCGTGTCGCCATAGTTGATGGCAAAGGTCAGCGGACCGCGTCGCCTCAGGCGCAAGCTTCCCTGCAACGATACGGTCGCCAACCCGGCTTCCGCTGCCATGGTCCCCAACAGCGCGTCGAGTGCCGCGTCGTCGGTCAGCGTCGCCAAATAATGCACCCGGCCGTGACGGACGAACGCCGGGGCGCCATCCTCATAGCGGCCCAGTACATCGCAACCACCGGCGTCGATGGTCTCTCGCCAGCAGGCACTGGCAAAATTCGCGTCGCCGATTGCAAAGGTGCCCGGGCAGTCAGGGCGTAGCGTTTCGACAGCCAGCACACGGATTGGGATCAGGCTGCGCAGCGGCCCCGGCGGGAGGCCGTCCGGGATGGTCACATCATGCGTCTTGGCCCCCGAGCGGGGCCCGAGGAGGACCAGCGCGTTGCAGTCGCGCAAGCGCGCCACCGATGCTGCCGTTGGGAGTGCCAGTGCCGGAGCCAGCACCAGCGCATAACCGTCCAGATCAGAGTTCGGCGCGACAAAATCCACGTCGAGCCCCAATCGTCGTGCAGCACCATACCAGCTGTTAACGACCGCCTGATAATCATAGCCGCGACCTTGGCGTTCGATCTGCGCGAGCCAATCCGATTCATGATCGATGATCATAGCAACCGGGGCGCGGTCGGTTTCTGGCAGACCTACGGCGGCGAGTTCGGCAGCGAGTTGCTCGATCTCGGGCCACGCTTCGGCCTCACTCGAATCGGGACGTAACAGCCCCGCGTGCATCTGCTCCTGCGCGAATGGCGCCTGCCGCCAGCGGAAAAAACTGACCACAGCGGCACCATGGGCGAAGGCCTCCCAACTCCACAGCCGCACCATTCCCGGCGCAGGGCGCGGGTTGTGGCGCGCCCAGTTCACCGGGCCGGGTTGCTGCTCCATCACCCAGAACGGCTTGCCGGTCAGCCCACGCGTCTGATCGAACAGGATCGCCTGGAAATCGGGATGGCCGGTACGCATGAGCGGCTCGAATATCGCCGCAGGCGCGTTCGCCATGGCCAGGTCGGCGCGGCCGAGTGGATAATTGTCATAGGATGCGAAATCCAGCGGCGCTGCCAGCGCATGATTGTCGACGCCGGTTTCCGGCATCGGGATAAAATTATGCGTCACCCAGCGTCCGGGCGCATGGGTGCGGATGATCGCCACCATGTCCGAGTGGAACTTAACTACCATGTCGGAGGCGTAGCGCCGCCATGCCATACGGTGCGCCGGGCTCGTTTCGGTAACCGCGCCGACAGGGAGTTCAATCGCGTCGAAGCTACCATACTCCATCGACCAGAAGACATTGCCCCAGGCGTTGTTGAGCGCGGCAATGTCGACGTACTGCTCGCGGCACCAGGCCCTGAAGCCGTCACGCGCAGCAACCGACGCGCTCAGGGTGGTATCGTGGCAACAAAGTTCATTGTCGGTCTGCCAGCCGACGACATAAGGGTTGTCACTATAGCGGGCGGCCACTGCCGCGCTGATCCGCATCGCCTCGCGATGCCAGACAGGACTGGAAAAGTCCGTATGTCGCCGCGACCCGAAACCGCGGATGCGACCCGTTTCGGGGTCAACGGGCAGTATTTCCGGGTAAAGGTCGATCAGCCATTTCGGTGGCGTCGCTGTCGGCGTGCACATCACGACCTTCAGCCCGGACGCACCGAGCGTCGCGATGGCGCGGTCGAGCCAGTTCCAGTCGAACGTTCCGGCATCGGGCTCGATCCGGCTCCAGGCGAATTCACCGACCCGCACATAGCTGAGGCCAAGCCCGCGCATACGCCGGGCATCCTCTGCCCACATCGATTCAGGCCAGTGTTCGGGGTAGTAGCAGACGCCCAGCATCGTTGACCGATTCCTTGTTTGATTACTGGACAGCCCATGCACTGCCTCGACGGCAGTAGAACCGCATTGGGCGCTGCCACCTCGCGCTGATAGACAAAAACGTCGGGTTTAGAATTCAAATGTTCAATACAATCGAAAGACCGATGCCATGAATGGCCGTACCATCCCGCTCGGCGAGACCTTCCTGCATGTGCTGGAGGCTGGCGACATGGCCGATCGGGCGCGGCCACTGGCAATCTTCCTGCACGGCTTTCCCGAACGTGCCCAATGCTGGTCGCCGCAACTGGCCCATTTCGCGACGACCCACCGCGTGGTTGCGCCAGAGCAGCGCGGCTATGGCCGCTCCACTCGACCCGCCGCGCTCGAGTCCTACCGGGTCGAAGCGCTGGTTGCCGATGTGCTGGCACTCGCCGATCACTATGGTGCCGGACGGTTCGACCTGATCGGGCATGACTGGGGCGGCATTGTCGCCTGGTTCCTTGCCGCCGCCGCGCCGCAGCGGGTCCGCCATCTCGCCATCATCAACGCGCCGCACCCCAGCCGCCTGCAACAAACGCTTGACGAAGACGCTGGTCAGCGCCTGGCATCCGCCTATGCAGCGCGGCTCGCCAGCCCGGATTTCGAGGCGACGGCGCATGCGGCCGGTCTTGAGCCGTTGTGGGAGACGATGTTCGGCCATCATTTCGCTGCTGGCGGGATCGACAGTGCGGCGCGGAGCGCACAACTTGCCGACTGGGCCATTCCCGGAACGCTGACGGCCATGACCGCCTGGTATCGCGCCGCGCCGTTTCAATATCCCGGGCTACAACCGGGGCCTTTTACCCGGCGGCCGTTTCCGACGGTGACCGTCACCGTGCCGACGACATTGCTGTGGGGAATGGACGACACTGCGCTGCTGCCCGTGCAGCTCGAACAGTTGCAGAACTGGGTACGAGATCTCACCATACGGAGGATCGCCAATGCCGGCCACGGCGTGCTCCACCAGCAACCAGCAACAGTCACAGCGTTACTATCCGCCGCGCTCGCATCGCACGAGCCAATCTGATTGGTTTCGCCCTGTCCGGACTGAGACCCTATGGCGCGACCTATCTGGTCTTTTCCGACTGTATGAAGCCCGCGATCCGGCTTGCTGCAATAACGGCGCTGCCCGTCATCCACGTCCTAACCCATGATTCCATCGGCGTCGGCGAAGACGGCCCAACGCACCAGCCGGTCGAACAGCTGGCGGCGCTTCGCAGCACTGCCTGTTTGCAGGGTAGCGGTCAGAATGGGTCGCCAAAGGGCACCTGTTAACCGCTTTGGCCGCGCCCCCTGTTCGGAGACCAATGCCTGGGGTGCGTGGCGGATCGGCAGGGATTCGAACAATTCCGATTTCGGCAGTCTTTTCATAGTATTGGATTTGAACGACCTACTGTATCCCACCATCTATCCCACCGTCGGCAACGCGTGACTGCGGCACGGTAACGCTAATTTATTTTTTCTAGCACTGGCCTCGTTCTGACGAGTTTGGTCCAATCGAGAAGCGTGTTCGGTCAGGCCGCGATGGTGGCGCTGACGATCAACGGCCCTTCGCAGACGCGCTTCAGCAGGGCGGCCTGTTTCGGCTCCAGTTCCACAAGCAGCGTCAGCACGTTGAGCACGTTGATCAGTTCGCTGGTGTATTCGGGTAGCCAGTGATCGGGCTGGATGTCGCCGAGCGGCGAGGGCGGGCGCTTGTCGCCGATCTGTGGGCGCTCGCGATTGCGCTTTCGATAGCTGAACCATTGGCGCAGCACGGTCTTGCCCGACACTTCATAGGCCCAGACCTGGGGCGAGACATTTTCGATATAGCCGGTGCCAACCGTCATCCGGCGGGTTACGGCGTCATAGCCGATGGTGTCGGGAAAATCCTTCGACGCCTTTGGAATTTGCCCAGTCTTGGGAACGACCGGCGGGCTCACCAAGACGCGCGGCGGGCCGGGCGGGCGGCCCGCGCCGAAGCGTTCGCCGAAGCTGTGCAGCCAGATGACTTCACGGCCCAGCTTCGCGGCTTCGGCGAACAGCGCGGCGTCGGCGGTTAGCGGCACGCGCAGGCCGGGCTGAATCAGATCGGCGCTGAAGCGCTCGACATAGGCGGGATGGGCGAGCAGCGCCGCGACATAGGCGAAGACATCGACCGGATCGACCGGCGCACCATAGGTTTTGGCAAGCGCGGCAAGGACGGCGGGCGAGACATTGGTTTCGGCTGCAGCGGCGTCTTTCCAGAGGGCAAAGACGCGGCCGCCGCGGCCGGCGTAGTGATGCAGGTCGGGGACCACCGACGTTGCCGAGATAGCTGGGCCTTTTGTTGGCGAGCGATCCATTGGGGCGGTCAGATATACTTGCGCCTCGCCATGCGTGTTCCAGAGCCCGGGATTGGGCCGGTTGATGACGCGATTATCCGGAATAATCCATTGCCGGTCGAACGAACGGAAACCATAGCGCACCAACTTGACGACCTTCAGGGCGTCACGGGCATTTTCGCTGTCGGGATCAAGGAGCACGTCAGCAATAAGGGCATTAATCGATCTTAGTTTGCCATGGTGATCGGCAAGCTCCTTCACGCTCGCCTTGGCAACCGTCTTGTCGCCACCTTCGTGCGGATGAAAGATGCTAGCACGCCGTGCGACATCTGATTCACTGACCAACGCATCCCAACGGCGCTCCAGCGACCCCGCATCTGGAGCGATAATCCACGTCCGCCCCGGCATAACGCCTGAGCCAGAATCGCCGAGCACTGCGTCCAGCGCCACGTAACTGCCCCAGCCATCGCCCAATTCGGGCAGCAAGGGCGCGCGCCAGTCCACCGGACAGTCACTCCACCCCTTGCTGTCGAGTGCCAGCGTTGCGAGTTCGGCAAACTTCGCCTCGCGCCGCCCCTTGGCCAGCGCGCGGAAACGGACCCGCGCCGGAACGGCTGGATCATTGGCGGGTGAGCGCGCTGCCAGTACGATACACACCGGATGCTGGACACCCTGAAATATCCGCGTCGCCACCTCGGGCTGATGCCCTTCGGGGGAACAATCGATCACCCAGATTTCGTCGCAATCGCGGCGCAGATCGGCGCGCATCTTCTGGAAACCGGGACCGTTCAAAAACCCTGCGACGGTAATGTAGCAGACCATGCCCGACAGTTTCTCAGGCACCGGCGGCTCGCGGTCGCGACCGCCCGCGCCCTGCTGGAACACCTTCCACGCCGCCCAGCGCCAGAAATAGACATACAGATTGCGCAGATGCTTGGCGTGCGCCCCGGCCTTCCACGCGACCGGCGGCTGCCAGTCCCGCAACGGCGCGGCGCGGTTGCCGCTGCCGCTTTCGATCCAGCCGCCCTTGCCCTTGGCCTTTTCTTTGTAGGGCGGGTTGCCGATGACGACGGTGATCGGCTGGGCGCGCTTGATAGCATTCGCCTCCCGCCGCGATTTGGAGATTTCGCGGTAGATGCCCTGCCCCGCCTCGATATCGGCATAAGGATCGCTGAGCGTATCGGTGACGAACAGCCCGGGGCTACCGTCGGCCTCAAGCGCGATCATCTCCGCCAGCAACCGCAGCTGCGCGACCGCGAAAGCGCCGAACTGCAGCTCGAAGCCGTACATGCGTTTGGCCGCTTCGGTGATTCGCCCGGCGACGGCACCGCCACCTTCGTCGGCCTCCACCCGCGCCGCAATGGCGCGCAAAATGGCGAGCAGGAAGGTGCCCGACCCCGTCGCCGGATCGGCGATATGGACCTGATCTCCGGCCAGCCCCTGCGCGACGCCGAAGCGGCTGGTCGATCGCAGCGCCTCGTCGCACAGCCGCACCATCGCCTGCACGACCTCGGGCGGGGTGTAGTATGACCCGGTGAGCTTGCGCAGCCGACGGTCGTAAACGTCGAGGAAATCCTCGTAGAAATACAGCCACGCCTCGGCATCGCCCTTGGCAATCGTGTCCCAATCGACAACATCGAGGACGCGCACCATGGTATCGAGCGACGGGCCGAGCGACAGGTCCTGCTCGGTCAGCAGGCGCAGCGCGGTGCCGATCAGCGTGTTGGTCTTGCCGAGTGCCTTCGCCACATCGTCGAGGCCGTCGGCGAGCGAGAGCTTGCGCGATTTCGCCATCAGCAGCCCGAAGGTTACGGCCTGGGCATAGCCATCGGCAAAGCGGGCGTCATCGGCATCAGGAAACAACAGCGCCTTCCAATCGTTCTTCAGCTCGGACAATTTGGCGTTCTTCACCGCCAGTTGCTCGATCACTTCATCGCGGAGATAGCGGCACAGCCGGGCAGCGATGGTGGCCAGTTCGCGCGCCGTTTTGGGCGGAATCGGCTGCCAGCTGAGGAAGTCGGCGATCAGCGGTAGGAACCCCGGCGGGGCGGCGAGCTTCGCACCGGCGGTTTCGATATCGCCCTCGAATTGTACGATCTTGCCGATGAGCTCGCCGTCGCGCCACAGCGAGACGGCGTTGCCATCGGTGTAGATCAGATTGGGCAGCGCCTTGAGCTTGTCCCACTGGTCCTTGTCATGGCCCTTTTTCCATTTGCGCGGATCGGCACCCTTGCCCGGTGCCTTGACCTCAATAAAGCCGATCAGCGCCTTGTTGAGCTGCACCGCGAAGTCCGGGCGGGTGCGCAGGTCGGACAGCGAGGCTTCGCCGATGAGGCGCACCGCCCCCGAGGCGTAGCCGCACTGGGCGGAGAGGGCGGCGAACAATTGCTCGATAGGGTTGCGGAGCTGGTCTTCGGGCTGTCCACCCTGATTGAGCTTGGCCTTCGCCGACGCGCCGAACTCGCTGACCGCCTTTTTGACGTGTTCGGCTTGCGTCATTGTTTCCCCCGGTTATTGTTCTTTGCATCAGGGTGCGTGACCGGGCAACCGGCGGATGTGGTGAAGCGATGGACTATCCCCTTGAAACCGGCCCGAAACAGCTGGGATTCGACTTGGGCGACACCAGGGTCGCCACGACCTACGAACCCAACCGCGACGCAGTGCGGCAGGAACTGACCGAAATCCTTGCCACCGCCAAGGCAGCGACCGGCGAAATGCCGTGGGACGCGCGGACCTTCCAATATCACAAGGTGGTGTTTCCGCAGATGGCGCGCTGGCTGCCCGACGACCAGCGCGAGCAGCTCTGCGTTGCGTTTGCTGGGGAAGTGCAGCGGCTCGAAATGTTCATCGCAGGATGAGAAACCGGAGTACCGTCACCGTTTTTCGCAGGGGTTCATCCAGGCAGGAGCCTGCGGAAAAACTGGGCCGGCATCGATCGCCCAGATCGGCCGATTACGGCCATGAGCCGTTGAACTCCAATCGTCAGCCTTTAAGCCAGTTTGAACGCTGAACAGCTACTCGTACTAAGCCGATATGTAGAATCGGCAACGACGTCGCCCGATCTACCAGTCGCAAGCGTCGGCAGCACAGAACTGTTGATGATAGGTCGCCCTCATTTGGCCGAAGGTAATCAGTTCAGCAGCCAAAGTTGGCTTTACTTGCTGGAAATATCGGATTTCTGTTCAAGAAATTGCGCACGGGTCAGTTCACCGCGAGCATAGCGTTCGTTCAATATGGCCGTTGCATCCTTCTGCTGTGCCCCATCGACTTTGCGATGTGCACGATAGGAATAACCCCAATTTCCCATGCTTGAAAACATCAGGAAGATGAAACCGAACCACAGGATCCAGCCCCAGCCGGAAAGCAATTCATTGGAATGCAGGTAAGGCATGGGAAGGCTTTCCTGTAGCGCCCACGATCGGGCCGATTCCCGGTCCGAGTAGCAAAGCACATACACGACTTGGCACGCCACGGTCAGAACGGAGAGAGTCGGAATCTACTCACTTCCGTGGTTGGGAGGCTCCGGAACGCAGCCCCCGACGCCGGTCGACACTGCAGCACCGGCAGGCTACACACCAGTGGTGCTAGCCCGTCTTGCCGCTGCAATCCTGACCGTCCTGGCGCTTGCCTTGAGCCCGGTAGCGGCCGCCACCAGCCAGACGGCATGCCCGACGACTGCCTCGAAATCGATGGCAGGGATGGCGTCGGCTCACGCGTCGACCAGGGCGGCCGACCCGTGTTGCGATCATGGCCCAAAGCATTGCGCCGAAAGCTGTACCGTAGTCGCGGCGGCAGCCTTACCAGCGTTTGCGGTTCGGTTCGCCTCGATCATGAGCGTAAAACTAGCGCGTCCTTCGCCGTGGCCTAGCGCCCCGTCGATCACCTTTGCGCCCGGCCTGCTCGATCCACCGCCCAAACCCATCGCCTAAGGCCGCAACAGCCCAACCGCTGTCCGCGTCTCTCATTGTCCATGCTTCTGACGGGCAACGGCTGCGCCGTCCGCTTCGTCGAGCAGTGACCCCTCCGTTGGCATCGCACCGAAAAGGCGCGAACCAGCTGCTTGGCACCTGAGGTAGCTCCATGCGTATGATCTGGCTGTTGCCGGCCGTGGCGTTTGCCGCGTCCGCTGCTGGCGCGACAAACCTGACCTTTGCCGAGGCACTCAGCCTCGCCGAAGCAGCACCCGACATTGCGGCGAGCGGCCTCCGTGTCGATGCCGCCCGCGCGTCCGCCCGATCCGCGACCGCGCTGCCCGATCCGCGCCTGCAGTTAGGCTACGACGCGTTTCCAGTGTCGGGGCCGACGGCGGGCAAGCCGAGTCAAAACGATTTCAGTGCCATTCGTGTCGGCGTTGAGCAGGAAGTTCCCAATGACGCCAAGCGGCGCGCGCGGGGCGACGGCGCCGAAGCCGACATCGGTGCTGCCGAGAAGACCCGCGACGTCGAGGTGCGCAAGGTAAGAACCGCTGCTGCGCTTGCCTGGATCGACCTTTACTATGCGGAGCGCAGGCTCGATGCGCTGAAGGGTCTCGAGAAGACGTTGGCAAACCTACATCAGGCGGCATCAAGCCGCGTCGCTGCGGGATCAGCGCGCCCAGCGCAGGCCCTTGAAGCTGATCAGCTTGCCGCAGCCCTCGCCGACCGGCGCACCGACCTTACTGCTGCAGTCATCGCTGCCAAGGCAGCGATGTGGCGCTGGACGGGCAGCGTCGACATTCGCACTCAAGGCGATGCACCAACGCAAACGGTGGATGGCGGGGTTCTCCGGGCGACGTTGGAGAACCTTCCTGCTGTGCAACTTTACGGCGCCAAGGCAAAGCAAGCCGAGGCAGGGGTCAGCCTTGCACGCGCTGACAAACATCCCGACTGGAGCTGGCAGGCCGGCTATCAGCACCGCGACCCGCGCTTCGGCGATCTAATCTCGGCCGGCGTTGCGATTCAGTTGCCGCTGTTTACCAAGAACCGGCAGGACCCGATCATCGCGGCGCGCACACTGGACGTCGACCGCGTCAGGGTTGAGCGCGAGGCGACGCGTCGCGAACTTGTTGCGCAGCTTGATGCCGACCTTGCCGGCTATGTCATGCACCATGACCGGCTTGCCCGCGCCCAGACAATATTGTTGCCGCTCGCCGAGCGCCGCGCGAGTTTAGAGGTAGCGAGTTACAGTGCGGGCACGGCGACGCTCGGAGACGCACAGGCTGCGCAGGTTGCGCTCGGCGAGGCCCGGCTCGATCTCCTCAATCGGGAAGCCGACGTGGTGCGCGACGCCATCCGCCTCAATTTCACCTATGGGAGCGATGCCCGATGAAGACGCTCCAGGCTTCGTGGCTTGTTTTTGGCGCAGCTAGTCTGCTGGCGGCCGGCGGTGCCGGCTACGGCGTCGCCCGTCTGACGGTGCCGACTGCCGTGTCGGTGGCAGGCGTGTCACCGCCGTCGGTTAAGAAGCCGATCTACTGGTATGATCCGATGCAGCCGACGCAGCATTTCGACAAACCAGGGCGCTCGCCGTTCATGGCGATGGATTTGGTACCACGCTACGCTGACGACGCCGGTTCAGCCGGTGCCACCGATGCGGCGCCCGGCGTCCACGTCGATCCTTCAGCGGCGCAGAGTCTAGGCATCCGCATTGCCACCGTCCGACGCGGGCAGCTCGCCAGCGGAATCGAGGCCCCGGGCGTCATCGCCTTCAACCAGCGCGACGTAGCGATCGTCCAGGCGCGTGCGGCGGGGTTCGTCCAGCGGACATATGCACGAGCGCCCGGCGACGTGGTCCGGGCGGGCGCACCGCTCGCAGACCTTCTGGTGCCAAGTTGGGCCGGTGCACAGGGCGAGTATCTCGCGGTCCTGCACTTGGGCGATGCGCCGCTGGCTGCCGCGGCACGGCAACGCCTGCGGCTGCTCGGAATGCCGGACGGCATGATTGGGAACGTGACCCGGAGCGGACGTGCGCAAACGGCGGTGACGATCACGACGCCCAACGCCGGCACCATTCAGACGCTCGACGTGCGCCCCGGCATGACCGTTGCCGCCGGTCAGACACTGGCACAAGTGGCTGGCGTCGGCACAGTCTGGCTCGATGTTGCCGTACCCGAAACGCAATCGGGACAGGTGCGCGTCGGCGACGGCGCGCGCGCGGTACTCGCCGCCTATCCAGGCGAGACCTTCACGGGGCGGATCTGCGCGATCCTGCCCACAACGCAGGCTGACAGCCGGACGCTGCAGGTCCGGGTCGAACTGCCCAATCACGCGGCGCGGCTGCGCCCCGATATGTTCGCAACCGCTACGTTGGCGGGCGATGCCAAGGCGGCGCTGCTCGTGCCCGCCGAGGCGGTAATCCGTACTGGCACCCGCTCGCTCGTCATGCTCGCCAGCAAAGATGGACGCTATTCGCCCGTTGCGGTCCAGCTTGGCCGAGAGGCAGGTGATGATGTCGAAATCCTTGCCGGCCTGAGCGAAGGTCAGCGCGTCGTAGCCTCGGGTCAATTCCTGCTCGATTCCGAAGCCAGCCTGAGCGGCATCGAGGCAAAAACGAACGCTGACGCCGCCGCTCCGGTCGCCTCGATCGCCGCCCCGCTGAAGTCTCCCGCGCTGTATCATGCAAGCGGCCGCATCGAAGCGATCACAGCCGCCGGCGTGACACTGTCGCACACGCCGGTGCCAGCGCTTAGCTGGCCGGCTATGACGATGACCTTCAAGCTGGACCGTCCGGCACAGATGCGCGGAATGAAGATCGGCGACCGGGTCGGGTTCGCCTTCGAGCAGCGCCCCGATGGCCCAATGCTGCGTGAGATTGCGCCCGAGACGCCGCGATGATTGCGCAGCTAATCAAGGCATCCGTCAAGGCGCGTATGTTCGTCCTGCTCGCAGCAATGCTGCTCGTCGCCGTCGGCGTGCTGACTGTGCGGTCGACGCCGGTCGACGCGCTACCCGATCTGTCCGACGTCCAGGCATCATCCGCACCACATACCCGGGACAGGCACCGCAAATCGTTGAGAATCAGGTCACGTACCCGTTGACGACAACGATGCTGTCAGTGCCGGGCGCCAAGGTTGTGCGCGGCTATTCCTTCGTCGGCGACAGCTTTGTCTATGTGCTTTTCGATGAAGGCACTGACCTGTATTGGGCGCGGTCCCGCGTCCTTGAATATCTCAGCCAGGTGCAGGGCCGGTTGCCGAAAGGTGCGACCGCTTCGCTGGGGCCGGACGCAACCGGTGTTGGCTGGATCTATGAATATGCACTGGTCGATCGCAGTGGCCGACACGACCTATCGCAGCTGCGATCCTTGCAGGATTGGTTCCTGCGCTACGAGCTGAAGAGCGTGCCCGGCGTCGCCGAGGTCGCCAGCATCGGCGGTATGGTTCGACAGTACCAAGTCGTGCTCGATCCGCAGAAGCTGATCGCATTTGGGGTCACTCACCAGATGGTCGTCGATGCGCTCGGCCGCGCCAACCAAGAAACCGGCGGCTCGGTCGTCGAACTCGCCGAGGCCGAGTATATCGTTCGCTCCAGCGGCTATCTGAAGTCGCTCGACGATTTTCGCGCTGTACCGCTGCGCACGGCAGCCGGAGGTGTCCCGGTTCGGATCGGCGACGTTGCGACGATCCAGGTCGGCCCCGACATGCGGCGTGGGCTGGCCGAACTGAATGGCGAGGGCGAAGTGGCGGGCGGGGTTGCCATCCTGCGCTCGGGCCAGAACGCCCGCGCCACGATTGCCGCAGTCAAGGTCAAGCTCGACGAACTGAAGCGTGGATTGCCCGAAGGGGTCGAGCTGGTCACAACCTACGACCGGTCGGCACTGATCGACCGCGCCATCGATAATCTGTCGTCGAAGCTGATCGAGGAGTTTATCGTCGTCGCGCTGGTCTGTGGGTTGTTCCTGCTTCACGCGCGCTCGGCGCTGGTCGCGATCCTGACGCTGCCGCTTGGCGTACTGGTCGCGCTCGCGGTCATGCGGGTGCAGGGTGTCGAGGCGAACATCATGTCTTTGGGCGGTATCGCCATCGCCGTCGGCGCGATGGTGGATGCGGCGGTTGTCATGATCGAGAATGCCCACAAGCATCTCGAACATTGGGCCGACGATCACCCCGGTGAGACGCTGGCGGGCGAGGCGCGCTGGCGAGTGATCACCGCCGCCGCCGCCGAGGTCGGCCCGGCGCTGTTCCTCAGCCTGCTCATCATCACCTTCTCGTTCATCCCCGTGTTCACGCTCCAAGGGCAGGAGGGCAAGCTGTTCGGACCGCTGGCGTTCACAAAGAGTTATGCGATGGCGGGCGCGGCACTGCTGTCGGTAACCCTGGTGCCGGTGCTGATGGGCTATCTGATCCGCGGCCGCATCCCGGCTGAAGGGGCGAACCCGCTCAACCGGGCGCTGACCACGCTGTACCGCCCGGCGCTCGATTGGGTGATGCGACGCCCGAAGACGACGCTGGTCATCGCCGCGCTGATTTTTGCCACGGCCGCGTGGCCGCTCAGCCAGCTCGGCGGCGAATTCATGCCGACGATGAACGAGGGTGACCTCCTCTACATGCCGTCGGCACTGCCGGGCATCTCGACGGCCAAAGCGGCGACGTTGCTCCAGCAGACCAACCGGCTGATCAAAACGATCCCCGAGGTTGCGACCGTGTTCGGCAAGGCCGGACGCGCCGAGACCGCCACCGACCCCGCGCCGATGGAGATGTTCGAAACCACCATCCAATTCAAACCGCGCGAGCAGTGGCGCGCCGGGATGACCCCCGAGGGTCTGATCGCCGCGCTCGATGCCGCAGTGAAGGTGCCCGGCCTAACCAACATCTGGGTGCCGCCAATCCGTAACCGCATCGATATGCTGGCGACCGGCATCAAGAGCCCGGTTGGGGTCAAGGTATCGGGGTCGAACCTCGCCGAGATCGACCGCGTCGCGCGCGAGATTGAGGGCGTTGCAAAGCATGTTTCCGGCGTCAGTTCAGCCTTGGCCGAACGCCTGACCGGCGGCCGCTATATCGATATCGACATCGACCGGGCGGCCGCCGGGCGCTACGGGATGAACATCGCCGACGTGCAGGCGATCGTCTCGGGTGCGATCGGCGGCGAGAGCGTCGGGCAGACCGTCGAAGGTCTGGCGCGCTATCCGATCAGCGTTCGCTACCCGCGCGAGATTCGCGACAGCCTCGAGAAGCTGCGGTCGCTGCCGGTGCTGACGCCGTCGCTCCAGCAGATCACGCTCGGCACCGTCGCCAACATCCGCATCGATGACGGTCCCCCTATGCTGCGGAGCGAGAACGGACGCCCGACGACCTGGGTCTATGTCGATGTCCACGGTCGCGATCTCGCGTCGACGGTGCGCGAACTCCGGGCCGCAGTGGCGAAACAGGTTCGGACATCGGCAGGCATCAGCATCGCCTATACCGGGCAGTTCGAGTTCCTGGAGCGAGCCAATGCCCGGCTGACATTGGTAGTCCCGGCGACGCTGCTGATTATCTTCGGCCTGTTGTGGCTAACGTTCCGGCGGCTCGATGAGGCGGTGTTGATCATGGCGACGTTGCCGTTCGCGCTGACGGGCGGGGTATGGGCGCTGTACTTGCTCGGGTTCGACCAGTCGGTTGCGACCGGCGTCGGGTTCATCGCGCTCGCTGGGGTGTCGGCCGAGTTCGGGGTCGTCATGCTGATCTACCTCAAGTCGGCGCTGGCCCGGCGCGGGGAAGTTCTGTCGTCGCGCGAGGTCGGGGAGGCGATCCGCGAGGGCGCGCTGCTCCGGGTGCGTCCCAAGGCGATGACGGTGGCGGTCATTCTCGCCGGGCTGTTTCCGATCCTGCTTGGTCACGGCGCCGGTTCCGAGGTGATGAGCCGGATCGCTGCACCGATGATCGGCGGGATGCTGACCGCACCGCTGCTGTCGATGCTCGTCGTGCCCGCCGCCTATCTGCTGCTGCGCCGCCGCCAAGTCCCCAATCTTACCACCGTCCTACCGCCAAGGAGCACATTGCCGGACCGAAAATCCGGGTGGCGCAAGTGCGGCCGAAACACACCGCCAAGCTGGTCGCAGGTGATGCGTTTGTGCTGGTCGATAGCCCGCCCGGACGCACAGCGCGACATGCGCCCCCACGCGCCCAGGCGTCGCTGCCCGAAATGGTGGCGTCGTTGTCGCAGGGCGACCGGCTGCGTTACGATGACGGCAAACTCGAAGGTGTTGTCGAATCACTGTCCGCAGGCGTCGCCACCATTCGCGTCACCCATGCGCCTGCCGGCGGCATCCGGCTAAAGCCCGAAAAGGGCATAAACCTCCCCGATACCGCGCTCGGCCTGTCGCCATTGACCGCCAAGGATCAGGACGATCTCGTTGCCGTGATCAAATGCGCCGACATCATCGGCTATTCTTTCGTCGGATGCGCGGCCGATATCGATGCGCTTGAAGACGCGCTGGAGATGCACGGACTGAACGGCCGCCCGCTCGGACTGATCGCCAAAATCGAACAGCCCGACGCGATAAAAAACCTACCCGACCTGATTGCGCGGGCGGTGCGTAACAGGCCGTTCGGCGTCATGATCGCGCGCGGCGATCTCGCCGCGCAAATTGGCTTCGAGCGTCTGGCCGAGATGCAGGAGGAAATCCTGTGGATTTGCGAGGCGGCCGCAGTGCCCGCAATCTGGGCGACGCAGGTGCTCGAACATCTTGTCACCGAAGGAGTGCCGTCGCGCGGCGAGATGACCGATGCAGCGATGGCGGCGCGCGCCGAATGCGTGATGCTCAACAAGGGGCCGGAGGTCGTTGCGGCAGTGGCGGTGCTGGATCGTTTGCTGGCACGCATGGATGGCGACTTTATCAAGAAGTCGCCGTCCATGCGCGCTTTGCAGTCGTGGTGACGGCGAGCCCGGCCCAGGGCGACAGCGCCGTTCCCGCAGCGCCGTTCTGGACGCAAACTGCCGATGCCCTGGCGACGGCTCTGGGGTGTGACCTGGACGGACTGGATGCGGCTGCGGCAAGCTACCGGCTGAGCCAATTCGGAGCCAACGCGGACGTCGCGGCCAAGCGGACCAGCATCGCTGGTGCGATCCTGCGGCGGCTGATCGAACCGCTGTCGCTGATCCTGCTGGCGGCGGCAGCGGTATCCGCCGTTACCGGCGACACGATCGGCGGCGCGATCATCGCAGTGATTCTCGCCATTTTGATCGGCCTCGACACTTATCAGGAAGGCCATGCAATTCAGGCGGCGGACATCCTGCGCCGCTCTGTGGCGCTGACGGCCGAGGTCAAACGCGACGGGGTTTTTGTCAAAGTCCCTGTCGAGGCCGTGGTGCCGGGCGATTCCATCCGCGTTCGCGCCGGCGACATCATACCTGCAGATGCCATTTTGATCGACGCGAGTGCCTTCACCGCAGGCGAGGCGGCACTAACCGGCGAACCCTACCCCGTCGAAAAACGGCCTGGCGTGGTCACTGGCCTGACCGCCAGCGAGGCCACTAACGCCGTGTTTCGCGGTGCTGTGGCCCAGACTGGGGAAGCGACCGCGCTTGTTGTCCATACCGGCCCGAAGACGGTATTCGGTGCGGCGGCATCGGCGCTCGCTGGCAGTACCGAGCCATCGCCGTTCCAGAATGATCTACATGCCTATGGCCTGTTTACCGCGCGGCTGACCATTGCGCTGGTTGTCGTCGTGCTGGCGACGAGTGTATTCTTCGGTCGGCCAGTTATCCAATCGCTGCTGTTCGCTGCGGCGTTGGGGGTTGGTCTGACTCCCGAATTGCTGCCGATGATCACCACCGTCACCCTGTCGCGGGGCGCGGCGCGCATGGCCAAGCGCAAGGTTATCGTCAAGCGTTTGGCCTCGATCCACGATCTCGGCGCGATGACGGTGTTCTGCACCGACAAAACCGGCACGCTGACGGCTGCTGAGATTACTCTGGCGCGAAGCCTGGCACCGTCCGGCATCGTCGACGCGCGGCCCGCACGACTGGCAGCCATTGCAGCAACCCTTGCTGGCGATCGCGGTGCGCTCGATGCTGCCTTGCTCGCCGGGTCCACCGATGCCGCTGCGGGCTGGACGTTGCTCGGACGCCACGCCTTTGATTTCGGCCGTCGGCTCGGCTCGGTGCTGGCGAACGGGCCCGAAGGCCAGATGCTGGTCGTCAAGGGCGCACCTGAGGCCATTTTCGCGCTGTGCGTCGATAGCCGCGACGGCAGCGGCGTCGCCGCATTTGACGCGACCGAGCAAGCCAACCGCGTCCGTGACCTCGCCCAAACCGAGGGCTTGCGCGCCGTCGCGGTCGCGTCGCGGGTCTGGACAGGCGGCACGCCCGACATCGCGATTGCCGACGAAACCAACCTTGTCTTCGAAGGGCTTTGCCTGTTTGCCGACCCGCCCAAGCCGACGGCAGCTGCCGCCGTCGCGCGGCTGGCGGCGGCCGGCATCCGGCTCAAGATCCTTTCCGGCGATGATCCAGTGGTCGTCAAGCAGCTGGCAGCGCTGGTCGGGATCAAGGCCACCACGGTGTTATCCGGCGCCGACATCGCCCGGCTTGGCGATGACGCGCTTGCGGTCCAGGTGCGCTCGGTACACGCCTATGGTCGGCTGGCACCCGACCAGAAATCACGGATCATCCGCGCTCTGCAGACGCGCGGCGATGTGGTCGGTTACCTTGGCGACGGAATCAACGACGCACCCGCATTGAAAGCTGCCGACATAGGGCTTTCGGTTGCCGGCGCGACGGGTGTGGCGCAGGCGGCTGCGGACATGATCCTGCTCGATTCCGATCTTGCGGTGGTTGCCGACGGCGTCGAGGAGGGTCGGCGGACCTTCGCCAACATCCTGAAATATATCCGGATGGGGGCGAGTTCGAACTTCGGCAACATGCTGTCGATGGCGGTGGCCTCGTTTTTCCTGCCATTCCTGCCGATGCTGCCGACACAAATCCTGCTCAACAATCTGCTCTACGACGTCTCCGAAATCGGCATCCCGTTCGATTCGGTGCGCCCCGAAGCCGTCGCCCGCCCGCAGGTTTGGGACCTGCACGCGCTAATCCGCTTCGCTGCCATCATGGGTCCGCTGTCGTCGGTCTTCGACCTGTTGACATTCGCCGGCCTGATCCTGCTGCTCCATGCGTCGCCCCCAGAATTCCGCACCGCCTGGTTCATCGAATCCATGGCGACACAGATTCTGGTCATCTGCATCATTCGCACCAATGGTCGGCCATGGGCCGATCTGCCGCGACCGGTGCTGACAGCGACATCGCTCGGCGCACTGCTGGTCGCGCTGATATTGCCATTCACGCCAATGGCGGGATGGCTGGGGTTTCAGGCGCTCCCGGTCGCGGCCTTGGTGGGGATTGCACTACTCGTGGTCACTTATCTGGGCTGCGCCGAACTGCTCAAGCACGTGGCGATCAAACCGGGGCGGCGTAGACTGTTATCCAGGCCTCACATCGCCTGACTGGGCTGAAAGGAACCGTCCCACTTCAGATATTCGCAAGAGCCCGCTGGCCGGAAAGCCAGTAGCGTGGCAAGAACGGGGCAGCGTTGTCATTCCGCGTCAGCAATAGAGCGTCCTGCATCCAGAACGCGGCAGGTGGCGACCAAGCTCGCAAGTGGTCGGGCTTCCGCCAGTTCAACGCGATGCACAGGCTACCCTAAAATAAAAAATAGCCCCATCGTTTCAGATCGAACTGTTCAGAGTGACCGCAAACCCGCAAATGGAATGTGGTGCTGATACGTCGGCAATGGAGTGCAGATATCGCTCCCGTTCGAACGTCTTCTCCGTTACCCACTCCCCCCATTTGTCCAGCGCATCTGCCTTTTCATAAAAATATTCATAGAGATCATAAGTGGCATCAAGCTTGGACTTCCCGCTGCCATGGCTGATGATTGATACAGCAATATGCTTTGGCACGTGGAATTTTGCCATAAACGTCCGCATTGCTCGCCCCGGCTAAGACACATCACAGCCCGAAGTCCGGTTGCCGGTCGGGGGTGCGGTTGATTACGTTATCGATCACATGGTCGACAGCACGTGCGGCCACACGGTGAGCGCCCCGCTCAAGATACCGCTCGGGAACATCGGTCCTTTGGGTCACGGCCTCAGCCGGCGGCTCGGAGCCACGTTCGGCCGACGACGGTGCCGCCCGACCCACTGCGGCCTTGTCGATCACCTCCAGCGCCGAGGTCTTGTCTCCCGGGTTCCGCAAGACCCCACGCTCGACCTTGCGGCCATCGTCGACGATGAGGGCCACCCTGTCCGCAACGCGGGTCAGCGCCACGAGGAACGAGCGCTCGTTGAGCAGCTTGCGCTCGGTCGAACGCAGCGCGAGGATGCCATGGTCGGTGGTGACGCCCTGCGCCACATGGACGTTGATGGCATAGGCGAGGTCGAGTTGCTCGAGCATGCGGTCGCCGGGCTTCAACTCGTGCACCGTGCCATTGGAATGGATTCTGCCCAGCCTGTATCATCAGGTGGGGAATGTCGCAGAACATCGCTGTTTCGGCGATGCGGTCGCCTTCGATGCGG
>JBBQVA010000029.1:0-21757 GCA_038211945.1 Sphingomonadales bacterium
GTCGCCATCGCGCGCGGCGATGTCATTGATGAATCAGCCGCCCGGGTCGTCCCCGGCACGCTGCTCCACTATCGCCTCGCCTGTTTCCTGCAACCTGCCCTGCCCGCGGCGGCCGGCGGCGACGATCCGGCGCTGGCAGCAGACTGGCGGGCGGCGCTGGTGGCGCTGGGGCCCTGCGGGCGGAGCCCGAAACCCTAGAAGCTGCTGAGTTCTACACCCACGGCAGCGCAATCGGGATAGATGTCAGGCTTGCGCGTCGACACCCGTACCGCGACAACGCCCTGGCGCGCCGCGATCAGATTGTAGATTTCGTGCGCCACGGTTTCCTGCAGGTTGAAGCGGCGGCCGTCGACCAGCGCCAGCACCGAAGTGCGCAGCACGTCATAATCCCACGCTTCGTCGACCGTGTCGCATTGCGGGAAATGCGCCGCCGACAGCCACACCTCGATATTGACGCGCAGCCGCTGCGGCGTGCCGATCTCGAAATCGTGGAAGCCGATATCGACCGGCAGATCGAAATCCTCGAGCATCACCTTGCGGCTTTTGGCGGCGAGGTCGCCCGGGACCAGGCCGGCAAGAACGGGGCTGCGGGTCAGTTCATCGATCATGTGTTCACCATGTAAGCTACGTCGCGCGGCAGGCCCAGCAGGCGCTGGCCGCCATCCAGCGTGATCGTCTGGGCGTTGAAGGTCGGCGTGGCAATGATGAAGCGCAGCGCCGCGACAATCTCGTCGACTGCGACACCGCGCCGCAGCGGATTGAGACCATGCACCGCCTCGAAATTCTCGCGGCTCTGCGGCCCGCTGACGAGGGTGACCGCCGGGGCGATTCCGGCGCAGCGCAGCCGCGGCGCATAGGCGCGCGCGGTCAGCTCGGTCAGCCCGGCGAGCCCGATTTTCGACAGCGTGTAGGTAAAATAGTCGGGATTGAGCGCTTCGAGCTTGGCATCGAGCAGGTTGACGACGATCGCGGGGTCCACCGCATCAGCTGGCACCGCCGCGGCAAAGGCGCGGGTGATCAGCGCCGGCGCGCGCAAATTGACCGCCATGTGCGTGTCGAAATCGGCAGCAGCGAAATCCTCGATCCGGTCATAGACGAAACGCGACGCCGAATTGACCAGCAGGCCGAGCGGCGGTGCGGTTTGTGCCGCATCGACGATGATTCGGCCGATATCGGGGTCGGCGAGATCGCCGGCGACCACGGTCGCGGCGCCGATCTCGGCCGCCAGTGCCTCGGCCTCGGCTACAGAATTGTGGCAATGGATGACGACATGCCAGCCGTCGGCGGCAAGCGCGCGCACCAGCGCGGCGCCGATGCGCTTGGCGCCGCCGGTGACGATTGCAGTCTGGTTGCGGGGAGTGGTCATTGCGGCCCCGGCGTTACAGGCCGGTGCCGGGACCGGCAAGTCAGCGTGACACCATGTTCTTGTAGACCCGCCCGTCCTTCATGATGACGACGAAGTTCTTCGCCGCATCGGCGACGAGGGTGATGTCCTTTACCGGGTCACCATCGACGAGGATGAGATCGGCGAGCGCCCCCGGCGCCACCACGCCCAGCCGGCCCTGATACGGGCTGCGCAGCCCCGACAGCGCCAGCAGCCCGGCGTTGCCCGATGTCGCCATCACCAGCATCTCGGTCGGCGTGTACCAGCGCGTCATCTTGGCGAGATCCTGGCCCTGCTGCCGCGCGGTTTCGGCGTCGAACAGCGAATCGGTGCCCCAGGCGGTCTTGATCCGGTATTTTTTCGCCAGCGCATAGGCCGTGTCGGTACCGGCGAACATCTGCAACTGCTTGGCGCGGTTGGGCGAGCCTTCGGGATAGCGCGATTCGCCGATGAACGGCTGCAGGCTCCACCAGATGCCCTTTTCAGCCATCAGCCGGGCGGTGGCGTCGTCGAGCAGATTGCCATGGTCGATGCATTTGACGCCCGCCGCAATCGCCTGGCGGACGGCACGCGGCGTATAGGCGTGGACGGTGACATAGGTGCCCCAGTTCTCCGCCGCCTCGACCCCGGCGCGAAGTTCGGCCTCGGTATATTGCGTCACGTCGAGCGGATCATAGCTCGACGACACGCCGCCGCCGGCCATCAGCTTGACCTGGCTGGCACCCAGCGCGAGCTGTTCGCGGGCGCGTTTGCGGACGGTGCCTTCATCATCGGCGATGGCGGCGGCGCCGATGCGATCGGCATAGCCCATCGCGTCGGGCGGCGCCGGCAGTTCGTTGGGCAGGCGGAAATCGCCATGGCCGCCGGTCTGCGAGATGAATGCCCCAGATGGCCAGATGCGCGGGCCCTGGACCAGCCCCATATCGATGGCGCGTTTCAGCCCGAACACCGGCCCGCCAAGGTCGCGGATGCTGGTAAAACCACGCAGCAGCATCTCGTTCGCCGCCTTGGCCGCCGCCAGGTTGACGAAGCCGACATCGCTGGTGATCAGCGCGACCTGCGGCAGCGACGCGAACATGATGTGGGTGTGCGCGTCGATCAGCCCCGGCATCAGCGTGCGGCCGCCGCCTTCGATGATAGTGGCGTTCGGCGCTGCGGTGCCGGAACCGATCGTGGCGATGACATTGCCGCGGACCAGCACATCGGTCGGTGTCGACAGCGGCGCGCCGGTGCCATCAAAGACGCGGACGTTGCGGAACAGGGTTTCGGGCGGGGCCACGACCGGCGTCGGGGTCTGCGCCGCGGCGCTGCTCGCGATGGCCGCAGCGACCCCGAAGTAAAACGCCCGCATCCCGATCTCCCTTACGCGACCCGCAATCGCTAGCATGATCGCGCCGCCCGGTTGAAGGCGATGCGACGCACTGTCAGCGCAGCGCCTGCCGCAACGGCCTGATCTTGCCATCCGACGGTTGCGCCGGCAACCCGAGCAGCCGCATCAGCAGCGGATAGACATCGACATTGTCGAACACCGGCAACACCGCGCCGGCGCGAAACGCCGGGCCGGCCGCGATGAAGGTCGCCGACATTTCGGGGGCCGCCGGATCATAGCCGTGCACGCCGCCCAGCTTCATCGGGTTCGTCACCGGCTCATTCGGTGGCGCGCCGAAAATCATCCACCCGACCGCCGCCATGCAGACGATCGCCGGCACGCGCGGGTTGCGGCCATAGGCCAGCCGCGCCGGGATATCGGCCTTGCGCCAGCATTGCATGTGATCGTGGCGGCGCAGCAGCGCGGCTTCGACCGCCGCCTCCTGCCCCGGCAGCGGCGCGATGCCCGCGACGGCGCCGCCGGTAATGAAGCGAAAGCTCGTCACCGGTGCCAGTTGGTCGATGCGGATCACGCGCTCGGCCGCCACCGCCGCCATGCCGTGATCGGACACGATGACGATATTGGCGGCGATACCGCGCGCCGCCAGCCCGGCGCGCAGCCGGCCGATCTGGGCATCGACCAGCGCGACCGCTGCGGTCGTCTGCGGCGCATCGGGGCCGAAGTCATGGCCGTCATGGTCGACGGTTTCGAGATAGAGCGTCAGGAACGCCGGCCGCTGCGGCGCGTCGAGCCAGCCGAGCAGCGTGTCGACGCGCACATCGCCGGGCAGCTTGCTGTCGAACGGCAGCCAGGTCGTCGGCCGCACCCCGTGGATATCAGCCTCCGACCCCGGCCAGAACATCGTCGCGGTCTTCAGCCCGGCCTTTTCCGCCGTCACCCACACCGGTTCGGCCGCGTCCCACCAGCGCCGGTCGATCACCGCGTCGCGGTTGCCGAGCGCGAACTTCACCCCCGGAATCGCCGGATCCTCCATGCTGTTGTTGACGATGCCGTGATGATCCGGGCGCAGGCCGGTGACGAGGGTATAATGGTTGGGAAAGGTCAGCGACGGAAAGCTCGGTCGCATCGCCCGCGCCCGCACCCCGGCGGCGGCGAGCGCCGTAAGGTTCGGCGTCACGCCGCGGTCGAGATAATCGGCGCGCAACCCGTCGACCGACACGAGGATGACCGGCGGGCGCGCGGCATTCGGCAGCGTCGCCACCCGCGGCCCGGCGCAGGCGGCGAGCAGCAGCAACAGCAGCAGGATCGGGTGGCGCATCGTGGCAGTGACCTTGCAAAACGTGCCGATACGCACTTCGGCCATTGCGGCGGCGGCGCGGATCGGAAACGGTGTGTAAAGCCTATCGGGGGAAAACATGACAATTCGATTTCTGGCGGCGACCGCCATCTTGCTCAACTCCGGCGCGGCGCTGGCGGCACCGCACGCCCCCGGCCCCGATGATTTCGCCCGGCTGGCGCGCGTCGCCAGCCCCAGTGTCGATCCGGCCGGCGAATGGGTCGCCTATGTCGTCGGCGGCACCGATGTCGCCGCCGACAAGGCCTATAGTCATATCTGGATGACGCGCTGGGACGGCAGCCGCAGCGTGCAACTCACCGCGCGCAGCGGCGAAAGCGAAAACACGCCGCGCTTCAGCCCCGATGGCCGGTCGCTCGCCTTTATCTCGGCGCGCGGCGACAGCCACGACAGCGACCAATTGTGGCTGATGGACCGCGCCGGCGGTGAAGCGCGGCTGCTGCCCGGCATCACCGGATCGGTCGTCGATTTCGCCTGGAGCCCCGATGCAAGGACCATCCTGCTCGTCGTTGCCGACCCGGAGCCCGATGAAAAGGCCAATGCCGCCGCCGGTGCTGTCACCCCCTCCCCCGCCAAGCCCGATGCGCCGGCGACCAGCGATGCCACGGCCACCGATGCCAAGCCCGGCGAAAAGCCGCCCAAACCCATCGTCATCGACCGCTACCAGTTCAAGGCCGATATCGACGGCTATCTCGGCAAGCAGCGCCAGCGGTTGTGGCTGTATGATGTCGCGGGTGGCAAGATGCGCCGGCTGACCACCGGCAATTATGACGAGGCGCTGCCGGCCTGGTCGCCCGACGGCACGCGCATCGTCTTTGTATCGAAACGCCTGCCCGATCCCGATCGCAGCTATGACAGCAATTTGTTCGTGGCGACGGTCGGCACGGCGCCCGCCGCACCGGCGCAGCTGACGACCTTCGAAGGCGAGGACAATGGCACCGATTACGACAGCCTGCCGGCGTGGAGCCCCGATGGCCGCAGCATCGCCTATGTCCAGGGCGGCCCGGTCAAGCTGTTCAGCTATGGGGTGCGGTCGCTCGCCGTCATTCCGGCAGGCGGTGGCACGCCGCGCATCCTGACCGCGGCGCTCGACCGCAACGTGGCGCGGCCGCTGTGGACAGCCGACGGCAAGACCATCCGCTTCATCATCGAGGATGACGGCAACGAACGCCTCGCTGCCATCTCGGCTAGCGGTGGCGCGATCACCGATCTCGCCGCCGGCATGGCGGTGGTTTCCGCCACCACTGCCGGCCCGGCGAACCGCATCGCGCTGCTGCGCACCACGCCGACCGCGCCGCCCGAAGTCTTCGCGCTCGACGGCATGGCGCTGCGCCAGCTGACGCATCACAACGATGCCTGGCTGAAGGATATCGTCATCGCACCGACGGTCATGGCGCGGTTCCGCAGCAAGGATGGCACCGATGTCCATGGCTTCATCGTCACCCCCGCCGGCGCCAACGGCAAACGGCCCGCCATCCTGTTCAACCACGGCGGCCCGCAGGCGCAGCACGACAGCAGCTTCGACCTGACCTGGCAGGTGCTCGCCGGCCATGGCTATGCGGTGATCGCATCGAACCCGCGCGGCGGCACCGGGCGCGGGCAGGATTATGCCAAGGCGATCTATGCCGCCTGGGGCGGTGTCGATGTCGAGGATGCGCTCTCCGCTGTCGACGACGCCGTGGCGCGCGGCATCGCCGACCCGGCCCGGCTGGCGGTCGGCGGCTGGAGCTATGGCGGCATGCTGACCAACTACATCATCGCCAGCGACCAGCGCTTCAAGGCGGCAGTCAGCGGCGCCAGCATCAGCAATGCCCTCGCCGGCTATGGCACCGACCAGTACATCCGCGACTATGAAATGGAGCTCGGCAAACCGTGGGAGCACCCCGAGGCCTGGGCGCGCGTCAGCTATCCGTTCCTCCACAACGACCGGATCGTCACGCCGACCCTGTTCATGGTCGGCGACAAGGATTTCAACGTGCCGCTGCAGAACAGCGAGCAGATGTACCAGGCGCTGCGCAGCCGCGACGTGCCGACGCAGCTGGTCATCTATCCGGGCCAGTTCCACGGGCTGAAACGGCCGAGCTTCATCAAGGACCGCATGCAGCGCTGGCTCGACTGGGTTGACGCACGCTTGAAGTGAGGCTGGCGCAAATCGGCAGGCATCCCTAAGTCGGCGGCATGGCCAAGCCGCCGACCCTCGATCGCTTTTCGGAAGAAACCGCCACCTTCACGGTGCAGGGCAAGGACGCGCCCGATATCGATCGCGGCATCGCGGCGATCCGCAACGTGCTGCGCACACTGCCGACCCGCCCCGGCGTCTATCGGATGACCGATGCCGAAGGCGCCGTGCTGTATATCGGCAAGGCGCGGGCGCTGAAGAATCGCGTCACCAACTATACCCAGGTGTCGCGGCTGTCGCGGCGGCTGCAGCGCATGGTGTCGCAGACCCGCGACATGACGATCGTGACGACCAACAGCGAGGCCGAGGCGCTGCTGCTCGAGGCGCAGCTGATCAAGCGCTATCGCCCGCCGTACAATGTGCTGCTGCGCGACGACAAGAGTTTCCCCTTCATCTTCCTGCGGGAAGACCATGATTTCCCGCGCATTTCCAAACATCGCGGCGCCAAGGCCGGCAAGGGCGTGTTCTACGGCCCGTTCGCCAGCGCCGGCGCCGTCAACACCACGCTCAACGCCCTGCAAAAGGTGTTTCTGCTGCGATCGTGCACCGACAGTTTCTTTGCCAATCGCACCCGCCCGTGCCTGCTCCACCAGATCAAGCGCTGTTCGGCGCCGTGCGTCGGCCGCATCGACGATGCCGCCTATGCCGAGCTTGTCGCCGACGCCAAGTCGTTCCTGTCGGGGCGCACGCAGGAGGCGCAGAAAAAACTCGGCGACGCGATGACGACGGCGGCTGCAGCGCGCGATTTCGAACTCGCCGCGGTGCTGCGCGACCGGCTGCGCGCGCTGACCTTCATCCAGGGCAGCCAGGCAATCAACGCCGAAGGATCGGCGAGCGATGCCGACATCATCGCGCTGGCAGCGACCGGCGGCACCATGTGCATCCAGATCTTCTTCATCCGCGGCGGGCAAAACTGGGGCCACCGCGCCTTTTTCCCCGCCCACACCGATGGCATCGGCGAGGACGAGGTGCTGCTCAGCTTCCTCGCCCAGCTTTACGAGGAACTGCCGCCACCGCGCGAACTGCTGCTCGACCGCGCGCTCGCGGAGGCGCCGCTGCTTGCCGAGGCGCTGTCGGAAAAGGCCGGGCATCGCGTCGGGGTCAAGGCGCCGCAGCGCGGCCCCAACCGCAAGCTGGTCGAACAGGCCAGCCGCAACGCCACCGAAGCGCTCGAGCGCCGCCTCGCCGAATCGACGACGCAGGGCAAATTGCTGATCGAGCTTGCCGACCTGTTCGATCTCGATGGCGCGCCGAAACGCATCGAAGTCTATGACAACAGCCATATCATGGGGACCAATGCGCTCGGCGCGATGATCGTCGCCGGGCCCGACGGTTTCCTGAAGAACCAGTATCGCAAGTTCAACATGAACGACGCACGCATCACGCCCGGCGACGATTTCGCGATGATGAAGGCGATGCTGTCACGGCGCTTCGCCCGGCTGGAAAAGGAAGACCCCGATCGTAGCGCCGGTGACTGGCCCGACCTGGTGCTGATCGACGGCGGCAGGGGCCAGCTGACCAGCGTCAACGAAGCGCTGGCCGAGCTCGGCGTCGACAATGTCTGTGTCGTCGGCGTGTCGAAAGGTTTCGATCGCGACGCCGGGCGCGAGACCTTCCACCTGCCGTCGGGGCGCGAACTCCACCTGCCGCCCAATGCGCCGGTGCTGTTTTTCCTGCAGCGGCTGCGCGACGAGGCGCACCGTTTCGCCATCGGCGCGCACCGGGCCAAGCGGTCTAAG
Organism: Sphingomonadales bacterium; assembly: GCA_038211945.1. Taxonomy (GTDB): domain Bacteria; phylum Pseudomonadota; class Alphaproteobacteria; order Sphingomonadales; family Sphingomonadaceae; genus Sandarakinorhabdus. The sequence continues at coordinate 7,987 of JBBQVA010000029.1, forward strand.
GCGATCACGGCCAACCCGCTCGACGATGTTCCCGGCATCGGCCCGGCGCGCAAGAAGGCGCTGCTGATGCATTTCGGCACCTCGCGCGCGGTGCGCGGTGCAACGCTCGACGATCTCGAACGCGCGCCCGGAATATCGAAGCTGATGGCCGAGGCGATCCACCAGCATTTCCACCCGAGAGGTTGAGCCCTCTTTACAGCCGCCCCCGCCTGATGCAGCGCTGTTGCCCGGTCGAAACGTCGCGAAAGGCACCATGATGAACCCACCGCGCTTCCTGATTCTTGCCACCCTGCCCGCGCTGCTGACGCTGGCTGCCTGCGGCGATGCGACGAGCGCCACCGGCGCCGAAGCCACCGCCAACGCCCCGCTGTCCGCCGGATCGGCGATCGAACCGACCGACGACCCGATCCAGGCCCAATCGCGGGCCGCCGCCGCCGAAGCCGCCAACCCGACCGACATCGCCGAACCCGAAAAGCCGCCGATGGGCGCCTATGCCATCACCAGCGAGCCGGCGCCGCCGCCGACCACCGATGCCAGCGGCGCGCCCTTGCCGTTCGACCCCACCAAGGATTGATCCGCGATGGCGATCACCCTCCACACCGCCGCGACGCCCAACGGCTACAAGGTTTCGGTGGCGCTGGAGGAAATGGGGCTGGCCTATGACGTGCGCCGCGTCGACCTCGCCGCCGGCGAACAGAAAACACCGGCGTTTCTCGCGCTGTCGCCCAATGGACGCATCCCGGCGCTGGTCGACGATGGCTTTGCGGTGTTCGAATCGGGGGCCATCCTCGTCTATCTCGCCGAAAAGACCGGGCTGCTGATGCCGCACGACGTGCAGGGCCGCAGCCGCGTCATGCAATGGCTGATGTTCCAGATGGGCGGCATCGGCCCGATGATGGGGCAGGCCAATGTCTTCTACCGCTATTTCCCCGAAAAGATCCCGGCGGCGATCGCGCGGTTCCAGGGCGAGGGGCGCCGGCTGTTCACCGTGCTCGACCGGCAACTGGCCGACCACGAATATCTCGCCGGCGACTACAGCATCGCCGACATTGCCAACTGGTGCTGGGTGCGCACGGCGAAATGGTCGGGAATCGATACCGAAGGCCTGCCCAATGTGCTGCGCTGGAAAGCCGCGATCGCCGACCGCCCGGCCGCCCAACGCGGCATCACGGTACCCGAAGCCAAGGTGCGCAGCGAGAACGACGAAGAAGCCAACGCCTTTGCCAATCGGGCGCGGACGATGGTCGAGATGGGCAAACGCGAGGCGTGAAGGTGACCCCTTGAAACTGTCACCCCGGCGAAAGCCGGGGCCCATAAACCACAATTTTCGGCACGATAGTGCTGCGGCTGCCATACTCGTAGTTTATGGGCCCCGGCCTTCGCCGGGGTGACGCCCTTTCGGGCGGCCCTAATACCCCTCCTCCAACTGCACCCCGAGACTGTTCAGCGCCATGCTGACCATCGTGTACTGGCCGACGGTGAACACCAGATCGATCAGTTGAGTCTGGTCAAATCGCTTCGCCAGCGCCGCCCAAGTGGCGTCACTAACGAAGTGGTCGCCCACCAGTTCGTCGACAGCGCGCAGTAGCACGTCGTCATCGCTTGTTCCCCCGGCATGCGGGCCGGCGCGCGCCAGTTCGATATCCTCCGCGCTCATTCCCGCATGGTCGCGCGCAATGGCGACATGATGGTGCCATTCATAGGTTGCCCGCGCCAGCCAGCCGACCCGCAGGATCGCCAGTTCGCGGTCGCGCGGGCTTAGTGACGAGCGAAACAAAATCTGGTCGCCCCAGCGCCCGAACCGTCCGGCCAGCTTGGGATGATTGGCAAGCGTCTTGAAGATGTTGAACACATCGCCGTCGCCCATTTCTGCTGGCCGGTTGGGGAGCATCTGCTCACGCAGCTTCGGCTCCCATTCCGCGACATCGAGCGGCGCGATGCGCGGGCGGTTCAGGCGGTGTGGAATATCCATCTCTAACTTTCCAAATGCACCGCTTTATCGGGTGAAACAGACATGACGCGGACGATGCCTTAACCGGTCATCGTCAGCGCGCGGACAATGAAGAACGGCCAGACGGCGACGATGAAAATGAAGCTCGCCGTAACGCCTTGCGGCACTGCCGCCCAGCCGCCGGACCGAAACAGCGGCCAGGCAAACAGCGCCAGCCAGACCGATTTATAGACCACTTGCAGCATCAGCAGCGGCAGCATGCGCTCCGGCCAGACCAGCCCGGCGACCGAGCCAATCAGGATGGCCGTCCACATCGCAAAGACGATGATGCGAAAGCCCTCCGACGCCGCAACCTTGCCCTCGAACACGCTGGCGACGCCGCCATCGCGCGACGTCGCCATCGCGAGGCATACCGGGACGAGGATCAACAGGTTGATGATGAACGGTATGCGCAGCACTTTAAATCCCCCGAAACGTCGCAAACGCCTCCAGCGGCGCGCGCGCCGGACGCGCCGCATTGGCGGGGTCGGCATCGTCCTTCCAGCCGATCGCCATGCCGGTGAACAGCATTCGCTCCTCCGGAATGTCGAGAAACGCGCGAATCGTCTGCGGATAAATCGCCCAGCATTCCTGCGGGCACGAATCGAGCCCTGCCTCGCGCAGCAGCAGCATGACGCTTTGCAGGTACATGCCAAGGTCGCTCCACTGCGGCGGGCCCATCGTCTTGCGCACCGTGCAGAACAGCGCCACCGGCGCGTTGAAGAAGTTGAAGTTGCGGGCGAACCACATCATCCGCCCGGCCTTGTTTTCACGCGGAATGCCAAGCGCACGATACAATTCCTCGCCGACGCCGAAGCGGTAATCGCTATACGGCGCGGGTAATTCCTTCGGGTAGATGTCGTATTCGGTCGGTTCGCCCTTAGGGCTTTCGAAGACGCGCTTCGACATGATCTTCTTCAGCTCATCGAGCGGCGGGCCGCCGACGACATCGATATGCCACGGCTGAAGATTGCCGCCCGACGGTGCGCGCGCCGCCTTTTCGACAATCTCGCGGATCAGCGACGGATCGACCGGCGTATCGAGGAACCCGCGCACCGAGCGGCGGCTGGCAATCGCTTCACTGACGTCCATCAGATTCCCCAATCTTGTTCGCTCGCCCCTGATTGCCTAGAGATGCCGCGTGTTGTCTAGCCTCCCCAATTTGCTGACGCTGTCGCGCATCCTCGCGGTGCCCGGGCTGGTTGCGTTGATGTGGGGGCCGAACCCGTGGGAATGGCTCGCGGCCTTCGTGCTGTTCTGCATTGCCGGGGCGACCGACTATCTCGATGGCTATCTGGCGCGCGCCTATGGCACGGTCAGCAAGATCGGCGTGTTCCTCGATCCGATCGCCGACAAGATCATGGTCGCCGCCGTCATAGTCATGCTGGTCGACAGCCGCATTGTCCATGGTCTGGGAGTGGTTGCCGCGCTGATCATCCTGCTGCGCGAGATCATCGTGTCGGGCCTGCGCGAATATCTGGCGAGCCTGCAGGTGTCGCTGCCGGTGTCGCAGCTGGCAAAGTGGAAGACGGCGTTCCAGATGATCGCGCTGGGTGCGCTGGTGCTGGCGGGCGCCGGGGCGCTGATCCCGTGGCTGCCGGTGCGCGCAATCGGCATCGCCTGCCTATGGGTGGCCGCCGGGCTGACACTGGTGACAGGCTATGATTACCTGCGGGTCGGCCTGAAACATATGGCGTGACATGCTGACATTGCTGTATTTTGCGTGGGTGCGTGAGCGCATTGGAGTCGGCGAGGAACGTCTCGACGTGCCGCCGGGGACGGTCGCGGAGCTGCTCGACTGGCTGGCGACGCGGTCGCCGGGGCACGCAGCGGCACTCGCCGACCGCAGCGCGATCCGGGTCGCGGTCAATCAGGATTTCGTCGGGATGGATGCCTTTGTGCCGACCGAAGCCGAAGTCGCGATCTTCCCGCCGGTGACAGGGGGATGATTACAACCCGCGTTCAGTCCGAAACCTTCGACATCGCCGCCGAAGTCACCGCGCTCAGCGCCGGACGCATCGACATCGGCGCGGTTGTGACCTTCACGGGACTCGTCCGCGACCACCCGCTGACCCTCGAACATTATCCCGCGATGACCGGGCGCCAGTTGGCCAACATTGCGTCCGAAGCCGAGGCGCGCTGGCCGGTCCTCGCCGGCACGGTAATTCACCGCTACGGCGCGCTCCAGCCCGCCGACCCCATCGTCCTTGTCGCCATCGCCGCCACGCACCGGGGCGAAGCGTTCCAGGCGGCAGAGTTCCTGATGGACTGGCTGAAAACCAAAGCGCCCTTTTGGAAGCAGGAGGGCGATGGTTGGGTGGCCGCGAAAGCCAGCGACGATGCAGCGGCGCAACGTTGGCACTAGCAATGTCGCTCTTTGACATGGCGCGTTTGCATATCTAGATTCTTGGGATGACCGATGTCAGCCTCACGCTCAGCCCCGAACTTGACGCATTTGTGCGTGCGGAGGTCGAAGGTGGCCACTTTGCCAACGAGGGTGAAGTGGTGCGGGAGGCGCTGATGTGGTTTCAGCAACGTCACACGAGCAGCGTTGAAAAGCTCGCTTGGCTTCGCGCCGAAATCCAGGCGGGGCTGGACAGTGGACCCGCCGAACCGATGGACTGGGAAGCACTGCGCCAGGAAATCCACGACCGCGTTGCAGCCGAGAGAACCGTGACAGCCTGATGCCGCGCGTCGTTAGGCTTCCACAAGCCAAGCAAGACCTTCTGGATATAGGCTTGTACATTGCGCGCAGCGATCCTGATGCCGCTGACCGGCTAATCGATCGCATCGAGGAAATCTGCGAAGGCCTCGCAGCGTTTCCGTACCTTGGCCGGGCAAGATCCGACCTTGCCGCCAATCTGCGTTCGTTTATCCACCGGAGCTACGTAATTTTCTATCGCCCCCTGCCGGATGGCATTGAATTAGTGCGCGTGCTCCACGGCGCGCGTGACTTGGCGGCGCTATTTGCCGAAGATTGATATCGGGTGGCCGACGGCCGGAACGCAGAGCGGTGGGGAAATCAATGACGATCACGCTTTATCAATATGATATCTCGCCCTTCTGCGACAAGGTGCGAAGGGCGATGCGGCTCAAGGGGTTGAGCTGGCTGACCGTCGAAGTACCGATCATTCCCGGCAAATACAAACATATCAGCCCCACGGGGAAGTTTCCGGCGGTCGATTTCGGCGGCAGGATCATCGTCGATTCGACCGAGATCATCGCCTATCTCGATGTCCTCGAACCGACACCGCCGCTGCTGCCCGCCGACCCGCGCGACCGCGCCGATGCGCTGATCCTCGAAGACTGGGCCGATGAAAGCCTGTATTTCTTCGATCTGACGATGCGCAACTGGCCACAAAACCGCGCGTCGTTCATCGATGATCTGCTGCGCCACGAACCCACCGGATTGAAACGCAGTCTGATGACCCGGCTGATCCCCGGCGCACTGCGCAAAGTGGCGACGACGCAAGGCACCGGGCGCAAGACCGAAGTGCAGGTGGTTGCCGAACTGGCCCGCCATTACGACAGCCTCGAAGCCAAGCTGACCGCCCGCGACTGGCTGGCGGGTGAGGCGATCAGCGTTGCCGATCTGGCGGTGCGGTCGATGATATTTGTCCTCGACCGGACTGTTGAGGGCAAAGTACTGACGGTCGCGCGGCCGGGGATGACGGCATGGTGCGCGCGGGTGGATGCGCTGACGCTCTGATCAACCCACCTCCAGCACCACCTTGCCCGTCGCCTTCCGGTCCATCATCCAGCGGATCGCCGCAGCCCCCTCTTCGAGTTTGAAGTGCTTCGACACATATGGCTTCAGCTTGCCCGCACGGTACCATTCGAGCAGTTCGGCCATGTTGGCGCGGTGGACGGCCGGTTCGGCCTGGGTGAAGGCTCCCCAGAACACCCCGACGATCGACGCGCCCTTGATTAGCGGCAGGTTGAGCGGCAGCGACGGGATGGCGCCACCGGCGAAGCCGACCACCAGATAGCGCCCGTTCCAAGCGATGCCACGAAACGCCGGTTCGGCATAACGGTCGCCGACCGGATCATAGACCACGTCCACGCCCTTCGGCGCGAGTTCCTTGAGCCGCGCCTTCAGGTCTTCGGTCGCGTAGTTGATCGTCTCGTCGGCACCGTATTGGCGACACAGCGCCAGTTTCTCGTCGGTCGACGCTGCGGCGATGACCTTCGCCCCCATCAATTTGCCGAGTTCGACCGCCGCCAGCCCGACACCGCCGGCCGCGCCCAGCACCAGTAGCGTCTCACCGGGTTGCAGGTGCGCGCGCTGCTTGAGTGCATGGTGCGAGGTGCCATAGGTCATGGTGAAGCCGCTGGCGATGTCGAACGGCATGTCGCCGGGGATCGGTACGACTTGCGCGCGGTTGGCGATGACGAATTCGGCCATGCAGCCGTTGCCGGTCATCGCGACGACGCGGTCGCCGATGTCGACGTCGGTGACGCCCTCACCGAGCGCATCGACAATGCCCGCCGCCTCGCCACCGGGGCTGAACGGCAGGGCGGGTTTGAACTGATAAAGGTTCTGAATGATCAGCACGTCGGGGAAATTGATCCCCGCTGCGCGTACCGCGACGCGGATTTGGCCGGGGCCGGGTTCGGGCGTCGGAATGTCATTGACGACAAGCTTTTCCGGAAGGCCGTGCTCGACGCACTGAACGGCTTTCATGTGGTACTCCCCAAAGATTTGGTCGCAGCGTAGCGCATCGGGCGTGCAACTCAACCACCCGCTCCAAGTTCAGGGCAATGGTCAATTGCCTGCGACGAAGCAGCTTTGTCCGGCAAAGGCCAGTTTGGCGCAGGCTGCTTTGGCGTCATCGCGGGTCTTGAACGGGCCAAGCTGGAGCTTGGTGACGCCGCTATCGCTTTCGTACACCGGTGTCTCGCCGCGCGCGGCATCGCGGTGCGCTTTGGCAAAACTCTTCCATGCCGCTTCGGCCTGCGCGCGTTTGCCGAACGCACCGAGTTGGACGCGCCACGCCGGTTCGGCTTTGCGAGCCGACTTGGCGGGGGCGTCACGAACTGGTTTTGCAACTGGCGCTACGGGTTTGGCAATGGGAACCCCTTTGGTCACCGCAACCAGCGCGGGTTCAACCATCGGCGCAGCGGTAGGCGGTGCTTCGGGTCGGATGACGACGACTTGCGGTTGCGCATGGGTTTCGGTCAGTGGCGGTTTGATGGCCACCGTCGCCGGTGCACCGGTGACGACGCGTTCGGGGGGGATCGCGGCGGGCACCGGAAGCGCTTGTGACGCTGCGGGTTTTGCAGCCGGAGCTGGCAACGGTGCGGTAGCGGGTTTGACCACTACTTGCGTCACAGCCGCCGGTACAGCTGGCAGCACGACCGGTTTGGCAGGTACAGCGGTCGGCAATGCCGCTTTCGGGGCCACGGGCGGCGCACCAACCGGCAATGCGTTGATCGTCGCCACCGGCTGCGGCTTGGGAGGATCGGCTTGCGCTGTCAGCACCGGACGCGAGGCAAGTCCTGCCGGAACCCCCTGCCCCGCCGCAAGGCTGGCGCTGACTGCCTCGCCGTTGGCACGATCGGTCGGTGACAGTGTCGCCTCGATCGATCCGATAGCGCTGGTCGCCTGCGTCAGCCCTTGCGCGGCAGCCCGCAGCAGATAGCCATAGGCCAACCCCATGTTGCGCGGCGTGCCGTCGCCATTCAGGCTGGCGATGCCGAAAACATATTGCGCGCGCATCTCGCCCTTATCGGCCGCAGCCTTGAGCCAGCGCATCGATTCGGGCTTTTCGCCCGCTTGGAACAACAGAATCCCCAAGTTGGCCTGTGCCGGAAGATGGCCCTTGATTGCCGCCTTGCGATAATAATCGCGCGCGACGGCGGGGTCTTTGGTGACGCCGCGCCCGAGCTTGTACGCCTGCCCCATGTTGAACAGCGCATCGGCGTCGCCAGCAGCAGCAAACGGCTGCCACAGCGCCACCGCACCGGTCCAATCATTGGCGCGCCATTTTTCGACACCCGCCTTAACCGATGCCGCCGCATTGGCAGTTTGCGCGACCACAGGAGCGACAAATGTCAGCATCGCCACAGGCGTGCCCATTGTCAGCATTGTCGCCCAGACCAGAACACTCAACCGCGCCAAACTATGTCTCCTCCCTTGACCGTCATCCGCACCCGGCCCTGCACCGGCTGACCGTCGAACGGGGTGTTTCCGGCCCCGTGAAAGGCGTCCCCATCGATACGCCACGGTGCGCCTTCATCGAATAACATGAGGTCGGCAGCTGAACCGACGCTGAGCGATCCGGCAGCCAGCCCGAACAGTGCCGCCGGAGCCGCCGTCATCGCATGCAGCACCCGCGCCAGTGGCAGCGCACCCGATCGACTGAGCGAGAGCGCGAGTGCAAGCAGCGTTTGCGCCCCTGCCATCCCCGGCGCGGCATCGGCGAAGGGCAGGCGTTTGGCTTCGGCGCTGCGCGGGTCGTGGCCCGACGCGATAATGTCGATGGTGCCATCGGCGAGCGCGGCTTCGACCGCGCGACGGTCGTTGTCGCTGCGCAACGGCGGCGACAGGCGGGCAAAACTGCGAAAATCTGCCGTCGCGGTTTCGCCGAGCAACCAGTGTGCCGGGGTGACCCCGGCGGTGACGCGGACGCCGCGCGCCTTGGCCGCCCGCACCAGATCGGCCCCCTCGGCGGTGGTCACCTGACGGATGTGCAACCGTGCGCCGGTCGCTTCGGCGAGCCGCACATCGCGGGCGATGGCGAGCGCTTCGGCAAAGGCCGGAGCTGCGGCGAGCCCGAGCCGCGTCGCATAATCGCCTTCGGTGGCGACCGCGCCGGCGGTCAGCGCGGCATCTTCGGCATGGGTGACGACCGCCATGTCGAATGTGGTGGCATAACTCAGCAGGCGATGCATCACCGCAGCATTGGCGATTCCACTCCGGCCTGTCGCGACGCCGACCGCGCCGGCTTCGCGCGCCAGCCCGATTTCGGCGAGCTCGACCCCGGCAAGGCCGCGCGTTGCTGCGACCAGCGGATGGACCCAGACATCGGGCCTGCCCATCTGCTGGGCGAACGCCACCAGCGCCGGATCGTCGAGCGGCGGGCGCTGATCGGGCATCAGCACGACGCGGGTTATGCCACCGGCGTGGCAGGCATGGGCATCGGCGCGAAAGACTCCGGCATCGATCAGGCCGGGCGCGACAATCAGGCCCGTGGCGTCGATGACTTCGGCATCGGGCGGCGGCGCATCATGGCCGATCCCGACGATGACGCGGTCGCGGACGATGACTGTCGCCACGGCATCGAACCCCGATGCGGGATCGATCACCCGGCCACCGGTAAAGGCGAGCGGCCTCACCACGCGCCACGCCGGGTGCGAGTCAGCACATCGAGGCACGCCATGCGCACCGCGACCCCCATTTCGACCTGTTCGGTGACCGCCGAGCGCACGATGTCGTCGGCAATGGCCCCGTCGATTTCGACGCCGCGATTCATCGGTCCGGGGTGCATCACGAGAACATCGTCGGCGGCATGGCGCAGCCGTTCTTCAGTCAGCCCAAAAAAGCGGAAATACTCACGTGTCGACGGTACATACGCCCCGTCCATCCGCTCGGTCTGCAGGCGGAGCATCATCACCACATCCGCCCCCGCCAGCCCCTTGTCCATGTCGGTGAAGCTATCGGCCCCAAGATGGCCGATATCCGGCGGCAGCAAGGTCGGCGGGGCGACGGCGTGGACCTTGGCACCTAGCGCCGTCAGCAACTGAAAGTTCGACCGTGCCACGCGGCTGTGGAGAATATCGCCGCAGATCGCCACCGTCAGCCCTTCGATGCGTCCCTTGCGACGCCGGATCGTCAGTGCGTCGAGCAGCGCCTGGGTCGGGTGTTCGTGCCGTCCGTCGCCAGCGTTCAACACTGGGCAATTGAGCTTTTCGGCGATCAACTGCACCGCGCCCGACGAGCCGTGACGGATGACGATCATGTCGGGGTGCATGGCGTTCAGGGTCAGCGCGGTATCGAGCAGCGTTTCGCCCTTCTTCACCGACGATCCGCTGACGCCGAGGTTGACGACATCGGCCCCGAGGCGCTTCCCGGCGATTTCGAAGCTGAGCAGCGTGCGAGTGCTGTTTTCGAAGAAGCAGTTGATCTGGGTCAGTCCGGCGAGGCGGCTGTCGTGCTTTGCAGCGCCGCGGTTCAACTCGACCCATTGTTCGGCTTCGTCGAGCAGGAACAGCATCTCCCACGCTTCGAGACCGGCAATGCCGAGCAGATGGGAATGCGGAAACGGATGGGCACCGGCGGCAATGGCGGGGTGCGGCGGCTTTTGCATCGCATCGGGGTTTAGCGGCAGCGTGTCCGTCTGGAAAGGGCAGCCGCCACGGCTGGGCGGCAGGGATCGTCGTTTCAGCGGATTACGTCGCGATACTTCGCCTTCCGCACAAAACCGCGCTAGCGTGCTGAAGATCGACGGAGGGTCAGTGCGGCACAGTATCTTGATCGCAGCATTGGCGCTGGCTGCGTGCGGGCAATCGCCCAAGTCGCGCTGTGCCGACCTGTCGCGCGCGCCGATGGTGCGGGTTCCGGCGGGTGATTTCATCATGGGCGAAGACGCGCATTATGTCGAAGAAGGGCCGCCCCGCCGCGTCCATGTCGATAGTTTCCGGATCGATGCGCACGAATTGACCAATGCTGAATTCGCGGCATTCGTGAAGGCCACAGGGTACAAGACCGTCGCCGAACGGGCACCGCCGGTACTCCCCGATGCACCCGCCGACATGACGCAACCCGGCGGTGCGGTGTTCACAGTGCCCAACGATGATGATCCACGCTGGTGGCGCTGGGTGGCGGGCGCGCAATGGCGGCACCCATCGGGACCGGCGGAATCGATCGACGGCAAGGCGAGTACGCCCGTCGTGCAGATCGCCTATGAGGATGCGGAGGCCTATGCCCGTTGGGCGAAAAAGGCCCTGCCGACCGAGGCACAGTGGGAATACGCAGCCCGCGCCGGACAGACGGCACTGCCCGAACCGCTCGACGCCAGCGGCAAGCCGCAGGCGAATTACTACCAGGGGGTGTTTCCCGTGAAGGACCTCGGCACCGACGGTTTTACCGGGCGCGCGCCGGTCGGCTGTTTCCCGCCCAACGCCTTTGGGCTGTACGACATGATCGGCAACGTCTGGGAATGGACGCGGTCCGACGGCGGACCGGAAGTCGGGATGCACATCATCAAGGGTGGCTCTTACCTGTGTGCGGGCAATTATTGCGCGCGCTATCGCCCCGCCGCGCGACAGTTTCAGGAAATGAGTTTGGGGACCAATCACATTGGTGTCAGGTTCGTGGTCAACGATCCGGTACGTTGACCGGACGCGGTTTTTGTGGCATGAATGATGTCAATTCTAAGACATCGAACGGGGAGTGATAGATGCAGGTTTTGCGCACAGACGACGCCCGCTTTGCGGAGATCGCCGACTATCCGTTCACGCCACACTATACCGACATCACCGACTGCGATGGCACCACGTTGCGGGTTCACGCTATTGACGAAGGCCCGCGCGACGCCGCTCCGGTCCTGCTGATGCACGGCGAACCAAGCTGGTCGTACCTGTATCGCAAGTTTGTCGCGCCGCTGACTGCCGCCGGACACCGTGTCGTCGTCCCCGACCTCATCGGCTTCGGCAAGTCCGATAAGCCGGCGGCGCGGACCGATTATACCTATGAACGCCATGTCCAGTGGATGCGCGACTGGCTGTTGGCGAACGACCTCACCGACATCACGCTGTTCTGTCAGGATTGGGGCGGGCTCATCGGGTTGCGTCTCGTCGCTGCTTTTCCCGAACGCTTCGCGCGCCTCGTCATTGCCAACACCGGATTGCCGATCGGTACTGGCTGGTCGGAGGGGTTCGCGGCGTGGTTGAAATTCAGTCAGTCGGTGCCCGAGTTCCCCACCGGCGTCATCGTCAACAGTGGCACGACCCGCGACCTGACTTCGGCGGAAATCGCCGCCTATGACGCCCCCTTCCCCGACGAACGCTACAAGGAAGGCGCGCGGCAGTTCCCGATACTGGTGCCGATTACCCCCGAGCATGGCTCGGTCGCCGAGAACAAAGCGGCGTGGGAGGTGCTCGGGCGCTTCGAGAAGCCGGTGCTGACATGCTTTTCGGACAAGGACGCGGTGACATCGGGCGGCGAAAAGGCCTTCATCGGCCGCGTGCCGGGTGCCAAGGACCAGCCGCACACGATCATCAAGGGCGGCGGGCATTTCCTGCAGGAGGATGCGGCGCCTGAACTCGCCGCGCTGATCAACGGCTTCATCGCCGCGACCGCAAAGGCCTGACGCCATGCATTATTCCAACGCTGTCATGCCTGGGTCGGAGCAGGCCAAGGCATTTTTCTCAGGGCCCGACAACGGCCCGATGGTCATGGTCAATTTGCTGAAATTCAAGGACAAGGCCGAGTATCCCGACGGCTCCGACGCCGAACTGTCGGGGAAGGGCGCCTACCTCCGTTATGCCGCTGCCGTGCAAAAATGCCTCGAACTTGTCGGCGGCAAGGCGCTCTATTCGGGTGACGTCAACGGGATCATCCTCGGCGATGTCGAGGATCTGTGGGACATGGTGGCGCTGGCCTGGTACCCCAGCCCGCAGGCGATGCTGGCGATGGTGGCGTTGCCCGAATATCAGGGCATCGAGATCCACCGCTTCGCCGGCCTTGCCGGCCAGCTCAACATCCGCACCGACCCCGGGTTGATGGGGCTGTGACGCTGGCCTTCGACCTGTTCTGGTCGTTCCGCTCACCCTATTCCTACCTGCTGACCCCGCGGATCGCCGATCTGGTTCGTGACCATGATGTCACCTGCAATGTGCGTATCGTCTATCCGATCGCCGTACGGCAGGCCGATTTCTTTGCCAACGCCGATCCGCTTTGGGTGTTCTACCTGATGAAGGACACCTATCGCACCGCCGAATTCCTGGGGATGCAATACCGCTGGCCCAGGCCCGATCCGGTGCTGATGGACCCGGCGACGCGCAGCTATCCCAAGGAGCAGCCGCACATTCACCGCCTCAGCCATCTGGGCGTCGCGGCGGCGGAGCGCGGCCGGGGTGTCGAATTCATTAGCGAAGTCAGTGCGCTGATCTGGAACGGGCAGACCGATGATTGGCACCAGGGCGACCACCTGGCGCGCGCCGCCGAACGCGCCGGCCTCGATCTCGCCGAGATGGATGCGGCGGTTGCTGCCGACACGGCGCATCATGTCTCCCGGATCGAGGCCAACCAGATCGACCAGCGCAAGGGCGGACACTATGGCGTGCCGCTGATGGTCCTCGATGGCGAGCCGTTCTTCGGCCAGGACCGTTTCGACCAGTTGGCGTGGCGATTGCGGCAGAAGGGTCTGCAAGCGGCCTGACATCGTCAACCGATTGCGGCGGGGGCTTAGCTCCCCGCCGGTCGCAGCAGGCGCTGGGTCACCGCCAGCAGCGCCGGGGCGCCGGCCGCCAGCACCGGCAGCAGCGCGACGATGTCCTGGCCGGCGAGGATCGCCATCGCTGCCAGCGCCAGCACGCCAAGGCCGAGCAGCAGGAAGATCGGCAGCCGCGATTTGAGCCAGGCGCTGCCCGGCAGCGCCTGTTGCCATTCGCGGATGCGATCGAGCTTTTCGGCCTGGCGGACGAACATCGCGAAGCTTTCGTTCATCAGCCGCGGCTCGGGATCGAGCACCACCAGTCCGCGCCGAACCAGCGGCGCAAAGCCCAGCGACGAGCGGATGTTGACGAAACGGCCAAAGGCGATGTGGTGCATGACCA
>JBBQVA010000030.1:0-20771 GCA_038211945.1 Sphingomonadales bacterium
GCTTGCGGGTCAACTGCCAGCCGATCGACAGCGCCGCGAACAGCAGCAGATGGGCGAGGCCCGCGCCAATCAGCGACTGGCGCTCAGTCATTGCGCGCCCGGCACCCATCCCCGCTCATGCTGAGCTTGTCGAAGCACGGCCCGACCGGTCGTGCCGTGCTTCGACAAGCTCAGCATGAGCGGGGTTTGGGAAATTGCATGATCCGCTGCGAACCGTCTCATTTCACCGGTGCCCGCTTGGCCTCGCTGACCAGCGCGACCTTTTTGAAGCCCGCAGCCGAAACCTCCCCCACAACCTCCATCACCCGGCCATAATCCAGCGACCGGTCGGCGCGGACATAGATGCGCGCGTCGTCCTGCCGCGCGGTCCGCAACGCCGCTAGCTTGGCGGGCAACGCTGCCGTCGGCACCGCGAGTTTATCGATGAACACCTGCCCCTTGCGATCAAGGCTGATCTGGATCGGCACGTCATCGGTCTTCAACGCCTTGGCGCGACTGTCGGGCAGATCGACCGGCACCCCCGCCACCAGCAGCGGCGCGGTCACCATGAAAATAATTAGCAGCACCAGCATGACGTCGACCATCGGCGTCACGTTGATTTCGGCCATCGGCATGGCGCGACCGCGACGGCGGGGGGCACCCATGGCCATTAGTTCGCTGCCCCGTCATTCCCGCGCAAGCGGGAACCCATCTCCCGAGGTTCGAGCTTTGGGAGATGGGTTCCCGCTTGCGCGGGAATGACGGGCGAGGGGGTCACTTCTCCTCCATCCCGTCGAGCTGGCGCGATAACAGCCCCTGAAATTCCTCCGAAAACGCCCCCAGCCGCGCCTCCAGCCGACCCAGCCCATGCAGCAACCGGTTATACCCGATCACCGCCGGGATCGCCGCGAACAGGCCGATGGCTGTGGCGAACAACGCCTCGGCAATCCCTGGCGCCACCACGGCAAGCGTGGTGTTCTGGGATGCGGCAATGCCCGTAAACGACCGCATAATGCCCCAGACGGTGCCGAACAGTCCGACGAACGGCGCAACCGATCCGATGGTGGCGAGCACGTTCAGCCGGTCGCCCAGTTCATCCATTTCACGCGCGATACTGACCGCTGTCACCGATGCCAGTCGCGCCCGCACGCCGTCACGGTCGATCCGCCCGCGCGCCAGCGACCGCCGCCATTCCGTCAGCCCGGCAACGAACAGCCGCGCCGATGGGTGGTTGGCCTTGGCGGCGGGATCGAACAGTGCATCCAGACTTTCGGCCTTCCAGAACCAGTCCTCGAACTGTTTGGCCTGGCCGTTGATGGCGCGCAGTCGCCGCGACCGTTCGATGATGATCGCCCATGACCAGACCGACGCCGCCAGCAGCAGCAGCATGACCAATTTGACGACCAGATCGGCCTCGAGGAACAGCGCCCACGGCGACAGATCGGCGGCGGCCTTGGCAACGGGGGAAAGAGCTTGGTCCATCAGGCGGTCGTTGCTTCCTGCAAAAGTTGGTTGAAACGCTCGCCCCACAGCCGCGCCTGTCGCCGAGGCCGCCCGTCCATGCCGAGAAAGGCCGCGGTGATCAGCCCCTCGCACAGCAGATCCGCCCCGCGCATGACGTTTTGCGACAGGCAGGTCACCGAGGCACGGACCTGCGTCACCCGGCTGATCACCACCAGCTCGTCATCAAGCCGGGCGGGCGCACGATAGGTGAGTTCGGCCTTGTGCACAGCGTAATAGCCTGTGCCCGCCGCCATGACCTCGGTCTGAACGATGCCGATACAGCGCAGCATTTCGCTGCGTGCGCGCTCCATGAAGCGAAGGTAGTTGGCGTGATAAACCACACCCGACAGGTCGGTATCTTCGAAATACACCCGCAGCGGCATGTAATGGCAGCCCTGCACGATACGTCCGGAGGTCGAGAGTTCGGGGGTCACCTCCCTGTCTTAGAGGCGCGGAGCGATGCGGGGAAGCGCCGTTCGCCGCAGCCGCAACACGGCTGGCGGCGGGTTGCGGTCATTCCAGCGCCGGAATAGGTCAGGGCGATGACATCGCCGCACCCGCTTGACCGGCCGATCTGGTCGGCGCTCAATCATGGCGAGCGGCATCTGACCGACGGTGGCGCGCGCGCCCGGCGGCTAGATCCGGAATATGGCCTGTTCGCTGCGGCGGCGAGCAATAGCGCCGACGACTTGGCCGCGCTTAGCGTGCTGATCGCTCCGCACCCGCTATCGTGGCTGGTGGAAACGACGCCGCTCGACGTGCCCGGCTACCGCGCCGCCTGTTCTGACATCGCGCAAATGGTGATGGAAGCACCGCCGCCCGCGATCGCAGATGCCGACATTGTCGCGCTGACCGAAGCGGACGCCGATGCCATGCGCGCGTTGGCGGCGTTGACCCAGCCCGGGCCATTTTTTACCAAGACGCACCGTCTCGGCCAATTTTACGGTATCCGCCACGCTGGCGCGCTGGTGGCGATGACCGGCGAGCGGATGCACCCCAACGGCTTTGCCGAGGTCAGCGCCGTCTGCACCCACCCAGACCATCGTGGCAAAGGGCTGGCCGCGGCGCTGGTCGTGCATGTCACGCGTGCCATGCTGGCCCGGGGCGAGACCCCTTACCTGCATGCCTATGCCGCGAATATAGCCGCCACCGCGCTGTACGAACGGCTCGGCTTCCGCCTGCGCCGCCAGATGATCCTGACGGCGCTGACGGTGGACTAACCTGCGGTCTTCGCCGGACGCGGATCGCGCTTTTCGACAATGCGTGCCGATTTGCCGCTGCGGCCACGCAGATAATACAGCTTGGCACGGCGGACGATACCGCGACGAACGACCTCGATCGCCTCGATCGACGGCGAATAGAGCGGGAAGACGCGCTCGACGCCTTCGCCGAACGAAATCTTGCGGACGGTGAACGATGAGCCCAGGCCCTTGTTCGACCGGGCGATGCACACGCCCTCATAGGCCTGGACGCGGGTGCGCTCGCCTTCCTTGACGCGGACGCCGACGCGCAGCGTGTCGCCGGCGCGGAATTCGGGAACCGCACGGACGGCGGTCAGCTTGGCAATCTGCTCGGCTTCGAGCGTTTGGATGAGATTCATCTCATTCCTCCTTCTTCTCGTGTCGCGCGCCAGAGGGCGACCGACCCGCAGCGTCGGAATGACGCTGCCAAAGGTCCGGCCGCCTTAGCCGTGTGTCCTGCCCGGACCGCTCCAACCGCCATGCGGCAATCTTTGCGTGATCCCCCGATCGCAACACCTCGGGGATCGCCAGACCCTCCCATAGGGCGGGTCTGGTGTAATGCGGATGTTCGAGCAGCCCCGTTTCGAAGCTCTCGTCCACGCCGCTGAGGGCCGCGCCCATTACACCGGGCAACAGCCGCACGCAAGCATCGAGAAGCACCAACGCCGCGACCTCGCCGCCCGACAGGATATAGTCGCCGATGGAGATTTCCTCGATGGCGCGGGCGGCGAACAGGCGTTCGTCGAAACCTTCGAAACGGCCGCATAAAAGCGTGACGCCAGGGCCTGCCGCGAGCTCGCGGACTTTCGCCTGCGTGAGCGGTGCGCCACGCGGGGTGAGCGCGATAACCGGCGTGCCGTTGGCTGTGGCATCGAGCGCGGCGGCGACTACATCGGCCCGCAACACCATGCCGGGACCGCCACCGGCAGGCGTATCGTCAACGCTGCGGTGCTTGTCGGTGGCGTAGTCGCGGATGTTGGTGGCCGCGAGCGACCAGACGCCATCGGCAAGCGCCTTGCCCGCCAGACTTTGGCCGAGAGGGCCGGGAAACATCTCCGGGTAAAGGGTGAGGATCGTGGCGGTGAAGGTCACGCCGCCAGCGTCCAATTCTCGACCTTCAGACCCGGCACATCGGCGAAGTCACTTTCGTTGTTCGTGACCACGGTTGCGCCGATGCTGAGAGCATGGGCGGCGACCAATCGGTGCAACTGACCTCGCTTAAACGGCACGTTTGCATAGGTGCGCGCCGCCGCCTCGTCGAACGGAACCAGCGGTATGGTAGCGACAAACGCGTCCAGCACTTCGGCCGGCGGAGGTTTTCCGACATACGTCCCGTGCGCGACCTCGGCATAGCTGACAACCGACATAGCGATCTCACCCGGCGACCACGACGTGATGCGTTCCCTCAGCAAGTCATGGCCGCCCGACATGCAGAAGATCGCGGTGTCGGCGTCGATTAGGAAGCGGATCACTTGCTGAGTGCCGCCTTGCGCGCCGCAATCGTGCTCGGGCGCTCGTCGAAGTCCTCCCGCGGCGCGAGCCGGACGCCGGGTGCCTTGCCCCAGAAGCCGCTGACATCGATTTTGCGGGGGATTGCCGCGACCGCCTCAACGATCCAGCGGCCCTGTTCCTCGCGCACTTCAACGGGTGTGCCCGCCACCGCGCCGAACATCGCCGGCAGCCGCACCGCCATCGAATTACCCGATTTGAAAACCTTGGTCCTGGCCATCGTCGCCTCCGTATATACGCGCTGTATATACTACCGCAGCCAAGCCTCGTCAATCACCACTGTCTCGCCGATCTCCGGCGCGGCGACCCCGGTCAGCGCGACCATGAACGTCCGCCCGTCGGGGCGTTCGACGTCGATGATGTCCCCTGCTCCATAATTTTCGATGGCGCGGACATGGCCGATCGCTTCGCCGCCGGTTGTGAACACCGCCAGCCCGATCACATCGGCATGGTAATATTCGCCCTCCGCCAGCGGCGGCAGCGCGGCGCGGGCGACGCTTAGCACCGTTCCGCGCAGCGCCTCGGCGGCGTTGCGGTCGTTGATCTCGGCAAAGCGCGCCACCGCGCCGATTTTGTCGGGGCGCAGCGATTTGAGCGTCAGCGTCCGCCCATCGGCGTCGAACACCGTGTAGCGTTTCAGGCTGTCGAGCGTTTCCGCAAACAGCTTCAGTCGCACCTCGCCGCCGATGCCATGCGCTCCGGCAACGGCGGCGAGGGTGACCTTGGCGGTCATTTACTGACGGCTCAGGCCGTCGTCTCAGGCTCGGCGGCACCTTCGGCGGGCGCATCGCCAGCCGTCGGCTCACCGGCTTCGGCGGCCAGAGCACCACCGGCCTGATCGTCGGTGGCGGCGGTCGTCGCCGGAGCTTCCTCAGCGGCAGGCGCTTCGGCGGCCGACGCTTCATCAGGCGCGGCGGCGGCTTCAGTTTCGGCAGCCTTGGCAGCTTCCGCAGCTTCGGCTTCCGCAGCCTTGGCAGCCTCAGCGGCTTCGGCCTCTGCAACCTTGACGGCTTCAGCGGCTTCAGCAGCTGCGACCTTGGCGGATGCTTCGGCTTCGACCGCAGCGGCGGCCTTGTCGGCGTTGACCTGGACGCGTTCCTTGGCCTTGTCGCCCGGCTCGCCCTTCTTCAGGTTGACGCGGGCGGCGCGGGTGCGAACGCCGGCAGCATCCAGGAAGCGCGCCACCCGATCCGACGGCTGCGCGCCGACGCCGAGCCAATAGCTCGCCCGCTCGGTGTCGAGCTTGACGCGCTCGGCCGAATCCTTGGGCAGCAGCGGATTATACGTGCCGATCTTTTCGAGGAACTTGCCGTCGCGCGCGTTGCGGGCGTCCGTCACCACGATGCGGTAATAGGGACGCTTCTTCATGCCGCCACGTGCCAGGCGAATTGCCAATGCCATTGTCTTGTCTTCCTTCGTTTAACGTTTGAACTTGTCGAAACCCGGCGGCATCGCACCGCCGCCTAACCCACCGAGCAGCCCGGCCATGCCGCCGCCTGCCCCGCCCATGCGGCTCATCATCGCCGCCATGCCCTTCATGCCGCCCACCTTGCGCAGCTTTTTCATGGCGCCCGCCATTTCCAGCTGCATCTTGGCGACCTTGTTGACCTCGGCGACCGTCGTGCCCGCGCCATTGGCGATGCGTATCTTGCGCTTGGCCGACAGCAATTCGGGCTTGGCGCGTTCCTTGGGAGTCATCGAACAGATGATCGCCTCCATCCGCCCCAGCACATTGCCGTCGACGGCACCCGAATCCATCGCCTTTTTGGCGGCGCCCATGCCGGGGATCATCCCCGCCAGCGCGCCCAGCCCGCCCATCGCCTTCATCTGGCGCAGCTGCTTGCGGAGGTCATCGTAATCGAACTGGCCCTTGGCCATCTTGGCGGCGAGCTTCTCCGCATCATCCTGATCGACGGCAGCCGCGGCGCGCTCGACCAGCCCGACGACATCGCCCATGCCGAGGATGCGCCCAGCCACCCGCTGCGGATCGAACGCTTCCAGCGCGTCGAGCTTTTCGCCGGTCCCAGCAAATTTGATCGGCCGTTCGGTGACGGCGCGCATCGACAGCGCCGCACCGCCGCGCGCATCGCCGTCCATCCGCGTCAGCACGACGCCCGACAGCGCCACCCGCGCCTTGAACATCGACGCCGTATTGACCGCGTCCTGCCCGGTCAGCGCATCGACGACCAGCAAGATTTCATCGGGGCGCGTCGCCGAGGCAATCGCCGCCATTTCGCCCATCAGCGCTTCGTCGACAGCCAGACGCCCGGCGGTATCGAGCATGACCACGTCGAAGCCCTGAAGCTTGGCCGCCTGCCGTGCGCGCTCGGCGATCTGCACCGGTTGCTGCCCCGCGATCACCGGCAGCGTCGCCACGCCGGTCTGCTCGCCGAGCACCCGCAGCTGTTCCTGCGCCGCCGGACGCGCGACGTCCAATGACGCCATCAGTACCTTCTTGCCCTGCTTTTCGGTCAGGAACTTGGCGACCTTGGCGGTCGTCGTCGTCTTGCCCGAGCCCTGCAGGCCGACCATCATGATGACGGCGGGCGGCGTCACATCGAGGTTGAGCCCCTCGGCTTCCGACCCCAGCAATTCGACTAGCGCGTCATGGACGATCTTGACGACCTGCTGGCCCGGCGTGACCGACCGCACGACCTCAGCCCCGATGGCGCGTTCGGTGGCCCTATCGATGAAATCCTTGACGACCGGCAGCGCCACATCGGCTTCGAGCAGCGCAATCCGCACCTCGCGCATCGCCGCGCGCACATCGAGTTCGGTCAGCGCCCCACGCCCACGCAGCCGTTCGAAAACGCTGGCAAGCCGATCGGAAAGCGTGTCGAACAAGGCCTAGATCACTCCAAAACAAAAACCGCCGGCGGGCGAAACCTCGCCGGCCAGCGTGCATCCTTGGACGCGCGTTCCTTGGGGGGAACGGCGCAGCGTGTAGGCGAAGCGGCAGCGACGGTCAACCGGCGCTGCCGATAGGCCCTTTACGCAGGCGCAGGGAGTGGATATTGGGACCCAACGATAAGACGTAATATGGGTCGCATCACCTGCAGGGGATGATGCGATGAAGACCAAATTCCTATATTGCGCTGCGCTCGCAGCATTTTCGGCTGCGCCTGCGTTTGCCTTCGCGGGGCAATCCGCTGTGGCCGACGGTCATGCCTTTGTCAGCAGTTGCTCGGGATCGCAGAACGGCTCTTTCGATCAGAGCGGCGCGGCGATTTTTGGCGGTGTCAGCACTGCGTATCAGAATTGCGGCTATCAGGTTTCGGCGTTGAACGGCCATGCCTCCGTCCACACCGCCAATGCCGGTAGTTACTATGGTCACAATTTCAGCAACGATTCCAAGGCGACCGCCACGGTTGGCACCATCCATCTGTTTGCTGAAAACACCGGCTCGACCGCGACGAGCTTTTCCGGTTCGCAGGCTGTTGCGGGCTGGAACGACAGCGTCACCATTGCCGGACCCGCCGGGCAACAGGGCATCTGGGTGATCGGCATGCACGTTGACGGCTCGCTGACCTCTAATGGTCTCGCCGCCGACAGCCAATTCGGCATCGAAGCGCTGCTCAACCATAATTTCCTGCAGCCCTATGGTCCGGCGATCAACGCGAATGCCTACAATATCTTCCATGCCGACAATTCACCGCTCAACATCGATCAGGTGTATTACAGCTGGGACTATCAAATGAAGCCGTGGCGGGAGACCGATTACGGCACGCCCCAGGTCCGCGTTGTCAACCAGACGGTCCGGTTCGCCATCCCGTTCACCTATAATGTCGCGTTCACGCTGGGTATCTATGGCTAGGTCAGTGCGGGTGAATCGGCGAGCGGCGGCTATGCCGTCGATAACCACACCGTCGTCGATTTCGCGCACACTCTGAGGTGGGACGGCAAGGGTGTCGTCGTCCCCAGCGACGGCAGCGGGACAGGAAGCAACAACTTCACCGTCAGTTCGCTGAGCGGCTTCAATTACAACGTCAGCGCAGTGCCGGAGGCGGGGACATGGGCGATGCTGCTGGCGGGGTTCGCCGGGGTCGGAGCGATGGCGCGGCGGCGGCGGGCGGTCATCGCGGCTTGAGGGCGGGCCCTGGGCGTGGTAACCATGTTATCACGTTGGAGGCAAAGACCGTGCACAGTGCACTCAGGAAGATGGGCAATTCGACCGGTGTGATCGTGCCGCGTACGGTGCTGCGCGAAGCCGGGCTAACGACGGGCGTGATCCTGGACCTTGTTGTCGAGCAGGGACGGATTATCGCGACCCCGGTCGAACGCACCACCCGCGCCGGTTGGGCCGAAGCCGCCGCAGCCATTGCTACCGCCGAACCCGATGCCGAGGCGGCGCTGTGGCAGGGTTTCGGCAACGCCGATGACGCGGCGCTGGAGTGGTGACGCGCCTTGGCGGGTGAGGCGGCGCGCTTCCCGGCGCGCGGAGACGTGTGGCTGGCATCGCTCGATCCGACGATCGGCAGCGAAATTCAGAAAACCCGACCGTGTCTGATCGTTTCCCCCGACGAACTTAACAGCCGCTTGCGCACTGCCATCGTTGCCCCCCTGACCACCGGAAGCCACGCCGCCCCGTTCCGCGTGGGCGTGCGCTTCAAGGGCAAGGACGGGCTGGTACTGCCGGACCAATTACGAACGCTCGACCGTGCGCGACTGGTCAAGCGGCTGGGGCGGGTGGATGCAGGGACGTTGGCGGGGGTGCTGCGGGTATTGGGGGAGATGTTCGGCGGCTAAGGTTGACATCTCGGAAGTTTTATCAGTATTTATTAAGAGGTGGCAGTAAATGGCTTTTTAAACCTGCAAGTTCGAGGTCACGAAGAATTTCTTGTCGCAGGACAGATGGATCTTTTCCGTTAAAAATAGGATCTTTAAATACAATCTTTCCACCCTTAAGAGGTAAAAGAAGGTTTAATTGAACACCCGTTCCCACGTCAGCTTTCCCCTGAGACATATATCCTCACTTTCCTGTGAGCTGGTTTATTACAATTGCCTCGGTGTTTATATACGAATCAAGAGGGCAATGAAATAGGGGTTTGGCATCTTTAGGAGGAATCGTGACAAATTGTCCTCCAACCTTGCGGTCAATGCCGGCACTCGAGAATACGCGCAAAGCTGCTCGAGGCGAGAATCCTTCATACTGCACGAATTGAACTTTCCCGACTTCGTCAAACAAGGTTATTGAATCGTGATGAAGCTCTAAAGCTAAACTTTTGCTGTATGGCTCAATGAACACCACCCGGACAATGCCTGCCGCTACAATGTGCCTCGCGCAACTGTGGCATGGAAATGTAGTTGAATACAGCGTGCCTTTTACAGTCGATCCAGTACCGGCTCGTGCTACAGACACGATCGCTTCCATTTCAGCATGAACGGAGCGAGAAAATTCGATTAAGTTTCTAGCTTCAGATGCGCTGACTATATCAAAGGTTTTCTTAAAATCTGGCTTGGCGCCCTCTATAGCACCCAAGGAGATTGCTTTGGTGATGCCTTCAGCCAATTTTCGCTTTCTCTGGTCGTTATGGCATATGTTCCCCACCGAAAGCATCGATTATCTGCCTTTTCGCCGGTTGTGCTATCGTACAGCCCTCCTCCGAATCTTGGAACATCATTACAGCCTGTACCCAATAACTCACCTGCGGCACTGTAAATCGCGGCCCCTACCTGACGCGAAAGACAAGCTGATTGTATCGCTGCAGACGCTGCCTTCATCATGCCAGTTTCGTCTGCATTTGGCGTGTGCAAATTAGTTCGGAATATAACCTGAAGAAATCGCTCTACAGGTTTATTTAGAGATTCAATGTTTTCGGTGTTATTACGTATAAAATAGTCCGCCAAATGGGCAGTTTGACTGACATGTTGACCTGTCAGTTCATTTTCGTCTTCATCGCGCTTCATTACGTGATGTATAGTAATATCGTTAGATCCAGCGGCTTTTAATCTACGCTCGCGGACTTCGTGCGGGGCAAAAACGGTGACGGCCCAAAAGAGATCACCATATACATCACGCAGTCGCGTAAGTTCGGCAGGGCTTTTTAACGAATCGATCAAATAGGCTGCACGTCTTTGAAGTGGCACACTGGGGCCGTCATCTTGTTTGGCAAAACCATCATTAGCTCGGCGAGCCAACGCAATCCGCTCTATCACTCTATCCGCAAGGTAAGCGGGTGTGTAAGCCTCTCGTAAAGCGTTTCCAACGCTCTGGAATTTATCAATTCTTTCCGATCCTTCAAGACCTACTGGAATAGGTTCACCTACTTCAGACGCATATTCTTCAATTATCGTACTAATTTTTATGTACTCAGCCTTGTAATCAAAGACCTCTTCAAGCTGACGTTTCATCTCTTTCACAGTTGTTGAAACGCCTGAACCGACCGGTCCCACAAAGGCAATTACGAGTTCCAAGCTCAGTCGGTCTTCAATGCGAAGTGCAGGTTGCGATTTGCTGATGTCCGAAGCTTTGTCGTTAGCAACATTGGATATTGAAACAGCCATCTTACTTACTCCGCCGCCACCCCCAATAACCCGCCCTGACGCCCATCATCCCCTTCGTTCGCCGCACCGCCCTCGCTGATCGCTTTCGCCCCCTTGCGCAGGTCGAACGCGTCCCAGACTTCGTTCCAATTGCCCTTGGTTGCGCCCTTCGAATATTCCGTCGCGCGGGCTTCGAAGAAATTGGCGTGCTCGACGCCGTTCAACAACGGCGTCAGCCAGGGCAGCGGGTGGTCGTCGATCATGTAGATCGGCTTCAGGCCCAGCTGCCGCATCCGCCAGTCGGCGGTGAAGCGGACGTATTGCTTGATCTCCTTGGGGGTCATCCCCGGCACCGGGCCCATTTCGAACGCCAGGTCGATAAAGGCATCCTCCAGCCGCACGGTTTTCTGGCAGACGTCGGCGATATCGTCGCGGATCTTCGACGACAGCACGCCGGTTTCGGCGCAAAAGGCGTGGAACAGTTTGATGATGCCTTCGCAGTGCAGGCTTTCGTCGCGGACGCTCCAGGTGACGATCTGGCCCATGCCCTTCATCTTGTTGAAGCGCGGGAAGTTCATCAGCATGGCAAAGCTGGCGAACAGCTGCAGCCCCTCGGTAAAGCCGCCGAACATCGCCAGCGTGCGGGCGATATCGGCATCGCTGTCGACGCCGAAGGTGTTCATGAAATCATGCTTGTCGCGCATTTCCTTGTAATTCAGGAAGGCGCTGTATTCGCTTTCGGGCATACCGATGGTGTCGAGCAGGTGCGAATACGCAGCGATGTGGATCGTTTCCATGTTGCTGAACGCGGTCAGCATCATCTTGATCTCGGTCGGCTTGAACACCCGGCCGTATTTGTCGTGATAGCAGTCCTGCACCTCGACATCGGCCTGGGTGAAGAAGCGGAAGATCTGGGTCAGCAGGTTGCGCTCATGCTCAGTGAGCTTCTGCGCCCAGTCGCGGCAATCCTCGCCCAGCGGCACCTCTTCGGGCATCCAATGGATCTGCTGCTGACGCTTCCAGAAATCGAACGCCCAGGGGTATTCGAACGGCTTGTAGGTGCGGGAGGCTTTGAGGAGGGACATCGGCGTTTCCTTCAGGCGCTGAGCAGTTTGGCTTCGATTTCGGGGAGGCTGCGGCCGCGCGCCAATTGAAGCGCGACCGAGGTGTAGAGCAAGGCCTCGCGCCAACGCGGCAGGGCGGCGCGGATCGAACGGCGGGAGAAATTGCGGGCGACCGGGATGATCTCGCTTTCGGCCCATTCGAGCGCCTGGGCAAAGCGTTTGAGGCGCGGCATTGCGGCGCGGGTCGCGTAATAATCGACCCGGCGGCTGATCGCGGCATGGCCGAACATGTTGAGCTTCAACGACTGCAGCAGGATGATCGCCGGGAATTCGATGCGGGCGTCATGGGCGGCAAAATCGGCCTCGGCGACGGAGCGGACGGTTCCGGCGGCGAGATCGACGGCAAAGCCATCGGTGCGCTTGGCGGATTTGGAAACGAGCAGCACCTCGCCCGCGAACCGGCGCCGCATGACGGCGGGGAGGCTGGCGGAGACTTTGGCGACAAAGGCTTCGACGGCCTTCAGCGGGACGGTGACGCGCGCGTCGATGGCGGCCTGGCGATCGAGCGTCGGGCGAACGCGGGCCTGATACGCCGCCAGATGGGCATCGCGGTTGCTGAACCAGTCGTGCGGCGGGCAATCGAAGCCGGTTTCGCTGCTCCAGCTATCGCCGGGGACCATGACCTTCAGCTCGGTCGCCAGCTCGCGTTCAGCGGCGAATTTGGCGAAATAATCGGCGAGCATCACCGGCGTTTGCACCAGCGGGTTCATCGCGAATGTGTCGTCGTGGAGCAGGCAATTGTTGCTGGCAAAGGGGATGGCATAACGCGGCTTCACCCGCGCCATGAACAGCGAGAAGGAGCGGAGGTAATGCTCGACGTCGTCGTCGTGCTCATCCGCCGCGTCGGTCAGATGATAATTGGCGCGCGGGTTCGCCGATGAATGGCTGCGCAGCGCGAAATCGATGCGGGGATGGGCGCGGAGCAGTTGGCCGAGCGGGGCGCCGACCAGCTTGGCGTCATTGGCGTTGAGGACGACCGTGCCCTCACCCTCGATGACCAGCGCGCTGTCGGTGACGAACGGCGCGAAATGATAGCCGGTCAGGCGGAAGCCGGGGGCAAGGTCGAAGCCCTGACCGTGGCGCAGCTCGATGACGTTGGTCATGCCGACTGCCGCCAGATCGCGGACCATGCGGCCATAGCGATCGTAAGGCACGATGACCGGCGTCGCAGGATCGAACAGCCGCAGCGATGGCCCGTGGAAATGATCCCAATGGATGTGCGTCAGCGCGATGAAATCGGGCTTCAGGCTATCGACCAGCGCCTTGGGCACCGGCGGATAGTTCCACCACGACCGCCAATAGGCGCTGCCCGTCAGCCACGGATCGCAGACGAGCTGCTTGCCGCCTGCGTTAACAAGCAGTCCGGCGTGGGAGAGAATTTGCAGGAACATCAAACAATATCACGGTCATTCATCTAAAGAGGGAGTCCTATCCCAGCGGTGCCATTCGGACATTCAGTGGATCTGCTGCTGACGCTTCCAGGAATCGAACGCCCAAGGGTATTCGAACGGCGTAGGTAAGGGAGGCTTTGAGGAGGGACATGGTATCATTCCGATTTATTGCGTGATAAAATCTGGTGCGGCCCACAAGAAAATCTCTCGCATGACACATTTGACGGGCGTGCCGTCTTTCGTCGCCGGCTGGTAAGTCCACTTCAAGGCCATATCGCAAGCCTTCTTATTCAATATGGCGCTGCCTGATGTCGTGCGAACCGCGCACGACTGCACAGAGCCATTTTCTGCCAAAGACAGATCGAGACCTATATTTACCCGGCGGCCTGATGCCACCTCACCTGCTTCGGCGGTGTTGAGACCTCTTGTCTTGTCTGGTTGCGGCACCGGCAGCTGCACGCCTCGCACCACACCGGCCGATCGGGTGGGTGGCGTCTGCCATTTTATCTGCGTCTTTCTGATCTTGTTTACCCAAACAGCGGACTCGGGCGTCATGTGAAACTTGAAATGCATCACAACGCGGCACGAAGCATCATCCAACCGATCGAAGCCGCTGCTTTTCACCAGCGAACACGAAGAAACATTGCCGGATGGGCCCAGGGTGAAGGCAACCACCGACGTGCCTTCCTCCCCGGCCAACAGCGAGGCTGGGGGATAGTCCGTCTCCGCAACACCTGCGATTTCGGGCTTTGGAAACGGCACGGTAGGAACAGTTTCGCCGTCTTGCGAAGCCAACAATGCAAGGGCCAACAGCAAAATCATGTCAATTCAAGCCGATTGGGAGGGGGCCGTGGTGCCTCGTCACTTGACGCACCGCGGCCCCCTCACCGTCCCGATTGGCCGAAGCCGTCCGGGTCCCGAAGCTTGCGCTCCGGTCACGCCTCACTGACAGGCGAGGCATTCGTCATAGTCCTTCATTTCAAACGTCAGCACCGGCGCGTCGGCGGTGTTGTCGGCCTCGACGCCGCCTGCGAACCCGGCACGCTGAATGCTCATCGAACGCAGATAATAGAGCGATTTGATGCCGAGCTCCCACGCGCGGTAATGCAGCATCAGCAGGTCCCATTTCTCGACATCAGCCGGGATGAACAGGTTGAGCGACTGCGCCTGGTCGATGAACGGTGTGCGGTCGCCGGCCAGTTCAAGCAGCCAGCGCTGATCGATCTCGAACGCCGTCCGGTACACCGCCTTTTCATCGACGCTCAGGAAGTCGAGGTGCTGGACCGATCCACCCTGTTCGAGAATCGAATTCCACACCGCGTCGCTGTTTTTCGATTTCGCCGTCAGCAGCTTTTCGAGGAACGGATTCTTGATCGAGAACGACCCCGACAGCGTCTTGTGGGTGTAGATATTGGCCGGGATCGGTTCGATGCACGCCGATGTGCCGCCGGTAATGATGCTGATGCTCGCCGTCGGGGCGATCGCCATTTTGCAGCTGAAGCGCTCCATAACGCCCATGTCGGCGGCGTCGGGGCACGGCCCGCGCTCGATCGCCAACTGCATCGATGCTTCGTCAACCTGGGCGCGGATGTGCTTGAAAATATTCATGTTCCACGATTTGGCCATCGCCCCTTCAAAGGCGATGCCGCGCGCCTGATAGAAGCTGTGCAACCCCATGACGCCCAGCCCCACCGAGCGTTCGCGCATTGCGGCGTAACTCGCGCGCGCCATTTCGGGTTCGGCGCGGTCGATATAATCCTGCAGGACATTGTCGAGGAAGCGCATGACGTCCTCGATAAAACCCTTTTCGCCCTGCCAATCGTCCCACATTTCGAGGTTGAGCGACGACAGGCAGCAGACGGCGGTACGGTCGCGACCATATTGATCGCGGCCGGTCGGCAAGGTGATTTCGGAACACAGGTTGGAGGTCGACACCTTCAGCCCGACGTCACGCTGGAACTTGGGCATGGCGTCGTTCACATGGTCGATGAAGACGATGTATGGCTCGCCAGTCGCCAGCCGGTTCTCGACCAGTTTGGTGAACAGGCCGCGCGCGTCGACCGTGGCGCGCTTTTCGCCGGTCTTGGGGCTGACGAGGTTCCATTCCAGCCCGTCGCGCACCGCCTCCATGAACTTGTCGGTGACAAGCACGCCGTGGTGTAAGTTCAACGCCTTGCGGTTGAAATCTCCCGATGGTTTGCGGATTTCGAGGAATTCCTCGATCTCGGGGTGATTGATGTCGAGATAGACCGCCGCCGATCCGCGCCGCAGCGAGCCCTGGCTGATGGCGAGTGTCAGCGAATCCATGACGCGGACGAACGGGATGATGCCGCTGGTCTTGCCGTTGAGACCAACGGGTTCGCCGATGCCGCGGACATGGCCCCAATAGGTGCCGATGCCGCCACCGCGCGACGCCAGCCAGACATTCTCGTTCCAGGTGCCGACGATGTCCTCAAGGCTGTCGCCAACGCTGTTGAGATAGCAGGAGATCGGCAGCCCGCGCCCGGTGCCGCCGTTCGACAGCACCGGCGTCGACGGCATGAACCACAGCTTGGAGATGTAATCGTACAGCCGCTGGGCGTGGGGTGCGTTGTCGGCATAGGCGGCGGCGACGCGAGCGAACAGGTCCTGATAGGATTCGCCGGGCAGCAGGTAACGGTCCTTGAGCGTCTCCTTGCCGAAATTGGTCAGCAGATCGTCGCGACTGCGGTCGACCGTGACCGGGAATTTCCACGGCATGACCTCGTTCGACGCGCGCTTGGGCGCCGCCGTCGCCACGGTTTCGGGCGCAGCCTCGGCCCGTTCCAGCGTCATCGCCTCACCTGAAAATTCACTCATTGTCCGCGCTCCCGACTCGTCGTCCCCACTGGGGATACATATCCTAGTAGAAGAACAAACCGGGGTCACGCGGGCATTGCGCCACGCTGCATTTATCCCCGATCTTCACAGGCGATTGTCCACAGACCGCCCTGCCCTCCCGCGTCAGCAACCACTATGGCTTGTGCCGTGATCACTTCCCCTAGCTACAGATTGTGCCTGAACCGGTCGGAGCGCAAGCGGGAATCGCAGCATCAATATAGGAATTTTGTGACAGCGAACAAGCTCAACGGCTTGCCGACTGCGGCTCAGGCGACAGGTGATCACCTACGGGCGGCTGCCATGCGACACCGGCCCGACGGCCAAACGCAAAACACCGCGGCGCGCTGGGGGCGCGCCGCGGTGACGGTAACGAAAGTCCGAGTTTTTCAGGCCAACGCGGTAAGGGACCGGCGACGACGCAGCGCCGCGCCACAGATGCCGAGACCCATGATCGTCAGGGCCCAGGATTCGGGTTCGGGCGTTGCTGACAGGTTGTAGTTGAACCCGCTGCCCGACGTCAGGCTGAAGTTGGTCGTCGGACCGCCGGGCGTCAGCAGCGTCCCCTTGCCGTTCCAGGTGACAGTGTTGGCAAAATTCGCCGATGAACTGTTGTGCGGCGCATTCAGGCCGCCATAGGATGATTCGTCGGCCTCGACCTGGCTAAAGATGCCAAGGGTGAAGGACACGCCCGCGACGACCGGGATGGCAAAGAACACGTCGGAACTGATCGGCACGACAAGGTCGGCTGTGGTGCGCTGAATGCCCCAGGATTCGCCCTGGTCAAAGCCCAGCGTGGCGACCGATCCCGGTGGTAGTGGGCCGTTGGCGGCGAGGAAGACGCTGTAGACCGGGGTGTTGTAGAAGCTAAGCGGGTTAAGGTTCTGAAACGCCTGGATGTTGAAATAGGCGCTGGCCGGGTAGGCGCCGGTCGCATCGAGTTCGCCATCAACATGCAGGCTGAAAACGAAGATGCCGGTGGCGCTGCTCGTCACCGTGTCGTTCCAGCCGGCCGTTGCCGTTGCGCCGGAGAAATAATTGCTGCTCGATCCGCTGTTGGTGGCGGACAGGTGCAGGGTGCCGACTGCAGCGACAGCGCTCGCCTGATTGGCGAATACGCCGTTGCTGTTGCCAGTGCGACTGTTCGATGAAACAGCCGTGCCGCCAACCGTCGCCGATACCGCAGTCGTACAGGCGCGCTGGGCCGTCGTCATGCCGTCACCGGTGACATAGCCCGGCGAAAAGCCGATGCCAAAGGTTGTACCGGCGCAGCTGCTGACCAAACTGTGACCGCTGGCGAGCTGCGACTGGCTGCTGATGGCAGCGGCAGGCGAGGCGAGAGCGGCAAGGCCGGTGGCAAATGCGGCGGCGGTGAACTTGTTGGCGATCATCATGGTTCTCCCCCAAGGGTTCATGCGGTGATTGATTGCGGGCGACGGCGGCGCGCCATGGCACCGGTCAACCCGAAGCCGGCGATCAGCAGCGCCCATTCTTCGGGTTCCGGTACGGCGGCAAAGGCCAGCGACGTCAGGGTGAAATTACCGGTTGCCTGCTTGAACGAGCATTCGATGAAGCAGACCTGACGGATCAGGTTGAAACTGCCGACGCCGGTTGCAGCGCTGTGGGCAAAGCCGTTGTGCGGATCCCCCGGCACAACCCCCGGCAAAAACGCGTCGGTCGACAGGAAACCCGACGGCAGATTGGCAAGGAAGCTGAAGGCCGAGCTATGAATGTCCGAAAACGAGCCGCCAAAATATGAATAGCTACCAAAGTCACCCGAAACGGTGTCCGGGTTGGTGTCGGCCAAGGTCAGCGAGGCCGTCGGGGCGTAGATGCCCGCGCCCGGCGGCTGATGATCGAAATCGCGCGAATTGCCGCCGACGCTGATCTGCGGGCTGATGAAATAGGGCCAGCCGTTGATACTGCCGTCGAACACGCCAGCAGCGGAATCCGGAGCGGTCGCGGTATCGTAAGCAAGGCTGAACACAATCGTCTGGCCGGTCAGGTCACCGGGCGCGCCAAACACCGTTCCCGGCAGATAGTGATGCACCCAGACCCCGCCGACGAAGTCTGCGCTGATGAGATCGTTGCCGCCGTCGGTGCCATCGGTGATTGTTCCGGTAACGGTCAGCACGCCGCTGCGCGCGGCGGCAGGAGTGGCGGCAATCGTACTGGTGAGGAGCAAGGCAGCAGCGGCGCGCACGCCGTATTTGATTAACATTCTTTATCCCCAAGGGTGGCGCAGGCAAATTCCGCGCCGAGGTTGCAATATTGACCCGGTGCCCCCGGGATGGATGGCCGGTTAAGCGCCTTGAAACCATGCAATAAGGTGCAGCGACGCGCGCACCGTTGCACAACGACCGTGCAACTTTTGCGCATAGTTGCACGCTAGCCATGCATCTGCGACAACAGCGCCGTGGGGACAGAATTTGCAGATGGGCTGACGCTGGTGCTGAAGGCGCTGTCGATCAGCCGTGGGCAGCTGGCGGCGGCGGTCGGTGTCGACAAGTCATTGATCAGCCGCTGGTGTTCGGGCGCGGTGACGCCATCGGCGCTCAACATGGCGCGGCTGACGCAGTTGATCGCCGAACGCCATCCCGGCTTCAGCCTGCACGACTGGGATGCCGGGCCCGAGGCGCTGGCAACGAAATTCGGCGTTACAGTGGCCACGCGCGCCGTGACCGGCGGCGGCCTCAGCGACTGGGTGCCGCCAGCGATGCTGCAGGAGGCCGCTGCCGGGGTCGCACTGCACGGTGCAAGCTATGAAGGCTTCTGGCGCGTCACCCGGCCATCATCCGAAGCGCCGGGGATGTTCCTCCACGATCATGTCATGCTCCGCCGCACCGCCGACGGCATGTTGAGCTTTCGCGTCGGGGTGATGGATATCCGCTATTTCGGCTGGTCGATGCCGATCCAGAACAAACTGTTTTCGATCGCCACCGATGCCACCACCGGCACCTTCATGTTCGGCATTTTCAACGGCGTCGTCCGGCAAAAGGCCGAGGTCGTCGACGGCATTTTCCTGACCTGCATGCGCGACGCGGGCGTCACGCCGATCGCCAGCAAATGCCTGTTGGAACGCGTCGGCGACCTTTGCGGCGATATCGCTACCGACGATGCGCGCTTCGACCAGTTGGCGCTCAGCTATCCGCTCGAACCCGCCGAAACCGTCCCCGAACGCGTCCGCAACCATTTGTGGAACGACATCGGCCCAACGGCGCTGGGCGCGGGCGGCGACACCATCATGATGATGGCGCTGGCGCATTCCATGTCGCGCGGCGCGGCCTATGAAAACCGCGCCACCGCCGTTTAGCGCGTCAGCTTCTTGTACGTCAGCGCATGCGGCCGGTCGGCGGCATCGCCGAACCGTCGCCGCTTGTCCTCCTCATAGGCTTCGAAATTGCCTTCGAACCATTCGACATGACTGTCACCTTCGAAGGCCAGGATGTGGGTCGCCAGCCGATCAAGGAAAAAGCGGTCATGGCTGATGACGACCGCGCAGCCGGCGAAGCTTTCCAGCGCTTCCTCGAGCGCCCGAAGCGTTTCGACGTCGAGGTCGTTGGTGGGCTCATCGAGCAGCAGGACGTTGCCGCCCTTGACGAGCATCTTGGCCATATGGACGCGATTGCGCTCACCGCCCGATAGCTGGCCGACCTTCTTCTGCTGGTCGGCGCCCTTGAAGTTGAACGCGCCAACATACGCGCGCGTCAGCACCTCGTTCTTGCCGAAATAGAATTTCTCGTTCCCCTGGGAAATCTCCTCCCAGACGTTCTTGCCCGATGCCAGCGCGTCACGACTCTGGTCGACATAGGCCAGCTTGACCGTGTCGCCGATGCGGATGCTGCCCTCGTCGGGCGTTTCCTGGCCGGTGATCATGCGGAACAGCGTGGTCTTGCCAGCGCCATTGGGGCCAATGATGCCGACGATGCCGCCGGGGGGCAGGCTGAAGCTGAGATTTTCAAACAGCAGCTTGTCGCCATAGGATTTGGTCAGGTTGTTGGCCTCGATCACCGTATTGCCGAGGCGTTCGGGGATCTGGATGAGGATTTGCGCTGAGCCGAGGCGGCGGTTGGCCTGTTTTTCAACGAGTTCATCGAACGCCTTGATACGGGCCTTTGACTTGGTCTGGCGCGCCTTGGCCGACGAGCGAATCCATTGGAGTTCGTCGGTGATGGCTTTCTGGCGGCTTTTGTCTTCGCGGTCTTCCTGGTCCATGCGCTTGGCCTTGGCTTCGAGCCAGTCGGAATAATTGCCTTCGAACGGGATGGCCTGGCCGCGATCGAGTTCGAGCACCCATTTGACGACATTGTCGAGGAAGTAGCGATCATGGGTGACCATGATGGCCATCCCCTTGTATTCCTTCAGGTGATTTTCCAGCCACTGGACGGATTCGGCGTCGAGATGGTTGGTCGGTTCATCGAGCAGCAGGATGTCGGGCTTTTCGAGCAGCAGCTTGCACAGCGCGACGCGGCGCTTTTCCCCGCCGGAGAGATTGTCGACGCCGGAATCGGCGGGCGGGCAGCGCAATGCGTCCATGGCGATTTCGAGCTGGTTGTCGAGCGTCCAGCCGTCGACGGCGTCGATCTTTTCCTGGAGCGTGCCCATTTCTTCCATGAGCTTGTCGAAATCAGTGTCGTCCTGCGGGTCGGCCATCTCGGCCGAGATGGCGTTGAACCGGCTCATCA
>JBBQVA010000031.1:0-18579 GCA_038211945.1 Sphingomonadales bacterium
CCCAGCGCCAGCTTGAACCCGGGATCATGCCGCAGCACGTCGAGGTCGTCGGCATCCTCATAGCCACACGCGATCGCCAGCATGCGGGCGCGCAGAATATCATCGAGATCATGGATGACGCGGCTTTGGTCGCGCCGATCAACGATGCACCCGGCGAGAGCTGTCGCCAATCCCATCCGTCGCTCCGCCTGCGCCAGCAGCAACACCCCACCGTCCGAGGTCAACCGCCCGCCGTCGAACGCTGCGGTCGTCTTGCGACCGCAAACCGCTGGAAACGAGAACCGCAGCGCGCTATCATCGACCATGGCGGGCGTGGCACTTTCTGTCCGGATGAAAAGAACGGCTTCGACACCCATTCTCTACATCAGATCAAAGAGTTAAGCTACGCTCGCCAACCCCAAACAGACCGTCCGGTGAATAATCCGGGTTAGGCTGAGTCGACGCGTCGCTCACCGGGGCAGCGATTGGTCGCTCTGACCCGACGGTATGTCGGACGGATGATGTTCGTACCTGCCGTGACCCGCTTGGCGTCAGCGGTCGGCAGGGAGACAAGCCAACCTGATTGTACCAGACCGGTTATGCCGGAAGCTCACTTCTCCTACAGGCCACGTTCCGGAATTTTACCGCCCCCCGCGGGAGCTTCCGATTTCACACGCAACATCAGCGCGCGGGAAAACGCGCCGTTGCGGTTAGCGCGCTGCCAAAGGGACGTAATCGCGGCGGGTTTCGCCGGTATACAACTGGCGCGGACGGCCGATCTTCTGCTCGGGGTCTTCCATCATCTCGCTCCACTGCGCGATCCAGCCGACGGTGCGCGACACGGCGAACAGGACGGTGAACATCGAGGTCGGGAAGCCGATCGCCGCCATGACGACGCCCGAATAGAAGTCGACGTTGGGGTACAGCTTCTTGTCAATGAAATACTGGTCGCTCAGCGCGATCCGCTCGAGTTCGCGGGCGACATCGAAGATCGGGTCGGCGATGCCCAGCTTGTCGAGAACCTGCTTGGCAACCTTCGCCATGACCTTCGCGCGCGGGTCGTAATTCTTGTAGACGCGGTGGCCGAAGCCCATCAGGCGGAACGGGTCGTCCTTGTTCTTGGCGCGCTCGATGAATTCGGGAATACGGTCGGGCGTGCCGATTTCGCGGAGCATGTTGAGCGCCGCCTCGTTTGCGCCGCCGTGCGCCGGGCCCCACAGGCAGGCAATGCCCGCCGAGATGCACGCGAACGGGTTGGCCCCCGACGATCCCGCGAGCCGCACGGTCGAGGTCGACGCATTCTGCTCATGGTCGGCCTGGAGGATCATCAGCTTTTCCATCGCGTCCTCGATGACGGGGTCGACGACGTACGGCTCGGCAGGAACGCCGAACGTCATCCGCAAGAAATTGGCCGAGAAACTTAGGGAGTTGTCGGGATAAAGGAACGGCTGCCCGATCGAATATTTATACGCCATCGCCGCCAGCGTTGGCATCTTGGCGATCAGCCGGTGGCTCGCGATAACACGCTGCTTGGGATCGTGGATGTCGGTCGAATCGTGATAAAACGCCGCCATTGCGCCAACGATGCCGCACATGATCGCCATCGGATGTGCGTCGCGCCGGAACCCGCGATAGAATTGCGCCAGCTGTTCGTGGATCATCGTGTGGCGCGTGATCAGATAGGCGAATTCGGCCTGTTCGTCCTGGCTCGGCAGTTCGCCGTTGAGCAGCAGATAGGCGACTTCAAGGAAGCTCGACTGTTCCGCCAGCTGGTCAATCGGATAGCCGCGGTACAACAGGGTGCCGACGTCGCCGTCGATATAGGTGATCTTCGATTCGCACGCCGCCGTCGAGGTGAAGCCGGGGTCATAGGTAAAGCGCCCGGTGTTGGCGTAGAGCTTGCGGATGTCGATCACCTCTGGACCGACGCTGCCCTGAAGCACCGGATAGTCGTTCTCGACGTTGCCGACGCCAAGCTTTGCCGTGTTGGTCATGCCGCCTGTTCCTTCATATCCACGTCCAGCGCCATCGCATCTTCGATCCGGCCGAGGCTCTCGTTACGCCCCAACGCTTCGAGCACCTCGAATAGGCCCGGCGACTGGCTGGAACCGGTGACCGCGGCGCGCAACGGTTGCGCGACCTGGCCAAGCTTCAGCCCCTCCGTCTCCGCCAGTGCCCGCGCCGATGCATCGATTGCTGGCGCTGTCCAGTCCGGCAACGCGCCGAACGCCGCCTTCGCGCGCGCCAGTAACCCTGCCGGTGCCGACGCTAGCAGGCGCAACGCGGCATCGTCTATCGGAATTGGGCGACTGCGAAGCAGGAACAGTAACGATGCTACCAGATCGTTGAGATTATTGGCACGTTTCTTCAGTTCGGTCATGGTGCGCAGCAACATGTCGCGGTCGGAACCACCAAGGTGGCGGCCCAACGCCGACTCGATCCGGGTCGTCAACAGCGACAGGATGCGCGCGTCATCGGCGGCGCGGAGATAGAGCCCATTGACCGATTCGAGCTTTTTCATATCGAACCGCGCCGGGGACCTCCCGACGCCACCGAGATCGAACCATTCGATCGCCTGCGTCCGGCTGATGATTTCGTCATCGCCGTGGCCCCAGCCGAGGCGTAGCAGGTAGTTCTCCACCGCTTCCGGCAGCAGCCCCATGACGTCGCGATAGGCATCGACGCCCAGCGCACCATGGCGTTTCGACAATTTGGCACCGTCCGATCCATGGATCAGCGGGATGTGGGCGTACTGCGGCTCCTCCCAGCCCATCGCGCGGATGAGCGCGAGCTGGCGGAAGGCGTTGTTGAGGTGGTCGTCGCCGCGGATGACATGCGTCACCCCCATGTCGTGATCGTCGACGACGACCGCCAGCATATAGGTCGGCGTGCCGTCGGAACGCAGCAGCACCATGTCGTCGAGTTCGGCATTGGCGACGGTGACCGGCCCCTGCACCAGATCGTCGATGATGACCTCGCCTTCGCGCGGGGCCTTAAGTCGGATGACGAACGGCAGATCGGGCGTATCCGTCCGGTCACGCCAGCGGCCGTCATAGCGCATCGGCTGCTTTGCAGCGCGCTGGGCGGCGCGCATTTCTTCCAGTTCCTCGGGCGTTGCGTAGCAGCGATAGGCGTGGCCATTCGACAGCAATGCATGCGCGACCTCTGCATGGCGGGCGGCGCGGTCGAATTGCATGACGACCTCGCCGTCCCAGTCGAAATCGAGCCAGCGCAGCCCATCGAGAATGGCGTGGATGGCGGCGTCGGTTGAGCGTGCCCGATCGGTATCCTCGATACGCAGCCGGAATTCGCCACCGTGGTGGCGCGCGAACAGGTAGTTGAACAGTGCCGTCCGCGCCCCGCCGATGTGCAGGAAGCCGGTCGGCGACGGGGCAAAGCGGGTGACGACCCTGGTCGCGGTGGTCTCGCTATGGCTTGCGGCCATCGACAAATAGTCCAATGCTGATGGTTACGGGGGTGATCGATTGGCGGGGGCTGACGCCGCAGCGGCGACTAGCAGAATGGCGGGCGCGCATCAAACCGCTGCCGCTATCCGCGCGTGGTTCGACCGCGTCCGCGATGCCGAGCGCCACCAGATGCCGCTGTGGCTGCCGGTGTTCTTTGCCTGTGGGGTCGCTGCGTGGTTTCTGTTGCCGTGGCAGGGCCAGCGGATCGGGTTTGCCGCCGGTGCTGCCGGGCTGGCGGTGACGGGACTTGCCGGGAACTGGCGGCCGCTGTGGGTCGCCGGGCTGCTCGCGCTGGCGGGAATGGGAGCCGCAGAGTACAGGTGCCGATCGGTTGCGCATTCTGTCTTAACGGCGCGGCAGACCCTGCAGTTGAGCGGCACGGTCGAGGATGTCGAGCGGCGGCCGGGGCGCGATCAGGTTCGTTTCGTGATGGCCCCCGACGATCCGGCACTGCCGCGCCGGGTGCGCATCAGCATCAAGGGCATTGGGCCGCCGGGGCTGCTCGACGGTGCTCGGGTGGCGTTGCGTGCCCAGATCACCCCGCCCGCCGCCGCCAGCTTCCCCGGTGGCTATGATTTCGCGCGACGGGCCTGGTTCATGGAAATCGGCGCGACCGGCTTTCCGATGGGGCCGATCGCCATCACCGGCACGCCACCGCCGCCGTCCGACGCCCTGCAATTGCTGGCGGACACGCGCGATACGCTGACCGCTCGACTGCGCACCAAGGTGCCGGGCGATGCCGGTGACATCGTCGCCGCATTCGTCACCGGCGATCAGGGTGCGATCCCGCTCGATACGGCGCAGGCGATGCGCGATTCGGGGCTGGCGCATCTGTTGTCGATTTCGGGCGTCCATATCGCCGTCGTCGTCGGGCTGACCATGGCGATCATCCGGAGGTTGCTGACGCTGGTGCCGTGGATTGCGCTGCGCTGGCCGGTCAAGACCATCTCGGTCGGCTTCGCGGCGCTGGCCGGGGTTGCCTATACGATCCTGGCGGGGGGCGAGGTGCCGACGGTGCGGTCGTGCCTGGCGACGGTCATCGTGCTGATCGGCATCATGCTGGGGCGCGAAGCGTTTTCGTTGCGGCTGCTCGCGGCGGGCGCGTTTATCATCATCGCGATCCGGCCAGAGGCGCTGTTGGGGCCAAGCTTTCAGCTAAGCTTTGCCGCCGTCATCGGCATCGTCTCGCTATATGAATCGCCGGTCGGGCGGTGGCTGCAGCGGCCTCGCGCCGAGGAAAGCTGGCTTCGCAAACTGTTCCGTCATTTGCTGTCGCTGCTGGCCAGTGGAGTGGTCGCCGAAATCACGCTGAACTCCATTGGCCTGTTCCATTTCAATCGCGCCGGGCTGTACGGCATCTTCGCCAATCTGCTGGCGATTCCGTGGACAAGCTTTGTCATCATGCCGTTGCTGATGCTGGCGCTGGCGGCGGATGCGATCGGGCTGGGCTGGCTGGTCTATCCGCTGCTCGGCTGGTCGATGCGGGTGCTGATCAAGATCGCCACCGTCGCCGCCGGACTGCCCGGCGCAGTCGTGCTGCTGCCCGACATGCCGGTGTTTGCCTATGGCATGTTCATCTTTGGCTGTCTGTGGCTAGCGCTTTGGCAGAGCCGGTGGCGGGCGGTGGGTGCGGCGGTCGCGGCGTTGGGACTGGCGCTGGGGGCCACAGCGCGACCACCCGACGTGATCGTCAGCGGCGATGGGCGACACGCGGCGGTGGTGCAGGCTGACGGCAGTCTGGCGTTTCTGCGCGAACGCGCCGGGAGCTATATCCGCGACATGTGGGGCGATGCGACGGCGGCGACGCTGGAGCCAGCACTTGTCGATCTGCCCAACGCGCGCTGTTCAGACGATGCGTGCGTGACCGATATCGTGCATGGCAACCGGCGTTGGCGGCTGCTGGCAACACTGTCGAAAGAGCGCGTGGCGCGGCCAGTGTTCGAACCGGCGTGTGCGGCGGCGGACATCGTTGTCAGCGACCGGCGGCTGCCGGGGTGGTGCAACCCGCGCTGGCTGAAACTTGACCGGGGAACGCTGGGGACCACAGGGGCGGTGGCCATCTGGCTCGACGGGCGGCGAGTGGAGACGGTGCATGAACGGCTGGGCGATCACCCGTGGCGACCGGTGCCCGAACCGCCGCACGTGTTCCGGCCAAAACCGGCGGTGGCCGCTCCTGTACAGCAGAACTGGGACTAACGCCGGTCCACGATCAGTCCGTTGACTTCAATGATAACGGCGCAGCAGCCCCGCCAGCTTGCCCTGCACGCGTACGCGATTAGCTGGATAACGCTGCGATTGATGTGCCGCGTTCGCCGGATCGAGGCGGATGATGTTGTTTTCACGACGCAAATATTTGAGCGTTGCTTCTTCGTCGTCGATCAGCGCGACGACGATGTCGCCGTCGCGGGCGTCTTCGCAGCGCCGGACCAGTGCATAATCACCGTCGAAAATGCCCGCATCGATCATCGAATCGCCGGATACCTCGAGCGCATAATGATCGCCCGGCCCAAGCAACGCGGCGGGCACCGACAGCGAGCGGTCACTCTCCATCGCTTCCATCGGCAGACCGGCGGCGATGCGACCGTGGAGCGGGATACTGACTGTGTCATTGGCGGCGACAGGCGGCGTGCGCTTTGGTTGCAGCTTGGTCACGGTCGCCGAGGGTCGCATCGCATCGGGCAGTTTAATGACCTCGAGCGCGCGGGCCCGATTGGGCAGCCGCTTGATGAAGCTACGTTCTTCCAGCGCATTGATCAGCCGGTGGACGCCAGATTTACTGCGCAGCTGCAGCGCCTCCTTCATTTCCTCGAACGACGGCGAAACGCCATCGGTTCGCAACCGCGCGTCGATGAAAACCAGCAGTTCCTGTTGTTTGCGCGTCAGCATGTTCGCCTCCATGAGGAACACATGCGGAACGATTAGGCAACATCCCGGAACGTGTCAAGCGCTATACAATCGACCATGTCTCCGGCGGCGGCGGCGGGTGCGTCGACGTCGCGGATGACCAGCATGTCGGCTCCCGCCAGCACGCCGAGCAGCGCCGAATCCTGCGGGGCAGCGGGGTCCGCCTGGCCGCCAACAAACCGCGCCCGCAGATGGTCGCGGCGCGGGCCATTGGCGGGCAGGGCGCGCGCCAGTGGCAGGCGGAGGCGCGGCAGTTCGGGCGATCGACCGCCCATCACTCGCAGCAGTGGCACCGCGAACAGCAGCGCGCAGACATACGCCGACACAGGGTTGCCTGGCAGGCCGATCACCCGGCGTCCATGCAGCCGCCCGGCGATCATCGGCTTGCCGGGGCGCATGGCGATCTTCCAGAAATCGATCTCGGCGCCCAGGTCGCGCAGGACGGGGACGACCAGGTCATGGTCGCCGACCGATGCGCCGCCGATGGTGACGATAAGGTCGGCGTCGGCGCTGGATAAGGCGGCGGCGAGTGCCTCGCGGCGGTCGGGGATGATGCCGGGGTCGTGGACTTCGGCTCCGGCAGCGGCGAACAGGGCGGCGAGCATGACGCCGTTCGAACTGGCGATCTGGCCCGGGCCGGGGGTGTCTCCCGGCGGCACCAATTCATCCCCGGTGGCGATCAGTGTGACGCGTGGGCGACGGACGACGGCAACGCTGCCATGCCCCGCCGCCGCCAGCAGGCCGAGCCGCGCGGGGGTCAGCGCATCGCCTGCCGCCAGCAACTGGGTTCCGGTGGTGAAGTCCTGCCCCGCACGGCGGATGTGCGCGCCCAAGCGCGGCGGGCCTTCACCGGTCAGCCGGGCGGCGTCGCCGGTGCGCTCGATCTCCTCCTGCACCACGACGGTGTCCGCCCCGGCAGGGACCGGTGCGCCGGTAAAGATGCGGACGGCCTCACCGGCGGCGAAATTGCCGTCCCAGCCGCGCCCCGCAGCCGATTCACCGGCGATGCGCCACGGCCCCGGCATATCAGCCCAGCGGATCGCATAACCGTCCATCGCCGAGGCATCGAACGGCGGTTGGGTCAGCCGTGCGGCGACAGGCGTGGCCAGAACGCGGCCATGTGCCTGCGCCAGCGACACGCTTTCGCGAGGCAGCGGACCGACGCTGCCCAGCAGCGCCGCCAGCGCCTCGTCGACACTCAGCACCTCAGCAGGCCGGGCTGAGGGCCAAAGATCCGCGAAAGTGTGACTTTAGGCGCATTCAGCTCAACCCCGGCGTCGCGCACGCGCTTGATTTGCATAACCAAATGGGTCGAAAAAGTCAATCCAGGGCCCGCCATTCGCCCGACCGCCCGCCCGACTTTGCCAGCAGCCGGATGCCGCCAATCGTCATACCGCGGTCCATCGATTTGACCATGTCATAGATAGTCAGGAGAGCGACCGAAACCGCTGTCATTGCTTCCATTTCTACCCCGGTGCCATGTGTAGTGACGGCTGTCGCTGTGACGCGGACGCCGGTGGTTTCGATGGCCAGATCGACCGTCACCGCATCGAGCGGCAGCGGGTGGCAGAGCGGGATAAGGTCGGGCGTCCGTTTGGCCGCCATGATCCCGGCGATGCGGGCGACGGCCAGCACATCGCCCTTGGCGACCGCCTGATCGCGGATGGACTGCAGCGCGGCGGCGGCGACGGCGATGAAGCCTTCGGCGGTGGCTTCGCGGCGCGTCGCGGGCTTGGCGGACACATCGACCATCCGCGCCGCGCCATGTTCATCGAGATGAGTGAGGGTCATCGGCAATGTCTACCCGATATTGTCATGCCAGCGAAGGCTGGCATCGAGTCGCGCCATCTTCGATTGTCATGCCAGCGCAGGCTGGCATCCAGTCCCGCCGCTTGCGACGCCGGTCGCTGCCTCGCACGACCGCTGGATGCCAGCCTGCGCTGGCATGACAGGGTTTTAGTTTGGGTGCTCCGCTTCATAATTCGCAAGCCACGCCTCAGCGCTCAATCCTTCGCCGAAAAGCGTTGGCCATAGATCGGTCCAATCGGGGTTCATCTCCTCAATCACCCGCATTTTCCAATTGCGCTTCCACGCCTTCATCGCCTTCTCGCGGGCGATCGCGGTCTGCATATCGGGATAGGTCTGATACCAGACCAGCCGTTTGAGGCCGTTATCCTTGGTGAAGCCTTCGAATACGCCTTCGCGATGTTGCCAGATGCGCTGGGTAAGATTGCTGGTGACGCCAAGGTAGAGTGTGCCGTTGCGGGTGTTGGTGACGATATAGACGGTGCCCTCACGGTCCATATTTCCTCCTTGTCATGCCAGCGCAGGCTGGCATCCAGTCGCGCCCTAAGCAATACAGGTCGTCGCCTGCACGACGACTGGATGCCAGCCTGCGCTGGCATGACACGTCTTTAAGTGGTCCCCAACAACGCCCGCGTCGCCGCCGCCACATCGGCCTGTCGCATCAGCGCCTCGCCGACCAGGAAGCAGCGAACACCGTGTTCGGCCATTGCGGCAAGGTCGGCGTGGGTGCCGATCCCGCTTTCCGCAACGAACGTGCAGCCGGGCGGGGCGTGCGAAACCAGTTCGTAGGTGCGGGCAAAATCGACCGAGAAATCGCGTAAATCGCGGTTATTGACGCCAATCAGGCGCGATTTCAGGCGTAATGCGCGTTCCAGTTCGTCCGCGTCATGGACTTCGACCAACACATCCATGCCGCGTTCGACCGCCGCCGCCTCGATCTCGGCCATTGCGCTGTCGTCCAACGCCGCGACGATGATCAGGATGGCGTCGGCCCCGATGGCGCGCGCTTCGGCGACCTGCCAGGGGTCGACCATGAAATCCTTGCGCAGCACCGGGATCGTGCAGGCGGCGCGTGCCTGCACCAGATAGTCCTCATGCCCCTGAAAATACGGCGCATCGGTCAGGACGGAAAGGCACGCAGCACCGCCGTCCTGATAGGCGCGGGCATGCGCGGCGGGATCGAAATCGGCGCGGATCAGGCCCTTGGAGGGCGATGCCTTCTTGATCTCGGCGATCAGGCCAAAGCCGGTTGCAGCGGCGCGGTCGAGGGCGGCGCGAAAGCCGCGCGGCGCGGTCTGCGCGGTTGCCGCCCGGTCGAGATCGCCCGCCGAACGCACCGCCTTGCGCCGCGCCACCTCGGCACGCGTGGTCGCGCAGATTTCGGCAAGACGATCACTCATCGGAAGGCTGTCCAGCGTTCGAGAAGGTCGCTGGCCGCCCCACCGTCGATCGCCGCCGCTGCCACCTTTGCCGCGTCCGGCCAATCATAGGCCGGTTCGGCGACGATCAGCGCGGCGGCGGCGTTGAGGATGACGATGTCGCGATAGGCTCCCGCCTCGCCGGCCAGCAGGGCGCGGAGTTTGGCGGCGTTGTGGGCCGGGTCGCCGCCGGTCAGGGCTTCGGAGGGGTGGCGTTCCAGCCCGGCCAGTTCGGGTTCAACGCCGCCGACGGCCACCAGCCCGCTGGTCAGCAGGCAGAAGCGGCTGGCGTCGGACACTGCGATTTCGTCGAAACCGTCGCCATGGACGACCATGGCGCGTTCGGAGCCAAGCTGTTTCAACGCCTCGGCCATCGGTTTCAGCCAGCGCGGGCCGAATACCCCGATCAACTGCCGCCGCACCCCGGACGGATTGGCCAGCGGCCCGATCAGGTTGAAGA
This sequence comes from Sphingomonadales bacterium, assembly GCA_038211945.1. Classification (GTDB taxonomy): domain Bacteria; phylum Pseudomonadota; class Alphaproteobacteria; order Sphingomonadales; family Sphingomonadaceae; genus Sandarakinorhabdus. Next base: position 10,035 of record JBBQVA010000031.1, read on the forward strand.
TCGTCCGCCGTCCCAGCGCCCGGCGCACCGGCGCGACGCGTGCCATTGCGGGATGGTGGCGCGCGGCGGGCAGGAAGATGATGCCGATGTCGTCGAGGCAGGCCTGCATCCGCTCGGGCGGCAGTTCGGGCAGGCCGAGCGCCGCCAGCACATCGGTCGCGCCGCTGCGCGATGATGCGGCACGGTTGCCGTGCTTGGCGACCTTGTGGCCCGCCGCCGCGACCACGATGGAGACCGCCGTGGAGATGTTGAGGCTGTGGCGCCCGTCGCCGCCGGTGCCGCAGACGTCGATGGCGTCGGGAGCGCGGGGGCCGGGGATTTGCCGCCGCCGCAACGCGCGCGCCGCCGCGACGATCTCAATAACGGTTTCGCGGCGTTCGGCGAGGGTGACCAGAAAGCGCGCCAGATCGGCATCGTCGACATGGCCGTCGAGAATCATCGCAAAGGCGTCGGCCGCCTCGGCTTCATCCAGCGGGCGTGTCGGATCGGGAAGGCTCATGCCGCCTTTGCAAGCGGTTGGGGGGTCATACCTGCCAGCGTCATGAAGTTCGCCAGCAGCGCGTGGCCGTGTTCGGTGGCGATGCTTTCGGGGTGGAACTGGACGCCGTGGAGCGGGAGGCTGCGGTGGCGCATCCCCATTATGGTGCCATCGGCAGTGCGTGCGTTGACGATGAACTCCGGGGGAAGATCGGCATCGCGGACGATCAGCGAGTGATAGCGCGTCGCCTCGAACGGCGAGGGCAGGCCCGCGAACACGCCGCTGCCGTCATGGATGACCGGCGAAGTTTTGCCGTGCATGACCTTGTCGGCGTGGATGACCGCCCCGCCGAACGCCTGCCCCAGCGCCTGATGACCCAGACACACACCCAGCATCGGCATCCGCGCCTCGACCGCAGCGGCGATCAGATCGAGGCAGACCCCGGCTTCGTTGGGAGTGCAGGGACCGGGCGACAGCAGTACCGCCTGCGGCCGCATCGACAGCGCCTGCCCCGCCGAGATGGCGTCATTGCGCACCACCTCGACCTCCGCTCCCAGTTCCAGCAAATAGTGGACGAGGTTGAAGGTGAAGCTGTCGTAATTGTCGATGACAAGGATCATGGCGGGCGGGGTGTAGCGGGGATTTGCGGGCAGGTCACGCGCACGGAACGATAGCGGCGCTGCGGCGCTTGGGTTAGGCAAGCGGAGCAGCAATGGCATTTTCCGATCTTTCTGCGCTCAACTGGGCGCACGCCGGGCCGTCGATGGCGGCGGCGTTTCTGGCATCGACGGTGGAGTTCGTCGAAGCACTGACCGTGGTGCTGGCCGTCGGGACGGTGCGCGGCTGGCGGCACGCGCTGGCGGGGACCGGGCTGGCACTGGTGCTGCTGGCGGTGCTGGTTGCGGTCTTCGGCCCGGCGCTGGCGAAGGTGCCGCTCGATCTGCTGCAATTGGTCATCGGGTCGCTGCTGCTGCTGTTCGGCCTGCGCTGGTTGCGCAAGGCGATTCTGCGGTCGGCGGGGATCATCGCGCTGCACGACGAAACTGCAGCCTTTGAAGCGGAGACCGCAGTGCTTAGCGGGACCAAGAGAGCGGCGCACGGCTGGGACGTCGGTGCTATCGCGACGGCGTTCCAGATCACCATGATCGAGGGCATCGAGGTTGTTTTCATCGTTATCGCCGTGGGCGCTGGCGGCGGTATGCTGGTTCCGGCGTCGATTGCGGCGCTGGCGGCGTTGGTGATGGTCGTTGCGCTGGGGCTGATCGTCCATCGCCCGCTGTCGCGGATCCCGGAGAATCTGTTGAAGTTTGCGGTCGGCATACTGCTGTCGGCGTTCGGCACCTTCTGGGTTGGCGAGGGCGCGGGTATGGCCTGGCCCGGCGATGACTGGTCGCTGGCGGCGCTGATCGCGGCGTTTCTGTGTGCAGCGCTGGCGGCGGTGCGGTTGGCGCGCGCGGTTGCTTCACCGGCTGCGGCGATACGCGCATGAACTGGTTCACCGCCTCGGCCCGCGAGCTTTGGGGGCTGTTCGTCGATGACGGCCTGCTGGCTGTACTAGCGTTGGGCTGGGTTACGGCGGCGGTTGTTATCGCCCGCATGGTGCCGGGTGCCGCCGCGTCGAGCTGGGCTGGCGGTGTTTTTGCGGCTGGCCTGCTGGTCCTGCTCGTTGCCAGCGTCGTGCGCGCCGCCCGCAAACGCTAGTTGCCGGAGGCCATCGCAGGGACGAACCCCTCTTCGACCCGCCCGATCAGTGCGGGCCGTAGCCCGTCGCGCTTGGCGATCAGCGCGAGGTGGTGGCGCGCGGGCAGGGACTCGACGTCCCAGGCCAGCACCTCGAACATCGCATCCTCCAGCGCCGCGCGCAGATGTTTGCGCCGCCAGCCCTCGATACCGACCTCCCAGCCGCGCCGGGCCGCAACACAGACGACGGCGATTCCGGCAGGGGCGAGCACTCGCCACAGTTCGCGCAGTTCGGCGGCGGCAGCGTCGGGCTCCCACGTCCGGCAGACCAGCGCCCGGTCGAACAGCGCCTCGTTGAACGGCAGCCGCTGCGGATCGGCGACGACGGACCCCTGCCACGGCACCACATCGACCCGTGCGACGCGTTCGAAGCCGGTCGTCGGCGGCACGCGCATCCCCTCCGGCGGCGCGCCGAGCAGCAGCATGCGCACGTGCCGCCCCCCGGCAAATAGCCGCGCCAGCGGATCGCTGTTGAAAGCGCCGTCGTTAACGTCGATATCCGTCACCTGAGAATCGCCGTGGGCATTTGTCACGCGGCGATGATAGCATCACCCGCAGCCAATCAGGAGAGACCAATGCTGGGCATGACCGTTCCCAACGTCACCTTCAAGACCCGCGTCCGCGACGACAGCGTCGAAGGGCCGAACCCGTTCCGCTGGCAGGATGTGAGTTCGTCGGAGATTTTCGCCAAGGGCAAACGCGTTGCCGTCTTCTCGCTGCCGGGCGCGTTTACGCCGACCTGCTCGAGCCTGCAGTGCCCGGGTTTTGAGCGCCTGTACGACGATATCCGCGGCCAGGGCGGCGTCGACGAAGTTTACTGCATCAGCGTCAACGACGCCTTTGTGATGTATCAGTGGGGCAAGAATCTGGGCCTCAGCAACGTCAAGCTGCTGCCCGATGGCAATGGCGATTTCACCCGCCGCATGGGCATGCTGATCGACAAGACGCATCTGGGCTTCGGCATGCGGTCATGGCGTTATTCGATGGTCGTCGACGACGGCCAGGTGGTCGCGTGGTGGCAGGAGCCGGGCATCAACGACGATGGATCTGACTCCGATCCGTACGAAGAGTCGACGCCTGAGAAGATTCTGGAGTGGGTCAAGGCACACCCGAAGGGCTGAACTATCTCCCTCCCCCTTGAGGGGAGGGCGACTCGCGCCCCTCGGCGCGGCGGGGTGGGGGTTCGCGATGCCCGCCGAAGTACCCCCACCCCGGGCCGCTGCAATGGCAGCGTCTCTCGCCCTCCCCTCAAGGGGGAGGGACAAGCGTTAATGCGGCCGCCCGAAGTCTGGCGAGTCGGTATCCTGGCCCTCGTCGATGATCCCTCGGCGGATGGCGCGGGTGCGGGTGAACAGCGCCTCCAGCGCCGCGCCGTCGCCCCAGCGGATGGCGCGCTGGAGGGCCACCAAGTCCTCGGTAAAGCGTCCCAGCGTTTCCAACACCGCGTCTTTGTTGTTCAGAAACACGTCGCGCCACATCACCGGGTCGCTGGCGGCGATGCGGGTGAAATCGCGGAAACCCCCGGCGGAATATTTGATGACTTCCGAACGGGTTACGCTTTCAAGATCAGACGCCGTACCGACGATCGAATAGGCGATCAAATGCGGCAGATGGCTGGTCACCGCCAGCACCCGGTCGTGATGCGCGGCGTCCATGACCTCGACCTTGGCCCCCAGCCGCGTCCAGAAGGCGGCGACCTTGTCCGTAGCGGGGCCGGGCGTGGCGGGGGTCAGGATGCTCCAGCGATCCTTGAACAGTGACGCAAAACCGGCATCCGGGCCGGATTTCTCGGTGCCCGCAACGGGATGGCCGGGGACGATGTCGACGCCGGGCAACGCCGCCGTCAGGTCGATCAGCACGCGCTCCTTGACCGATCCGACGTCGGTGACGATCACCCCCGGTGCCAGTTCGGCAGCGATCTCGGCGGCGACACCGGCCATCGCCCCCACCGGCACCGCGAGGATGACCAGTTCGGCATCGACAACCGCCGCTCCGGCATTTTCGGTAATGTCATCCGCCAGATCGAGGTCGCGGCAGCGTTGCCGCACGCCTTCATCGCCGTCGCTGACGGTCACGCGCACCGTCGGCATTTCGGCCCGAATGGCGCGCGCCAGTGACGAACCGATCAGGCCCATGCCGATGATGGCAACGCGCGCGAAGGGCAGCATCAGGCTCCCCCGACAAACCGCCGCAGCGAGGAGGCCGCCGCGCGCGTTTCCGCCTCGGTGCCGATCGAAATGCGGATGCAGCGTGGCATGTCCTGCACCGCCAGATAGCGCGTGATGATGCCATCCTCCATCAGCGCATCGTTGGCCTTGTCGGCGGTCAGCGGGCCATCGGTCGGAAACTCGACCAGCACGAAATTCGCCGCCGACGGGATGGCGCGCAGGCCCTTGTTGCCGAGCGCCGCAACTTCGCCAGCCAGCCAGCGGCGCCATTCGAGCGTGTGACTGCGGGTCATTTCGACCCAGTCCGCATCGCCCAGCGCCGCCACCGCGCCCGCCTGACCGGTGGTCGGAACGTTGAAGGGCGCACGAATGCGGTGCATCGCCTCGATCAGCGATGGCTGCGCGTAGGCCCAGCCGATGCGTTGCGCCGCCAGTCCGTAAATCTTTGAAAAGGTGCGCAGCGAAACGACATTGGCATGGGCCTGCGCCAGCGCGATGCCGTCTTCATATTCCCCTTCTGCAAACTCGGCATAGGCGCAATCCAGCGCGAACACGCAGTCGCTGGGCAGCGCGGCGTGCAGACGCCGGACCTCGGCGGCGCTGATCAGCGTGCCCGTCGGATTGTTCGGGTTGGCGAGGAAGACGACCCGGGTACGCGGTGTGACCAACGCCAGCAAAGCATCGACATCGGTGCCATAATCCGCATCGGGGGCCACCACGGGCGTCGCGCCGACGCGGCGGGCGGCGATGTCATAGACGGCAAAACCATAGCGGACGTACAGGATTTCATCGCCCTGTCCGGCAAAAGCGCCCGCGACCAGATGCAGCAACTCGTCCGAACCGGTGCCGCAGATGATCCGCTCGGGCTCGATGCCATGCAGCGCCGCCAGCGCCTGCCGCAACTCGGTCGAGGCGGGGTCGGGGTAGCGGCCCGATCCGGCCAGCACCTCGGTCATCGCGGCAATGGCCTTGGGCGAAGGGCCGAAAGGGTTTTCGTTCGACGACAGCTTGGCGACGATCGCCCGCCCACCAAGCTTGGCCTTGCCCGGCACATAGGGGGCCAGGTCGGCGATCCAGGGCTTCATCTGCGGGGCGGGGGAACTCATGGGCGCGGGCTTTAGGTGAAACGCTGCCGGAATAACAGGCTTGGCGGTTTGAACTCCGCGCCGTCCTTCGCTACATGCCGTCGCGCATCCCGCCACCTCCAAATCCGAAAGCCGAGCGCCCCGTGGCCTATCAATACGCCTATGTCATGAAGGGTCTGAGCAAGACCTATCCCAACGCCAACAAGCCGGTGTTCAAGGACATCACGCTGTCCTTCCTGCCCGGCGCCAAGATCGCCATCATCGGGCCGAACGGCGCTGGCAAGTCGACGCTGATGAAGGTCATCGCCGGGATCGACAAGGAATATGTCGGCGAGGCCTGGGCGGCGGAGAACATCACCGTCGGCTATCTGCCGCAGGAGCCGCAGCTCGATCCGACCAAGGATGTGCGCGGCAACGTCATGGACGGGGTGCGCCCGGTTGCCGATCTCGTCGAGCGCTTCAACGCGATTTCGGCGGAGATGGCCGATCCGCAGGACTCAACCGATTTCGACGCGCTGCTCGAGGAGATGGGCACGCTGCAGGAGAAGATCGACGCCGTTGATGGCTGGACGCTCGATAACCAGCTCGAAATCGCCATGGACGCGCTGCGCTGCCCGCCCGGCGATTCGGGGGTCGAAAGCCTGTCGGGCGGTGAGAAGCGCCGCGTTGCGCTGTGCAAGCTGCTGCTCGAAAAGCCCGATATCCTGCTGCTCGATGAGCCGACCAACCATCTCGACGCCGAATCCGTGGCGTGGCTGGAAAATCATCTGAAGGAATACAAGGGGATGGCGATCCTCGTCACCCATGACCGCTACTTCCTCGACAATGTCGTGAAGTGGGTGCTGGAGCTGGATCGTGGCCGGGCGATCCCGTTCGAGGGCAATTATTCCGACTGGCTCGAAGCCAAGTCGAAGCGCATGGCGCAGGAGGACCGCGAGGACGAAAGCCGTGAAAAGGCGATCAAGGACGAGCTGCAATGGATCCGGTCGTCGGCCAAGGCGCGGCAGACCAAGTCCAAGGCGCGTATCAAAGCCTTCGACGAACTCGTTGAAAAACAGGCCAATCGGCGTTTGGGTTCGGCGCAAATTCTGATCCAGATACCCGAACGGCTGGGCAATACGGTCATCGAGGCCAACAACCTGACCAAGTCGTACGGCGACAAGCTGCTGTTCGAAAACCTCAGCTTCAGCCTGCCGCCCGGCGGCATCGTTGGCATCATCGGCCCGAACGGCGCGGGCAAGACGACGCTGTTCCGCATGATCACCGGCCAGGAAACGCCCGACAGCGGCAGCATCCGCGTCGGCGACACCGTCAAGCTCGCCTATGTCGACCAGAGCCGAGACGCGCTTGCCGGCAGCAAGAATGTCTGGGAAGAAATTTCGCAGGGCAACGAGAAATTCTATTTCGGCAAGAACGAAGTGCTCACCCGCGCCTATGTCGGCGCCTTCAACTTCAAGGGCGCCGACCAGCAGAAGAAGGTCGGGCAATTGTCGGGCGGTGAGCGCAACCGCGTCCATATGGCCAAGATGCTGGTCAAGGGCGGCAACGTCCTGCTGCTCGATGAACCGACCAACGATCTCGACGTCGAAACCCTGCGCGCGCTCGAAGAGGCACTCGAAAGCTTCGCCGGCTGCGCCGTGGTCATCAGCCACGATCGCTTCTTCCTCGATCGCCTCGCGACGCACATCCTGGCCTTCGAAGGCGACAGCCATGTCGAATGGTTCGAAGGCAATTTCGAAGCCTATGAGGAAGACAAGCGCCGGCGCTTCGGCGATGCGGCAGACCGCCCACATGCGCTGACGTACAAGAAATTGACGCGTTAACTCGTCCATCTTTGCAGTTCCGGGGATTGTTCACGCCGGCTCCGGGCTATCTTTACCGCGCGCTTTTCAAACTATTTCAACACGTCCACCATGTGATCGGGAAAGATCGATGGAGACGGGCAGGATGCAAAGCACCGCCGACTGCACTTGGTAACGGGCAACACGCCGTTGCCGGTGCGCACACGCCTCGCCTATGGCTTTGGCGCCGTCGCTTTCGGCGTAAAGGACAATGGCTTCGGCTTTTTTCTGCTGCTGTTCTACGGCACGGTGGTCGGGCTGGAGCCGGGGCTGGTCGGCCTCGCGGTGTTCATTGCGCTGTTGTTCGATGCCCTGGGCGATCCGATCGTCGGCCATCTTTCCGATAACTGGCATTCGAAGTGGGGCCGCCGCCACCCGTTCATGTATGCTGCGATCATCCCGGTTTCATTCACCTATTTCCTGCTCTGGAACCCGCCCGCGTGGGGCCAGACGGGGCTGTTCTTCTACCTGCTGGTACTGGCGATCATCATCCGCACCTGCATCACTTTTTTCGAGACCCCCAGTGCGGCGCTCGGTCCAGAATTGACGCAGGATTACGACGAGCGGACCGCGCTGATGTCCGGGCGGCAGTTCTTTGCCTGGATGGGCGGCAATCTGATGACCGTGCTGATGTTCGGGGTCTTGCTGGTGGCAACGCCGAAATACCCGGTCGGAACGCTCAACCGCGATGGCTATGCCACCTATGGCATCATTGCATCGCTGCTGATGCTGACGGCGATGCTGGTGGCGGCGCTCGGCACCCACAACCGGATTGCCGGCTTTGCCGCGCCGCCGCCGCGCCGCAGGCTGACGCTGCGCCAGCTGTTCGGGGAAGCCCGCGAAACCCTCGGCGACCGGTCGTTCATCGCGCTTTTCGTGGCGACGCTGTTCGGTGCCGTCGCCGGCGGCCTTTCGGCGGCGCTGGTGTTTCTGATGGCGACCTATTTCTGGGGCTTCAGCACGCTGCAGATTTTCATCAGCGCGTCGCTGGTGTTCGTTTCGGCCATCGTCGCCGCGTTGATCGGGCCGCCCCTGGCGCGCCGCCTCGGCAAGAAGCGCGCCGTGGTGCTGCTGGGCATCACCGCGTTTGGTGGCGCGCCGATCCCGGTGCTGCTGCGCCTGGCGGGATTGATGCCCGCCAATGGCGATCCGCTGCTGTTTCCCATCGTCACCGCGGTCGGCACGCTCGATACCGCGCTGATCATTGCCTATCTGGGCATTTCATCATCGATG
>JBBQVA010000032.1:0-17986 GCA_038211945.1 Sphingomonadales bacterium
TTTCATCCGGGTGATGGGAGTTCCGCCGGGTGCTCTGCCGCTCTCCCCGCTCGCGCCCGGGCGCTCGTCGCCCTCCCCGCAAGGGGGAGGGAGGGTCCAGGCGGTGATTTCAGCGCCCGCAACGATCACCCAGATTTGCCCATCCGCCACCGCGCGCGCGGCATCGCGCGCTGACGGCGCGGCAACGCCATTGGGGTGGCTGTGATAATGGCCGACGACCTGCTGCCCGGCGCCGCGGGCCTCGCGGTGAGTGCGCAACAGCGTGGCCGGATCGATCTCGAAACTGCGCGCCGGATCGGCGGCGACGTTGCGCGCCGGCACGGCGGCGACAATGCGCTCCGGTTGCCCCAGCAGCAGCCCGCAGCATTCGTGATCGCCTGCCGCGTTTGCCTCGGCCAAAAGGGTTTCGCGGACCCGGCTTGCAATTTCAACGATCATCCCGACATCGGCTAGGCGATGGGGGCCGAAAAGTCGATTGATGTTGTGTTGCCGGCCGCCGCAGCGGGCCTGCGCCTCGATCGCGCGCTGGCGATCGCGCTGCCGCAACATTCGCGCGAACGGCTGAAGGCGTTGGTTGGCGGTGGCCGCGTATCGGGCGCCGCCGGCGTTCTGTGGGACCCCAAGCTCAAGGTGAAGGGCGGCGAGGCGCTGACGCTGGTCATCCCCGAGCCGACGCCATCCGAGACCGTCGCGCAGGATATCCCGCTCACCATCGTCTATGAAGACGATGCGCTGCTCGTTGTCGACAAGCCGGCGGGGCTGGTCGTGCATCCGGCGGCCGGCAATTACGATGGCACGATGGTGAATGCGCTGCTCCACCATTGCGCCGGGCGCCTGTCGGGCATCGGCGGCGTCGCGCGGCCGGGCATCGTCCACCGCATCGACAAGGACACATCGGGGCTGCTCGTCGTCGCCAAGACCGATCCCGCGCACGAGGCGCTGTCGCGCCAGTTCGCCGCGCACAGCGTCGATCGCCGTTACACCGCCGTTGTCGCCGGCCACCCGGTGCCGCCGGCGGGCCGGATCGAAGGCGCTCTCGCCCGGTCAACCGCCAATCGCCAGAAGATGGCGATCGTCGGCGCCGGGCGCGGCAAGCACGCCGTGACACATTATCGCACCGTCCGCACGCTGCGCGCTTCGGCACAGGTCGAATGCCGGCTCGAAACCGGCCGCACCCACCAGATCCGCGTTCACATGGCCTCAATCGGCCATGCGCTATTGGGCGATGCAAGTTATGGACGCACCCCCGGCAGCCTTTCCGGCGTTCTCAAGGAACTCGGCTTTGCGCGACAGGCGCTGCACGCCGCGACGCTGGGGTTCGTGCATCCGGTCACACAAGAAAAACTGTCTTTCGATTCCGCGCTGCCAGCGGATATAGTGGACCTAATCGGTCGTCTTTCAGGCGCCGTAACAGAGTAAGGGAGTGATTATGGCCAATGTTCCCGCGGTAAAGACGAGCATCCCGGCGCTGGGTGGCGAGGCCGGGCTCAACCGCTATCTGTCCGAAATCCGCAAGTTTCCGCTTCTGGCGCCCGAGCAGGAATATATGCTCGCCAAGCGCTGGGAGGAGCATCAGGACCCCGAGGCCGCCGCCAAGATGGTAACGAGCCACCTGCGCCTCGTCGCCAAGATCGCTATGGGCTATCGTGGTTACGGGCTGCCTGTCGCCGAGCTGATTTCCGAAGGCAACATCGGGCTGATGCAGGGCGTCAAGAAGTTCGATGCCGACAAGGGCTTCCGCCTCGCGACCTATGCGATGTGGTGGATCCGCGCCTCCATCCAGGAATATATCCTGCGGTCGTGGAGCCTGGTGAAGATCGGCACCACCGCCGCCCAGAAGAAGCTGTTTTTCAACCTGCGCCGGATGAAGGGCAAGCTCAACGCGATGGAGGATGGCGATCTGCGGCCCGAGCATCGGCTGAAGATCGCCACCGACCTTGGTGTCACCGAGGCCGAAGTCGATTCGATGAACCGCCGCATGTCGCGCGGCGGCGACACGTCCTTGAACGCGCCGCTGCGTGAAGAGGGCGAAGGCGAATGGCAGGACTGGCTGGAGGACAATGGCCCGTTGCAGGACGAGGTCGTCGCCAATGAGCAGGAACGCGACCAGCGCCACGAGCTGCTGACCGCAGCGATGGAGGGGCTGAACGCCCGCGAGCAGCATATCCTGACCCAGCGGCGACTGGTCGACGAACCGGAAACGTTGGAGGAATTGTCGCAGCAATATGGCATCAGCCGCGAGCGCGTCCGCCAGATCGAGGTGCGGGCGTTCGACAAGCTGTCCAAGGCGATGCGCAATCTTGCCGGGGAGCGCCGCCTGCTGCCCGAGCCCGCATGACCGTCATTGCCGACCACCGGCTGCGCCGCCTGAAATTCCGGGCAGAGCACCGGGGGACGCGTGAGGCCGACATGATCATCGGCGGCTTTGCGGCGCGCCATGCGGCGACATGGACCGACACCGAACTTGCATGGTTCGAGGCGTTGCTCGAAGAGCAGGATGTCGACGTGATGGGCTGGGCGATGCAATCGCTTCCGGTCCCGGAACGATTCGACGGGGTGATGATGAAGGCGTTGCAGAGACTTGATTACGTTGAGATCGCGGTATGAAAACCCTCTCCCCTTGAGGGAGAGGGCGAGAGACGCCGAAGGCGGCCCGGGGAGAGGGGTTGTTGTTACAACCGCTCAGTTTCGCACAGCCCCTCTCCCGGCTCGCGCCAAGGGGCGCGAGTCCGCCCTCTCCCGCAAGGGGAGAGGGGAGTCGTGATCGACCTTCGCCGCTTCGTCGCCGCCACCTCCCCGCTGACGCTGGCCCGCTGCGCACAGGGTTATCTGCCGTGGCTGATGGCCGATGTGGCGCGCGCCGCCACCGGCCGCGCGGTGTTCATCGCCGCCGATGAGGCCAGCGCGCGTGGGCTGGCCGATGCGGCGGGCTATTTCGCCCCCGAAATCGAAGTGTTGAGCCTGCCGGCCTGGGACTGCCTGCCTTATGACCGCGCCTCGCCGTCGCTGCGGGTGGCAGCCGAACGGCTAGCGGCGCTGGCAGCGCTGGCCGAACCGCCCAAGGGCGCACAGCTGTTGGTCACCACCGTCAACGCGATGACCCAGCGGACGCTGGCCCCCGCCCGCGTCGCCGCGCTGACCGCGACCATCAAGGCCGGCACCCGCATCGACCGCGACGCGCTGGCGGCCAAGCTCGCCGCCAACGGCTATGTCCGCGCCGATACGGTCATCGAGGCGGGCGAATACGCCGTGCGTGGCTCGATCCTCGACCTGATGCCCGCCGGGTCGGACAGCGCGCTGCGCCTCGATTTCTTCGGCGACGAGGTCGAGACGCTGCGCCGCTTCGATCCCGCCAGCCAACGCACCATTGGCGATGCTAAGGAGGGCTTCACCCTACTGCCGGTCAGCGAGGTGCTGATCGACGAGGAACGCATCCGCAACTTCCGCTCGGGTTATCTGGCGGCATTCGGGGCCAACGCCACCGGCGACCCGCTCTACGAAGCCATCTCCGACAAACGCCGGCTGGCGGGCATGGAACATTGGCTGCCGCTGTTCGAACCCGGCCTCGCCACGCTGTTCGATTACATCGGCGACGGCGCGGTCATCGTCCGCGAGGGCGCCGCCGCCAAGGCCGCCGAGCAGCGCTTCGACGCCATCGCCGATTATCACGACAACCGCGTCCAGGCGCTGACCCAGAAAAAGGGCAGCTATCGGCCCCTCCCCGCCGACGCGCTGTACCTGTCGCCCGCCGAGTGGGCCAAGGCGCTGGCCACGCACAAGGTCCACACCGCATCGCCGTTCGCCGTCCCCGACGGTACTCGTAACACCATCGACTACGAGGCCGACTCGGCGCGCGATTTCGCCCCCGAACGCTTGAGCCAGGGCACCGGCGGCCCGCCGGTCTATGCCGCCGTTCATGCCCATGTCGACGCGCTGCGCAAAGCCGGGGAGCGCGTCATCCTCGCCAGCTATTCGAACGGCTCGCGCGAGCGGTTGCGCGGACTGCTGGCGGATGAGGGCATCGAAGACATCGCCATCGCCGACAGCTGGCAGCAGGCGCTGGGGGCCGCCGCCAAGGGCGCGCTGACGTTGACGGTCGTGCCCCTCGAACACGGCTTCACCCGCGCCGAAGCCAAGTCCGCCGTCGCCGTGCTGACGGAACAGGACATGCTCGGCGACCGGCTGGTGCGGCGCAAGCGGTCGGCGAAAAAGGCCGATGCCTTCATGGCCGAACTGGCGATGCTGACGCCGGGCGACCTGCTCGTCCACCGCGACCACGGCATCGGGCGCTACGAAGGGCTGGTCGCCATCGAGATCAGCCGCAAGCCCCATGATTGCGTCGCGCTGAGCTATGACAGCGGCGACAAGCTGTATGTGCCCGTCGAGAATATCGACGTGCTCAGCCGCTATGGCTCGGAGAGCGACGGCGTCGGATTGGACAAGCTGGGCGGCGTCGCCTGGGCCGGGCGCAAGGCGCGGATGAAGGACCGCATCCGCGAAATCGCGGGTGAACTGCTCAAGACCGCCGCCGAACGCGCCACCCGCGAGGCCGACGCCATCGTCCCCGATCCGCATGGCTATGCCGCCTTCGCCGACCGCTTCCCCTATGTCGAAACCGACGACCAGCTGCGCGCCATCGACGATGTGCTCGGCGATCTGGCATCGGGCCGCCCGATGGACCGGCTGGTCTGCGGCGACGTCGGTTTCGGCAAGACCGAGGTCGCGCTGCGTGCCGCTTATGCCGCCGCGCTGCAGGGCATGCAGGTCGCCGTGGTCTGCCCGACGACACTGCTCGCCCGCCAGCATTTCCAGGGTTTCCGCGAGCGCTTCGCCGGGCTGCCGACCGAAGTCCGCCAACTGTCGCGCCTGGTCACCGCCGCCGACGCCAAGGCGACGCGCGAGCGGCTGGCCGACGGCACCGTCGACATCGTCGTCGGCACCCACGCCATCCTCGCCAAATCGGTCGAATTCAAGCGCCTTGGCCTCGTCATAGTCGATGAGGAGCAGCGTTTCGGCGTTACCCACAAGGAACGGCTCAAGTCGCTGAAGGCCGACGTCCATGTGCTGACGCTGACCGCAACGCCGATCCCGCGCACGCTGCAGATGGCGCTGACGGGCCTGCGCGAAATGTCGATCATCGCCACCCCGCCGGTCGATCGCCTCGCCATCCGCACCTATGTCATGCCGTGGGACGAGGTCGTTATCCGCGAGGCGCTGCTGCGCGAACATTATCGCGGCGGGCAATCGTTCTTCGTCGTACCGCGCATCGCCGATCTGCCCGATATCGAACAGTTCATCCGCGAGTCCGTCCCCGAGGTGAAGCCGGTCACCGCCCACGGCCAGATGTCCCCGACCGAGGTCGAGGAGAGGATGAGCGCCTTTTACGACAAGCAATACGATGTGCTGATCTCGACGACGATCATCGAATCGGGCCTCGACATCCCAAGCGCCAACACGCTGATCGTCCACCGCGCCGACCGCTTCGGGCTGGCGCAGCTATACCAGATCCGTGGCCGCGTCGGGCGAGCCAAAACCCGCGCCTATGCCTATATGACAACGCCCCCGGATCAGGCAATGACCGAGGGGGCGGAGCGCCGCCTGCAGGTTCTGTCGGCGCTCGATACGCTGGGGGCGGGGTTTCAGCTGGCGTCGCACGATCTCGATATACGCGGCGCCGGCAATCTGCTCGGCGACGAACAATCGGGGCATATCAAGGAGATCGGCTTCGAACTCTACCAGTCGATGCTGGAGGATGCGATCCTCGAGGCGCAGGCGCGGGCGCGCGGCGTCAAACCGCCCGAGGAGGTCTTCAGCCCGCAGATCACCGCCGAAGTATCGATCCTCATCCCCGAGGATTATGTGCCCGATCTCAACGTCCGCATGGCACTGTATCGCCGCTTGAACGAGATGCAGGGGCGGCAGGACATCGACGGCTTTGCGGCGGAAATGATCGACCGTTTCGGCCCGCTGCCGCGCGAGGCCGCCAATCTGCTGGCGATCATCGAAATCAAGCTGGCGTGCCTGGCGGCGGGCGTCGCCAAGCTCGAGGCGGGGCCGAAGGGTGGTCTAGTGACGTTCCAAGGCGATCGGTTTGAGAACCCCGACGGGCTGATGGCCTATATCGAGCGGCTCGGCGCGCGGGCGAAAATCCGCCCCGACCAGAAGCTATTCATCGCCGCCGACTGGGCGAGCGATGCGGCGCGGTTGAAGGGTGCGCTGGCGCTGGCGGTGGCGCTGGCCAATCTGGCCAAGGGAGCGACGGTCAAACCCGCCGCTCCGGCCGCCGCAAAGGAGCAGCCCAAGCCCCTGCCGCCCAAGCAAATGCCCCAACGCCCGAGCGTGTTCCGCGCCAAGGTCAAGGGGCGGTAGGGGTTTGAGCCGCATCGCCATCCGCCGCCTGATCCTCGCCGGGATCGCGCTGGCGTTGGCGGTGGCGATTGCACTGGGGGCGTTCCACCGCGACATCGACGCCCCGCACGCCGCCGCCATCGCCGAGCGACTGTTCGCCAGCTACCAACGCGGCAGCGGGCAATCGCCGCGCCATTTCAGCCGCCGCGAAGACCGGATGTGGGCCGATGGCTGGGAATTCCGCTGGCGCTATCTGGTCTGCCCGCAAACCGCGAGCCTGCGCATCTGGATCAGCCGCGACGGCCGCCGCGCCCGCTATGCCGAGGTGCCCGAGTGCGTGCCGGAGCGGGGGACGTTGCCGGTCGAGGTTTAGGCCGACGGCTCGCTGTACCGGCTTTCCAGAAACTTGCCCTGGACGACGAACGCATCGCGGTCCGCCTGCGCCAGCCGGTCCGACGCTCGCGCCAGTTCGGTTTCGATCACCCCCAGCCCATCGACCAGCGACGCCTCCAGCGTCCGCCCGTCGCCCTCGATTGTCCGCGCGCGCTGATCGGGCGGCACCCGCGTGTAGCGGTCGACGAGTTCTGGCAGATGCTTGCCGAGCAGCCGCGACAGGTCCTGCGCCACAGGGTCGGCGGCGGGCACCGTCGCCAGTTGCGGCTCCAGCATCGCCAGCCGCGCCGCGATCGCATCGACGGCGGGCGCGGCGAGCAGCGGCAGTTGCGCGCGCTTGCGGTCGAGCCAGGCTTCGGTGGCGCGCGGGAGCACGGCGGGTTCGGCCTGCGACACATCGGCGAGCGGCGGTTCGCCACCCCCCATCAGCGCCGCGACGAGCACCGCGATACCACCGACCAGCGCCGCCAGCATGAAGGTGCCGATGCCAAGCCCGCCGGTCATCCATCCCCAGACGATCAGCCCGACGATTACGGCCAGCGCCACACTGCCAGCACGTTTGGCGCGCGTTCCGGCGCGGTGCAGCGACCGTTGCCGCCGCCGCGCTAATGCCACTCGCTGCGCCTGACCGCGCGCGATCCGCCGCAGCCGATCGTCATTGCGGGCGATGACTTGGTCGGGGTCCATCTATGCCAGCGCCTCGAACGGCGACGGCGCGTGTTCGAGCTTGGCCTGCGCCGCACCCTCGGCGCGGGCGATATAGCCCTTTGACTTGTCGACCTCCGACGACAGCGTCTCCACCGTCGTCTTCATCGAATCGAGCGCCTTGAGCTTGAACTGGTCGATGGCGTCCATCGTCGTATAGATGTTCTGGAAGGCGCGTTTCAGCGTCTCCATCGGGATCGCCGAGGACGCCGCCTGCATGTGGATCTGCGCGGTCTGGGTTTTCAGCAGCTCGCCGGTCTTGTCGATGATGTTGGCGGTCGTGGTGTTCAGCGCGCCGATCTGTTCGAGCACCAGTTTCTGCGCCGTCAGCGCCTGCGCCACCGTCACCGCCGTGCGCAGCGCGGCGACCGTCGTGGTCGACGCGCGGTCGACGCCCGTGTCCAGTTCGACGTTGTTCTTCTTGACCAGGTCGAGCGCCAGATAGCCCTGAACGCTGACCGCCTGCTGGGTCAGCAGATCGGTGGTGCGCTGGCGGACATAGAACAGCGCCGATTCGCGGATCGCCTTGGCCTTGGCGGGTTCGCTGTAATCGAGTTCCGCCGCCTTGGCCTCGAGCTTGCCGTCTAGGGTCTTGGAGACATGGACCATCTGTTCGAGCTTGCCCATCGCCGTCCACAGCGCGGCGCGCTCGACGTCGATCGCGGCGTTGTCGTGGAGCAGCTCGTCCTTGCCGTTGGCCAGCCGGCCCAGAATGGCCGAAATATGGCTCTGCGCCGATTTATAGCTGTCGAAATAGCCGCGCAGCTTATTGCCGCCGAACGGGATCAGCCCGAAAATCTTCTTCTTGGTCGTCAGGTCGCCGCGCTTCGACGGGTCGAGGTCCTCGATGGTGGCGCGCAGCGCCGACAGATCGGTACCGATGCCGGTATCACGGTCCATGGCGCGCACCGGGCGGTCTAGGAAACGGTTCGACTGGCCCGCCGCCTCGGCAATTTCGCGCGCGCCGAGGTTGGTCAGCTGATCGATCTTCTTGCCGAACTCGGGACTGGCGGCGTCCTCGGCGACCAGCTTGTCGATGAAATCATCGACCCGTGCCTCGAGCGCCGTGGTCTGTTCGGCCTTCAGCGGCACCAGCCCCGATGCCTGCGCCGGGGCGACCACGTTCACTGCCACCGGAGCTTCCAGTTTGATCGCCGTCTCGTCCGCCATTCTTGCCGTCCTTGTTGCGTAGGCCATCCTAGCATGGAAGCCGAACCCGCCGCCACTGTGTGAGGATGGTAACACGCATTTGCAAGGGGGGGCTGTCCCTCCCCCTTGAGGGGAGGGACGGGTATAAGGGCGCGTGCACCTCGACACCCCTGCCATTGTCGTCGCCGTCCTGCCGCACGGCGAGCATGGCGCGGTGGTGCGTTTCCTCACTCCCGCGCACGGGCTCGTCGCGGGTTATGTGCGCGGCGGGCGGTCGCGGCGGCTGCGGCCAGTGCTGCAGCCGGGCAACGGGGTTGCGGTGGAGCTGCGGTCGCGCGTCGACAGCCAACTCGCCGCAGCAACCGTCGAGCTGACCCAGGCGCGGGCGGCGCTAGCGGATAGCGGCACCGGGGTCGCGGCGATCGACTGGCTGACGACCCTGTGCGCCACCGCGCTGGCGGAGGATGATCCGCACCCGCGCCTCTACGCCGCGCTCGACGCCCTCCTCGACGCCATCGCCGCCGCCGCGCCGCCGCTGACCATCGGCGAGGGCGTCGTGCGCTTTGAATTGCTGCTGCTCGGCGAACTGGGTTTCGCCCCCGATCTGTCGGCGTGTGCGGCGACGGGGGTGAAGACGGACCTTGGCTACGTCAGCCCGAAATCGAGCCAGGCGGTGAGCCGCGACGCCGGGGCGCCCTATGCCGCGCGGCTGTTGCCGCTGCCAATGTTCCTGACCGGCCCGTCCGCCGCCGATCCGGCACAGCTCACCGATGGTTTGACGCTGACCGGGCATTTCCTCCAGCGCGATGTGTTGACAGGTGGCAAGCGTGACCCGATGTCCACCCGCGAGCGGCTGATCCAGCGATTGCGGACAGCGCTCCGAACCTGACCCTTGCGGGGGCGTCGCGTCCTCGATCCGCTTCGAATGGAGTCCCAATGCGCGTTGCTGTTGCGTCTGTGCTTGCCCTCATCTCCGCCCCCGCCGTCGCCGGCGGTTTCTATCTTCAGGAACAGTCTCCGACCGCCGTCGGCCGCGCCTTTGCCGGTGAAGCCGCCATCGCCGACGGCCCGGCGACGATCTGGTTCAACCCGGCGGGGATGACCAACCTGCCCGGCAACCAGATCGACCTGGGCACCCATCTGCTCGATATCCACAGCCATCAGCGCGATACCGGCACGACAAGGACCTATCCGGGCGTCCCCGGTGCCTTTCCGGTCGGCGGCGGCGATGGCGGCAACCCGTTCGGCAAGGTCATCATCGTGCCGTCGGGTTATGCGAGTTTCCATCTTGCGGGCACCAATCTATGGGCCGGGGTCGGGGTGTCGTCGCCGTTCAACATCCGCGTCGATTATCAGCCGGGCTGGTTTGGCCGCTACGATTCGCTCAATTCAAAGCTGACGTCGTTCAATATCCAGCCAAGTCTGGCGTGGCGGATTAACGATCATGTCTCGGTCGGCGGCGGCATTGATTTCCAGAAGCTCAGCGCCGACCTGACCTCGGCCCTACCCAACCTCGGGCCGGGGCTGCCCGATGGCGCACTGCGGATCAGCGGGCAGGACAGCAAGCTCGGCTGGAACGCCGGGGTGCTGGTGACCTATCCCGGCTTCCGCGTCGGCGGCCATTATCGCAGCCATATCAACCATAATCTGTCGGGCCTCGCCGAAATCAGCGGCTTGCTGGGGCCGCTCAGCGGACAGAATGGTTCGTTCCGCGGTTTCGCACCGATTTCGACGCCCGACATCGCCACCGTGAGTGGCGTCATCGGCAAGCGTGCCCGGCTACTCGGCTCGTTAACCTGGTACAACTGGAGCCGGTTCCAGCGCATCGCCATCCTCAACGATGCGGGCCAGCCGTTCCTGGACAGCGAACAGCATTACCGCGACACTTGGAGCTATGCGGCGGCGGGCGAATATGATGTGTCGCCGGTGCTGACGGTTCGCGGCGGGGCGATGTACGACCAGACGCCGACGATCGACGGCTATCGCACCACCCGCGTCCCCGATGGCGACCGCATCTGGGCGAGTGCCGGGGCGACCGCCAAGCTGACCGACTTCCTGTCGCTGAACCTCAGCTACGCCCATGTTTTCGTGAAGACCGCGAACGTCAACCGCGTCGATCCGCTGTTCGCCGGGACGCCTGCAGTGACGACAATCGCCACCAATTCGGTCAACACCGGCAGCGTCGACCAGCTGGCGAGCAGCCTGACCTTCAAGTTCTGAGCTTTCCGGTCGGCGGGCGCTTGGCGTATGTTGACGCCCAATGACCGTCGAGCCGCCCAGCTTTGGCGATGAATATCGCCGCCGAGAATCGCCGAAACTCCGCACCGAACGGCTGCGGAAACGCCGCAATGCGGCGCTGTTCGGGGTTGTCGCGGGGGGCGTCGTGCTGGCCGCGGCGGTCGTTGCGGTTTTCCGGCGCGGCTGGGGGGCGATGATGAACGCCGGGCCGCAGGGGCATTTCCTCGACTGGCCGTGGGAATTTTATGCGTTGGCGGGTGCGGCCGTGCTGGCCGGGTCGCTGTGGTTGCTGATCCGCCCACCGCGCTGACCGGCGAATCCCGTCATTGCCCGCCGCTGCTGTGCCGCCTAAGGTCACCCGCTTCCTGCCTTGGGGGCTTTGGTGGACGCACCGCACATCGGTATCATCATGGGGTCGCAGTCCGATTGGACGGTGATGCGCCATGCCGCCGACACCCTGGACGCGCTCGGCGTGCCCTATGAAGCGCGGATCGTCAGCGCACACCGCACGCCGCAACGCCTGTATGATTATGCGACCGGGGCGGCAGCGCGCGGCCTGCGCGCGATCATTGCCGGGGCTGGCGGGGCGGCCCATCTGCCGGGCATGGCAGCGGCGATGACGCGGCTGCCGGTACTGGGTGTGCCGGTTGAATCCAAGGCGCTGAGCGGGCTGGATAGCCTGTTGTCGATCGTCCAGATGCCTGCCGGGGTGCCGGTCGGCACGCTCGCCATCGGCAAGCCGGGGGCGATCAATGCGGCGCTGCTGGCGGCGGCGATGCTGGCGACGACCGATGACGCGCTGGCGGCACGCCTCGATGCGTGGCGGGCGGCGCAGACGGCGGCGGTGGCTGAAATCCCCGAATGATTTCCTGCAGATGATTTCTCCGGGGTCGACGATCGGCATTCTCGGCGGCGGTCAGCTCGGGCGGATGCTGGCGCTGGCCGCCGCGTCGATGGGTTACCGCGTCCATGTCTTTGCCCCGGAAGCGGAACTGCCCGCCGGTGACGTCGCGGCACAGGTCACCCGCGCCGACTATACCGACTTCGCCGCGCTTGACGCCTTTGCCGCCGCCGTCGACGTCGCGACGTTTGAGTTCGAAAATATTGACGTTTCCGCGGTCCGCCATCTGGCGACACGCGTCCCCGTCCACCCGTCCGCGGCCAGCCTGGAGGTGGCGCAGGACCGGCTCGCGGAAAAGCGCTTTGTCGAGCGGCTGGGTGGCCGCACCGCGCCGTATCACGCCGTCGACACCCGCGATGGGCTGGAGGCGGCATTAACCGACATCGGTACTCCGGCAGTGCTGAAGACCCGGCGCATGGGCTATGATGGCAAGGGTCAGGCGCGCATTGTCGCCCCGGTCTATGCCGATGTCGCCTGGGAGACGATCGGCGCGCGTCCGGCGCTGCTCGAGGGCTGGGTGACGTACGAGCATGAATTTTCGGTGGTGCTGGCGCGCGGTGCCGATGGCGCGACCTGCGTCTGGCCGGTGGCGCACAATGTCCATGTCGACGGCATTCTCGATGAAAGCCGCGTCCCTGCGCCCGCGCCAGTGCTGACCCAATCGCGTGCGGCCGTCGAGCTGTCGTTGCGCATCGCCGAGGCGCTGGGCCACGTCGGCGTTCTGGCGGTGGAGTTTTTCGCGACCGAAGATGGTCCGGTTTTCAACGAGATGGCCCCTCGCGTCCACAATTCCGGCCATTGGACGATCGAGGGCGCGCGCGCGTCGCAGTTCGAAAATCACGTCCGAGCCATCTGCGGTCTGCCGCTGGGTTCGACCGCGCTGACGGCGGCGGAGGTGCGGATGAAGAATCTGCTGGGCGAGGATGTACACGACTGGGCCGACATCCTCGCCGACCGCCGCGCCCACCTGCATCTTTATGGCAAGTCCGAGGTCAAGGCCGGGCGCAAGATGGGGCATGTGACGTGGCTAGGCGACCGGACTAGGGACCGCGATGGTAACTGAAGACGTCCAGCGCGCCGAGCGTCGCAGCCTCGCCTTTGTCTTCGTGACGGTGCTCATCGATTCGATAGGCTTTGGCGTCGTCATCCCGGTCTTCCCCAGCCTGATCATGACGTTGACCGGTAAACCGTTGGCGCAGGCCGCCGAGGTCGCGGGCTGGATCATGTTCCTCTACGCCGCGACGCAGTTCGTCTGCGGACCGGTTATCGGCGGGCTGTCGGACCGCTTCGGCAGGCGACCCGTGCTCCTCGCCAGCCTGACGGCGTTCGGGATTGACTACGCCGTCGCCGGGTTCGCCCCGACGATTGGCTGGCTGATCGCGGCGCGGGTGATCGCCGGAGTGACGGGAGCAAGCTTTTCGACCGCCTATGCCTATATCGCCGATATCAGCTCACCTGAACGCCGCGCCGTCAACTTCGGGCTGATCGGCATGGCGTTCGGTCTGGGCTTCATCATCGGCCCGGCATTGGGGGGCCTGGTGGCGGCATTTGGGCCACGCGCGCCATTCCTGCTGGCGGCCGGCCTCGCCTTTGCCAATGCCGCCTATGGCTGGTTCGTGCTGCCTGAAAGCCTCAAGCCCGAAAACCGCAGGGCCTTCGATTGGCGCCGCGCTAACCCCGTTGGTGCGCTGATGCGGCTGCAGCGCGCCAAGCCGGTGGTGCTGATGCTTGCGGTCACCGTTTTCCTTTGGACGATGAGCTTTCAGTCGCTTTATACTGTTTGGAATTACTTCACCATTGAACGTTTTGCCTGGACGCCGCGCGATATAGGCTGGAGCCTTGGCGCCGTTGGGCTGATCGGCGCGCTGGTTCAGGGCGTGCTGTCGCGGCGGCTGATCCCGCGATATGGCGCGCGCAACATGATTTTCGCCGGGGCGCTGTCGGGCATCGCCGGTTACGTCATCTACGCATCGTCGGGCGTCGGCTGGATGATGTATGTCGGTATCTTGGCGCAGGCACTGACGGGGCTCGTCTTCCCGTCTTTGCAGGGCATGATGTCGGGGTCGGTCGGACCGTCCGAACAGGGCGAGCTCCAAGGCTCGATCAGCAGCATTCAGAGCCTGACGTCGATCGTCGGCCCGCCGTTGATGACGACGACCTTCGCCTATTTCTCGGGAAGTGGCGCGCCGGTTTACTTCCCCGGCGCGCCATTCCTGCTGTCAGCATTGTTCACCGCCGCCGCGCTGATTGTGTTCTTCCGCGCGGTGGCGATGGGTGCAGGCGTTAAAGCCGCCCCATCAGCAGCAGAATGATCAGGATAACGACGACCACGCCCAGAATACCCGACGGGCCATAACCCCAGCTGCTCGAATAGCCCCAGCTGGGCAGTGCGCCGACGAGCGCGAGGATGATGACGACGAGAAGAATCGTGCCGAGCATGTTGGTCTCCCTGGTTAATGGAGGCGCAACGCGGAGTGGAGCGAAAAGGCTCCGTCGTTATGGTTATCGCACCTCCACCGGCAGGCCGAGCTTGGCCAGCTGCGGCTCCACGACCTTGCGGTCACCGACCACAATCCAGGTCATATGCGCGGTCGACAGCAGTTGCGCGGCACGGTTGAGTTGTTCCGGGGTCAACGCCCGCAACCGGCTCGACAGGTCGGTGTAGTAGCTGTCGCTGCGCCCATAGACCGCGTTCTTCTCGATCGCCCCCAGCAGCGCGCCCGAGGTTTCGAAATCCCCCGGCAGCGACAGGATCGTGTTGTTGATCGTCTTGTCGCGTTCGGCCTGGTCGATCGGATGCGCCGAAGTGAAGGCGGCGATGTCGGCGGTCATCGCGGCGATCGTGTCACCCGTGCGGTCGCTCTGCACGGGCGCGATGACGAACCACGCCAGCCGGTCGACTGCTTCGTTGACCGGCGAGCCGACACCGTAGGCCCAGCCCTTGGCCTCGCGAATGTCCATGCTGAGCCGAGAGGTCGACAGGCCGCCGAGCAGATCGGTCGCGGCGCGCAGCGCCAGCGTATCCTCGGTGCCCTTGACCGGCAGGACGACGCCGCCGCGGATATAGCTTTGCGGGCTGTTCGGCCGGTCGATCAGCACGATGCGCGGCGCCGGTGGTGCGGGCGGCGCGGTGAAGACGATGTCACCCTTGGCCACCGCCGCATCGGGCGTCCACGTTCCAAAGCGCGCTTCGAGCAGCGGCTTCAATTCGGCCATGGTGATGTCGCCGACGACGAAGATCGCGCCATTGTCGGGGCGGATCCAGCGCTTGTGCCACGCGATCAGATCGGCGCGGGTGATCGCCTTGACCCCGGCCGTGGTGCCCGAGCCGCTGCCGGGGACGCCATAGGGATGCACCGGGCCATAGAGCAGCACCGGCAGCGCGCGCCGCGCCGCCTGGCCGGGATCGGCCTGTTCCTGGGCGATGCCCTGCAGGATCTGGCCGCGCACACGCTCGATCTCGCTCGCCGGAAACGCCGGGCGCTCGGCGATATCGGCGAGCAGATCAAGCGAGGCGGGCAGATTGGCCTTCAGCGCGTCGAGCGTCAGCCGCGCCCGGTCGAGCGAGCCGCCGCCGCCGATATTGGCCCCCAGCCGCTCCTTGGCCTCGGCGATCTGCGGCCCGGTCAGCTTGCCCGCGCCCTCGTCGAGCAGCGCCAGCGTCATGCCCATCGTGCCAAGCTTGGCGCGGTCATCGGCACCGAAACCGGCACTGAACGACAGCATGATCTTGACCACCGGCACCGTCGTGCGCCGCGCCAGCTCGACCTTCATGCCGTTGGCGAGGGTGGTGCGCTCGATGGGCGGAAACACCAGGTTGGGCGACGGGCCGACGCCCGGTTCGGGCGGCCGGGCAACGCGCGTCACCGTCGGGACAGCAGTGGCAACCTTGGCCACCGTGGTGGCACCCTGCGAAGCCGAAACCTCGACCGCCGGGCGGGCGCCGGGCAGCACCGTCTGGACATAGCCGCCCTTGAACCATTGACGCGCGGCTGCGGTCACTGTCGCCGGGGTGGCGGCGGCGTAACGCGCCAACTCGACCTTGTAGAAATCGGGATTGCCCGAATAGACGGCCCCTTCGGCCAGCGTCACTGCCTTGCCGCCATGACCGCCGACGCTTTCCAGGCCGCGAACCGTCGCGGCGACCGTGCGGGTGGCGACGCGCGACACTTCATCGGCGGTCGGTCCGTCCTTCAGGAATTTGGCGATGACGGCGCGGACTTCGGTCTCTACCGCGGCAGGGGCGACGCCGGGGGCAAGATCGATATCCAGCCCCATGAAGCTGATTTTCTCGAAGTCCTGGACATAGCCTTCAACGCCGACCGCCAATTTCTTGTCGCGGACAAGGTCGTTGTAAAGGCGTGATGAATCGCCGCCGCCAAGGATGGTCGCGGCGATATCGATGAGTGGCGTCGCCGGATCGTTGACCCCAGGCACGACATAGTTGAGCGACAGTCGCGGCGCGGGCACCTGATCATAGAGCGTCTCGTGCTTGATCGCGCCTGGCACCGGCACGGGGGCATCGTAACGCTTGATCGGCGGGCCAGCCGGGATGTCACCGAAATATTTCTCGACCAGCGGGCGCGCCGTGGCGACGTCGATGTCGCCCGCCAGCACCAGCACGGCGTTATTCGGGCCGTAATTGGCGCGGAACCAGCCATGAACATCGGCGAGCGACGCCGCATCCAGATCGGCCATGCTGCCGATGGTGTTGTGCCGGTACGGATGACCTTCGGGAAACAGCGCGGTCGATGTCGAATAGAAGGTCAGGCCAAAGGGCTGATTGTCGCGCTGACGCTTTTCGTTCTGGACGACGGCGCGCTGGGCATCGAGCTTGGTCTGGGTGACCGCGCCGAGCAAATGCCCCATGCGGTCGGATTCAAGATACAGCGCCAGCGGTAGCGCCGGAGTGGGCACGTTTTCGAAATAATTGGTGCGGTCGTACCAGGTGGTGCCGTTGCTGTCGGTCGCGCCGACGTCCTCCAGTTTCTTGAAGAACACCTGGTCGTTATTCTCGCTGCCATAGAACATCAGATGTTCGAACAGATGCGCGAACCCGGATTTGCCGGCCGGCTCATCGCGCGAACCGATGTGATACCAGACGCTGACCGCAACGATCGGTGCCTTGCGATCGGTGTGGATGATCACGCGCAAGCCGTTGGGCAAAGTGAATTGCTCATAAGGAAGGCTGACCTGATCGACGAGGCGGGCTATGCTGGCAGGCGCCACAGAAAGCTGGGGCGCCGGCTGGGCCGCCGCCTGCCCTGCCATCGCCAGCCCGGCCGCAACCGCCATGATCAATTTCTGCAACATGCCCGTCCATCCCGCTTTTTCTGGGGTTTGCACCCGTTTAGCGTGCCTGATACGTATAGCCAATGAACAAGCGCATCTTCACCCTCGCCGCCTTGCCGCTCTTCGCCGCAGCCGCACCCGCTTCCGCCCAACACGCGGCCGATCCGCTGGCGGCCTCGTTCCGCGCCCATGTCGCGTTTCTGGCCGATGATCTGCTCGAAGGTCGCGGCCTGGGCACACGTGGCCACGAAATTGCCGCCAATTATGTCGCGCAGCATTTCGCGCGGGTGGGCCTGCAGCCGGCCGGCGATGGCGGTACCTGGTATCAGCGGGTCAGCTTCGCCGAAAGCCGCTTCTCCAGCGAGCGCGAGACGGCGGTTTTCGATCTGGGCAGCCAGCGTCTGACCCTGGAAAACGGCAGAGGGCTGATCTTGGCGCCCGGTCCTGCGGCCGGCACCGAGGAAATCAGCGGCGGGCTGGTGTTCGCCGGATATGGCCTCGTCGACAAATCGCAGGGGATAGATGATTTCGCCGGGCTGGATGTGCGCGGCAAATATGTGGTCGTGCTGTCGGGCGCGCCGGACAATCTCAACAGCGAAGTCGCCGCGCACCTTGCCCGCACCTCCAAGGCGATCGCCGCGCAGGCTGCCGGTGCGATCGGCCTGATCAATGTGCGCACCCAGAAAGAGGCTGACCGCCTGCCTTGGGACAAATCGGTGCGCAGTGCCCGCCTACCGCGGCGCATTCTGCTTGGGCCCGATGGCCAGCCATTGGGCGATGGCGCTGGACTGAAGGTGCGCGCCACCATCGAGGATGCCGCCGCTATCGCGCTGTTCGCCGCCGCCGGGCAGGATTTCACTGCGATCCGGGTTGCCGCCAACGCCGGCGCCGTCAAGGGCTTCCCGCTGAACGGCACCATGATGGTGCGCCGCGCCACCAGTGTGGAGCGCATCACCAGCC
>JBBQVA010000033.1:0-13939 GCA_038211945.1 Sphingomonadales bacterium
TCCGAACAACTGTCTCCACCACCAACATCCCGATCTCGCCACCTGAAAAACCAAGCGGCTGCCTAAACCATCGAAATGAGGGACACCTTTTGGACGCCGATCACCCCGCCAAGGGGGTTCCTTTTGCACGCCGATCTACAAACCAAGGTGCGTAGCGGCGTGCCATACAGCCCGAAGTTCGTCATTCTGAAGCCGACGCTGACGTGTCATTTGGCTCTGCGGTACTCGCCGCATACCCCTCACGATCGGATTGACGAATTCATCGTCGCGCGCTTGTTGCCACGAGAAGATCTTTGAAAGCGTGGCGAGGCAGCGGTCCGCCATCACTGGCCCACGCTCGTCAGCGACAGCATCGAGGAAAGCAACAACCTCACGGCGACGGATTTCTCGAAACGGTCGATGCCCGAATTGAGGCCGCAGATATCGCGCAAACTGACGTTTTACCTCAGGAGCTGATCGGAGACCGATCGCATCGACGTGGCGTTTGATAAAGTTGTCGGCCAGGCCGTTGAAACTGTCTAATTCAGGCACTCTGGATGGTGCGTCGCTCGACGGTTTTGCCACTAAGACTGTGGCCGGATCAACACCGCTATCGATATGGAGTTTCCAACCGATGGCTATCTTTCGCGCATCGGCGAGACTGGTCGCCGGGAAATTGCCAATCTTGCGGCGGGTCGGGTAACTGCCAGCGCCGCTAAAGCGGGCGAGTAGCACAAAGCCAACGTTAATGGCTCGACCGCGCCCATCACAATCGTCGCCGATCCGAACGCGCAGGCCGATAACGTGGCTATCGCCCAATTCATATCGCTGCCCCTCAGCGGCGGGCCGCAAGTTTCGCAACCCCCGATCCGTCAATTCCTGGCGCATGGCGCATTCCTGCTCTTCATGGAATAGCCGCTCCCGGGTCGTGCGCAAGGTATTGCCTCAGACACCGTATTGCTTTTGGGGATCGCCAAGTGGGTCTGATCACTAGACAGAAATTGGGTCATCTGGGGCAACATTTGAGCACATAGCCCGTAAAGCTTCAGGCGCCGCAATGAAACGATATTGAACCAAGGGTGTCAACAACCGTTTGATAACAATACAGAAATGGAACATGCTGAAACATCAGAAAACAGCTTGCAATTCCAAAAACTGAAACTCTTAATCAGCGGGTCCCAGGTTCGAACCCTGGTGCGTCCACCAAAACTTAGGTGACTTAATGCTGACCGCTGGTAGCGGGAGGCGTGCCGGAATGACTTGTCCGGACAACTTTTCCCACTAAGCTTGCCGCTATAGAACAACTTATATCGGCAAGGATCATGACGTGGCGGAGCGATGTGACCTGCTGATTATCGGTGCCGGGGCGGCTGGCATGCCCGCGGCGCTGTTCGGTAGCGGCGACGGCCGCAACGTCGTTCTGATCGATGCGGCCGACCGGATCGGCGGAACCTTTCATTTGTCGAGCGGCCAGATGAGCGCTGCAGGCACGAGGGTGCAGGCGGCCAATGGGATCGTCGACAGCCCGCAGGCGCACTACGACGACATCATGCGGATCAGCCGAGGCACCGCCAACCCCGGTATCGTCAAACTCGCGACCGAGCACGCCGCCGACACGCTGCATTGGCTCCTCGACAACGGCCTTGAGCTGCTCCCCGATCACCCGATCATCCATTACGGACACGAGCCTTATTCTGTGCCCCGGACCTATTGGGGACCGGAGGAGGGCCGCTCGGTGCTGGCGGTTCTGGCGCCGCTAATCGACGCTGCCGTTGCCGAAGGCCGCATCGATCTCAGGCTTGAGACACGCCTCATTGCCCTTGAACGCACCAACGGCACGGGCTTGCGGGCCGTCTTGGATTGCGCGGGCACGCCAAGCGTCATTGACGCAGACGCAATCGTGCTGGCGACGGGTGGCTATTCGGCAAATGCCGAGCTGTTCCCATCGCTCAGCAGCGGCCAACCGCTCCACGGCGGGGGATCGCCCGGGTCACAGGGTGACGGGCTGTTGGCCGCAGCGGCCGTCGGCGGTACGATCATCAACCGCGAGGCGTTTCTGCCAACCTTTGCCGCCGTTGAAGATGCATCCGCGCATGGCGGGATGACCTTTGCCACCCAGACCTATCCGCAATTCCGCCAGCCGTGGGAGGTCTATGTCGACGGCGCTGGCGACCGCTTTGTCCGCGAGGATGACCCCAGCGTCGATCGCCGCGAACGCGCTCTGCTGGCGTTGCCGAACCTGCAATTCTGGGCGATCTTCGACGACCGCATTCGCCGCGAGGCGCCGCCATTCTTCACGCTCGATGCATGGGAAGATGTCGCGCCCCGCTTCAATCGCGAGCCAGCCTATCGACGCGCCGATGACGTCCCGACGCTCGCCGCCGCCATGGCCGTCGATCCGGCAAAGCTGGCGCACACACTGGCCGATTACAACGCCGCGATCGCCGACGGTGGGCCGGATCCGATGGGCCGTGAGCATCGGCCATTGCCGATAATCGAACCGCCCTTTTACGCCGTTCGCCATTTTGGCTGGAGTATTGTGGGCTTCGCCGGTCTGGGCGTTGACGATGAACTTAGGGTCATCGACGCCAGCGGTGATCCGATCCCCGGCCTGTTCGCGGCGGGCGAAATCCTCGGCCTGGCGGCGACTTCGGGCAATGCGTTCGCAGGCGGCATGAGCGTCACGCCGGCGATGACATTCGGCAGGCTGCTCGGGCAGCGTCTGCGCGCCGTGCAATGACGTTCGTGCGTCGTTTTCTCGGACCCCGGCCCAGCATTTTCTTCACCTGCCTGTTGGTCTGGACGCTGACCAACATGGATCAGGCGTTGTTCGGCTATATCATCCCGGGGATCATCACCGACTTTCATGTGGGCCTGGGTGTGATCGGCATTGTGCTGGCAATTTCATTTGCTACCGCCGCCGTGCTCGTCATCTTCGCTGGCATCGCCGCCGATCGGTTGGGCCGTGGCCGCGTGCTGTGCGGGCTGCTGCTGGCTTCGGCAG
Source organism: Sphingomonadales bacterium (assembly GCA_038211945.1). Lineage (GTDB taxonomy): Bacteria > Pseudomonadota > Alphaproteobacteria > Sphingomonadales > Sphingomonadaceae > Sandarakinorhabdus. The sequence goes on from JBBQVA010000033.1 coordinate 2,984, forward strand.
CGATGGTGGCGTTGCAGAGCGTCGCACAAACGATCGTGACGCTGACCGTGTTTCGGGCGCTAGGTTTCGCGCTCAGCGCCGGGCTTTCGCCAATCACCAATGCTCTTGTCGTCGAAAATGCGACGCCGCGTTACCGCGGACTGGCAATGGGCTTGCTGCAGTGCGGTTATCCGCTGGGCTGGTTTCTGGCGTCGTTCGGGGCCGCGCCGCTGCTCGCGGCGTACGATTGGCGCGCTGTATGCCTTTTCGCCCTGCTCGTCGTGCCATTCATCCCCCTGATCTTCTGGATGCTACGGCGGGCGGGCGTAGATCGCTCGACTGTTGCGCTGCCTGAAGCATCAACTTTGGGCACAAATACCAGCACGTTCGCCACTCTCTGGTCGCCAGCCTATCGCCGGGTGACGATCACAACCGCAGCGGTCTTTTTCGCGTTCGGCGGAGCCTATGCCGGCTCGGCATTTTTCTTTCCGGCCTTTTTCAATGCGGCGCGGGGCTATTCGCCCGCCGACGCGGCAGCCCTTGTTGGCCTATCGAACGGCATCGGAGTGTTCGGCTATATCGGAGCCGCATTCGTCGGCGAATTTGTGCTGACGCGACGGACTGTATTTGTCCTCTGGTGCCTCGGCGGCGCAGCGGCATTTGCAGGGCTGCTTTGGCTGTCGGCGGACAGGACGGCCGATCTATTGTGGTACGGCGTGACAGCCGCGCTGTTCTTTGGCTCGCAGGCAGTCGTCACGGTTTTCGTCGCCGAAATGTTCCCGGCTCGCATCCGGGCCGGGGCGTTGGCGATATGCGCCTCCGCACCGCTCAGCCTGGGATTTGCCGTGTTCCCGCTGATCGTGCCCAAAGTCGTCGCGGCTGAGGGCTGGCGGGCGGGGCTGTCGATTGTCGTCGTTCCGCTGCTGATCGCTGCAGGTCTCATCGCACTTCTGCTGCCGAACCGCGCCTCGGGCGTCGCTATCGACTGACCTCACCGTCGTCAGCGGCACACCAGACTGTCCGTGCCCAAAGTGATGCCGTAGCTACCAGATCCGGGCGCGCTTTTCAGGCGGGACGTACAGCGCGTCGCCGGGCTTGATGCCGAATGCGGTGTACCAGGCATCGATGTTGCGGACGACGCCGTTGACCCGGAACTTGCGGAAGCTGTGCGGGTCGCTCGTCGTGAGGCGGAGTATTTCTTCGGCCTTGGCCTTGCCGGCCCAGACTTGCGCCCAGCCCAGAAAAACCCGCTGGTCACCGGTCAGACCGCCAATGACCGGCGCGGGCTTGCCGTGCAATGAGGCATGATAAGCGTCGAGCGCGATCGCCAGCCCGCCGAGGTCGGCAAGGTTTTCGCCCATCGTCAGATCGGGCTTGATATGGACGCCTGGCACCGGCTCGAACCTGGCGTATTGGGCACCGAGCACCGCTGCACGCGCCTTGAAAGCCGCGGCATCGGCAGGCGTCCACCAGTCGCGCAATGCGCCCTTCGCATCGATCGACCGGCCCTGGTCATCAAAGCCATGGGTCATCTCGTGGCCGATGACGCCGCCGATGGCGCCATAGTTGATCGCCGGGTCAGCGGCTGGGTCGAACATCGGTGCCTGCAGGATGCCGGCTGGGAAGACGATGTCGCGCAGCGAGCCATTGTAGGCGTCGTTGGTTTGCGGGGTCATCAGCCAGTCGCCGCGATCGACCGGGCCGTCGCTGCGCCCGACGTAGAACGCCCAGTCGGCAGCGGCGGCGTTGCGAACATTGCCGATGAGGTCGTCGCGACGCACGACGACGGAGGAATAGTCGCGCCATGTGTCGGGATAGCCGACCTTGATGACATAGGTATCGAGCTTGGCGAGCGCTTCAGTGCGCGTCGCGGGCCCCATCCATTCGAGATGTTCGATGCGGTGGCGGAAGGCGGCCTTGAGGTTCAGCACCAGCGTGGTGATCTGCGCCTTGGTCGCGGCGGGGAAATAACGGTCGGCATAGAGTTGCCCCACGCCCCAATTGAGCGTGCCAAAGCAGCTCGAAGGATCAGCACCGCAGTCGCCGCCGGCGACGGCGCGGATGCCCCGTTTCCAGCGCGGCTTTTGTTCCGACTGGCCGGCAAGGACATGGTCCCGCAGTTCAAAGCGGGCGTCGCCGAAGGCTTTGGGCAGATAGGGTGCAGCAGTGTCGGCGACACGGAATGCCATCCAGGCGCGAAGGTCGTCGACCGGGGTGGTCGCAAAGACGGTCGCCAATTTGGGCATGGCGGTGTTGGTGGTGACGATCAGCCGCTGTTTGCCGCCGAGCTTGCCTGCATCAAGATAGCGTTGCCAATCGAAACCCGGCGCCATCTTGGCGAGTTCGGCCGGGGTCATCGGATTATATTGGACGGTCAGGTCGCGCTGCTGGACCCTGGTCCAACTCGCCTCGGCCAGCCGGGTCTCCAGCGCCAGCACCGCGTCGGCGGCCTTGGCCGGATCGGCCCAGCCCGACAGTTTCAGCAGCGTCTCGGCATAGTTGCGATAGGCCTTCCTCTGCGCGGCGAACTCGGGCCGCAGGTAATAGTCGCGGTCGGGCAGCCCAAGGTCGGCCTGGCCGATATAGGTGGCGTAGCGATCGGGCCGCTTCAGGTCGGCGTCGATGCCATAGCCAAACGGCGCCGCATAGAAGCCGGGAGTGCCCATCAGCGCTGCCAGCGCCGGGCGATCAGCGGCTCGGATAGCGTCGAGTTCGGGCGCGATGGCCTTGACGCCGCGCGCCTCGATGCCGGCCTCGTCCATGAACGCGGCATAGAAGGCGCCAGACTTGCCGCGTACGTCGACAGGCTGAACGGCAACGCCCTTGGCGGCAGCGTCGAGCAGCGTGTGCAACTGTGCCTCGGTGCGATCGGTCATGTCCAAGCGGCGCGAACCGACCGACCTGTCCGACGGAATCGCAGTGCGCGAAAGGTAAGCGCCATTGGCATATTGGAAGAAGTCGTCGCCGGGTTTTGTTGCCGGATCGACGGCGGTGCGGTCGAGTCCGAAAGGCGGGTAGAGCGGGGCGGCGGCAACGAGACAGGCCGTGGCCGAGGCGGCGAGAAGTATTCTCAAGCTAATTCTGCGCATCGAAACGACTTCTCAATTTTGCTGGATTTAGAAAGGGTAGCTGAGGCCCCGGCGCCGGTCCATCGTCAAACCGGCGACAGAAATGGGCGCCGCGAAGAGAACCACGGAGCATGTTTTTGATAGCGTGAGGCGTCGGCATGCGGAAAGTTGAAGCATAGCTGCGACCTCCGCAGACCGCATCGCTACCGCGATTTCCAGTCTGGCGGGCGCTTTTCCGCAAACGAACGAGGCCCTTCCTGCGCATCCTCGCTCCGATAGGTGAATTCTGAAGCGTGCCGCGCCGCCTGCAATGCGGCAGCACGGCCCATTTCCGCCGCCAGCATGACGGTGTCGCGACCGGCCTTCACTGACAACGGTGCGCCCTCCAGAATTTCGTGTGCCAATTCCAGCGCCTTCGCCATCAAATCAGCCGGCTCGGCCAGCCGGTTAACCAACCCGATCTCATAAGCGCGCTGCGCGGTAATTGGTTTGCCGGTCAAGATGATCTCCATCATGATTCGCTGGGGTATCATGTGGATCAGTGGTGTCGCCCAGGGTGAGCTGCGTCCAACTTTCACCTCGGTGATCGCAAATTTCGCTGTCGTACTGGCAACGCACAGGTCGCAGGCTTGCGCGATCATCCAGCCCCCGGCGAACGCGACCCCGTTGACTGCGGCGATCGTCGGCTTGGACAGTTCAATGTTGTCGCCGGGGACCGGAAACATGTCACGCGGCGGCACCTGCAAGCCACATTGTACCATTTCCTTTAGGTCGCCGCCCGCACAAAACGCTTTCTCACCTGCGCCGGTCAGGATCGCGACGCGCAGCAACGGGTCGCGCTCGAAGCGGTGCCAGGCAGCAAACAGGCCGTCGCGAATATCCTTGCCTAGCGCATTGCGCTGCTCGGCGCGGTTGAGTGTGATGATCGCAATGCCATCATTCCGCGCATCGAATAAAACAGCATCGGTCATCAGAAACTCCTTTGCAGGACAATATGCGCCGCCAGCGAAGGCTCGTCTCGAAAATCCGGATGCGCAATCCAGATGAGCGGCGGCTGCGTTCGGGCAGGCTCCGACCCTAGGCTCCCGCCGCCGAATTCCGTCACAATGACACTCGAGTTCAACGCGTGCCGTCGCGGCCTTATATGGCCGCTTTGGTGCGCCATCCTGATCTTACCATTTTTTGCGGCGCCCGAAAGCGATGAGCGAATACCGGCTCGGCGACAACGCACCTGCCCAAACAAATTGGATGTGACGACGATACAGATGCAGCACGCGCCCGGTCAGCGATCATGGTGTTCCAGGCGACCCCGGACTTCGCGCTGCAGGCGATCGTCGCACAGAAATTCTCCAACCAACTCGATGTGCGTCGACCAGCGGAATTGCGCGACGGGCCATAGCCTCGCCAACCGGTAACCGCCGTCTGCCAATATCCGGGCATCACGGGCAAAGGTTGCCGGATTACACGAAACGGCCGCTATGCGCGGCACCTTCGACCCCGCCAGTGTGGCGGTCTGGGCGGAGGCACCGGCGCGCGGTGGATCGATGACCACGGCGTCGAACGCGGCAAGTTCGGTGACGGTCAACGGATTGCGGAACAGGTCGCGGTGGCTGGCGGTGACGGCGCGACCATGGGCTCGAGCGGCGCTGGTCAGAGCGGCAACAGCGGATCCCGCCGCATCGACCGCAACAACGCGCCTGCCGGGCACACCCGACGACAGCGGCAGGGCAAAGGTTCCCAGCCCGCAGAACAGATCGGCGATTCTCGTCGCGTCACCGACGACCGCGCCAACCGCTGCAACCAGCGCCGCCTCGCCGTCGCGGGTGGCCTGCAGAAACGGTGCGGGCGGCGGCGAGACCGGGACGCCGCCAAAACGCAGAATGGGTGCGCGCGCCTCGACCAGCGTCTCGACACCGTGCGCCCCTTCGACCGAAAGCCGCGCCAAGTCATGCTTGGCGGCGAAATCGGTCAGTCGTTCGATGTCGACAAGCTTTTCGGCAGCGACGTTGGCAAGCAGCACGTCGACGCCATTGTCGCATTCGGTCAGCTGTATCCCCGCCCCCTGCCCGCCGGCCAACGCGGCAGCGAGCAACCCGCGCAACGGCGCGATCAGCGCGAACAGACCGGGGGTCAGCACCTCGCATTGATGGATGTCGACGATGCGGTGACTCGCCTCGGCGTTGAAGCCCAACGTCAGCTTGCCGCCACGTTTGACGGCGCGCAGCGCGGCGCGGCGGCGGCTTTTGGGCGGCGATAGCGCGACCGGCGCGATGCTTTCCGGCACCAAGCCCACCCCCGCCAGGGCGCGGACGATGCGGTCAACGGCGAATTCGGCATAGGCCGCGTCGGTCACATGCTGCAGCTGGCAGCCACCGCAATCGGGGAAATGGCGGCACGGCGGCGGCACATGCTGCGGCCCCGGAGTGATTGCCCCGTCTTCGGCGATAAGGTCACCAATGGTCGCGCCGGGCACGAAGCGGCCATCGGCAGTGACGCCGTCACCCCGTGCCGCCAAGCGCATGATTGGGACCGGCGGGCTCACAGTCCAGCAAACACGCTGGGCAGCAGATCGGGCATGTCATCGGCGATCAGCCCGGGGCCGCTGCGCACACCGATGTCGCCGTGCAGCCAGACCCCGGCCCGCGCCGCATCGAACGGGGTCAGCCCCTGCGCCATCAGCCCACCGATAATCCCGGCCAGCACGTCACCCGATCCCGCCGTCGCCAGCCAGGGTGCGGCATGGGTGTTAACCGCGACGCAGCCACCGGGTTCGGCGATGACCGTCTGCGGGCCTTTGAGGACGACAACGCTCCCTGTTTCAGCAGCGGCGGCTAACGCGGCAGCGACACGGTCGTGACCGGGGGGATGTCCGAACAGCCGGGCGAATTCGCCGTCATGCGGCGTCAGCACCAACGGCCCCGACCCGGCCAGTTTGCCGCTGTTGGGCCCCACAATTGTCAGCGCACCGGCATCGAGCACCGCCGCCTTGCCACTGGCCAGAACAGCATCAATCCAGCCCAGCGATCGCTCGTCATCGGCCAGGCCGGGGCCCATGATGACCGCCGTGACCCGCGGGTCGGTGAGGAGGGCGCGTCCGGCGCTATCGTCGCGCCGCATCGCCGCATGCGTCCAGCCATTGCCGCCACCGGCATGTGTCACCGCCCCCGCCCCGGCCCGCAGCGCGGCGCGGACCGTCAGATCGCTTGCGCCACCCTGCCCCGGCGTGCTCGCGACGACGACCAGATGCCCCCGCTGAAACTTGTTGATATCGATCGGGAGCGGACACAGGGCGGGCGGCAGGTTGACCCTCGCATCGCCATGGCCCGGCATCGACGGTCCATCGCCCACACAGAGCATCGCAAAAAGGCCGGTCGTGCTTGTCATTCCTGGCGGCCAATGTAACAAGCGCGGCCGCTCATGGCTCGCCTCATTTTCACCATCGCTACCCTGCTTGCGCTGACGGGCTGCGTGCCGTCGCCGCTTTATGTCGCGCGTCCGCACAAGCATGGCTCGAGCGGCGACGTGCCACGTGACGAACGCGGTGAGCCGATCTGGAGCGAAATTCGTCAGCCTAGCGCGGTGCCGTTGCCGCCGCCGCCCTTCGTCGCGCCACAAGGCGTACCGATCACCCCGCCGCCACCCATGCCCCCCATAATGGCCGAGGGGACGCCCGCCGCGCTAACCCCGGCCGGGACCCCGGTCGTCCGCACCGTGACGGTCGAGCGGCAGGTGACAGTCGTGCACCATTACGCGCGCCGCCATCATCGGCACCACCGCCATCGGCACCGGCATCACCGGACGATCATCCACACGCGGACGGTCACGACAATTCGGTAAGGTTCAGGCGAACCGCAACTCCTCCGCTGCGGCGACCAAAGAGCGATGCTGCGGCTGCCGATCCCGAATCGGGTCGCCCAGAATCTGGCGGAAAACCGTCCGAAGGAGAGGAAGGAGAGTATACCGTGGTATCCGCTCCTTCTCCGACGTGATGCCGCGTCGCTGGGGAGGCATTGGTAAGGGACGTAGCTGTCATATGATAATTATAGTGCCATATGGGTTATTTGTCAAGTAGAATTTTAGGTCCGCGATTGGTGGTTAGCAGTCATTCCCTTCAACCTGCCACCAAGGAATATAGTCGGCCTCGCTTGCCAGCACGATGGCGGTCCCGCCTTCAAAGTCGCCCATCTCGACAGCCAGCAAACGGCAGCTTGAACGAACGGCAATCTGGCGGAATTTCACAATGGCGCAGCGGATCGCGCCTTCCGTGGCCTCGATTTGCATCGAGCCGACAACTTCACATTGCCCACTGTCTGAAAGGCTTAACCCCTCTTTCCTAAGGATGGCAGCCATTCGATCCTCCTCGTTATCGGCAGCGCAAACGAAGCGACCGCCCAAGATCAGCGGCAATAGCGGAGCACCGGCGACAGCTTTCCGGATGGCATTGTCGTCGTGCGTCCATGTTCTCGGATGATCGCTCATGGCACCACAATAGCATAAGGCGGCGCGTCCGCTAATGGGGCGGTAACCGCCGTCCCCTGGCTCAGACTTACAACCGATACGACCGTTCTGTTTGATCCTATTTGGAGAAGCTCAACCCCACCCCCTCAAATATCCGCGAACATGTGCGTCTCCGCCGCCCCGCCCGGATGCGTCACCGCGCCCGCGCTCGCCGGGCCGACGTTCTGCGCATAACGCCACAGCGCGCCGGACTGGTAGTCATGCGCGCGCGGTCGCCATGCCGCCCGCCGCGCCGCCAGCACGTCGGCGGCGACGTTAAGGTCGATGGTTCCGGCTTCGGCATCGATGGCGATCTCGTCGCCGTCCTCGACCAGCGCGATCGGCCCGCCGTCCGCCGCCTCCGGGCCGGCATGGCCGATGCAAAAGCCGCGTGTCGCGCCCGAAAACCGCCCGTCGGTGATCAGCGCGACATGCTCGCCCAGCCCCTGCCCGTACAGCGCTGCCGTCGTCGACAGCATCTCGCGCATGCCCGGCCCGCCCTTTGGCCCTTCGTAGCGGATGACGATGACCTCGCCGTGGTTGATCGACCGCGCCTCGACGGCGGCGAAGCAATCCTCCTCGCAGTCGAACACCCGCGCTGGGCCAGTGAACTGCAGACGGTGCATCCCCGCGACCTTGACGATGGCGCCGTCCGGCGCGAGCGACCCCTTCAACCCGACGACCCCGCCGGTCGGGCTGAGCGGTGCGATGACCGGATAGATGACCTTCTGGTCGGGGTTCCAGGTGATCTCGTCGATATTCTCGGCGAGCGTCTTGCCCGATACCGTCATGCAGTCGCCGTGGAGGAAACCGGCGTCGAACAACTGCTTCATAACCATGTAGACACCGCCGGCATCGTACATGTCGCGGGCGACATAACGGCCGCCGGGCTTGAGATCGTCGATATATGGCGTCGTCTTGAAGATTTCTGCGACGTCGAACAGGTCGAAAGCAATCCCGGCTTCATTGGCCATCGCCGGCAGATGCAGCGCGCCATTGGTCGAACCACCCGTGGCGGCGACGATTCGCGCCGCGTTTTCAAAGGCCTGGCGCGTGCAGATATCACGCGGCCTGATGTTGCGCTCGATGAGGGTCATGATCTGGCGGCCGGCGGCGATGGCGATATCGGCGCGGCTGGCATAGGGTGCCGGTGCCATGTTGCTGTTCGGCAGGCTGAGGCCGATCGCCTCCCCCACACACGCCATGGTGTTGGCGGTGAACTGGCCGCCGCATGCGCCATGGCCGGGGCACGCGACCTTTTCGAGCGCGGTCAGCCGCGCGATCGGGCAGGTACCGGCGGCGAAACTACCCACGGCTTCAAAGACATCGACGACGGTGACATCCTTGTTCTCGAAACTGCCGGGCCGGATCGACCCACCATAGACAAAGATGCTCGGCACGTTGAGCCGGAGCATCGCCATCATCATGCCGGGCAAGGATTTGTCGCACCCGGCAAAACCGATCAGCGCGTCATAACAATGGCCTCGGACCGAAAGCTCGACCGAGTCGGCAATGACTTCGCGGCTGACCAGCGACGATTTCATGCCCTGGTGGCCCATGGCGATCCCGTCGGTGACGGTGATGGTGTTGAACCGTCGCGGCATCCCGCCTGCGTCGTTTACGCCCTGGCGGCATACATCGGCCTGGGCATCGAGCGTGGTGTTGCACGGCGCCGAATCATTGCCCGCCGACGCGATGCCGACGAATGGTCGCGCAATCTCTTCCTCTGTCAGCCCCATTGCGTAATAATAGCTGCGGTGCGGCGCGCGTTCCGGGCCGACCGAGACGTGGCGGCTGGGCAGGCGCGACTTGTCGAAACGAGGCGAACTGGGGCTGGACATGACGACTCCGCGAGGGTGTTGGCGCTTCGTTGCGCGCAACGTGCTTGCCGGTCAAGCCCGTTTATTGGTATTATCTTGCGCGATGGGATGGCGATATGGGTGTCACCGGCTTCGGCGGGCTGTTCTTTCGGGCGCAAGACGCCGACGCGCTCAACGCCTGGTATCGTGACCATCTCGGCATCGGTGCCGGCTGCAATTCGACCGGCCAGGGAGATCCGAGCGAATGGTATTGGCTGGCGCAGGGCGGCCCGACGGTATTTGCCCCCTTCCCGGCCACAACCGACTATTTCGCTGCCGACAAGGCCTATATGATCAATCTGCGGGTACAGGATCTCGATGGCCTGCTATTTGCCTTGCGCGCGGCCGGCATCGCCGTCGAAACCCGCGCCGAATGGGATGATCCGGCAACCGGCCGCTTTGCGCGCATCCACGATCCCGAAGGCAATGCCATCGAGCTGTGGGAGCCGCCCGCCTAGAGTGCGTTTCATTCGGTTGGAATCGAGAGAGCACTCTAGGCCTTTGTTTTACCGTGTATTCTTAACCGTCGGATGAAGACATCCGACTGGAAAACACTCTAGCGTCGCAACGCCCGCAGGACATGGTGCACGGTGTCGGCCACGACGTGCGTCCAATGCGCCACGCCGGCGGCATCGCGCAGCCCGTCGTTGCGGATTTCCACCCCCAGATAGGGCAGCCCGGCCGCCTCGGCATGGCGGTTCATCGTGTAGTTGAGATCGCGCCCCGAATAGGGCTGGTTGTCGCCGACGTGCAGCCCGCGCGCCGCCAGCGCCGCGATGCCGGCCCGCGCGGCGCGATCGTCGCGATTGTACAATATGCCGACCGGCCAGGGGCGCGCCAGTTCGGGCGCCGTCGCCAGTTGCGGCGTGAAGCTGTGGATGCTGACCAGCAATTCCAGGCGGCGGCGCGCAATCTCCGCTGCAATCGTGGCGTGATAGGGCGCGTGAATGGCGGCAATGCGCAGGTCGCGCTCGGCCGCCCCCGCGGTCACATTGCCGGTGATGACATGGCCGTCGCTGGCCACCGGTACCAGGCCGGCGACGCCGGGATCGCGGTTGAGATCGATGACGAGGCGCGACACGCTGGCGATGATCGCCGGTGCCGACAGTTCGCGGGCCAGTGCTTCGGTCAGCGCCGCGGTGCCGATATCGACGGCGATATGATCGTCGAGCAGCGCCGGATCGATGCCGAGATCGACCCCGGGCGGCACAAAATTCGACGCATGATCGGCGATCAGCAGCAGCGGCGCCGGCCCGTCGATCAGCCGCGGCGCCGTCACGGCCCGAACACCGGTTTGCGCTTGCCGAGGAACGCCGCGACGCCTTCGTGGAAATCGGCACCGGTAAAGGCCGCGTCGTACCCTGCCGACGTGGTCGCGTCTTCGTCGTGCGCGCCTTCGATGATGCGCTGGATGATCGCCTTGCTGGCGCGCTGGCTCGCCGGCGATACCGCCACGATGCTGGCGGCGAATTCCGACACGGCGTCTTCAAGATTGTCGGCAAGTTGTTGAACAAGGCCAATTCGCAGCGCCTCTGCCGCATCGATTAGCATCG
>JBBQVA010000034.1:0-6759 GCA_038211945.1 Sphingomonadales bacterium
AAATCAGCTGCTGTTCGTTGACTCCTTCGCTTCCAACTCCATGAACTCCCGGCATTTTCATGCTTTCTTTTTCGGCTTCGCAGGCACGGCGCGCTTTGCAGGCGGCGGCGGGGCTGGATAGTCCGCATTGGTCAGCGGGAAATCCAGATCTGGTGCGGTGCCGGTGCCCGATGCGTTCGCCAGGATAAGTGAATCGAGGAACGCCTTGATCTGCGGCTTTGTCGTTTGTGGACCGACGAGGGTTTTGACGAAGCCGATCTTCTGGGTCTGACCGGTGAAACAGCCCATGCCCAGGGTTTCGCCGGCAACTTGATCACGAAGGCGCCCGATTGTCGTAACTGCAGCCTCGTTTTTCCGGGTGACACGCAGGTTCAGCGGCACCGACGATGGGGCCACGGGTTGTGAGCCAGGGGTGGCGTATTCGAGATTGCCGCCGCCAGCCGGTTTGACGACATAGCGGTCACTGTGCTGCAGCGACTTGCGATCGATGCCATAGGCAACTTGAATCTCATCGGCGCAAAGCAAAAAGCGGTAATTTAGCCGGATCGAGGCATTGTCATAGCCGTGACCCGCTTGGCCGCCATCTTTGTAGGAGAGGTTGTAGGATTGCACGGCACCCTCTGGAATTACAAAAGAAGGAAGCCAATCCAATCGAATATTTCTCTTACCATTTCTTGGGACACCAGTATCATCTACCCCGTATTTTTCCTGGCAACCGGAGTTGTGTTTTAGAGTATAGGTATCTTTTCTGCTTGGAAACGTTTTCACGATTAAACCAACAAATTCATCTTCAGCAACATTTATATCTCTGCGTTTTGTTTCAAACTGCGCGGTATAATAATTTTCATCAGTATTGATAAATACACAACTTGCGAGGACCGTCGCTTCCTGCGCGCTGGCGGAGCCCGGGTGCGCGATCGCCAATAACACTAGGATCAGCGCGGCCAATCGGCGGATCAACTCCATGCGCCTGTTTGCAACAAGCGCTGTACGTTGAGTTGGTCGTAATTTCGTTACCATATCAGCCCCCAATCTTCGTTAATTTGGCATAACCAGCAGAGCCGCTACCGCCGGCAGATTGACCGGGATGCGTTGTTCCGCCTTGCCCTCCGCCGCCTGCGCCTGCGCCAGACGCAGTGCCGCCGCCTGTCTGCCAATACCCGCCGGGCCCGCCGCTGCCGATTATACCTCCAGTGATTGAATCAACAAGGCTTTCTCCGTCTCCAGCATATTCTTTGCCATTGGCTTGCCGTCTCTGGACAGCGTCGCCTTTTCCACCCACCCCACCTTGGGCATTTAAGTTCCCCACCAAGAGTCCCGATGAGCACCGCCGCAGCCGCGTCACTCCACCTGGTGCGCCGTCTGCCGATGGTAGATTTGAGGCACCGCCGGCTCCACCCTTGCCGACCTCAAGAAAATAGTGATCGCGTTCTAGCGGTTGCTGTGCGGCCAGCGTTCGTTCGGCGTGGCTACCTCCGCCGCCCCAGAGCCAAGCATCTTCATGCGTCCCCCCACCGCCACCTCCGCCAGCTACCAGATCGGCATCAATCTTGGCGTCGCGGGCCACCCAAAATACCGTGTCGCCGAACCCACGTTTTTGCCCGCTCAAACTCTCGAGTGTCACCGGCTTGGTTCCGGCACAAATCCCGGAAGGAGGTGCCGGTATCTTTTCTTGGGAATCCCCCGCAGAGAGTCAGGCTCCAGGAGTCTTGGTATAAGACGGGCTAACTTGCTGCCTTACAGAGGCGCTTACCGAGGCGAAGTCGGGCACGAGGGTTGGTTGGTCCCAGCGCCGCAGGTTTTTGGTCTGGCGGGTCCATTAGCGATCGCCAGCGCCGCCTTCGCATCAGCTGCTCGTTGCGCATCGTAATCGTCGTCGAGCTTCTTTTGCATGGCAGCTTGGGTTGCCGCACGGGCCGATGACTCGGCGTTTCGGCGGTCCAGCGCCTCAATCTCCGCCTGATTGCTCGCAGGACCGACGATCAACGCGTTACTTCCGTCCGAACCAGCACCGGCTTTATTCGAAGCGCGCGATACCGGCGTTGTGCCGGTTCGCTGCGTCGCCGATGTTGCCCCCCGGCTGCCCGTACCGCCGGACCTTGTCGCGCCCGCGCCGGTTACGCCGCCATTTGAGGTCGCGCTGCCATTTGCAGTCGCGCCACTCACCCGCCGCCCGGCGGCGGCGTTTTCCGCCGAATACGGAGTGTCCGCTGGGCGCGGCGTGGTCTTGTATTCGGCGTAGCCGGTCGATTGCGGTGCCGGTGTCAGTGGGCGATCATTGGCATGCTGCGCATCCATGAACGCGTCGATCTTCGCCTGCGACCAGTAGAGATTGTCATGCCCGGCAGGTATTGCCTCATAGCTGACACCGCCCATATCGCCGACCGCGCCGTTGGCGCTGCGAGCCTGCCCGACGGCGACACTGCCCGCGCTGCCCCAGTCAGTTCGAGTCGTCGAATAGGCATTGCCGTAGTTGCCGCTGGCGATCTGCGCCGCCCCTTTGGCGAGGCTGCCGATCACGCCACGCCACAGCGCATCGTTGTCGGCCTGACGCTGGCGCTCGTTCGCGGCGGCGCGCGCCTGATTCCGATAGTTCTCGTTGGCAAGGTCCTGACCGCGCTTCCCCTGCGTTTCGAAGGCGAAGGCGAGGAGCGACGTTCGCGGCAAGACGTTCACCTTGCCGTCGGTAGTCAGCTGCAGATCGCCGTTCGGTATCACAGAATAAATGGTATTTGCGAGGCGAAAGCGAGTCGCGTCCTGCGCGAACGGGATATCGACCACCTTGCCATTCTCATACGAGTTGCACGTCATGATCACCGGCGGTGCGACCGGCGAGCAGTTGATCATGTCGGTGTTGGCAACGCCGCGGCTACTGACATAGCGCACGACAGTGACCACCGAATCTTTGGCGCGGATGGCGAGATAGCCTTCATTCTTGCGGAAAACCTGCCCGTCGAGGCGTGCGATCCCACCCGCTCCCTGTCGCGGCGTATTGAGCGCATAGGTCGTCTGGCTGACAAGGACGGTGTTGGTCCCTGTCCACGCGAATTTGCGCGCCAGCGCCGTCCGCCCCGATGCAGCCAAATGCCAATCGGTGTATTCATTACTGTTTTCGACCCGCGCGACGCCCCCGCGCAAAACGCGCAGGTGGACCGGAGCGCTGCCTTCGGGCGTTGCCGAGGTCGATGCCAGCCGGGTCGCGGTCAAGGCACCGTCGTCGACATGATCGAACAGGAACGCAGTCACCGCCGCCTTGTCGCCATATCCGCCAACTTCGGCCTCCATCGCTGCCACCGCGAAGCGATTGCCGTCGAGTTTTGCGATGACCGCGCGCTGGCCGCAACACGCCGACTGGCTGGTACCATAGTCGGTCAGGACCGCACGCCAGTCACCCCCCGCCATCAACCCAAGGACGCCCGAACGGACATCGTAGCTGCCCGGGGCCCGTGCCGGAAAATGGCTGAACCCGGCGACCAGCCGCGTGGCCGCCGCCTCGTCGATCTGTTTCCGGTACCAAACCCGCGTCGGCGGGGCCTTGGCCGAGACAGAAAGCCGCGCAAACAGGACATTCTGCTCGACCGAATAGGCGATGCACCGCTGGACGGGGTCGCTCGCCGACCGCGCCGAGCATTGGACGTACGCGTCGCGCCGCAGCTGGACCGGGTCCTGCCACTTCTCGCCCGAATCGAGATCGGTTGTCGTCGCGATCAGGCTGCGTGCGGCAGGGTCGTAGACGATGCGGGTAACCCGCGTGCCGAACCAGCCCTGCTCGGCAATCTCGAGCTCGCGTCCGTCCTCGATCCAGCGATACGAAAAAACCGCTCGATTGTCGTCGTTCCACTTCGTCCCTGCTAGTTGCGCGAAGATGCCCCACGCCTTGGCACCGGCGGCGGCTGCGGGCGCGCCGGCTGAGACGGCTGTAAACATCGGACCGGCGGGCGTCGCGATCGTGCGCACGCTCGGCGAGATCATTTTGCCCAACATGGTCGCGGGCCCGCCCGACGTCTGGTCTGCTGCGGCGCACCCCGTGATCAATGCCGACAAAATCGAAATCAGCGGCAAGCGAATGGACATGCGTTGCTCCCCCAGCCGCGCAGTTCTGGCCGAGCCGCCATCGGAATGATTACGCTTCGTCGGGCCATTGTCAACACGCGATTACTTGTGGCGGTCTCGGTCCGGCCAGTGCATGCAGTCGATCGCTCCGTCGCGTTTAGCCTTACTTGCGCGCACGCAAGGCATCGCCAAGTCGATGGCGAAGCGAGCATCGTGCGTGACCACCGGTGGCGACACGCTTGTGGTGTGGCAATGCATAACTCCACCGTCGCCTCCCCTCGCGCCGCGATGCGCGCCCTCCACCGTGCGCGTGAACCGGACGTGCTTGCCGCCCTCCTTCCCGCCGCGACGCTCGACGCGCCAACGCGTATCCGGGTCGAAGCCCGCGCGATTGGCCTGCTGGCCGATTTGCGCGCGGCGCAGTCGTCGGGGTGGGTCAATCGTTTCCTTCAACAGTATCGGCTCAACACTGCCGAGGGGATCGCGCTGCTCAGTCTGGCAGAGGCGTTCCTGCGCGTTCCCGATGCCACTACCGCCGACTTGTTGATCCGCGACAAGATCGGCGGGGCCGACTGGGGCGCGCATGCGGGCAAGTCCGATTCGACGCTAGTCAATTCGGCGACATGGGGACTGGTCCTGACCCGCGCGGTCGTCGGCGATTCGGGGTCGGTGCTGCGGCGGCTGATCGCGCGCTCGGGCGAGCCGTTCGTCCGGACGGCGGTCGGCGCGGCGATGCGGCTGATGGGGCAGGTCTTCGTCATGGGGCAGACGATCGACGAAGCCCTCGCGCGCGCCGCCGACAAGGACAATACGGGCTTCACCGCGAGCTTCGACATGCTCGGTGAAGGCGCGCGAACGCGCGATGACGCGGCGCGATATTATGACAGCTACCTCGCCGCGATCCTGCGGATCGGGGCGGCGAATGTGGTCCACAAGCACACGATCTCGGTCAAATTGTCGGCGCTCCACCCGCGCTACGAGACGGCGCATGCGGCGACGTGCGTCCCCGAACTGACCGATCTGCTCGGCAGCCTCGCGAGCGCGGCGATGGCGGCGGGGATCGGGCTGACGGTCGATGCCGAGGAGAGCGAGCGGCTCGACATGAGCCTCGACATCATCGCCGCGATCGCCGGCCATCGCCAGCTGTCGGGCTGGAACGGCTTCGGCATGGCGGTGCAGGCGTACAGCAAGCGCGCAAGCGCGGTCATCGACTGGGCGCAGGCGCTCGGGGCCGACACCGGGCGACGCCTGCGCGTCCGGCTGGTCAAGGGGGCGTATTGGGACAGCGAGATCAAGCGGACGCAGGTCGACGGGCTGAGCGATTACCCGCTGTTCACCCGCAAGGCGGCGACCGACGTGTCCTACCTCGCCTGCGCCGCAAAGATGCTCGCCAGCCCGAACATCTTCCCGGCGTTGGCGACGCATAATGCGCTGACCGTCGCGACGATCCTCGACTGGGCCGGGTCCGACCGCGACGGCTTCGAGTTCCAGCGCCTCCACGGCATGGGCGACGGGCTGTACGAGCGGCTGGTGCGCGAGGAAGGCTATGCGTGCCGGTCGTATGCCCCGGTCGGCGGGCACCGCGATCTGCTCGCGTACCTCGTCCGCCGCCTGCTCGAAAATGGCGCGAATTCGAGCTTCGTCCACCAGCTGGCCGATACCAGCGTCGACGAGGCGACGCTGCTCGCCGACCCGGCGGTCAAGATCGCTGGAGTCGGCGGCAGCCGTCACCCGAGCATCCCCCTGCCGCGCGACTTGTTTCCGGGGCGGGTCAATTCGGCAGGGCTCGATCTCGCCGACGCGGCCATCCTTGCTGACGTTGGCAAAGGTATCTTGTTGTTCGACGAAGCCGACCCGTTGTTCGGCAAGCGCATCGAGGTCGCCGACGCGCACGACCGTTTCGCTGCGACCGAGGTTGCGGCCGCCGTCACCGCCGCCCACGCCGCCTTCTCCGCATGGGATGCGACGCCGGTGGCGACCCGCGCCGCGATCCTCGACCGCCTCGGCGATTTGCTCGAACGCGACCGGACGAAGCTGATGGCGCTGTGTATCGACGAGGCGCGTAAGACGATCCCCGATGCGCTCGGCGAGGTCCGTGAGGCGGTCGATTTTTGCCGCTATTATGCGGCGCAGGCACGCGCGCACTTTGTCACCACCCTCCTCCCCGGCCCGACCGGCGAGCGCAACGAGCTCCGCCTCGCCGGACGCGGCGTATTTGCGTGCGTCGCGCCGTGGAACTTCCCGCTGGCGATCTTCCTCGGTCAGGTCACCGCTGCGCTCGCCGCCGGGAACAGCGTCGTCGCCAAGCCCGCGCCGCAAACGCCGCGAATCGCCGCCGCCGCTGTTGCGCTGGCGCATGAGGCGGGGGTGCCGCCCGATGTCCTGCACATCGTCACCGGCGGGGCCGACGTTGGTGCGGCGCTTGTCGGCGATCCGCGCGTCATGGGGGTCGCCTTCACCGGCTCGACCGCCACCGCGCGGGCGATCGCCCGGACCTTGCTCGTCGATGACTCCCGCCCGCTCGTCCCGCTGATTGCCGAGACCGGCGGGCTGAACACGATGATTGTCGATTCGACCGCCCTTCCCGAGCAGGTCGTCGTCGATGTCGTTACCAGCGCGTTTCGCTCGGCGGGGCAGCGGTGTTCGGCGTTGCGGCTGTTACTGTTGCAGGAGGACATCGCCGACGCGACGTTGGCGATGCTCAAG
>JBBQVA010000035.1:0-5483 GCA_038211945.1 Sphingomonadales bacterium
GAAAGATGTGCCCGAGAGCCATTTGTGTTGCGGTTCGGCGGGGACCTACAACATTCTCCAGCCCGATATTGCGAGCAGGTTGCGCGATCGAAAGGTCGCCAACATTGCGACAGTCAAACCGGACATGATCGCTGCGGGCAATATTGGGTGCATGGTTCAAATTGCCGGCGGTACGTCAGTTCCTGTGGTGCACACGATTGAGCTCCTCGATTGGGCGACAGGAGGTCCAAAACCCGAATTGAGGGGCCCGGGATTGAACTGATCGATCGGCCCCCGATTCTGATCCGGAAAACCGGGCGCCGGTTTTCCATCGGGACAAACGCGAAGCCTCGACGAGCACCGACACTATGGACCAGCGACACACCGACACACCGACCACCGACACAAAGACCACCGACAAACGGACCACCGACACACCGACCAGCGGCAACAGGAGGACCACGATGGCTAAAGCGAAGAAGAGCAAGAAAGGCAAGAAGGCTAAAAAGGCCAAGAAGGCCGTAGCGGCGAAGAAGTCGGCGAAGAAGGCCGTCAAGAAATCAGCGAAGAAGGCCAAGAAGGCCGCGAAGAAAACAGCCAAGAAATCCGTCAAGAAAACGGCCAAGAAATCTGCCAAGAAGGCCGTGAAGAAATCGGCCAAGAAGGCGGCGCCGAAGAAGGCCGCCAGCAAGCCTCCGGCGAAGAAAAGGAAGGCCGCGGCCCCCAAGCCGCCAGCCCCGGCTCCAGAACCCGCGCCCGTCACGAGTTGGGCTACCCCGGAGCCGTCGGCTCCGTCATCGGATTCGTCCAGCGGCGGTGAACAGCACTAGGTTTCTCGCCGGCAACAGTCATTCAAGGGGCCGCAGCATCGCTGCGGCCTTTTTCGTCAGGCGCGCTCACCGGATGCTCCGACCGTCGGGTTTTTACGGGGATGTTTGATTCGTCGACGCGCAAGAAAAACTGGCCAAAAACCTAGCCGCACCCCTGTTTTTCCGGTTCCGAATGTATCCAGGACAACACGAAGACCGTCGAAATTGTTGTGGGAATGCAACACACGCCGACAACCTTTTTTGAAATGGCTGGAACGCCTAAAAAGTCGGCACATGCTTGACTTTTTTGCTTCACGGACCAGCCGCCCCGTACCAGATTGCAATCACGTTAAGGAATTTGGTTGCAGTCGGTTATCGCTTGCCCCTGGGGGCGCCGGAACGGGACTGTCTTAGAATGTGATGGGGATCGTCATGAAGAAAGTAGCTTTGTTGGCAACGGCGCTGGCAATGGTTTCGGGTTCGGCTCTGGCTGCTGACCTCCGGGTGAAGGCCGTGAAGGCTCCGCCGGTGGCCGCGTTCGACCCCTGGGATATCGCCTTTGGCGCTGCCCTCATGAACGACTACGTCTTCCGTGGTATCACCCAGTCCAACCACAAGCCCTCGGTCGCCGCTTACTTCGAGCCGCGCTACAACATCAACAAGGACGTCCAGCTCTACATCGGCGCCGCCGGCGAGAGCATATCCTTCCCGAACCGGGCTGCTGCCGAAATCGACATCTACGGCGGTATCCGCCCGACCGTCGGCATGTTCGCCTTCGACTTCGGCCTCTGGGGTTACCTGTATCCGGGTGGAACCTGCTACAATGCCGCCGCGATCCCCGGTTCGGGCATCCCCGGCTCGGATGCAGGCTGCGCGGTCAGCCCGTTCGGCAATTCCGACCCCGTCACCGGCGGTCTTCCGATCAACGGCAACTTCGCCAAGAAGAGCGCGTCCTTCTATGAAGGTTACGCCAAGGTCAACATCACCCTCAACGACCAGTTCGCGGTCGGCATCAACGAATACTACTCGCCGAACTTCCTGAACCTCGGCGCCTGGGGCAACTACGCGTCGATCACCGGCAAGTGGACCGCGCCCAGCACCACCTTCGGCGCCAGCGGCGTCGGCATGTACATCTCGGGCGAGTTCGGCCGTCAGTGGCTCGGAACCTCTGACCGCTTCTACGGCACCGGCGCCGGCACCTTCTACGCTGCCGGTATTCCTGAGCCGAGCTACAACACCTGGAACGTCGGCGTCGGCTTCACCTACAAGGTGTTCACGCTGGACCTGCGTTACTCCGACACCAACCTCTCCAAGGGTGCCTGCAACGCCTTCACCAGCGACTACACCGCCAAGGTGGCTTCTGCTGGCAGCGTCTCGCTCATCAATCCGGGCGGATTCCAGTCCAACTGGTGCGGCGCGACCGGTATCGTCAAGCTCTCGGCTGACCTGACCGCGATCACCAACCTGAAGTAAGATCTTCCTTTGGAAGACCAGGGGGCGGCAGAGAAATCTGCCGCCCCTTTTCTTATGGGTGGGCCGGATGAAACCAGACTGGCGGCGCGCGCTGCGCGAGGCGATTTCCCGCAACGATCACCATAATTGGCTGGCCGGCGTGGTCGCCGGTCTTGGCGGCGCCATCGCCATCGGTGTCATGGAGTGGTTCTCGGTCGCCGCGCACTATCCGCTGGCCGTAATTCCATTCGCGACCTCGATCGTGCTGGTGATCGGATCGCCCGATGTCGAGCCGGCGCAGCCGCGGGCCTTGATCGGCGGGCATCTGGTGACGGCACTGGTCGGCTTCGCCGTGCTGAAGCTGACGGGGCCGCAGGGCTGGGCGGCGGCGGCGGCCGTCGGCCTCGCCATCCTGGCGATGTACCTCACCGGGACCTTTCACCCGCCCGCCGGAATCAACCCGCTGCTGATCGTGTCCGGCAATCTGCCCTGGACATTCCTGCTGGCGCCGGTGCTGGTCGGGGCGGTGCTGTTGACCGCTTTTGCTTTGGTCTGGCACCGCTGGGTTCGCCGCCAGCCATGGCCGCAGCGCTGGGTGTAGATCAGGTCGGCCGGACTACAATCCCTTACGCCGATTTCCCCTCGCGTAGCGTGAACCGGTCGCCGTCGCGGACCATGGTGAGGTTGCGCTGATGGAACGCCGCCAGCGTCGAGCGGTGGCCGATCGAGACGATGGTGGTCTGCGGCAGTTTTTCCGCAAGCAGGCCGTACAAGGCGGCTTCCGAAGGCTCGTCGAGTGAGGCGGTGGCCTCGTCGAGGAACAGATAGTCCGGTACATGCAACAGGGCACGCGCCAGCCCGAGGCGCTGCTGTTCGCCAAGCGACAGCATCCTGTTCCAGTGCGCCTGCTCTTCCATCCGGCTGCCGAGCTGCGGCATTCCGACCAACGCGAGCGCCTCCCTGATCTTGTCGGCGCTGAAGCTTTCGGCTTCGCCGGGATAGGCGATCGCCGCGTGCAGCGTCCCGATCGGAAAATACGGCCGCTGCGGCAGCATCATCAGTGAAGTGCCCGAGGGAATGGCGATCTCGCCCGTGCCGAACGGCCAGATGCCCGCGATGGCGCGGAACAGCGTCGATTTGCCCGAGCCCGAAGGCCCGGTGAGAAGCGTCCGCTCGCCGCGGCGAAGGCTGATGCCGTCGGCCGAAACCAGCGGCGTACCGTTGGGCAGGCGCACCTCGAACTGGCGCAGCTCGATCGCCTTGACGCCCTCGGATGAAACCACGCCGATCGAACCGGTGTCGGCCGGCAGCGCCGCGGCGCCGGCGATCGCGGTTTCGAAGCCGTCGAGACGGGCGACGATGGCGCGCCAGTCCGCCAGCGTTCGATAGATCGTGACGAACACCGACAACGCCTTCTGCACGCTGCCGAAGGCGGACGCCGTCTGCGTCAGGCCGCCGAGCTCGCCCTTTTTCGTGAAGTAGGCCGGCGCCACCAGGATGTAGGGAAAGATCACGGCGGCTTGCGAATAGCTGGCGGTGAACGCGGTCAGCCGCTTGGTCCGGCTCATGATGCCGTACCAGTTTTCGACCACGTGGTTGAAGCGTTGCCAAAGTTGCTGGCGCTCGGCGCTCTCGCCCTGCAACAGCGCGATCTGTTCGGAGTTTTCACGGGCGCGAACCAGGTTGAAGCGAAAGTCGGCTTCATAGCGCTGCTGCTGGAAGTCGAGCTGCACCAGCGGCGAACCGATCCAGTGCGTCAGGACCGTTCCGAATATCGCATAGATAAGCGCGCCCCACACCAGGTAGCCGGGGATATCGAAGTCCTTGCCGAAGACGTGCAGCGGCGAGGCCGCCGACAGCCCCCACAAGATGACGACAAAGGAAAACAGCGTCACCACCGAGTTCAGCAGGTTGAGTCCGATATCCAGCGTCCGCTCGATGAACAGCCTGACGTCGTCGGCGACCCGCTGGTCCGGGTTGTCGGCGGCGTCGCCCTGCAATTGCATGCGGTAGTGATTGGCGCCGTGCAGCCATTCGCCGAGATAATGCCGGGTCAGCCAGCGCCGCCAGCGGATCTGGAGCCACTGGTTGAGATAGAGCTGATAGACCGCGAGCGCGATGAAGCTGGCCGCGATCACACAAAAAATGGAGATCTCTTTGACGAAGACGTCCCAGTTGTATTGCTGAAGCGCGTTGAAGAAGCGGTTGCTCCACTGGTTCAGCAGCACGTCGATCGCAACCAGCGCGAGTTCGATGGCGATGATCGCCGCCAGCAGGCCGCGGCCGGCCCATCGATCCTCGGAACGGAAATAGGGGGCGGCGATACGCCACACCGTCGCAAGCGTCGAGCGGATGTTGTTCACAGATTACCGTCTCCGGGGGATGGCCTTCAAAGGCCTGAAAAATCGGGACAATCAGCAGGACATTAGACTAAAGTCGTAGCTTTCATGCCCAGCGTCATCTTGTCTCAGTGTTCGAGTCAACCCTAGCATGCCCGCAATGGCGAGGGGCGGGGGACCCTCTTACTTCGCGAGCTTGTGAGCGATTTTGGCGGCGTCCAATTCGTATCCGATCTTGCACCATTTTCCACGGGGACTCCCGCGATCACGCAGACGCGCCTGACCGTTCACGCAGGCGGGCCGCGTCGCATAATAGCGTGGGAGGATCCGCGAAATGTGGAATCAAGTATATAACCCGCTTGAGAGCACCGTGTTGTCGACGATTGCCGCCGCCATTCCGGTGGTGACGCTGCTGGTGCTGATCGCCAGCGGCAAGGTCAAGGCGCACATTGCGGCGATCATCGCGCTTATAGTCGCCAACCTCATCACCATCGCGATCTTTCACATGCCCGCGGGCATGTCGATCCGCGCCTCGCTGCTCGGCGTGGTGGCCGGCTTCTTCCCGATCGGCTGGATCGTGCTCAATGTCATCTTTCTCTATCAGGTCACGGTGTCGACCGGCCGCTTCGAACTGTTGAAGCGCGCGGTCGGCGGTGTCACCGAGGACCGGCGGCTGCAGCTGCTGCTGATCGCGTTTTCGTTCGGCGCGTTCTTCGAGGGCGCGTCGGGGTTCGGCACGCCCGTTGCGATCACCGGCGCGGTCCTGATCGGCCTCGGCTTCTCGCCGCTCGCGGCCTCGGGCCTGTCCCTGATCGCCAACACCGCGCCGGTCGCTTACGGCGCGCTCGGCACCCCGATCCAGGGCCTCGCCCAGGTCACTGGCTTCGATCCCTACATCCTCGGC
>JBBQVA010000036.1:0-4850 GCA_038211945.1 Sphingomonadales bacterium
TCGACGGCCTCGAAACGCTGGCGCGAATACTTGCAATCCCGGGCGCGCCTCCCGTCGTATTCGTGACGGCGTCGCAGGATTCGGCAATCGCGATCACCGCGTTGAAAGCAGGTGCCGCCGACTATCTGGTCAAGGATGTGCAGGGCGATTTCATTCCGCTGCTGCAGGTTGCCGTCAACGGCGCGCTGAAGCAGGCGGCGATGCAGCGGGCGCGCGACGAGGCCGAGGCCGAGGTCCACGCCTCGCGCGACCGTTATGCGGCGCTGGCCGCCGAACGCGAGGTGCTGCTGCGCGAGGTCAACCACCGCGTCGGCAACAGCCTGCAGATCATCGCATCGCTGCTGCATTTGCAGGCCAATTCCTCGACCCAGGACGACGTCAAGGCGGCGCTGACCAACGCCATGGGCCGCGTCGCCGCCGTGGCCCAGGTGCACCGGCGGCTCTACACTTCGCACGACCTCAAAAGCGTGATGCTGAATCAATATCTGGAAGCCCTGCTGGAAGACCTCCGGCGCTCTGCCGAGGGCAACAAGATGTCGCGGCTGACGCTGAAGTCCGAGCCGGTCGAAATCGACCCGGACCGCGCGGTGGCGATCGGCATCATCGTCAACGAGCTGGTGATGAACGCCGTGAAATATGCCTATCCCAACGGCGCCGGCCCCATCCATGTCGATCTCAAGGCACGCGGCGACGACCTCGAACTCGCGATTGCCGACGACGGCGTCGGCCTCAACGTCAAGGCCGATCCGCGCTCCACCGGCATGGGCCAGCGTATCGTCGGCGCCATGGCCTCCAAACTGGAAGCCAATGTCGAGCGCGATCCCGCTCATAGTGGCACCCGCATCGTCCTGCGCTTCCGCCGCGTCAACGCGCCGCCGGCGCCGAGATCGGCCAATGCCGCGGCGGGTTAGCTACCCGATCACCTGCAGCCACGGCAGCACGATCAGCAACAGCCCGGCGAAATAGATCAGCCCGAAGATCAGCCCGAACTTCCAGAAATCACCCTTGCCGATGTAACCGCTGCCGTAATACATCGGCGCCGGTCCGGTGGCATAGGGCGAGATCACGCCCATCAGGCCGAGCGAGTAGAGACACAGCATCGTCAGCGTCGCAATCGACAGGCCGGGAATGCTGGTGCCGACCGCGAGCACCACCGGCAGCACCGCCGCCGTGTGCGAGGTGATGCTGGAAAAGAAATAGTGAACCCAGAAGAAGAACGAGACCAGCAAGATCATGCCCATCAGCGGGCTGACGCTGGAGAGCGGTTTGGCAAAGCCCTCCGCCACCCATTTGATGAAACCGATTTCGTTGAGGCCGGACGACAGCGTCAGCAGCGAGGTAAAATAGAAAAACACCTCCCACGCGCTTTTTTCGCGAACGATGTCCTCGAAGTCGATGACGCCGGTCAAGAGCATCAGCGAGATCACCACAAACACCACCATGGTCGGGTTGATGAAGTTGGATCCGAGCAGCGGCAGGCTGATGGTCGGATTGGAGCCGCAGATCCACAGGAACATCGCCAGCAGCACGAGCACCGCCATGATCCGTTCGCTGCGCGACAGCGGCCCCATCTCCTTGAGCTCGTTCGCACTCCATTCGACGATCTCGGGGCTTTCCTTTACCTCCGGCCGGCAGATCACATAGCTCAATAGCGGCACCACCAGCAGCAGCAGGATGCCCAGCGGCGCGAAGCCCGCGAACCATTGCGACCAGCCGACATCGACGCCGACGATCTTCTTGGCGATCGAGAGTGCGGCGGCATTCGGCGCCAGCGCCGTCAAAAACAGCGAACTGGTGACGGCGGTGGTCGCAAACGCCGTCCACATCACATAGGTGCCGATCTTGCCGGCGGTCGGCCCGGGTTCCGAGCCATAGATCTTCGGAATGTTGCTGACGATCGGATAGACCGTGCCGCCGCTGCGCGCGGTGTTGGACGGCGTCGCCGGCGCCAGCACGAGGTCGGAAAAGGCCACCGCATAGCCGAGCCCGATGGTATTGCGGCCGAGCCGGTGCACCAGGAGCAGCGCCAGCCGCCGGCCGAGACCGCTTTTGCGGTAGCCGATCGAGAACACGAAGGCGCCGACGATCAGCCATACCGTGCTTTCGGCAAACCCGCCCAGCATCCAGCGCAGCGACTTGTTGGGGTCGTGTTCGACATAGCCCATGACGCCGGCCGCCGTCAGGCCGATGATACCGACGGCGCCCACCGGCATCGATTCCAGGATCAGGCCGGCGATGACAGCCGCAAATATCGCGAAATAATGCCACTGGTCGGCATTGAGGCCGGCCGGAACTGGTACGAGATAGAGCGCCAGCCAGATCGCCAGCGGCGCGATGGTCTTCCAGGTGATTTTCACGAACGCCCCTTCTGTTCCCCCGGCAGCGTTCTCGCTCACCCGGTATCCGGGCCGCGCCGCCATTTTTTGGGAACGTAGCATAGGCCCTCGGCGTCCTGCTATCCTCCCGCTCATGACATCGCGCGACTCTGCCGCTTCCGAAATCACGCCCGAAGTGCTGCTGCGGGCCTATGCCTGCGGCATCTTCCCGATGGCCGAAAGCGCCGACGACCCGACGCTGTTCTGGGTCGAGCCGGAACTGCGCGGGCTGATCCCGCTCGACGGCTTCCGGATCGCCTCGCGGCTGGCCCGCACCGTGCGCTCCGACGCCTTCACCGTCACCGTCGACACCGCCTTCAAGGCGGTTATCGCGGGCTGCGCGGCGCCGCAACCGGGCCGCGACGACACCTGGATCAACAAGCGCATCCGCGACCTCTATGTCGGGCTTTTCGAACTTGGCCACTGCCACAGCGTCGAGGTCTGGCAGAATGACGAACTGGTCGGCGGGCTTTACGGGGTCAGTCTCGGGCGCGCCTTCTTCGGCGAGAGCATGTTTCACCACGCCCGCGACGCCTCCAAGGTGGCGCTGGTGCATCTGGTGGCGCGGCTGATCGCCGGCGGCTTCGAGCTGCTCGACACCCAATATGTCACCGAGCATCTGCGCAGTTTTGGCGCGGTCGAAATCCCGCGCCGCCGCTATCGCACGATGCTGGACAAGGCGATCGCGGGCGAGCCCGCGGATTTCATGAGGTTACCGGCCAGCTTCAGCGGCGCCGACGCGCTGGCGATGATCGCCGAGCGAGAGCGCCCGTAACGCGCGCCTAGTTATTCCCGAACAGGCCGCCGAACAGCCCGCCTGGCCGCTGTTGCTGCGGGGGTGGCGGCGGCGGAGGCTGCTGCTGGAATTGCGGCTGCGGCGGCAGCCCCGATGGCGGCGGACGTGGTGCTGCCTGCTTCGGCGCCGGCGGGCGCTTCTGCGCGGGCGGCGGCGGTGGGGGCTTTGGCGGATCGGGCTGCGCGCTGACGATGGTTTGGTCGGGGACTTTGCAATCGGTCAGCCAGATATCGTAGATCGGATGCTCGACGCCGTGCAGGCCGGGGCTCGCGGCGTACATCCAGCCCGAAAAAATCCGCTTCACCTCGCCCTGCAGCGTGATCTCGTCGACCTCGACAAAGGCGTCGGTGTTGGCGGCTTCGGTCGACGGGCGGGTGTAGCAGGCATCGGTCTTCACCCGCAGCGCGCCGAACTGCACGGTCTCGCCGATATCCTCGTCGAAATTGATGATGCGTCCGGTGATCTTGTCGAGGCCGGAAAAGCTCGCCTTCTTGTTGGTGACCTTCGAGGCCGGCGGCTCGGACACGACTTCATCGCCCGGCTGCAGGGTCGCCGGTGCGCCCGGCACGCTCTTGGGCTGGCGCTGTCCCGGCGCCAGACCCGGCAGCGCATTGGCCGGTGCGTTGGCAACGCCTGGATTGGTCGGAGCGCCGGCGGGACCGCCCGGCTGTGGCGGCGCCACCGCGATACCGGGCTGCGTGTTGTGCGGAATCACCGCGGTGCCGGGCGGCGGCGACAACGGCTGCGACTGAACGCTTCCGGGCGGCGGAACGCCCTGCCCCGGCGGCGGCCGGTTCGGCGTCGGCAGCAGCCGGCCGCGCGGCAATTCCGGCACTTCCTCGTTGTCGTCGTCAGGCGCTTGCTGCGGCGGCTGATTGCCGCGGG
This sequence comes from Sphingomonadales bacterium, assembly GCA_038211945.1. GTDB lineage: Bacteria > Pseudomonadota > Alphaproteobacteria > Sphingomonadales > Sphingomonadaceae > Sandarakinorhabdus. The sequence goes on from JBBQVA010000036.1 coordinate 4,057, forward strand.
GAATAGCCCCCGGTGGCCGCAATGGCTGATCCGAAAAAATATTGCCGATCTGCGCCTGAGCCTGAGGCGCAAGCGAGATGGTCGAGGCGGCGATCAGGGCCGCGAAACCGGTCAGGGAAATGGTTCGAAACATTCTCGCGCGGCTTTAAAAGGCGAATCGGGCTCGCGACACATAGTACAGACATATCCGCCGCTCGCGTGACCTCCGGTTAACACGCAGAATACGGCGGGACAACGACGCAATTAAAATATGCTGCGATTTCAAGGCATACGATGCCGTTTGCTCGCATTCTATTCTGGCACTTTACGGGGGGCGGATGCGAAACGGATAGGGTTCGCGGCCTGTTCCTACCCTATCGCCACGGTTTCGCAGGGGGGCGCGAATGTCCGACCCCAGTCCGCCCCGCCTGTCGGTTTTTCCGTCGACCTGATGCATTGGCCTCCCGGCGCCACCGCTCGCCAGCGGCCCACTGCCCCATCGGTAAAACCAGTCTGCTTGCTAAAAACCTTGCACAAGCTTTCTTTGAAATGTGAGCAAAACAGCACACCCCCCGGACGAAACTATTTGATAATTCTCCACCGCACTGCCGCATCGCGGCATCGCGGAAGAGGCGGCTACCATGCCCACGGGTGAACACGCCCCGGACTACGAACAGGCGCAACACTTGACAGATTACCGGGCTTATACGGTCGGGCAAGACGGCCATTTCATGGGCTTTGAGCCGATGGCTTGCCGCGACGACGCCGAGGCGATCCAGAAAACAAAGCGCCTCATGGATGGCCACGGCATTGAG
>JBBQVA010000037.1:0-4359 GCA_038211945.1 Sphingomonadales bacterium
CAGCCAGCACGTATGAGCCCACCCAGTCGAACGAGCGCTCAGGAATTTCCTTCGCCTTTCCCCAGCGAAAGAAGGTGAACGCTTTCTTAAAGCGGGAGGGTTAACCGAAGCTTACCGTCCCGCCCCCAAGCAAGCGATAACCTAACCCGGGGACTATGGCGAAAAAGTGCCCGGTGCCAAAATCGTAATGGATAATGGTTAACGTAAACGGCCCCGCCCGGGAGGCGAGGCCATTGATTTCGTTTGAAAATCCCAGCCGACGGCCGAGGCAGATGTTAACGGGTGATGACCCGCTGCTGCTGTTGCGGCGGCCGCTGCGGCTTGCGGCCGGCCGGTTCGGGCTGCCTCGGGCCGCCAAACAGCCGCTCGAAGAACGAGGGACCCGAAGATGTGTCGCTGGCGAAGCTGACGCCGGCCGGCAGGCCGTCCTTCGGGCGCGCGTAGCTCGGCTGGGCATGGGAGACCATCATCTCAAGGTCCTTGTTTCGGGAGCCCTTGAGCAGCGACAGCATGGCGGCGTCGCGGCCATAGACGTCCTTGCGGATCTGCAGCTTGCCGGCGTCGTCCACGAACGCGGTCTGGTAGGTAATGTTGACCGGGATCGGCGTCGGGAACTTGAGGTCGATTTCGCTGTGGCCGTACATGCCGCGGATCTTCTCGGGCGTGTAGCGCTCGTTCGGCAGCGCGATGTTGAGCAGGGTCGAGGCGTACTGATCCGGATTCTGCACCCGCATGCAGCCATGGCTGAAGGCGCGCTCATCCCTGGCGAACAGGTTCTTGTCCGGGGTGTCGTGCTGATAGACCAGGAACTTGTTCGGGAAGTTGAAACGGATGCGGCCGAGCGCGTTGGCTTCGCCGGGCGGCTGTGAAATGTGGATGCTGCCGTCACGGGCGCGGTCAAGCTTCAGGCCCATGCGCGTGAGCACGGTCGGATCCTGCTGCAGGGCCGGCAGGTACTCGTTGTAGATGATCGACGGCGGCACGTTCCAGGTCGGGTTGACGGTGATGAACTTCATCGTTTCCGTCAGCAGGGGCGTGGCGTGGTTGCCCGGCTTTCCGGTCACCACACGGGTGGTCCAGACCTGGGCGCCGCCCTGCATCACCTTCAGCGTGTAGTCCGGGATGTTCAGAATGACATAGGCATTGTTGAGCGAGGCGACGCCGAGCTGGCGCGGCAGCCAGCGCCAGCGCTCCATGTTGACGAGGACGGTGTCGATCTGCCTGTCCCGCTTCGGGCTGTTGATCGCCTTCACGGTGCGGTCGTCGAGCACGCCGGTGGGCTTCAGCTCGGCGCTCTCCTGGAATTTGCGCACGGCCTCGGCGACCTTGGCGTCGTAATGGGTATCGTCGGCATTCTCGGTAATGTTGAGCTTGGCGCGCAGCTGCGGCACGCGCGGATCTTCCACGGCAACACCGGGCTGTTTCTTGGTGCCGGCCTTGAAGGCCAGCGCCGGACCGTCGGCGATCTGGACCACCGGTCCTTCGCCCTGGCCGCGCAGTTCGGCGAGCTTCGCCTTCAGCTCCTTGTAGAGCTTGTGCGGCGGGTTGTAGCCGTCGAGGGCCGCGGAAGCGTCCTTGGCGGTCGAGATGGTGGCCAGCACTTCGGCGGCATCGGTCGGGTGTTCGGGATAGAGAATGTCGGCCGAGACCTGCGACCAGTGCATCCGGCCGCTCTGGGCCTGACGGGCGTAGTCCAGCATGCTGGCGGTCAGCTTCAGTTCGGCGTCAGCGAGTTGATCCGGCGACGTCGCAGCGGCGAAATCCGGCAGCGGGTAATCGGCCGGGTTCAAGCCTTCGGCGGCGGCGTCCTTCAGCCGGGCGATCACGCCCTTGGCACTGGCGGTCAACTGGCCGGCCTGGGTCCATAGCGGGGCGTATTCGCGGGTCGTGTAGAACTTCTCGACTGCCGCGCGCTCCGCCTTGCGGTCGAAATAGCGCAGCGATTTTGCGCCGATCATGTCGCGCAATTTGTCGGCGACCGGCTGGTCAGCGGGCGCCACATTGCTCGCGGCCTTCACTGGTTCGGCGGCGGGCGCCGTGGCGGTGGCAGTGGGAGGCGTCGCGGCATCATTGGGTTTTGCGGCCGGCGCGGTGACGACGTCAGCCGGCTTGGTTTCGGTCTTCGGCTCTACCGCTTTCGCGGCGGTGCTGGGCTCGGTGACCTTGGTATCGGGCACCGTTGCGGTGATATCGGCCTTGAAATCACCGGCGGAAGGCGGCGCGACGTTGGCGGGTTCGGGGCGTGGGACTGCCGCATCGATTGCAAGCTCGGCGGCGCTGGCGCGAGGGGTATCGGACTGGGCTGCCAGAGCCGAGGTCGCGGACACCGCGAGGAAGGTTGCCGCGACGGCCATCAAGACGCGGTCAAATCCAGCACGGTTGGTCGAACAGTCACGCATCGTCACACCCCCTTGGGCGAAACTGCCCCGGCATGGAACAGTCATCAGGTATCGTTGGTCACAGCTTGCGCGGATAGCGCCGGCCTCGACCGGTTCTTTGGTCGGTACGCCTGCACGCAACGAGTCATACGCAGACGATACATGCGCCCCTATGATGCAGCCAGCACCATGCAGGGCAACTCACGACAAACTGACCTCGAACAACCCAATGCAATTGGGTGGCGCGGTTTTGCCACGTCGCTTGACATTTGTCTGTCACCGACAAGCCACGGTTCAAAGGTTCCCGAATCACCGATGCATTTGATTCGATGCGATCTTTGCCACCGGAGCGCCACAATTGCGCAAAGGTTCAATTAGAAGCTTGGGTTCAATTGGCGTTTTGCGCGCCGCCTTCAGCCGGGTCGTTGGCGGCGGCCTCATCGAGCTTGCGGTAGAGCGTCGAGCGGCCGATCTTGAGCCGGCGCGCGACTTCCGACATCTGCCCGCGATAATGCGAAATCGCGAAGCGGATGATCTCGCTTTCCATTTCCTCGAGCGGCCGCACCTCGCCGGTGGCGGTCAGCATCGCGAGGCTGCCGGCGGCGGCCAGCGGTGCTATCGGTATCTCATTACCTGAAATCATCGCGGGCGCCGTCGATGGCGCCATGACCAGCGGTTCGCTGTGCGAGAGCTGGGCGTCGGGAACGGCATGGGCCGCGGCCTGGGGGAAATCCGATAGACCAAGCTGGTCGCTCTCGCTCATGACCACGGCACGGTACACGGTGTTTTCAAGCTGGCGGATATTGCCGGGCCAGTCGAGCTGCGCCAGATGCGCCATGGCCTCGCCGGAGATGCCGGTGATGGTGCGGTTTTCCTCGGCGGCAAACCGCGCCAGGAAGTGCCGCAGCAAATGCGGAACGTCCTCGCGCCGCAGTCGCAACGGCGGGATCGTCAGCGGCAACACATGCAGGCGATAGAACAGGTCTTCGCGGAACCCGCCGTTCTTCACCAGATCGAGCAGCCTGCGGTTGGTCGCCGAAATGATGCGGACGTCGACCTTCACGGGCTTGCGGCCGCCGACAGCCTCGACCATGCCTTCTTGCAAGGCACGCAGCAGCTTGACCTGGGCTGCCAGCGGCAATTCGCCGACCTCGTCGAGAAACAGCGTGCCGCCGGAGGCTTCGACGAACTTGCCCATGTGGCGTTCGGTGGCGCCGGTGAAGGCGCCCTTCTCGTGGCCGAACAGGATCGATTCCACGAGATTGTCGGGGATGGCGCCGCAATTGACGGCGACGAAGGGTTTTGCCTTCCGCTCGCCGGAGCCGTGGATGGCGCGGGCGAACAATTCCTTGCCGACGCCGGATTCGCCCTCGACCAGCACCGGAATGCTGGAAGCCGTCGCCTTCTGGGCGATGCGCAGCACACCGGCCATGGCTTCGCTGCGGGTGATGATATCGGCAAACGTCAGGCGGCCTTCGCGGCTGTGCTTGATGCGCTGCAATTCGCCCTTGAGCGCCTGGGTGTTGAGCGCGTTGCGCAGCGACACCTGCAGCCGTTCGAAGCCGACCGGCTTGACCACGAAATCCTGGGCGCCGGCGCGCATCGCGGAAACCACATTGTCGATGCCGCCATGGGCGGTCTGCACGATGACGGGGATGGTGAGGCCGGTGTCACGCATTTTGGCGAGCACGCCGAGCCCGTCGAGGCCGGGCATCACGAGGTCGAGCACGACGGCGTCGATAACAGGCGCGTCGGCGGCGGTCAGCAGGGCCACCGCGGCGTCGCCGCTTTCGACGACCAGAGCCTCATAACCGCACTTCTGCACCATGTTTTCAACCAACCGGCGCTGTACCGCGTCGTCATCGGCAATCAAAATGGTAGCAGCCATGGTTTTCCCCGCACGTTACAACTATCTGTCTCGAATCGGGGCACTCTCGCCGATGCCGATTAACGCACTCTTAAATGTTGCCGTCCCGCTCTT
>JBBQVA010000038.1:0-3587 GCA_038211945.1 Sphingomonadales bacterium
CCCCAGGTCGGCCTCGGTCCGCACCCGCCCGGATGCCCCGCCCATCGCCCAGCTCAGCCCTTCGGCCATCACGAAACCGCGCGCGTCGGCCATGCCGCCATCCTTGTATTTCTGCAACGCCACGCCTTGCCCGCGCGCCATCACCGGCAGTTCGTCGATCGGGAACACCAGCAGCTTGCGGTTGTCGCCGATCACCGCGACCATGTCCTCGCCCGGCGCCAGCGGCCGCACCACCGCCAGCCGCGCGCCGTCGCGCAGGTTGAGCACCTGGCGGCCCTTGCGGGTTTCGGCGAGCACATCGGCGGCTTCGACCACGAACCCGCGCCCGTCGCTCGCCGCCAGCAACAGCCGCGCATCGGGCCGCCAAACCGCCAGCAACGCGATCTCGGTGCCCTCCGCCAGATCGATCATCAGCCGGATCGGCTCGCCGAAGCCGCGCCCGCCGGGCAGCTTGTCCGCCCCCAGCGTATAAAATCGCCCGTCGCTGGCCACCACCATGATACGGTCGGTGGTGTAGGCGTGAAAGGCGTGCGCCGCGCCATCGCCTTCCTTGAACTTGATCGCATCGCCCGCCGCCAGGTCCTGATGCCCCTTCATCGCGCGGATCCAGCCCATCCTGCTGGCGATGATGGTCAGCGGCTCCTTGTCGATCATCTCTTCAAGGCTGATCATCTTGACGTTCGGCGCCGTGGTGAAGCTGGTCCGCCGTGCCCCCAGCAGCGTCGCCGGGCCATAGGCGTCGCGCAGCGCTGCCAGCTCGGCCTGCATCCGCGCCGTCTGTTCGGCTTCCGAACCGATCAGCCCGCGCAACCCCGTCGCTTCCGCCGTCAGCGCCTGGTTTTCGCGGGTGATCTCGATCTCCTCGAGCTTCCGCAGCGATCGCAGCCGCATGTTCAAAATCGCTTCGGCCTGCACCTGTGTGAGGTCGAACGCCGCGATCAATTCGGCCTTGGCATCATCGGTTTCGCGGATGATGCGGATGACCTCATCGAGGTTGAGATAGGCCTTCAACAGCCCGCCCAGCACCTCCAGCCGCGCCTCGATCTTGCCCAGCCGGAATTGCGAGCGCGCCACCAGCACTGCGCGCTGGTGCACCAGCCATTTCGCCAGCACCTGCTTCAGCGACAGAACGCCCGGCCGGCCATGGTCGAGCACGTTCATGTTGATCGGCACGCGCACTTCAAGGTCGGTCAGCTTGAACAGGCTTTCCATCAGCACATCGGCATCGACGTTGCGCGATCGCGGCTGGATGACGATGCGCAGCTGGGCATCGCTATGGTCGTCGATATCGCCCAGGATCGGCAGTTTCTTGTCGATGATCAGCCCGGCCAGCGCCTCGATCAGCTTGCCCTTCACGACCTGGTACGGGATTTCGCTGATCTCGATGTGCCAGGTGCCGCCCTTTTCCTCGATCTTCTGCCAGCGCGCCCGCAGCCGGAAACTGCCGCGCCCGGTCGCATAGGATTCAGCGATGCTGGCGGCCGGTTCGATGCACACGCCGCCGGTCGGGAAATCCGGGCCCTGCACCCATTGCAGCAGCGCCGCATCGGGCAATTCGGGGTCGGCGAGCAGCGCCATCGCGGCGTCGAGCACTTCGGCGGCATTGTGCGGCGGGATGCTCGTCGCCATGCCGACCGCGATACCCGACGATCCATTGGCGAGCAGGTTGGGGAACAGGCCGGGGAAAACCTCGGGCTCTTCCTCCTCGCCATTATATGTCGCGCGAAACGCCACGCTGGCTTCGTCGAGCCCGTCCATCAGGATCGACGCAGCCGGGGTCAACCGCGCCTCGGTATAGCGCATGGCGGCGGCGTTATCGCCGTCGATATTGCCGAAATTGCCCTGGCCGTCGATCAGCGGATACCGCAGCGAAAAATCCTGCGCGAGCCGGACCAGCGCGTCATAGATCGATTGGTCGCCGTGCGGATGGTATTTGCCCATCACATCGCCGACGACGCGCGCCGATTTCTTGAATGCTATGGTCGAAGCTTCGCCCACTTCGCCGGCATCGACGCGCGGATCGAGCCGCAACAGCTTCATCCCCCACAGGATGCGGCGGTGGACCGGTTTCAGCCCGTCGCGCAGATCGGGCAGTGATCGCGCCGTGATGGTCGACAGCGCATAGACAAGGTAGCGATCGCCCAGCGCGCTGTCGAAGGGCGTATCGAGAATGCGGTCGGCGGGCGGTTCGGGGGGTGGTTTCGTCGTGGTTATGGCCATGGCTCGGGATAGCGCCTTGACTCCCCTGCCGGCAAGGGAGGGGAACTAACTTCTCCCCTCCCGCGAGCGGGAGGGGAGAAAGCCGGCAAACCGGCGCCGCGCATGAAAATGCCGGGCGGGGTCACCCCCGCCCGGCATCATGCAGTCACTATAGCTTGGACGATCGATCTCAGACGGCAACCACCGAGCGACGACGACGCGCAGCGGCGCCGACGAGGCCGAAGCCGGCGATCAGCATCGCCCAGGTCGCCGCTTCCGGAACGGCCGCGACCGACACGCCGTCGAGCAGCGAGAACGGCGGCAGACCATCTGGGGTGCCGACGGCGAGGAATGACAGCACCTGGGTGCTGTCATTGGCAGTGAAGGTGAAGTTTTCGCTGAACCAGCCGCCAAAGCCATGGTCGGCATTTGCAAACGTAGCGGTCGACTGCGTCACGCCACCGAACGAAACGTCCCACTTTTCGGTGGTCGGGCCGTTGTAATACAGCTGCTGGGCGGCAGCCCAATAGAAGCTGACGACATACTTCTGGCCAGCCGTCAGGCCAGTCAGTGTCTGCTCGAGGGGCGCCTGTTGAAACGCACCATCGGCAGCGAAGAACTGGCCACCATCGGGGCTGACGCCCAGACCATTGGCGGTGCCATTGTTCGGACCATGCAGCGCGAGGAAGCCATAGACGCCCTGCACACCGGTCGAGTCGATGTTCGAATCAACGACAAAGTTATAGCCGTTGTTGTTGTTCCAGCCGACGAGCGTGGTGTTGAAGTCGGGTTGGCCGATGCCGTTGGTGGTGACTTCGAAGCTGCCGTTGGTGACGAGATTGGTAACCGCCGAGGCGCTGGTGGCGCTGGCGAGGGCGACGGCGCCCAGAAGCAGGTTTCTGATCATAGGAAAAAATCTGTCCACATATGCTGGTCGTGCCATTCTGGTGATGTCCGGCGCGCCCTGTTTCGACCCCTTGTCGGTCGTTCCCTGACGAAAGCGATCTCGACAATTTTGATAGCACCATCACCGTGCCTCACACACTTTGTTGCAAATGCCGTGCCAATTGGTTGCAACGTGAAAAAGTTTTAAATACGTACGATAACAATGCTTTGGCGGATCGCCTCGTCGCGCATGCGTTTCCGCACCCTCATAATCGCGCCAAAAGTGTCGGCACAGTTTACACATTTGAAATTATGTCGCGGGTGAAACCACCCCGGCGCCAGGGCAATCGAGCCACAGAGGCAGGCGCGGACGCTACCCCCTCGCGGCGACCGGCCGCAACTTGGCAACCAGCCGCTGCCGTCTCGCCAGTAGCAGCGCCGCCCGCCCGGTCAGCACATCGCGTTCGAGGAAATGGCCCGTCAGCCGAAAGCCGTCGATAATC
>JBBQVA010000039.1:0-3553 GCA_038211945.1 Sphingomonadales bacterium
GATGGTTGGCCCATCTGCTCAGAACAGCGGCAATACCTATCCGTCGTCCTACGACGCGCTGGGTCGCCGTTATGGCATCGGTGCCCGCCTGAAGTTCTGATCCTTCGGGTTCAGTCGAAAACGGAAAGGGCGGGCCTTTGGGTCCGCCCTTTTCTTTGGCTATGCCGGCAGCGCGTCGAACGCCGCAGTCAGCCGCGGCACCGCGCTTTCGAACGGCGCCGTGCCATGCCAAAAGTAGGACGGGAACAGCACCAGCCGCCCCGGCAATGGCGCGACAACCCGGCGCGGCGGCAGGTCCAGGCGCAACGCTGCGTCAGGCACGCCTAACAGCAGTTTGCCGGCGACGCCACCATCCGCCGCAACCTCCGGCGGCACCGCCACATAAAACGCCGAACTTAACCAACCCGCTGCGTGAATATGGCTGACATGAAACCCCTGCGCCCGTAGCCGCACCGACCATGACCCCGCAAACGCGAGCCGCCCAGTGTTTCGCCGCAGAAATGGATGCGATGGGTCCACCGGCAGCGCCGCCAGCAATCGATCGCCGGTTTCCTGAACCGCCCCGGCAAACGCTCGGATCACCGGATCGCGTCGATCAAACAGATTGCCGCGCGTCTGGCTGCCGCCACGCAACGATTGTTCGGCGGGGGCGGCACTGGTCAGATGCAGCTTGGTCAGCGCCGCAGCGAGATCCCCCAGGAACGCCTGCCCACTGGCCCAACCGCCCGGCACCGGCAATTCTGCCGTCATCACCAGCCGCTCGTAATCCGCCAGCCACGCCTCGCGCCGGTCGCCGGTCAGTCGCCAGATCAGCGTCAGCAGCGCCCATGGCGATTGATCGAGAGGCGCGGCGCGTGATGCGGCCAGAGCGTGACCCTCCGCCCGTGCAGGATCGCCTCCCGCCAAGTACAGATGCGCGAGATGGATTTGCAGTCCTGGCAGGCTGGGTGCGTCGACCGCCAAGGCTTCCGCCGCCGCGACCGCCGCCCGGTGATCGCCGGCCAGCGTCAATGCGCTGACCTTTGCCAACGCCAGTTCGGGCGAGCGGCCCATCGTCCGTTCTGCAACGGCGATCCACTCGAACATCGCGGCGCTGTCGCAAAGGTCGCGAGCGGCAGCGATCGCCGAACGCAGCAATTCCGGCGCGGGGGCCGCCGACAACGCCCTGCGATAGTTGTCGAGCGCATCAACACGTCGGCCAAGCTGGGGCAGCAGCCGCGCCAGCGTCTCATGCGCATCGATATGACCGGGGGTGACATCCAATACAGCGCGATACTGGTCAACGGCGTCATCGAATCGGCCAAGCTCGGCCAACACGTGCGCGCGCATCGTCGCCGTCGCCGGATTGGCGGCACCGGCGGCCAAAGCCCGGTCGAGCTGGTCCAGCGCGCTCTCTTGCTCATCGAGCGCGCGCAGGGCTGCCGCCAGATTATGCCGGGCCGATTGGTTACCCGGATCGATATCAAGCGCCCGGCGCAGAGTCACCGCCGCCGCCTCGGATCGGCCCATCGCCTGATCGAGCGCGCCCTTCGCTGCCAGTGCCGCCCCACCTACTGGATCGAGCGTCACGGCCCGCGCTGCGGCGGCCTCAGCGACCGCGAACTGCCCCGCCCCCGTCGCGACGATTGCCAGATTGGTCCAAGCTTCAACGTCATTCGGACTCAGCGCGACAGCGTGTTGCAGCGCGCCGATCGCCGCGTCGGCGTCGCCCAAATCATCGAGCAGATTGCCAAGGCTGTTCCACAACCGGGCGTTGCGCGGTGCCGCGACAACCGCGCGTTCGAGCGACGCGCGCGCCTCCGGCAGGCGACCTTGCGATCGTAACGCTCGCGACAGCACGAACAGGGCATCGGGGTGGCTCCGCGCAGTTCCGGGCAAACCGAGCAGCGCTCGTTCGGCTGCAGCTCCGTCGGTCGCCGCCAGCGCGAGTGCCCGTTGCAGCACGGCGATGTCGGCGGCCGTGAGAACCGGCGTCAGCACCCGCGGCCCGGTGCCAGCAGCGGATCGGGCAGTGCCATCGCCACTCCGGCATTCGTCGCGACTGCGGCAGCCCAGACGGTGACCTTGGCGATCTCGTCGCCATGGGCCGCCGCTGCCGCATCATATTCCGCCGCCCGCGCCCCGGCACCGAACGCCGCGCCGGTCTTGGAATGGCTGGTGAAGGCTGGCCCTGCCGCGACGACAGCGGCATCGTAGCGCAAGCCAAACAACGCGCCCAGCGCCGCCATCGTCTCCACCGGGCGAGCCAGCAGCGTTTCCGAATCCAGCGTCCGCACCCGTCCCGGGAATCGCGCCGCCAGCGCCGCGAACAGCTTGTGCTGCGCGAGCCAGCCCACCGCCGCTGCCTGCAAGTCCGTCAGCCCGACATAATCCTCGGCCTCAAACCCCAGATCGACCAGCCCGTCGCGCAACAGCTTGACCAGCAGATCCCGCACCCATAGCCGCCCGTCCATGCCCTTTTTGGCGATGGACTTCAGATAAGTTTCGAGTGGCGCGTGAAGCAGCAACGCCTTCGCCTCGGGCCGCATCGCCAGCATGGCCACATAGAAACTGGCATTGACATTCGACGGCTTGATCACCGTTGCTTCACCCGGCGTAAACGGCCGCGCGAGCAACGCCATGCCATTATCGAGCGCCTCGGCGATGTCACGACCCTTACCGCCGCGCTGCCGCCAACCCGCCAGATCGTTGAGCAGCACCGGCTCTTTAAGGCCCATCGCGACACCCGGAAGGTCGAAAGCCCGCGCCAGCAGCGTCGACAGACAGAACGCCGAATGGAAGATGAAATGCACCGGGCCGGGCGGCGGCGCGGCGGCCATTGCATCGCGGCGGGCGATCACCACGGCCTCCCCCGCGGGCAAATACTCATCAGTCAGAAACGTCGCCGCGCGGTGCGTTTCGCGGGGTACGTGGCGGAAGTGAAAGGCATCGTGCTGCGGATCGTAGCGGTGCGGCAGCCAGGCGGCGTCGCGGGCTATGGCGGCGGGGGCAGTCATGCAACAGTTGTTTCGCACAGCAAAACATCGCCGTCATCCCCGCGAAAGCGGGGACCCATCTCCTGCCGGTCTGGTTTCGGGCGATGGGTTCCCGCTTTCGCGGGAATAACACTCAGACCGTCAGCGCCAGCTTGCCGTCGCCCTCGTCGACATGCACCGTCGATCCATCGGGGACCTCGCCGCGCAGCACCATGTCGGCGAGCGGATCCTGCAGGTGCTTCTGCACCGTGCGCTTGAGCGGCCGCGCGCCATAAACCGGGTCGTAACCAACCCGCGCCAGCCAGCGCCGCGCCGCATCGGTGAGCACCAGCGTCACCTTGCGGTCCTTCAGCAGTGTCTGCACCCGCGCCACCTGCAGATCGACAATGGGGGCCATCGCCGCTTCGCCGAGTCGCTGGAACAGCACAATCTCATCCAGCCGGTTGAGGAATTCGGGGCGGAAGTGCCCGCGCACCACCTCCATCACCTGCGCCTCGGCATCGGCGACCGGCTGATCGTCGCGTAGGGCCGCGATGTATTGCGAGCCGAGGTTCGAGGTCAGGATGATCAGCGTGTTG
>JBBQVA010000040.1:0-3233 GCA_038211945.1 Sphingomonadales bacterium
CGTTGACCCCCGAGCTGCTTTTGTGGCCTAGTCCGCCGTCCCCAAACCGGACCCCGAATCCACAAAAAGCCCAGCGATTCCATGACCTCCGAACGCTATAACGCCCGTGACTCCGAGCCGCGCTGGCAACGCCAGTGGGACGAGAAGGCGATCTTCGCCTCCAAAAACGACGATCCGCGGCCGAAATATTACGTCCTTGAGATGTTCCCCTACCCGTCCGGGCGCATCCATATCGGGCATGTCCGCAACTACACGCTGGGTGACGTGCTGGCGCGGTTCATGCGCGCCAAGGGTTTCAACGTGCTGCACCCGATGGGCTGGGACGCGTTCGGGCTGCCGGCGGAGAACGCCGCGATCGAGCGCAAGGTGGCGCCGAAGGCCTGGACCTACGAGAACATCGCCGCGATGAAAAAGCAGCTGCAGTCGATCGGGCTGTCGCTGGACTGGTCACGCGAATTCGCGACCTGCGACCCGTCTTATTACAAGCATCAGCAAAAGATGTTTCTGGATTTTATGGGGGCGGGGCTCGCCGAGCGCGAGAAGCGCAAGATCAACTGGGATCCGGTCGACATGACCGTGCTCGCCAACGAGCAGGTGATCGACGGCCGCGGCTGGCGGTCTGGCGCCGTGGTCGAGCAGCGCGAGATGAACCAGTGGGTCTTCAAGATCACGAAGTACTCGCAGGAATTGCTCGACGCACTCGATGGCCTGGATCGCTGGCCCGACAAGGTGCGACTGATGCAGCGCAACTGGATCGGCCGCTCGGAAGGGCTGCTGGTTCGCTTTGCGCTGGACGCGGCAACGACGCCTGCCGGCGAGTCCGAGCTGAAGATTTTCACGACGCGGCCGGACACGCTGTTCGGCGCCAAGTTCATGGCGATCGCTGCCGATCATCCGCTGGCGCAGGCGGCAGCGGTGAAGAATCCGAAGCTGGCCGAGTTCATCGCCGAGGTGAAAAAGATCGGCACCGCGCAGGAAATCATCGACACCGCCGAGAAGCAGGGTTTTGATACCGGCATCCGCGCCGTGCATCCGTTCGATCCCTCCTGGAAGATTCCGGTCTACGTCGCCAACTTCGTGCTGATGGAATACGGCACCGGCGCGATCTTCGGCTGCCCGGCGCACGACCAGCGCGACCTCGATTTCGTCAACAAGTATGGCCTCGGCAACACGCCGGTGGTTTGCCCCGAAGTGCAGGATCCGAAGAGTTTCGTCATTACGGACACGGCCTATGACGGCGACGGCCGCATGATCAATTCCCGCTTCCTCGACGGCATGACCATCGAGCAGGCCAAGGACGAGGTCGCAAAACGGCTGGAGACCGAGCTGCGCGGCAACATGCCTATCGCCGAACGCCAGGTGAATTTCCGCCTGCGCGACTGGGGCATTTCGCGGCAGCGCTATTGGGGCTGTCCGATCCCGGTGATTCATTGCCCGAAGTGCGACGTGGTGCCGGTGCCCGACAAAGACCTGCCGGTGGTGCTGCCCGAGGATGTCTCGTTCGACAAGCCCGGCAACGCGCTCGACCATCATCCGACCTGGAAGCACGTCAACTGTCCAAAGTGCGGCGGCAAAGCGCTGCGCGAAACCGATACCATGGACACCTTCGTGGACTCGTCCTGGTACTTTGCGCGCTTCACCGATCCCTGGAACGAGAAGGCGCCGACCACGCTTGATGTCGCCAACCGGATGTTGCCGATCGACCAGTATATCGGCGGCGTCGAGCACGCGATCCTGCATCTGCTGTACAGCCGCTTCTTCACCCGCGCGATGAAGGCGACCGGCCACATCGGTATGGACGAGCCGTTCGCCGGCATGTTCACGCAAGGTATGGTGGTGCACGAGACCTATCAAAAGGCCGATGGCGCCTACGTCACGCCGGCCGAAGTGAAGATCGAGACCGGCGGTAACGGCAAGCGTGCCGTGTTGCTGACGACTGGTGAAGACGTCACCATCGGCGCCATCGAGAAGATGTCGAAGTCGAAGAAGAACACCGTCGACCCCGACGATATCATCGCGACCTACGGCGCCGACGTCGCGCGCTGGTTCATGCTGTCGGACTCGCCACCCGATCGCGACGTGATCTGGAGCGACGAGCGGGTGCAGGGCGCCTCGCGCTTCCTGCAGCGGCTGTGGCGGCTGGTGAACGAATCCGCCGAACTGGCCAAATCAGCCCCGGCGGGCCGGCCGGCCTCGTTTGGTCCGGACGCACTGGCGCTGCGCAAGGCGGCCCATGGTGCGCTGGATAAGGTGTCCTCCGGGATCGAGCGGCTGCATTTCAACGTCTGCCTCGCCCATATCCGCGAATTCGCCAATGCACTGGCGGAAGTGCTGGCCAAGGAAGGCACGCCTTCTCCCGACACCGCCTGGGCGGTCCGGGAAGCCTCGGTCATCCTTGTGCAACTGTTTGCGCCGATGATGCCGCATCTGGCAGAAGAGTGCTGGACGGTATTGGGGCAATCCGGGCTGATTTCGGAGGCGAATTGGCCCCAAATCGAACGCGATTTGCTGGTTGAAGACACCGTGACCCTGGTGGTCCAGGTCAACGGCAAAAAACGGGGTGATGTAACCGTGCCACGGGGCGCCGAAAATCCGGAAATAGAGGCTGCCGTTCTGGCCCTTGATGCGGTAAAACTCGCTCTCGGCGGCAAGCCCGTGCGTAAGGTAATCGTGGTTCCCATGAGGATTGTGAATGTCGTTGGCTAGAACGCGGATTGCCGCTCGGCTGCTCGCCGTCGCCGCTCTGGCGGCGCTGACGGCTGGCTGCTTCCAGCCGATGTATGCCGAACATGCCGACGGCACCCCCGGCCTGCGCGAAAAACTGATGGGCGTCGAAGTCCCGCCGGTGGACAAGAACAACGCCTCGCGCGAGGCCCGAATCCAGGTCGAGATCCGCAACGCGCTGGCGTTCAAGCTGTACGGCAACGCCACCGGCATGCCGCCGACCCACCGGCTGGTGCTTCGCTTTACCAGCGCCCGCTCCTCGCTGATGGTCAACCAGGCCACCGGGCTGCCGTCGAGCGAGAACTACGGCATCGACGCGCAGTACAATCTGATCGACCTCACCACCAATAAATCGGTGATGACCGGCACGACCTTCTCGCGCGTGTCCTATGACATCCCGGGCCAGTTGCAGCGCTTCGCCCGCGCGCGCGCCTTCCGCGACGCCGAAGATCGCGCCGCCCACGAGATCGCGGAAAACATCCAGACCCGGCTGGCGTCGTTCTTCGTCG
>JBBQVA010000041.1:0-3045 GCA_038211945.1 Sphingomonadales bacterium
CGGACCGATCGGCGAATTCCCGGGACGATACCAGGAATCCTACGCCGAACTGTTCCGTCGTGCGCAGCCGATCGATTTCGGCATCGGCTATCGCTGGCGGACGCATGAATCGAATTTGCTGCTGTCGGTCAGGCTGCCGGATGACGGCTCCGGCAGTTCCGAGGCGACGTCATCGACCGAACCGCCGCCAGCGCCGCCGCGGCCACGGAAACCCAAGCCTCCGGCGCCCGTCGGGCCGCCGCCCAGAAGTGGCTTCTTCTGGTTCAGCCGCTGACGGGCGATTTCACCGATCAATTGTTGACGCCGCGCCAGCGCCCGTAGCGCCATGGCAGATACCAGCGCGCGCGGACGGGTCTGGTCTGCGGCACGTTATCGATGCCCGAGGTGCCCCAGGGCTGGCAGCGCAGAATCCGCGCCAGCGTCATCCATCCGCCGGCCCACAATCCAAAACGTTCGATCGCCTCGTCCCCATAGACCGAGCAGGTCGGCAGGTGCCGGCAGTTGTAGCCGACCAGCGGCGACAGCGTATGCCGGTAGATCCAGATCAGCGCGCGGCCGGCGTTGCGCGGCATCCGCCGAATGCCGCCGGTACAGTCCGCGCAGTGCGGCGAGTCCGGCGATGAGTGGTTCGATGATGAGTGCAAATGAATGGTTCCTGGGCAGCGTGCCGCAATCATGCGCGTCGATTTGCGGGGTTCCGATGCAGGAACCCTGCAGCCGCAGGTATTTGCGCCACACTCCGAAAAATATCGCACGTTTCCGCGGGCGGCGCAGCAAAGGTTGTATGGACGACCGGGAATCGCACAGTTACCGTTTTGATAACGCTTGGGTGACAGAATCATGAAGCGTTGAAATGGGGCCGTTGCCGCTGCTCGTCTACGGGGCTTGGGGGAAGGAACCGAATTGAGGTCTGTACGGTCGCTGAGAGTTCGCGGCTGGGTGCTGTCAGGCACCGCCGCCCTTTGTCTGGCACTGCCCGGCGCGATCACGACGCCGGGCAATCCCGCACATGCCGGCGTTTCCCTCGAAGAACGCAAATTGCCGATGCACTTCAGCTGGGTCGCCTGCCAGCCCGACTGCAAGGGCTGGGTCTCGGCGGTCGGTATCGTCACGTCGGATAGTCCCAGGGAGTTCGACGAGTTCGCGCGCGATCGCCAGTTGGGCGGCGCCACCATCGTGCTCGATTCCAGCGGCGGTTCGGTCAACGATTCCATCGCGCTCGGGCGGCGCTTTCGCAGTCTCGGCGCGCTGACCACCGTCGGCGTCACAGTGCGGACCCAGACCGGACAGGGCGAACGCGCCAGCGTGGTGCCGCAAGCCTGGTGCGAGTCGATGTGCGTGTTCCTGTTGCTGTCGGGCAAGACCCGTTACGTGCCTGACGAGGCGCATGTCCGCGTCCATCAGATCTGGATGGGCGATCGCGCCGACGACGCCAAGGCCGCGAGTTATTCCGCGCAGGATTTGATGATCGTCGAGCGCGACATCGGCCGTCTCGCCAAATATACCTTCGACATGGGCGGTACCGGCGATTTGCTGTCGCTCGCACTCAGCGTGCCGCCGTGGGAAGATCTGCACGAATTGTCGCGCGATGAATTGCGGCTGACCAATCTCGCCACCACCGACGCGGTCGCCGATGTGCTGCCACAGGATAACGCGTCGATGCCGGTGGCCGAGCTGAAGTCCAGCGAGCCGAAGTCGAAGCCGACCCAGGACCGCTTCGTCAGTTCCGCGGTCGAAGGCGACGCTGCGCCGCAGCCGGTGAAATCGACCAAGACCGCCGAGGCGATGGTACCGACCGGTGGTGCGGCGACCGCGCCGGCTCAGAAGTAAGTTTCAGTTGAAGCGGTCATTCCGGGGCCCGCGAAGCGCGAACCCGGAATCTCGAGATTCCGGGTTCGATGCTAACGCATCGCCCCGGAATGACGAGGATGAATTACGCCGATGCCGGCTGCTTCGCCTCAATCTGGCCGATGGCGTCGACCACGGCGTCGAAGGTCAGCATGGTCGAAGCATGGCGCGCCTTGTAGTCGCGCACCGGCTCCAGGAGGCCGACGTCGGCCCATTTGCCCTGCGGGGGGCTGCCGTTTTCCTTCAGCATCTTGCGCACGGTCTCACGCAATTCGCGCAGCTCGCTCGCGGTCGAACCGACGACATGGCTTGCCATGATCGAGGAGGAGGCCTGGCCGAGCGCACAGGCTTTGACGTCATGGCCGAAGTCGGTGACGACAGGCCCGTCCATCTTGAGGTCGATCTTGACGGTCGAGCCGCACAGCTTGGAATGGGCGGTGGCGCTGGCATCGGGGTCGGGGAGGCGGCCGAGACGGGGGATATTGCCCGCCAATTCGATGATCCGCTTGTTGTAGATGTCGTTCAGCATAGATCGAGGTCCCGGGGAGGCCAGAGGAAACGCCCTCGAAGCGCCCTTGGCGGCAAGGTTTCACCGTCCTATATATGGACAGGAACGGCGGAAAAACAGCCCGGTCGTTTCGCCGAAGGCGCCCGAAATGGAAACTAAATGGGCCGCCGGCGTATGTTAGGATGGGACTCAGGCGTCCGGCGTTAAAACCGCCCCGTCTGCCCGGTGACACTCCGGTCCCCAAGGGCCGGTCGAACGGAGAAGACATGGACGCGCTAATCAAATCCCTCCGCCCCGAAATCAAGGCGCCCGACGTGGCGCCGGATACCCGCCCCGCCGAGCTCGATCCCGCCGAATTCCTTGCCGCCGCCGTCCGCGCCGATCAGCCGCGCCCGTCGCGCGCCGAGGCCGAACAGGCCGTGCTCACGCTGCTCGGCTATATCGGCGAGAATCCCGCCCGCGAAGGCTTGCTGGATACCCCGCGCCGCGTGGTCGAGGCCTACGACGAGCTCTATCAGGGCTATCACCAGTGCCCGGCCGAAGTGCTCAACCGCACCTTTGGCGAGACCGCCGGCTATGACGATTTCGTCCTGATCCGCGATATCGAATTCACCTCGCAATGCGAGCATCACATGATGCCGTTCTACGGCAAGGCGCATATCGCCTACACGCCGGTCGAGCGGGTGGTG
>JBBQVA010000042.1:0-2991 GCA_038211945.1 Sphingomonadales bacterium
ACCTGGAGCGGGACATTCCTCCAATGACGGCAGGGGTTCAAACCTCCTGCCGGCCCGCTCGGACAGCCCTGATCTTATCGATGGCGGCCCGGATGGGCGTGGATATAGCCCCAAGGGCCATTTTCGGCAAGCCGGAAATGCCCGATTTACGGGCCCTTAAGGCTGACGGGGACTGAACCGCCGCCGCATTAACTGCCTGTTTCAACGGCTTGTTGACCCCATTCCGTGAATGCCACTGGCAGGCCCTTTGGCGAAACCCGGCCTTAAGAGGGCTCCCACACAATGACACCGTTATAAAAACAGGGGGAGTACCGCTATGAAGAGCCTGATCGTGCTGACGGCCGTCGCCGTCCTGACCATCGGAAATGCCATTGCCGCGATGCCCGGCGCCGCCGGATCTGTGCGCACTATCTCTGCCGCCGAGCCCGTCGTGAGCATGGCCGAGCAGGAACTGCCGTTCGACCGTTACTGGTCGAAGAACTGATTACAGGAAACTGATCCCAGGCCGGGCGCCTAGCGCCTGGCGCGGACAGCCTCGACGATCGCGATGGCGGCGGCAACGCTGCCTTCGACGTCGAGATTTGAATTATCCAGGATATGTGCGCCGGCGGCCGCCTTCAGGGGGGCCGCCGCGCGATTCCGGTCCCGTTCGTCGCGCCGGATGATATCCGCCAGCACCAGCGCCTCGTCAGCCGCCTCGCCGCGCCCGAGTGCTTCGAGCGTGCGGCGGCGGGCGCGGACCTGCGGGTCCGCGACGACAAAAATCTTCACTTCCGCATGCGGACAGATCACGGTTCCGATGTCGCGCCCGTCGAGCACAGTGCCCGGCGGTTCTGCTGCGAACTGGCGCTGAAAACTGACCAGCGCCTCACGCACGGTGGGAATCGCCGAGACCACGGACGCGGCATCGCCGATGCGTTGCGACTTCAATGTGGGATCGCTGAATTTCGTGGGGTCGAGCGCCATCGCGGCGGCCACCGCCCGCGCCTCGTCGGTCAGCTCAAACCCTTGGTCCAGCAGCGTCTTGGCCACCGCCCGGTAAATCACGCCGGTGTCGAGATGACGAAAACCGTAATGCTGCGCGAGCCGCTTGCCGAGCGTGCCCTTGCCGGAAGCCGCCGGTCCGTCGATGGCGATGATCATGCTGGCCTATGACTCGGATGAATGAAGACCGCGCGCCCGTCGCAGCGGCCGTTCTTCAGTGAAGATGTTGCGCGAAGAGAACTCCGCGGGGCTGCTGAAGGTGAGAAACTCCCGCATGGCGTCCGTCGGATTGACCACTGTAAACCACGGCCAATCGAGGTAGCGCGCGCGATCGCAGACCCAGTGTGGCACGCGCCCCAGCTTTCGCTGCTTCGCCAGATATTCGGCCATCGCACCGACCAGCGCATCAAGTTTTTTATCGCCCGTCAACGCGGGCTCCTGCTCGATTGTCATGTAGCGCGCATCGCTCGTAGGTGCGAGGTCGAATGTATCGACAAACTGCGCCAAAGAGACGTCCTGCAAAGCACCGTTCTGAATTTCGGCGACAGCGTCGGCAAGCGTCTTTGGGCTCATCAGATTCTCTTTCGCTACGAAAACTCCGCCCCCAGCGATCGCATCATCGGGATGAAATCGGGAAAGCTGGTGGCGATGAAGGCCGTATCGTCGACCTTGACCGGCTTGTCGGACGCAAGCCCCATCACCAGCGCCGACATCGCGATGCGGTGATCCATGTGGGTGGCGACGATCCCGCCACCGGGCACGTGCCCCCTGCCCTCGACGATCAGGTCGTCGCCGGACACCTCGACCTTGACGCCGTTGACACGCAGCATGTCGGCGGTCGCTTCCAGCCGGTCGGATTCCTTGACCCGCAGTTCCTTGAGGCCGCGCATGATCGTCGTGCCTTCGGCGTAGGAAGCCGCCACCGCCAGCACCAGATATTCGTCGATCATCGAGGGGGCGCGTTCCGGCGGCACTTCGACGCCGCGCAGTTTGGACGCGCGCACGCGCAATTGCGCCATCGGCTCGCCGGCGTCGCCGCGCACTTCGCTTTCCTCGATGGAAGCGCCCATCTCGCGCAATGTCGTGAACAGGCCGGTGCGCAGCGGATTGGTCATGACGTCTGTGAATACGATGTCGGAGCCATCGACGATCAGCGCCGCCACGATCGGGAATGCGGCCGAGGACGGGTCGGCGGGCACGACCACCGCAGCCCCGTGCAGTTCGGGCTGGCCGGTCAGCGCGATCCGGCGGCCGTGGCTGCCTTCATGGGTCGAAATGATCTCCGCGCCAAAGTGCTTGAGCATAAGTTCGGTATGGTCGCGGCTGGCTTCCTGCTCGATGACCGTGGTGACGCCGGGCGCGGCGAGCCCCGCCAGCAGCACCGCCGACTTGATCTGGGCGGATGCCACCGGGGTCCGGTACAGGATCGGCAGCGGATCGCGGGCGCCATGCAGCGTCAGCGGCAGGCGGCCGCCTTCCCTGGCCTCGCCGGTTTTGGCGCCCATCAATTCCAGGGGATCGAGGATCCGCCGCATCGGGCGGGAGCGCAGCGAGGCGTCGCCATCGAATATCGCGGTAATCGGGCAACCGGCGACCGCCCCCATCACCAGCCGGCAGCCGGTGCCGGAATTACCAAAATCGAGCGCTGCGGCCGGCTGGGCGAAGCCCGCAACGCCGACGCCTCGCACCGACCAGGCAAACGGGCCTGATCGTTCGACCTTGGCGCCCAGCGCCTGCATGGATTTGGCGGTATTGAGGACGTCTTCGCCCTCCAGCAGGCCCGAAATCGTGGTTTCGCCGACCGAGAGAGCCCCCAGGATCAGGGCGCGGTGCGAGATCGACTTGTCGCCGGGAACGCGGACTTTGCCGGTCAGCGGGCCACTGGACCGGGATTCCAGCGGGGTCGGGGCGGTTGAATGGGTCAAGATTGTGTCCTCTGCGCCGGCGGCAGTATCACATGGGCCACACGGCGTCACGCGGCCGTCAATTGCGTCAAAGCGCTATTGA